>CAYPEM010000012.1:9399-85847 GCA_964409765.1 uncultured Chitinophagaceae bacterium
GAAGCAGAACCGACCAGGAAAACCAAACGGGCAATGGAAGGAAAGAAAAAATGAAATTACATTCTCTTTCAGATTTAGAACGATTACTCCCGGAATCGGAACGGAAAAAAATAAAAGAAAAGATCCCATCAGAAAAGCATTCCCATGATGGTAAAGCAAAGACAGTGTTTGTCCGTTTAGAAACTGCAGGAAGAAAAGGGAAAAGTGTTACGATTGTTACGGGATTACAGCATAATCCCAATACGATTGAAGAGATTGCGAGAATGTTAAAACAATATTGTGGTGCAGGAGGAACTGTAAAAGAAGGTTCTATTGAGATACAAGGGGATCAACGGGAAACTATAACAAAAAAACTGCGCGAGATGAATTATGTTGTGAAATGATTCTATAATCGCTTAAATGAGTATCCTCTTTTCTTTAACTCCGTAATCAATCCATCCAACTTATGATAAAACTTATCTGTTCTTTTCCCGCTCGTTCCAATGTGTGAAAGCAGTAGAAATCCATTAAGACCATTGGAAGAATTGGATTCGTACCGGAATATTCTTGCTGCAATGGAATCCGATGAAATATAATTTGCCATATCCGGGGTTGTATAATCCGCATTTGAAGTTGTGCCAGAGGAAAAATTAATTAATTCAAGCCCAAGTTCATTCGTCCAATTGGAGATTGTTTGGTTATACCATTCATACGGAGGAAGGAAGAATTGTGCATCTGACGAAATGATTCCAAATTTTTTCATTTCTTTGTAATTGTTCTTTATGTCTTCTGTAAACATTGCTTTATCTATCAACAACGAATCACGTTTTTCCCACGAGGCATATAATAAATGTTTATCGGAATGAGCTCCGAGATAATGCCCCTCTTTTTTAAGTTGTTGGATTAATTGTGAAAATTGTTTCGTGCGGTAGAAATCTCCGGTGAAAAAGAACGATGCTTTGATTTTGTGTTTCTTTAATGTGCTGAGAATAATTTTCCCGCCATCAGCAAATTCATGTCCGGTAAAGACAAGATGGATTTCTTTCTTTGTCGTATCGAATCTGGTAATTCCTCCATATGAAATCATACTTCGACGCGTTCCGACAGAAAACGTCGGAACTTGCTCAGTATGACCATTATCTTTTTTTGATTCTAAAGAAGAAAGATACATTGTTAAGCTAGCGGTTCCATCCATTGTTGGTTCGTTATTCGTATAATCTCCCCAATCATCATGATACACTGCAAGATCGGACTGAAATTCTTTATACGGATCGGCTTTTGTCAAACGGATATATCGTTTGTGTTGATTGAATATGGATGCCCTTACCGGCCCATCGATGAGACCACCGTTGATCGGATAATTGTAGACATGCGTGAATGCAGAATGAGGATCGGTAGGAGTATCGCCAAAAGAGGGGAGACCATAGATCATGCTTGTCCCCCAGGGATTACAACCGAATAACCAATCGCGAAGCGATGATTCCATTTCGAGATAGGTGTCATCATTCGTCAACGATCGATACAGATATACTTGAGTGAGAAATGAACTAACATAATTATTTGAACACCAAATAAAGGGGATCCCGAATTGAAATGCATTGGACTTTCCGCGTTGATAGATCTTTTCAATTCCCGTACGAAGGTGTGCAATAAATTCTTTGGAATTATTCTTTGAGTTTTTAGCGACAAGATAATGCCCCAAATTCACAAATGGAAACCATTCATAGTGGCGAGCAGTATCAGCACCAAGCCACGGTGTGGTTGGTTCCAGATTCCCATAGGTCACAGCATCCGACAAATAAACATTTGTTCCTGTATTGGAATACAATTGAGCAGAAGCCAACTGCATATCATCAACCCAGTTTTCTTCTTCATAAAAATAAGGTGCGCCGCATGGTGCTGTTTGAGAAACTCCCGGAAATTTCTTTGCAAATTCATAGGCATCGATTGATTTTTCATTCAACAACATTGCAAAATCAGGATAGTACTGTTTTAATAATTCTGATCCCAATCCAAATGACGATGAGAATTTTGCAACTGTCGATGAAACGCCGGTTGTTCTATTCTTGTGCTGGTATATTCCTTGAGGTTTTCCAGTAATGAAATACACCGGCCGTTCTTTCCCGCTGCCATAATTGACCGTGTCCTCAGTTGGCAATCGAAATCCGCGATGGTCGCGATCATCTGCAATTTGATTGAAGAACATTTCCGGTTGCGGATTCATTTTTACGAGCCAATCGAGACCCCATTTTGCTTCATCTAAAATATCCGGGATACCATTTTTACCAGGGTGTCCATCTTTATCATACAAATCACCGAATGCTTTTGGATGCTGTTGATATGCAAACATCATTTGATATGTTGCTGTTGCCGAAGTTGTTACATATTGCAGATAATCGGAAGCATCATGCCATCCGCCGGAAACATCGATATGCGTTGAATCGAGTGTCGGGTGATAAATGATGAATCCGTCATCGGTGTGACAGGAATCTTTTAAATACGGATTATAGCCACTCCGTTGCTGGCGCATATAGTTGAGCAGAAAATCTGCGGTGCCTTGGTAAATATTGTCTGAGATTCTAAAGAATGGTGAACGGGTTGAATCGACACAGATATAAAACGATCCTTGTTTTGAGAAATCGGAAAAATCTAATCTATAAGTGGATAGGAACGCACCAAAACTATCGTAATTTTTAATAGAACGTGATCTGTAAATAGTTTCATCGGTGAGTGCATTATGAATAGTAAATATTGTAGGAGTGCTCGATTGATTTTTACTAACAAGAACGGCAATTTTTTTTGAATCAGGTGTGTACCCAAGTTGATTGATCCGAATCCATTGTTGTGAGAACAATATGGATTGAAAACACCAGATCAAAAGAATAAGAGTTCTCATTGTATTGCAGTTGATTATTTGAAAAGAACCACAATCCAATATGATAATGCACCAATCAGTGCGGATGCAGGAATCGTGATGATCCAGGCAATGATAATATTACTTGCAAGTCCCCATCGAACGGCAGAAAATCGTTTTGTTGCACCGACACCCATAATCGCTCCACTGATCACATGAGTCGTACTGACCGCAATTCCGCTGAAGGCAGTGACAAGCAATGTAATAGCACCAGCAGTTTCCGCTGCAAATCCGCCGGATGGTTTTAATTTTGTAATTTTTTGCCCCATTGTCTTTACAATTCTCCAGCCTCCAAAAAGAGTTCCCAAAGCAATTGCGGCATGTGACGAAAGTATAACCCAGGTGGGTACTTCAAATGTTTTTAAGATTCCTGTAGTGACAAGAAGTGTAGTAATGATACCCATAGTTTTTTGTGCATCATTGGTCCCGTGACCTAAACTATATGCAGCGGCAGAAAGAAGTTGCAGTCTGCGAAACCAACCGTTTATTTTTGTTGATGATCGTTTATGGAACAACCACATCAGCGATGTCATTAAAACAAATGCCATTGCCATACCCATCAATGGGGCGACAGCGATGAAAATAATTGTGCTCGTCCATCCCGAGTAGATAACTGCAGTGAACCCGGCTTTTGCAATCGCAGAACCTGCATAACCGCCGACCAATGCATGTGAAGAACTTGAAGGAATTCCGTAATACCATGTAATTAAATTCCAGGCGATCGCACCCAGTAATCCGCCAAGAATAACGTATTCATCGATCAATTCAAGGTGGATCAAACCTTTTCCGATAGTTTTCGCAATATGAACGTCGAACATAAATGCAGCAATCAGATTGAATACCGCTGCCCATACTACTGCTTGGCGAGGTTTCAGAACCCGGGTTGAAACGACCGTCGCGATAGAATTGGCGGAATCATGAAAGCCATTGATAAAATCGAACACAAGTGCGACAATTATAATAAAAATTACCAGCGTTAGCATAATGCTTCTTTCTTACCTTAGGCGTTTTTAATAAATAGTGTCTCCAGGACATTTGCAACATCTTCGCATTTGTCGGTGGTAGTTTCAAGATTAACCAACACTTCTTTCGTCTTGATCAGTTCAATTGCATCGGTTTCATGTTCGAATAATTGTGCAATTGCTTGATTGAAGATCGTATCGGCATCGTTCTCATATTGATTGATCTTATGTAATATTTTTTGCAGTTCTTCACCACGGCGCATATCGGCAACGAGCATTACCCCTTGTTGAATCTCAATTGCGGATTTATAAATGATATCAGCAAGCCGTTGAATATCGGCTGAATTTTTTTTGATCTTATACATATGAAATCGTTTTGCACTTCCATCAATGTAATCCAGAACATCATCGAGAGAAGAAGCGAGAAGGTGAATATCTTCGCGGTCAAATGGAGTAACAAATGTTTTGTTTAACTCTATATAGATTTCATGTGTAATTGAATCTGCAACATTTTCTAATTCCTGAATTTTTCGGACCGTTGCTTCACGTTCATTGTTTCCCTGAGAAGGAAGTGTTCGAAAGACATCTGCCGCCTCAACGATCGTTCGTGCAAGTTTATCAAAAAGAACGAAAAAATGTTCGTCATGCGGAAGCAACGCTTGGATTATTCTGTCTAGTCTCATAAAAAACCATTGTTTAGTGGAAGGATAAATATCATTTTGCATTAGAACATAGGGAAGATTGTCTCTAAAAGAAAGTATAAAATGTTAAGATTTTGTTAAGTGTGTTTCTTTGATTTTTTTTTTCTACCTTTTAGCAAATCTTACAACTGATAATCAGGAGCCTTCGATGAACTCATCCCGCCGTAATTTTTTTAAGAAATCTGCTTTTGCCTTAGCTTCATCTTCACTGATCTCATCAATCCCGTTGGTTAATATCAACAGTCAAACCAGCAAAAAAATGAAACTGACGTTTCGACCTTATCGTTTGGAACTTCGGCACACCTTTACTGTCGCTGAAGCTAGCCGTACCTTTACTCCTGCGGTATTAACAGAAATTGAATATGATGGTATGGTTGGCTATGGTGAAGCTGCACTGCCGCCATATTTAGGCGATTCACAAGACAGCGTTATAGAATTTCTCAATCGGGTCGACCTTTCAAAATATAGCAGCCCATTCCAACTGGAAGATATTTTGAACGACATCGATCACATAAGATTTTATAATACCGCCGCAAAAGCTGCCGTTGACATAGCTCTGCATGATCTTGTCGGTAAATTAATGGGACAACCGTGGTTTAATATCTGGGGATTGAATAAAGACAAAGCCCCAAATACTACTTTTACTATAGGAATAGACAAACCTGATGTTGTTAGAGAAAAGACAAAAGAGGCAAAGGGATTCAAAATTTTAAAGGTGAAGTTAGGAAAAGATAATGATAAGGAAATGATTGAGAACGTACGTGCAATCACCGATGTTCCGCTCACTGCCGATCCAAACCAAGGATGGAAAGACCGTTATTACGCTCTAGATATGATCCACTGGCTGAAGGAAAAAGGTGTTGTCTATGTGGAGCAGCCGATGGCAAAAGAGCGGCTTGAAGATCATGCGTGGCTTACCGAACAGAGCCCGCTTCCGATTCTCGCTGATGAAAGTTGCCAGCGACTATCGGATATGGAACGAATAAAAGGAGCCTACAGCGGAATCGTTATCAAGTTGATGAAATGTACCGGAATGCGTGAAGCACAAAAGATGATAAACCTGGCACGAGCATATAATATGAAAATTATGTTCGGCTGTATGACTGAAACATCCTGTGCAATTTCGGCTGCTTCGCATCTTTCGCCATTAGTAGATTGGGCTGATCTGGACGGGAATTTATTGATATCAAATGATATCTACAAAGGAACTCAGGTCGTCAATGGAAAACTTTTGTTGAGCGATGGACCAGGAATTGGCGTGAAAAAAATAGCTTAATATTATTTTATAATGATGCCTTGACTGTTTGTCAAGGCATCAAATTTTTCTGAAACTCCCACAACATCACCGCACTTGCACTTGCAACATTCAACGAGTCAACCCCTTCCTTCATTGGGATAGAAACAAACTCATCGCATAAATCCAGTATTTCTTGTGAAACACCTGGACCTTCCGCACCTAGGACTATGCAACTTTGTTTGGAGAAATGTATTTCATTGATATGGATGCTTTTAGGATTCGGATGAGCGGCATATAATTTAATTCCGCTTTGCTTTAGTTTTTCAATTTCAAACAGATGACCGTTCTCTCCGGAATGACGTTCATCGGTTGTAAATGTATTGAGATATACAATCGGGAGTTGAAAGATATTTCCCATAGAGTTTCGGACTGATCGTCGCAAGTAGGGATCGCAGGAAGTTGGCATCACAATCAACGCATCGACTCCAAAACAGACACAATTTCGTACGATCACTCCCATATTCTCTGCATTTGCAATTCCGTCAACTAATACATAGAGCTTTTGTAAATTATCGACGTTTTTTGGTAATAAATCTTCAACTGTAATTGGAGCAGGAACTTTTGCCAAGGCCATCATCGATTGATGGAGAGAATGTCCAACAATGGTTTCGAGAAGTTTTTTCTTGCCAATAAACACTTTAATTGGATGTGGATTCTTTTCGATCAATGGATGGTACAAATCGAACCAGTCTTGAGAAAGCAGCATTGTTTCCACGGTTAATCTGCTTTCCAATAATCGTGTTACAACTTTTTCACCTTCAGCGATAAAAATTCCTTGCTCCAAATGTTCAATCGGTCGGCGCAAAGATTTATACGGATCCATCTCCGGAATATCGAGTGTGTCAATATGATTATTAGTGAGAATCATCGGGTTGTCTTCTTTGGAAGTATAGTAAAAGTTTGGTATTTTTGTTTATAAATATTTACTCTGTACAATTTGTGGTTTTGATTCTTGAAAGGCTCTTTCTGTAATGTCAGTTCGAACTCGTTTTGCTCCTTCTCCAACCGGTTATCTTCATGTCGGTGGTCTTCGTACTGCGTTGTACGCGTACCTGTTCGCAAAGCAAAACAATGGAACATTCATTCTTCGAATAGAAGATACCGATCAATCCCGTAAAGTGGAAGGTGCAACTGAAAAATTAATTGAAGCATTACAATGGGCGGGTGTTGATTTTGATGAAGGTCCGGGTAAAGATGGCGGTCATGGTCCATATATTCAATCTGAACGATTGAAAATTTATCATGAATATGCAGAACGATTGTTGAATGAAGGGAAAGCATATCATTGTTTTTGTACCGCCGAACGACTTGAGCAGTTACGAACAAGCGGCGGAACAATGTATGACCGGCATTGCAGAAATATTCCGTTCGATGATGCGAAGCGTAGAGCGCAGGCAGGGGAGCCAAATGTTATCCGCATGAAAATTCCGGATGATGGTGAATTAAAATTTCACGATGAAGTTCGTGGGGATGTAACCTTTGCATACAATACGATCGACGATCAAGTATTGGTAAAGACGGACGGATTTCCAACTTATCACCTTGCCGTTGTCGTGGATGACCACACAATGGAAATTACTCATGTTATTCGAGGTGAAGAGTGGCTTCCAAGCTCTCCAAAACATATTCTCCTCTATCAATATTTCGGATGGACAATACCGAAATTTGCTCATCTTCCGTTATTATTGAATGCGGATAAAAGTAAACTAAGCAAGCGTCAAGGTGATGTTGCCGTTGAAGATTATCGTGCAAAAGGATATTTAAAAGAAGCATTGGTGAATTTTGTTGCCTTCCTTGGCTGGAATCCGGGGGACGAACGGGAAATATTTTCGTTGAATGAACTTGTGAAAGAATTTTCCGTCGAACGAGTTGGAAAAGCGGGTGCTGTGTTCAATCTTGAAAAATTGAACTGGTTGAATCAGCAGCATATAAAACTGCAATCGAATGAAAAACTTCTTCCATTGGTAAAAGATATTCTTTCTGAAAAAGGATGGAATTCATTTTCAGACGACTACCTTCTTCATGTGATCGGTTTGATGAAAGAGCGCGTTGTTGTAATTCCTGATTTTATCAATACCTGCGGTTATTTTTATGAAGATCCGGTTTCCTACGATGAAGCATCCCGAATTAAAAATTGGAAACCTGAATCAGTGACACACATCGTACAGCTTGCTGAAAAATTTAGATCATTGCCATTGTTTGATGCTGTCTCTATCGAAACGGCGTTAAGAACAACCGCTGAAGAATTTAAAGTCGGTGCAGGGAAGTTGATTCATCCATTGCGATTAGCGTTATCAGGAGTGGCCAATGGACCGTCATTATTTCATATGGCTGAAGTGTTGGGAAAAGAAACCGTATTAAGAAGAATAGATAAGTCAATCGAGGTTTTACGATGAAAATCTCAACTCTTTTGCTTCTTCCTTGCTTCTGTGTTTTGGCCCAAGAACAATCAAAAATTTCGGATATGGGAATGTTCAGCGGTTATTGGGAGATGGTTAAAGGAGATCGCAAAACTGAAGAATTCTGGCTTCCTCCTTCCGGTAATATTCTTCTGGGAATCAGCCGAACAGTGAAGGGTGGTATGATAAGAGAATATGAGTTTGTGAGAATTGAACAAGATTCATCCGGCAGCATTTATTATCGAGCAAAACCTTCTTCACAGCCGGAAGCATCATTTAAAATGATAAAACATGAAAGCGATATGGTTATTTTTGAGAATCTTCATCATGATTTTCCTCAACGAATTATCTATCATTGGATATCAGCTGATTCAATGATAGCAAGAATAGAAGGTATAGTACAGGGGAAAAGTAGAAGTGTTGACTATCCATATCGCAAAATCAAGAATTGATTATCGCTTAACCCTTCAATATATTCTTACAGCATGAAATCACTCGATATCATCAAATTACATAACGCAGTATTCTACGCCTATCATGGTGCGTTGACCGACGAGAAGAATCTTGGCGGAAAGTTTGAAATTGATGTGGAGCTTCATTGCAATTTGAAAAAAGCGAAAGAGACAGACAACCTTATTGAAACAGTGAATTATGAAAAAGTTTATTCATTGATGAAAAAGGTTGTTACGGAAAAAAAATATAATCTGATCGAAGCATTGGCCCATTCCATCAGTATCGGAATTCTTGAACATTTTGAGCAAGTACAAAAAACAATTGTCCGTGTCCGAAAACCGGGAGCACCCGTACATGGTGTAGTGGATACCATTGAAGTTCAGATTGAAACTGAACGATAAAATCGCATGAAGCATTCTGTCTATCTGGGGTTAGGTTCTAATGTCGGCGACAGAGTCGAATTTCTTGCTGCTGCAATCCGTGGGATAGCGGATTTTGAAGGAACAGTTGTTGATTCTGTCTCTCAAGTCTATCAAACGGAGCCGGTCGGAGAGGTAAAACAAAATGAATTTTTGAATCTTGCAGTTTCGGTGCACACCGATCTAACACATCAAGAGTTCCATCAGAAGATGAAATGGCTTGAAAAAGAGATCGGACGGACAGAATCCGAACGGTGGGGGCCCCGAGAGATTGATATCGATCTTTTATTGTTTGATTCTTTGGTCATCAATACTGATGAGCTTCGAATTCCGCATGGTGAGATCGTTCAACGAAAATTTGTTCTTCAGCCTTTGTCGGAGATCGCACCCAATAAAGTTCATCCGGTGGAACACAAAACGATTGAAGAATTGCATAATGAAACGACCGATAGTCACGGGGTAACATTTTCTGAAACTTACACTACTCAACTTTTCGCATTGATCAATGATTCAATTACAAACCCGACCGTCTGACATACGATATATTGCCATCGAAGGAGTGATCGGCGCAGGAAAAACAACACTTGCGAAGATGATCACGGAACGACTTCAAGCAAAACTTGTTTTGGAAAAATTTGAAGAGAATCCGTTCTTGACAAAATTCTATGAAGACCAGGAACATTATGCGTTCCAAACGCAGATTTTCTTTTTGTTGAGCCGTTATCGACAGCAACAGGAATTATTTCAAGGAGATCTGTTCTATAACTATTTAGTTTCGGATTATATCTTTGATAAAGATAAAATATTTGCATATCTGACGCTTCAGGATGATGAGCTAAAACTCTATGAAACGCTCATCTCTACGATCGAAAAGAATATTCCTACTCCTGATCTTGTTGTCTACCTGCAGTCAAGCACTGAACGGTTAATGGGCAACATCAAAAAACGTGGCCGCAGTTTTGAAGAAAATATGTCGGAAGAATACATCAAGGACTTGAATGAAGCATATAATTATTTTTTCTTCCGCTACAAAAGTGCCCCGCTGCTGATCATCAACTCTACCGAGATCGATTTTGTGAACGAACCGGGAGATTTTGAGGATCTTCTTGAACAGATACTCAGGACCGATAAAGCGCCGGTGGAATATTATAATCCAAAAACGCGAGGGAAGGGATGATGCTTCGATTTCTTGCATGGATGATCGTTTTTTTTATCGGTGCAAAAATAGTCGGACAAATCATCCGATCGATACGGTTAGCTCTTACACCAAATAAAGATGTTATGAATTCCAAACAACAACCGCGGACAAGGAACGGAAAGGTAGTGGAGGATATTCCTTACGAAGAGGTTAAGGATAAGCCATGAAGCAAATCGAACTCTTCCTTAAAAGATTTTTGCTGCAAGTAATAGGAATACTTAGATCAGACAGAAAAACCCCGCCGCGAGAACTTCCCATCAATCGATTCAAAAGAATTCTCATCGTGCGACAACATGATCAGCTTGGCGATCTCTTGATCTCAACGCCGACAATTCGGGCGGTACGAAAACGATATCCCAATGCCTATATTGCAGTCGTCGTGCGTGATTATACTGCTCCGATGATGTGGGATAATCCGAATATTGATGAAATCATTGTCTTCCACGAAAAATTAAAAAAATGGAATTTCCAGGTTCTTCGTTCATTTCTTGACCAATTACGGCGAGACGGTGGATTCGATATTGCAATTATGCTCAATACTGTTTCACGTTCTTTCTCATCCGATCTGATCGCGCTGCTCGGAAGATCGAAATATATTATTGGTCCCAATCACTTAAAACTCATTCCTGATTTGCCTGAAAATATATATAATGTTCTGTCTCCCAGAACGTCAAAACTTCAATTAGAGATTGAACACAATTTGGATATTGTAAAATCATTCGGTGTTCCTGCAGATGGGTTTGAATATGATCTTTCATTAGATAATGACGAACAAAACGAAGCGGAAAAAATCCATCATGAGATGAAGATCGTAAGCAGCATAACGTTTGGAGTACATTTTGGAACACTTGATATTTCTCGAAGATTTCCACTGGCTAAACTTGCTAAGGTGATCGATTGGATTAAATCGCATGATGAATATGAAGTGGTGTTGATTGTCGGTCCGAATGAAATAAAATTACGACAGGAATTACAGAGAATGATGAAGAGCAAAGTATTATCAGCTCCGGTGATGCCGTTGCGTGTAACCGCAGCATTCATTAAAAAAATGAATGTCTTCATCTGTAATGATACCGGAACACTTCATATTGCTTCGGCAATGCGCGTTCCAACTGTTTCATTCCATAGTTTAAACGATCCTGCAGCTTGGAAACCGCCTCATGAAAGGCATATTGCTGTGCGAGCTGAGGACAAAAAGATCACATCCATAACAGTTGATCAGGCGATTGATGCAATAAAAGTTCAGATCGATAGAATAAAATCGGGACATTTTTAGAGGGTTGTTATTCGAGTAAAATGTCAGTACGTTTCAATATTATGACACCACAAGAACTCGAAAACGAAATCCTCTCATTAAAAAAAAATCTGAACGCCGTTATCCTGGCCCATTATTATCAAGAATCGGAGATCCAAGATCTTGCTGATTTTGTCGGGGATAGTCTAGAACTGTCACGGAAAGCTGCTTCTACCACTGCAGATGTGATCGTATTCTGCGGAGTTCATTTTATGGCAGAGACCGCAAAGATTTTAAATCCTCACAAACCTGTTTTACTACCGGATCTTCTTGCAGGCTGTTCGCTGTCCGATGGTTGTCCTCCGGCAGCCTTTAAAAAATTTCGTGAAGAACATCCGAATCATCTGGCTATAACGTATATCAATTGCAGCGCTGAAGTAAAAGCACTCAGCGATATTATCTGCACATCCAGTAACGCAGAAAAGATTGTCAACCAACTCCCAAAAGATCAACCCATCCTTTTCTCGCCGGATAAAAATCTTGGTGCCTACATCAATAAGAAGACCGGTCGCAATATGCTGTTGTGGAACGGCAGTTGTATCGTTCACGAAACATTCAGTGAACGAAAATTGATCGGATTACAGTTGGAACATCCCGATGCAGAATTGATCGCACATCCGGAATGTGAAGATCATATTTTAGCAAGGGCAAAATTCATCGGTTCAACGAGTGCGTTGCTGAAGTATGTACAAACTTCAACGCACAATAAGTTTATTGTGGGAACGGAATTCGGTATTGTTCATCAAATGGAAAAGAGCACCACCGGTAAAACATTCCTGCCTTTACCACCGGAAGAGAACTGTGCCTGCAATGAATGCCCGCACATGAAGCGGAACACTCTTGAAAAATTGTATCTCTGTATGAAAAATATGAATCCGCAGATTGAAATGAGTTCTGATCTACTTACACGTGCACGCAAACCAATTGAGAGGATGCTTGCAATGAGTTGACCCTCTCAAAGCTTTATGGAGGTAATATGAAAAAAATATATTTAGTTAGTTTTATAATTTTACAAAGCTATTTTATAGCATTTGCTCAATGGTCAAATTTATACATTCAACATCCGCAAAAATTAACTTCAGGACAAGGTACGATTAAAGAAGCCTCACTAGTAATTGAACCTTTTGCAACATACACGAAGAATGATTTATATCTAACTTTTTCAGCCGATGGGATATCAGCGTTTCAGCCAGATGATAGTGTTGAAGTACAAATGAATTTTTCTTTGGGGACAGGCAGTTTTATTACTGATCTATGGCTGTGGATTGGAGTTGATACTTCTGTAGCATTATTAGCTGATAGAGCCAAAGCGAGGGCAACATATGATAACATTGTAAAAAGACGGCGTGATCCTGCACTTTTGGAAATGTTGTATAAAGATCAATATAAACTTGGAGTTTATCCAATGAGAGCAGATGGGGTTCGAAGAATAAAAATTACTTATTTCCTTCCATTTGTAAATAATTATGATAATTCACTTCTCTTGCCTATTTGGTTTTTAAAAGCGTCTCGAGTTCCTCTTCCAAAATTTCCTGTTTATGTAAAATATGATTCTTTGATGAATCCTTTTATCAAAGAAGATACGTCAATTGTATTTTCAATTATTGTTGATACAAATTATGGCAAAGTATACAAGACAGAAATTCCTTCGAACAAAATACAAACGGCGAGTACATTAACTTTAGTTCTAAATAATCAAAAAGCTAATGATGCACTGATTGTTTCCAAATACCAAAAAGGTGCTGAGGGTGTATATCATTTGTCAGTAAAACCTAGCAAAGCATTGAATCTAAACACAAATAAGAAAATTCTTTTCGTTATAGATTTTGATTCGGTTCGAATGTATTATAATCAATACTACAATACCGAAAGTAAATACTCGAAATTACAACTTTTGGAGGATCTTAAAAATACCATTCAATCGAACCTCACACAGTCAGATTCCTTCAATGTTACATTCATTAAAGAGACACTTCCTTTTTTATACAGTCAAAAATGGAGCGTGCCTACATCAAAGGTTATTGATTCACTAATTAATAAGTTAACTGAAGAAGTTTATTCAATGGATTCAATAAACCTATCTTCATTACTTTTTAGTGCAGCAGATTTTATTAATAAGAATGGAAAAGATGGACAAATATTTCTTATTACTTCATCTGAAGCATATAGTGGAAACGTTTCATTATCGAATAAATTTATTGATTCATTAACTAAAATTCTTCCTCCAACAACTCAAATTAATATTATTGACTATAATAGAAGGGTACAATATTATCGAGTTGGCAATTCAAATTTTGCAGGAAATGGATATCTCTATACAACATTAGCTGCAATGACAAAAGGATTATACAGATTTTCCTATAATCCTTTTTATAATCAATCGTATATTGATGAAATATTTATAAATTTTCGCGGAAGTTTAGATTTTTTTGATATGAATGTATCGCTTGCAAATGGTTTTACATATATGAAACAAGCAAATATTACAAATGTTCTTAATTACCCTTTGACAACAACAATTATGCAAGCAGGAAGATTTAACGGTAGTTTTCCGATGTCGGTTGAAGTCACAGGAAAATATGGTGGACAATTGTACTATAATAAAGTTCTTGTTGCAGATTCAAATATTAAATATCAGGATAGTAGTTTGTATTCGATATGGGCTAGTTATATCATCAATACATTTCCTCAATACAGTTTAACCGATATACAAAAACAACAAATGTCTGAATTTAGTACTACCTATCGTGTGTTATGCCAATACACGGCATTTCTTGCCTTAGAACCGGGACAAAAACTTTGTGACACTTGTGTTTCTACAAATCCCGGTACAGTTATTAATCTTATCAATAAAGAAACTACTGTTCCAAAATCATATGAAGTATTGCAAGCATATCCGAATCCATTCAATCCATCAACAATATTAAAAATTCGCTTACCGGAGCAGACTGATGCCGTTAGTTCTACACTTAGTATTTATAACACTCTTGGACAACTGGTAAAACGATTTGATACGTCAAAACTTTCCGATAAAGAATTTATCAATCTTACTTGGAATGCAAAGGATGAAAATGGTAAATCAGTCGCGACAGGGATGTATATCGTTATTCTGCAAACTCAAATAGGAAAATATTCACTAAAGTTGATGTTTATTAAATAACGCTCAGTTTTTTATAAATTAAAAATCCCGCATTTGCGGGATTTTTAATTTTGTAGTACGAGTAAGGTTTTTGTATATTTTCACATTGTATGTGCAATTTACTTCTGATGTGAAGAACACTTATTTATTGCAACCTAAAAGGAATAATCATGGCAACTAAAGTATATATCGAAGATCTGTCAAAACATGTCGGTGAAAGTGTTACGCTGCAAGGATGGCTATACAATCTCCGCTCAAGCGGTAAAATTAAATTTTTACTTCTTCGTGACGGCACAGGAATTTGTCAAGGTGTGGTTGTGAAATCTGTCGTTGGAGAAGAACTGTTCAATCGTGCAGGTGAATTGACTCAGGAATCATCATTTAGAATGTCCGGAACGATCCGTGCAGAGCAGCGTGCACCAGGCGGATATGAGATGGATGTGACAAATGTTGAAATTATTTCCATTGCAAAAGAATATCCCATCACACCTAAAGAACATGGGATAGAATTCCTTGCAGATCGTCGCCATCTTTGGCTGCGATCATCGCGTCAGCATGCAATCATGCGTATTCGACATGAAATCATTCGTTCGATCAGAGAATTTTTTGATGGAAGAGGATTCACACTTCTTGATGCGCCGATCTTTACACCTGCTGCGTGTGAAGGGACATCCACATTATTCGAAACAGAATATTTCGATCTCGGCAAAGCATATTTAACACAATCAGGCCAATTATACGGCGAAGCCGGCGCGATGGCGCTTGGAAAAGTATATGTCTTCGGTCCGACATTCAGAGCTGAAAAATCTAAAACGCGACGCCACCTTACGGAATTCTGGATGGTGGAGCCGGAAGTTGCATTCAACGATCTGAATGATAATATGGATCTTGCGGAAGAATTTTTAGAGCATATTGTAACAAGCGTTCTTAAAAATCGTATGCCGGAACTGACTGCACTTGAACGAAATGTTAAAGTGTTGGAAGCCGTAAAACGTCCGCTGCCAAGAATTTCGTATGATCAAGCGGTTGAGATTCTTCACAAAAATGGAGTTGAGTTTGAATGGGGCAATGATCTCGGGGCTCCGGATGAGACAATTATTTCTCAGCAGTTTGATCGTCCCGTGATGGTCCACCGGTATCCGTCGGCTATCAAAGCCTTCTATATGAAACGTGATCCGAACAATGATAAACTTGCACTTGCTGTTGATGTGCTTGCACCTGAAGGATATGGAGAAATCATCGGAGGAAGTCAGCGTGAAGATGATTATGATGTTCTTCTTGAGCGATTGAAAGAGCACAATCTCCCGCAGGAAGCATTTGATTGGTATTTGGATCTGCGCCGTTTTGGTTCTGTCCCTCATTCGGGATTCGGAATGGGAATTGAACGAACGGTCTCCTGGATATGCGGTCTTGAACATATACGTGAAACAATTCCATTCCCGAGAATGATTTATCGTCTGACACCATAAATTTATTTGGAGAGGAAAATATGCAAGAAACTTCTCAGCAGTACACGATAAGAATTTTAAGCAATGTTGAAGGAAAGAATGTATTAAAAGTACTTGAAACTACACCGAAAAAGATCAAGAAATTGATCAAAGGTGTAAAGAAAAAAGTGCTATTAAAGAAACCTTCACCGGAGCGGTGGTCTGTTGCGGAGATTGTTGCCCATCTTGCTGAGACAGAATTAGTGTTGGGATGGAGGTATCGTTCTGTTGCTGAAAAAAACGGTGTGGTGATCCAATCATTTGAACAAGATGATTGGGCTCAGAATTCTCGATATCACAAATTAGATATTGATGAAATGCTCCATTTGTATTCTGTTCTACGAAAAGCGAATCTACAGTTTCTTGCGAACCTGCCCAAAGAAAAATTTGAAAATTACGGAATGCATCAGGAACGGGGAAAAGAAACTCTCGCACATATCAGGAACCTGGAAGCGGGACATGATCTTAATCATTATAAACAGATCGAGAAAATCTTGAAAAGCAAATAAGTAGTTGAATGTGTGAGTAGTGGAGTTTCAAATCTCAACTGATCCAGCATTACACTTCTCAATTATTCGACGTCGTATACCTCAACTATTATCACTATGCTAAAAGCAGAACATTTACGAAAACAGTTTGCAACAGTTCTTGCGGTTGACAATGTTTCACTTGAAGTGAAGCGAGGTTCCATTTTTGGATTGATCGGTCCGAACGGTGCCGGGAAAAGTACGACGATTCGAATGTTGTTAAATATCATCAAACCGGATTCAGGTACGATTACCTATAATGGACAACCGTTTACGGATTCAATACGGAATCAAATCGGATATTTGCCTGAAGAACGGGGTCTGTATAAAAAGAATGGATTGCTTGATACGATCATTTATTTTTCGACTCTTCGAGGTATTTCTTCCGGTGAAGCAAAAAAGAAGGGGATGGAATGGCTGGAACGGTTCAATCTTCAAGCATATGCAAAGCGTAAGGTAGAGGAACTTTCAAAAGGGAATCAACAGAAAGCACAATTCATCACGACCATTCTTCATAATCCTGATCTTGTGATTCTTGATGAACCGTTCTCCGGACTCGACCCGGTAAATCAAATTGTGATGAAAGATATTTTTAACGAACTGAAACAACAAGGGAAAGCGATCATTTTTTCTACGCACCAAATGGAATCTGCTGAAAAATTATGCGACGAATTATGTCTGATCAATCGTGGTAAAATTGTTTTAGAAGGTACAGTGAAACAAGCAAAACAACGATTCGGAACGAATTCACTTCACCTTGAATACGATGGAGATGGGAAATTCCTTTCTTCACTTCCTTTCGTTAAAAAAGCAACTGTTTATGAGAACTATGCTGAGTTATCGTTAAACGGCGAAATATCTGCAAAAGAGATCCTCTCTGCTATTCTTCCGAAGATCGAGCTGCGTAAATTTGAATTCGTTGAACCATCCTTAAATTCAATTTTTTTAGAGGTTGTTGGAACTTCTGTTGAGGAAGTTGAAAGAGAAAAAATTGAAATGAATCAAAAGCAAAAGACCCCTATCCCTACAATCAAAAATCCTGAAATAAAGAAGCAACAAATTTCGTTATTGATTGGATTGTTAGTTACCATAATAGGATTGATTATGTTGATTAGTGGTAAGGATTCAGGGATGGTAGCTGGAATCGGTGCATTTGCTGCGATTGCTTCATTCCTTAAACTACAGAAGTTGAAGAAGCAGCTTCGACAGGAGGCAGTCAATGAGTAAAATAATTGCTGTCGCAAAATGGGAATTCATCGAAAAGGTCCGGACAAAGGCATTCATCATCGGTCTGTTTATGACTCCGTTGATCATGTCGATCTTTACCGTCCTTCCGAGTTTACTTGCAGATAAAGGTGATGAGAAGACAAAAAAAATTGGGATCATCGATGAAACTCATTCACTCACTACTCTGATCGATGTTCGATTGGGTGAGAAACATAAACTTAATGATGGCACACCGAATTATAAACTTGTTGAAATTTCTGATGAAAATTCTGATTTAGAGCATTTGAAAATTTTGGCAACTGCTCAAATTGCTTCTAATGAGATCGAAGGATATTTCATACTGCCAAAAGATGTTTTTGAAAAGGGAAAGATAGAATACCGCGCAGAAAATGTTGGGAATGCACGAGACCAGAATCGTTTCTCAAAGATATTAGAAGATATTATCATAGAACAGAGATTGAAGTCAAACGGTTATGATGCTCCAACAATTAAAAAATTGATGACTGAGATTGATATCAAAACTTTCAAGGTCTCCAAAAAAGGTGATGAAAAAGAATCCGGTTTTATGGAGACTTTCTTTACAGGATATATTTTTATCATGATGTTGATGTTTCTTGTGCTGACTTCAGGACAGATGATGATCAGAAGTCTTATTGAAGAAAAAGGAAATCGAATTGTAGAAGTTTTGGTTTCTTCCTGTTCATCTCAGGAATTAATGTCAGGGAAAATTATCGGTTTATCAGCATTAGGATTAACAACTGTAGCATTTTGGGGATTGATCTTGATCGGCGTAAACTTTGCGACACCGGTTCCATTTGTCACAGTTGATAACCTTGCACTACTTCTGGTCTATTTTGTTCTTGGCTATTTTATGTATGTAGGAATATTTATCATCGCCGGCTCGACAGTTTCCACTGAACAAGAAGCACAACAGATGACAGGGTACATTACAATATTTCTTGTTATGCCGATCGCTTTCGCAGTCCCGGTGATGTTTAATCCCAATTCATTACTGGTAAAAATTTTATCACAAGTCCCATTGCTGACTCCGACAATGATGGCGTTGCGATTTTCAATTCAAACCCCACAGTGGTGGGAAATTGGATTGTCACTTGTTACTCTGTCGTTAACGATCTATGGATTGATGTGGATTGCAGGAAAAGTTTTTCGTATCGGTATTTTAGTGACCGGAAAGAAACCAAGTTTCAAAGAAATCTACGGCTGGATTAAAACAGAATAGTTAACATTTGAGGAAGAGAATGAAAAGAAATCAAATAGTTGTACAGATCACTTTATTATTTTTATTAATCTCAACAACACAAGCCCAAGTTGCGGTCTCAGATGTAAGGGGAGATGCATTTGGAAAGAGTGTGTATGGTTTTGGATTTTCAGGCGGTCCTGCTTCTGGTATAGGATTTAGCAGTCGATATCATACTGCCGGTAAAACATCTTTGCAGGCGGTAGTAGGTGTATTCAAACCGAAGAATACTGATACATTCTATTCGTTTGGATTGGAATACCAGCATGATCTTACACGTAGTAATTCTGCACGGTTCTTTTTTGGGTCTGCATCAAGCTATGTTTATAATGGTTCCGGAAGTAATAAATATACTGCTCCGTTTCGTTTTGGTGCCGGGCTTGGCGGTGAATTTCTTTTACAAGATGCGGTCCATTTTTCATTTCAAGGATTGTTCACATATTTTTCGGACGGAACGATTCTTCCTCTACCTCAATTGGCTATTCATTATTATTTCTATTAGTGATGTTTGATTGAACAATATGCTTGATGAAAAAATTTATTAAAGACAATGCGCTTATTCTGAGCATTTCATTAATCAATCTTCTCCTACATTTCTACAATAATGCGTTCACATCATATGGTTATTTTAGGGATGAGCTGTATTACATTACGTGTACCGATCACCTCGCTGCTGGATATGTAGATCAACCGCCGCTTTCAATTTATATCCTATCTCTTAATCGAATAGTATTTGGTGATTCTCTTTTCGCACTTCGATTGTTACCCTCTGTTGCCAATGCATTAGTAATATTTCTTACAGGTCATTTTGTCAAAAAATTTGGTGGGAGAACATTTGCACAAATATTAGCTTGTGTCGGGATTGGTTTTGCACCCGGGATAGTGGGGATGTTTGGTATTTACTCAATGAATGCATTTGATATTTTATTATGGCAATTAGTACTCTTAGCGTTTCTTCAGTTGATTGATACTGAACTGCCTCACTATTGGTATATCATTGGTGCATTAATTGGAATTGGTCTGATGATCAAGATCAGTATGGGATGGCTCGCTGCTGGAATCGTAGTCGCTGTGGTTGTTACACCGATGAGAAAATGGATGCGAACACCATATCCATGGGTTGCAGCAGGGATATCGTTCGCACTCTTCTTGCCGTATATTATTTGGAATTTGCAAAATGATTTGGCGCATATTGAGTTTGCACGGAATGCGTCAGGGTCTAAATATGCTTCACAAAATATCATGACATTCGTTTCCGGATTGATTTTAAACTGTAATCCAATCGCACTTCCTCTTTGGTTTGCCGGGTTGTGGTTATTTATTTCACATCGTTTTAAGAAACTACGGTTCATTGGAATTTCGATCGGAGTTGTACTGCTCATTCTTATTCTCAACATTCATTCAAAGCCCGAATATTTTAATCCTGCATTACCGGTGTTGTTTGCAGGAGGAGCAGTATTGTGGGAACAATTGCTGCAGAAGAATTGGCATCGTACGATTGGTTATTTTTATACTGTTTTTATTTTCATTTCCGGAGTCATAGTTCTTCCTCTGGCAATCGATCTGTTGCCGGTTGAAACATATATTCGTTATTCTCAAACGTTAGGATTGGCACCGACAAATAGTGAAGGGAAGAAAATGGGATCATTGCCGCAGCATTTTGCAGATCGGTTCGGATGGATTGAACTTTCTCATACTGTCACAGAAGCGTACAATTCTATATCTGAAAAAGAAAAGAGTCAATGTTTGGTTTATGCACAAAACTATGGAGAAGCTAGTGCAATAAATTTCTTCGGGAAAAAAAATGGATCGCCATTAGCAATTTCAGGCCATAATGCATATTGGACATGGGGTTATGGTGGAAAAGAACCCGATGTTGTTTTAATCATTGGAGGAAAAGCTGATGATCATCGACAGGTATTTGAAAATGTGAAGGAAATTCGAGTCCACACCAATCGTTTTGCAATGCCGTATGAGAGTGAATTACCAATCTATGATTGCAGGGGATTGAAGGTTTCTCTAGAAAAAGTATGGAACTCCGTAAAACATTTTGATTAATGAGATGTTATGGATTTAGAACATTGCCAATAAATAAAAAACCCAAGCAGAATTGCTTGGGTTTTTTTAATAAGTGTTATAGGTTTTGTAATACTATTTTAACAGAACCATCTTCTTTGTTTCAATAAAGTTTCCTGATTTTAACGTGTAGAAATATGTCCCGGAGGAAAGTCCATCAGCATTAAACTTCACTTCATGGGTTCCTGCGGCAGTTTTTCCATTTACTAATGATCCAACCTGTTGTCCCAGAGCGTTTGTGATAAAGAGCTCAACATATCCTTCTGTTTTTAACGAGAAGCGAATAGTACTGGAAGGATTGAATGGATTCGGGAAATTCTGTTCCAAAGTAAAATTGGTTGGAGCTAGTGTCGAAATTTGTTCAACACTTAACACAACTACTTTGCTTTCCAGAATGATCAGCGATGGATCCTCGGGGTGTCCGGCTCGTGTATTCGTATTCACAATAATCAACTCACGTTTTCCATCGCCATCAATATCGTCACCGAATGTAACATTCGGGAATTCGTAAGTTGAATCGGTTGGAGCATGATATAGTGTATCAAGTTTATATCCTGTTGTGTCATCAAATGGTTTTCCTGTTAAATGTCGTAGCCGATAAACTTTTCTATCTGTACCCCAGTCTCCGATAAAGAAATCTACTTCTCCGTTTCCATCAACATCACCAATGGTGGCACCTTGGAAATTAAGATTCAACGCAGGTGTTATCATTTTTGTACTTGATGTTGTAAGCGTAGATACATCGTTTGTGTTTGGCAGATAAAAGACAGCGCTTGGAGTGCTGACCTGACCGGCATAGAACATCTCTAACTTTCCATCTTTATTTGCATCGTAAAAAGAGACACTGTTTTGTTCGCCGTAATCATCAGGAGCTGAAGCCTGGTTGATATCAGCTTGAAGCACATACGTATCCTTACCGGTTGCTTCATAGACAGCATATGCCAACATATCCCAAGTAAATCCCCAAATTTCTTTCTTTCCATCTCCGTCGAAATCAACCACATGATTGTTGAAATAATATCCGCCATTGAATGTTCCAAGCGAATCGACGAATTCACTTTCAAAAGAACTGAATCCCGGACTAACATCACCCACCAAATGATAGATCATTAATGGCCGTAAACTAGCATTGCCTGAACCTCCGCCATAAGCACGGCGTGCACTTAACACCAATTCAATATCTCCATCTTTATCTACATCGTCAGCGACTATACTTGTGATTGCATAATAATAATTTTCCGGAAATCCGAGTCTTGATGTCATAGTTGGTTCAGCCGGGAAATTTACCAAAGCGGGATCATATTCATAAATGAACAGAACATCCGGATTTCGATTAGGTCCTAAGGCACCATTAATAGGATGTCCATAAATGATCTCTTGATTTCCATCTTTATCAAGATCTGACACGGTGAGGCAGGGCCACGAATACACTCCTGCTCGCGGACCAGGGATCTGAGTTTGCCATACGAGATCATATTTATTATTTCCATTTGCTTCAAACCGAAGGATTCTGGCCTGACTTGTATCTGTTGAAGTGGAAGCGGGATCGACGATCACCAAGAATTCTTTTTTCCCGTCTTTATCGAGATCATACGTAGCATATACTCTCCAAGCGGCAACACTATCCGGCCATTGAGGAAAATCACTTGGCTTGATCGTTGCAGAGATCGTGAAATTTGCAGTATCGAGTATTGCCTGCGCACTTCCTTTTTCAGAGAATGATAAAATTAAAATGAATGCTGTCAAAGCGGTAAGCATTTTTTTCATCGAAGACCTCCATTTGGTTAATGATTGGGTGAGAGTAAGAGCCAATTAAAACTTTCTGTATTAGGGAATAACTTAAAAAACTAAGAGATAATCAAGTATGTACTTTGTTATTAAGACAATATGCAATACCTTGCATAATAATACAATAGTGAAAAGCATTAAAAATCTTGACATCATTATTCACTCTGCCTATATTCTCATTACAAAATGTTCTTTTCCCATCGTTGCCTATTCACTCTCTTTAAAAAAGTAAGGTCTTAGCATGCGATTTGTTACGACTCGTTTATTGACAATCATTTCCCTTATCTCATTTCATCTATCCATTGTTAGCGCCGGCACTACAGGAAAAATTGCAGGAAGAATTACGGACGAAAAATCCGGAGAAGCATTGGTGGGTGCTACAGTATTAATTGTTGGGACATCGACCGGTGCGGCAAGTGACGTTGACGGCAATTTTGTGATCACTAATCTTGCTCCGGGAACTTATTCCATTGCAATTTCTGCTATTGGCTACCGAAAAAAAATCGTTCAAAAGCTGCAAGTCAATGTCGATTTTACAACGCGTATCGATGAAAAACTTTCTTCTGAACTTGTTGATCTTGATGCCGTTGTGGTTGTAGCTGAGCGACCTCTTGTACGGCGGGATCTTACATCCTCACAAACGAGTGTTGATGCAGGACAGATAAAAACCCTCCCCGTGGAAAGCGTCGCAGGTATTTTATCAACACAAGCAGGCGTTGTACAGGATGCCGGTGGAGCCCTCCATTTTCGCGGCGGTAGGGCTGAAGAGGTTTCATACACCATCAATGGAGTATCCGTTAACAATCCTTTCACCAATTCCAACAGTTTGACTATTGCAACAAATGCTATTCAAGAATTATCGGTCGTTCAAGGAACTTTCAACGCCGAATATGGAAATGCATTGAGCGGTGTCGTTGAAACTGGTTTGAAAGAGGGAGGGGAAAAATATTCCGGACAAATTTCTGTCTATACCGGTGATCGATATAGTTCACATTCTAACATTTATATGAATATTGAAGAGTTCGATCCGTTAAGTCATTATGTAACAGAGGGAACTCTCGGAGGTCCAATTCCATTGACAGACGGCGTTGGATCATTTTTCTCATCTGTCCGATTCAATGATGAGAATGGGTGGTTGTTCGGAAAGAGAGAACACCGTCCTTCTGATATGCCGGATTTTACTTTTGATCGATGGGATATTCCATTGAGCGGAGACAATAAAATTGTTCCAATGAATTCGAGTGAATCATGGACTGTTACAAATCGATTTGCAGTAAAGTTAAGCGGAACAAGTAAAATTGGATATGATGTCGTGTTCAACGAAGCCCGATACCAGGGATACATTCATGATTTTAAATATAACCCGGACGGTATTTATAATAATTTCGAGAATGATATCCTGCATTCTTTAGAATTCTCTGATGTTTATAATGGTGGAATTACACTGAGAGTTAAAGCAGCATACAGCAGAAATATCTATCAACAATATCGATTCAGGGATCTCGGGTTCTATAGTTACGAACCTACGGAAAATCTTAACCGGCCGATCAGTACAACATTCTATTTTGGCGGGTCAGTGAATAATCGCTTTGACCAGAAGGCTGAAACATATTCTGCAAAGATCGATCTATCTTCTATATTATCAACTCGAAACGAAATGAAAATGGGTTTTGAAGCCCGGTTCCCGCAAATGTTCCAGCATGGTTTTACTGTTCTTCGTGATACCGGAAATTTTAAGGTTCCGACAATTCCATCACCAGATGATTTTAAGAATAATGCTTATGCTCGTTTTCCGAGCCAGTATTCCGGCTATGTTCAGGATAAAATGGAATTTGAAAGTATCGTACTCAATATCGGATTGCGATATGATTATTTCATAGCGAATGCAAAATATATAAAGGATATTTTCTATCCCGAAGGTGAAAAAATTGAAGCACCGTCAAAAACAATGATCAGTCCGCGGCTTGGTGTTTCATATCCTATCACCGATAGAGGGATTATCCATTTTTCGTACGGCCATTTTTATCAAATGCCTCAGCTTCGCAGACTCTATACAAATCCGGATTTTAAGTTCGATGTTACAACGAGTGCTACAACATTTGGTAATGCAAACTTGAATCCGGAACAAACAATTACGTATGAAGTAGGCTTGCAGCAGCAATTGACCGATAATCTTGCCTTCAATGTGACCGGTTTTTTTAAGGATGTGAGAGACCTTTTTGCTGTTCAGACCATTCGAATCTCCGGTTCAAAAACTTTCAGTATGTACGTAAATAAGGATTATGCAAACATTAAAGGATTCACATTTGCGTTGGTGAAACGAAAGTCACCATCAGATATTATTTCTGCTACGCTTGATTATACTTTGCAAATTGCCGATGGAAACGATGTGAGTGCCGATGCTTTCTTTCTTGATCAACAGTCAGGCCGTGAAAGTGAAAAAGTTGTTGTCCCATTGGATTGGGATCAAGAACATACTCTCAATGGTACAGTGACTATCAGTGAACCTAACAATTGGAACATAGGCATTATAGCAAAACTTGGAACGGGTCTTCCGTACACTCCATTTGTTGGTGATAATCAAGTAACATTGGAAAGAAATACCGGCCGTAAGCCGATGCAAATGACGGTCGATCTATTTGCCGATAAGATATTTGGTTTTGAAGCATTTGAATTTGGGATCTTTGTAAAGATCTATAATCTTTTTGATCGATTGAATGAATTGTATGTCTTTAATGATACGGGGCGTTCAACCTATACTCTGGCTCCACAGCGCGGTGAAGGAGCTGTGGTTGATAAAAATGTCGGTGTGATCAACGGTGTTCATTCGATGGCAGATTATTATAATGATCCAACTTCGTATTCACCGCCGCGAGAAGTTCGTTTAGGCGTTTCATTGAATTTTTAGAATCACCTGTTCAGGTTTATGACTATGAAAAAATATTTTCTCCGAACATTTCTGATTGTATTTTCCATCCTCAGCAGCGAATCCGTCTCGCAACAAAAAGATCAGCGGTATATTGAGACCGAACATCTGTCACAAGCGTTGAGATTGCAATATTTGAAACGGAATAACGGTGTAGTTCCTTCACGATTTGAACAATACAAGATTGACGTAAATTCCCGGCTCAGCAAATCTGCGGATATTTTTACCGACGCAAAATATTTTTTAATGAATGGCAATCAGATCGTTGGAAATATTTATGATTACGGCGGAATAGCACCAGGTGATGGTTTGCTTCGAAACATCAATAATATGGTTTGGCGTAAACTAGGGGATATCTATCAGTTTGCTCCGTTTGTTGCATCCAAAGTGATCGGAGCGCAAGGTGATACGATTACGATCTCATCTGATGCGATCAATGATACCCAGGCGAAAGATTTTAACCCCTTTGACTCTCAAAAAATATTTGGATGGCGTCCATTGCCGGAATATGTTCATCCAAGTTCATCGGTCATGGCATCAAATCCTGCACCTGATCTGGCTCCTCGGGATGGTAAACCAGACAGTTGGCCTCAAGCATGGTATAATCCGTCTAAAGGTCAATATGTGTGGCCTGGATATTTACGACAGGACGTTCCGAACTCCGATCTTGAAGTTTTGTGGGGAATGGATGACAGAAATAATAATGAGTTCTCTTATTTTCCGATTGCAAGTGATTCATCCATTCGCGGACTCGGAATCAAAATGGAAGCGCGCGCTTTGCAGTGGAGCAATTCACTTGCACAAAATTGTATCTTCTTTATCTACACCGCACAAAATTATTCCGACAAAGATCTGGATTCAACATATTTTGGAATGTACGGGGATGTTGATGTTGGAGGAGCAAGCGGTTCAGAAAATCAGGATGATATAGGATTTTTTATTTCTCCATTCGATACAATTACAAAAGGAACCGGAATCCCAGTACCATTGTATTCTCGCAGTCTTGTTTATCTTTGGGATGCCGATGGGAAGGGGTATTTAAATATTCCAACTCACTATAATGGCTGTAAATTTCTTGAAAGTCCCGGAAATGCAAACGATGGTAAAGACAATGATGCAGATGGTTTAACCAATGCTCTTGGAGTAAATAAATTTGACGAAAGCCAAACTGACGGATTTGATAATGATCATGATTGGAATCCATTATATGATGATGTTGGTATAGACGGAGTTCCGAATACTCAAGATGAAGGAGAATCTGATGGAATTCCAACTTCTGGGAAGAGGAAGATCGATGGAACCTTAGACCCATTGTTTCCCGGGGAACCACATTTTGAATTAACCGATCTTGATGAATCAGATCAAATTGGGTTAACGGCGTTTAAAAGTTGGGCATGGACAACAGTGAAATTTCGGGATGATCCAGTAGTATGGGGAATTCTTCAAGGCGGCTTCAATGACACGATTCCTAATCTTACTGATATCAACTTTATGTATGGATCAGGGAAAATTTCTCTGAAGAGAAAAAATACCGATGGTTCGATCAAACGCTTTTCCATTGCTTTGTTGATGGGTACTAATTTAAATGATCTCTTGATCACTGCGCGCACTGTTCAAGTGATCTACAATCAAAATTATCAGTTCATTCGACCTCCGGACAAACCAATCGTTTCGGCAGTACCTTCCGATAAAAAAGTGACGCTGTACTGGGATAATAATGCCGAGCAAAGTGTCGATCCGATTTTAGGAAAAGATTTTGAGGGATATGTTATCTACCGAAGTACGAATCCGCAATTCAGTGATATCAATACAATCACCGATGGATTTGGGTCACCGATTTTATATGAACCATTAAAACAAGAGAGCGGAAAAATTGCAAAGTATGATGTGGCAATGCGACCGGAACCATACTTTGAAGCCGATACTTCAAGTACGAAAAATGGAAAGTATGATGTAGGCGAAAAATTTATCGATGTGAACCTGAATGGTTTACGGGATTCAACTGACGTTGAAGATTTTTATAAAGGGTTTTCAGTGATACCGTATGATCAACGAGGCATTGCATATTATTTAGGGGACAATTCCGGTCTTATGCATTCATATGTTGATTCAAATAATATTATCAACGGACAGACATATTATTATGCAGTTGTGTCATACGATCACGGGGATATCACAACCTACCCGCCGACCGAATGCACTAAACGTATCAATATCGATCCCATTACTTCACAATTAGTATATGATGTCAACACGGTAAGTGTTACTCCTGGTCCAAGAGTAAATGGATTTCTTGCTCCTAAATTTGTGTCAATGGACAAGATCGATCACATTAAGGGAACTGCCACCGGAAATCTATCATTGGAAATTGTTGATGAATTAAGCGTGAAAGATAATATCACGTATGAAATTGATTTCCTCGATACGTTAATTCAAGATAATGTTAAACTGGCAAAATTGAATTATCGAATACTGCGGGTTACACCGACAACGACGGATGTTTTTATGTTTGACACGAATAATGTCAAGATCGGAACACTCAATATTCTTCGGGATAATTTCTTAAAAGTCACAAATACTTCGACCGGCCAGGTCTATACCGAAGGGATTGATTATTCGCTCGATACTGCACGCGGCTTTATCAAAAAGAAGTCAACTGGAGCTATGGCAAATATCTCAGGTCCATTTACAATCTCATTTCGTTTTTACCCTCAGCCCCCAAGTGCATATTTCTCAAACGAAGAAGCGAATGTTGTATTTGACGGTATGAAGATCTTTGTAACGAATGAATCTCTTGACCGTGATACTGTGCGTAGCCGATTGATTATTGACAACAAAACGATCAGTTTTAAATTTTTAGCTCCATCAATCGGTTCAAAACGAATCGCACCGCTTGATATTCAATTACAATTCACAAACAATGATACTGATGCAACCGGAAAATATATCAATCCCGGTGATACCTTATTTTCCACCACATTACAAAAGAAAATCGTTGCTCCATTCAGAATAAAAAATATTACCAAAGATTCTGCCCTATCATTGATTGCGATTGAAGCTATTTGCAGCGAGCAAGGTGCTATTCCGTTGCGAAATAATAATCGTTGGGATTGGGGAGAAGCTATTGTACTTCGTACACCGGTACCGTTTAGAGTAGCATCGAATAATACGATGTATGAAGTACTGCTTACTCCAAGAAATGCTTCCAATAGAAATATTTCCGGTGATGTCCTCAATGTTTTGACTTCAAAACCATTCACCTCTTCGGATAAATTTACTTTTACGACAAAAGCTGCTCAATTCAGCCCTCAATTAGCCTCAACGCATATGGATCAGATCAAAGTTGTTCCGAATCCATATGTTGCGGTGAATGATATAGAACCAACCGATCGTTTACCCGGTACAACGCGTGGAAGCCGAAGAATTTATTTTGAACATCTTCCTAAAGAATGTTCAATAAGGATTTATACGGTTTCAGGTGAATTAGTAAAAGAACTTTCACATTCTTCGGGCATAGACAATGGAAGAGAATATTGGGATCTGTTGAATCGTGATAATCTCGGTATTTCATACGGTGTCTACATTGCGCACATAGAAGCAAAAGGGATCGGTGAAAAAATTCTCAAGTTTGCTGTTATTAAATAGAGCATGATTATGAAAAAAAATATTATTGTTCATGTCATAGTATGGTGTTGTGTTGGCATTGTGTATTCGCAGAATGTTGCCATCACAAAGACAGGAACTACAGCTGCGTCATTTCTCAAGATCGGTGTAGGTGCAAGAACCATTGGAATGGGGGGTGCGTTTACCGCAGTCGCAAATGACATTTCAGCTATTTATTGGAATCCGGCCGGATTAGGACGAATATCTGCAGCTGAAGCAGCATTCAATCATATTGATTGGATCGCCGATATAAAATATGACGCTGCAGCTATTGCAATTCTACTTGATGATCTTGGAACAATCGGTTTGAGTTTTACGACAATGAATGTTGGAGAAATGGAAGTCACGACAACCGAAAGACCGGAAGGAACCGGGGAACGATTCTCTGCAGGGGGAACGATGATGGGTCTTACGTATGCCAAAAATCTGACTGATAAATTCTCAATTGGTTTTAATCTTAAGTATATACGCGAAAATATTTGGAATATGAGATCACAGACGGTAGCTTTCGATATCGGGACATTATACACCGCGGATATTTTGGATGGATTGAATATCGGTGCGAGTATGTCGAACTTTGGATCAAAAATGAGACTGTTCGGAAGAGATAATCGTGTGTTGATCAAAACCGGATCCGGCGGAGAAAATATTGTCAACGCAGAATATGAATTGGGAAGCTATGAACTTCCGTTGATCTTTCGTGTCGGCCTTGCAACAAATATGATGAAGAGTGAAAATAATCGATTGACGATTGCAGTGGATGCAGTTCATCCAAATGATAATACCGAATATATCAACAGCGGAGTAGAATATTCCTGGGCTGAGATCATTTCACTTCGCGGGGGATGGAAATCTTCGTTTGAACGGGGAACTGAACAAGGCTTAACGCTTGGTGTTGGTCTGCAATACACTCTTTCATCGCCAACAAATTTTGTGATCGACTACGCCTATCAGGATTTTGGCAGGCTGAAAGAAATACATTATTTTTCATTTGGAATCAAGTTCTAGTTGCGATTAATGATAAAATAAAATGAAGAAGATAATCTGAGCCATTTCTTGACACCAAAATCACCTTTGACTATATTCAGAAGCGCTATTTATTTTTCACCTTCACTAATAACGGATCGTGTTTATGATGCAACACTACCGCTTTGTGTACCTCGGTTTATCACTAATCCTCATAAGCTTATTTCTCACAGCCGGCACTACCGGAAAAATTTCAGGTAAAGTTACAGACTCAAAATCCAAAGAGGGTATTCCATCTGCCGTCGTCACTATTGTTGGGACAACACTCGGTGCTGCGACAGATCCTGAAGGTGCATATGTGATTTTGAATGTTCCGCCGGGAACGTATTCAGTTTCGGTGAGCTATGTCGGATATCAGCCAATGAGAATCAATAACATTGGAGTGAATGTCGATTATACGACAACATTGAACATTCAATTGAAAGAGTCTGCAGTTGAATTGAATGAGTTTGTGGTTGAAGGTGAACGAAATCCGCTTGTTCGTCAGGATCAAACAAATCCGGTTGCAGCAATCACAGCAGAAAATATCCAATCGCTCCCGGTGACCACGATTTCAGAAGTTATCGGATTGCAAGCAGGAGTTGTTACTTCAGATGATGGAACGCTTCATGTTCGGGGAGGCCGCTCGAATGAGATCTCGTTTACATTGAATGGTATATCAGTGAACGATCCTTACAATAACTTAAGTTCAATTGGTGTTGCTACCAATGCCGTTCAAGAAGTGACTGTTTCGACAGGTACTTTTAGTGCTGAATATGGAAATGCGTTGAGTGGTATTGTCAATTATGTAACCAAAGAAGGGGGCACAAAAAATTCTGCCAGTCTTAGAATTCTCTCTGGCGATTATTATAGTAAGCGGACTGGTGTCTTTCCGCATATTGATAAATATCAACCATTGAATAATGGTCGTGCTGAAGCTACGTTAGGTGGGCCGACATTTGTCGAAGGACTTTCATTCTATGCTTCAGGTGTTTTTGACCGGACAAACGGTTATTTGTATGGAAATAGAATTTATAATACAACAGATTTTTATGTGACACGAGATGATTTAACAAAACAATTTCCGTATACATTTGCAGATGGTACGCCTATTCCTAATCCATCTACTCCCGGTTTTCCATTCTATACTGATGATACAAGAAGAATGCAAAATTCCGATCCATATTATTTTAACCCACTAGGCAGACAATTACAGTATGCACTCATTCCGAATTCGGGAGGTGTGTATTTCCCTTATTTTGATTCGCTCGGTGCTCCAAGTGGTGATAATGCTTTGGTACCATTAAATCCAAGTCAGTCATATAACATACAAGGTAATTTACTTTTCCGACTTTCATCGACAATGAAATTGAAATATGAATTTGTATTGGATAATGGAAAAAGCCAATCAGCATCGTATTATACGTACCGTTTTAATCCGGATGGAAGACCTACGAGTTATAGCAATGGAATTGTTCAAGCATTGGATTGGACCCATACATTAAGTAATTCAGTATTTTATACACTCAAAGGTTCATATAGTAATTCCGATGATAAGTCATATACTTATGAAGATATCAATGATCCGAGATATCTTCCTGCATTTTATCAAACTAGTTTGCCTATTGTAGGTTTTCTCACCGGTGGGACAACGCTGGCACGATCATTTAGAAATTCAAAAGCCTTTGGTTTGAAAGCAGATATTCAGGCACAAATGTTTGAAGTTCATGAAGTAAAAGCCGGTATTGAAGTTCGTCAGCATGAGATCAATGTCGAATCATATACATTAGAGTTTTACAACGTTAAAGACCCAACCGATGTAATCAATGACTTCCAGGATATTTATGCAGATGGTAAAAAATATAAAGCACGTAAACCAAATAAAGAATCAGGATATTTGAATTATAAAAAAGAACCAACGCAAATATCAATGTATGTTCAGGACAAGATCGAACTTGATAAATCTTTCATCTTGAATGCAGGAGTACGGTATGAATATTTTGATCCTGCTGCTCAATACAATCCTGTCTTAAGTGAAGCGATCTCTCGGAGAGACACCACTTTTTTATTTGCCGATCTTAAAAAGGCAACGGTAAAACACACATTTAGTCCGCGTATAGGTATTTCATATCCGATAACCGATGAAGGAACGATTCGTTTTTCGTATGGCCATTTTTATCAGTTAGGAAATCTTTCATCGCTCTATAGCAACAATAATTTTAGGGTTTCGGGGTCAACACCTTCATTTGGCAACTCAAATGTTCGACCACAGCGTAGTGTACAATATGAAATTGGACTCCAACAAGGATTGACCCCAGACCTTCGCCTGGAAGTGGTCGGATTCTATAAGGATGTTCGTGATTATATTTACAACCAAACCGTTATAACATCAAAAGGTGATATTCGATATCAGGTGTTGACCAACCTTGATTATTCCAATGCGCGGGGGATAACCGTTTCATTGTTTCAGCGAAGAGCACCTGGTACTCTTCTTTCCTCTTCTGTTGACTATACATTTTCCGTTGCAGAAGGGAACAGAACTGAACCGGAAGATGATTTTTTCTATAGCGAAAAAGAGGGAAAAGCTGCTGAAACTTTCCTTGTTCCTCTTAGTTTTGACAGAAGCCATACGTTAACGACCACTATTAGTCTTAGTGAGCCGGATGATTTTAACATCGGTAGTACTATTCGGTTACAAACAGGTACACCATACACTGCAAGTATTCCGACAAACATTACATCACAACAGGCAATATTTGTTCAAAATAGTTCCACAAAACCATTCCAATGGTCGATCGATCTAAAGGCCGAAAAATATTTTATCCTCGGCGATCTACGATATTCGTTATTTCTGCTTATTGATAATCTATTTGATACAGAAAATGAAACCTCCGTCTATGCCAATAGCGGTAAAGCGCTGTACAATGCAGATCAGGTAGCAAATCCAACGCAGTTCTCGGAAATGAACAAAAGACTCAATAGAGGAGATGTCGGATTGATTCCGATGTCGGCAGTGACTAACTACTATGTTGATCCCACCAATGTGAACCGACCGCGGTTAGTGCGTTTGGGTTTTTCAGTTCTTTTTTAAATAGAATATGATCAAGGAAAATTTATCTATGAAGAAATTTCTCATACTAGCTTTACTACTTATTGGTACCATAACTGTGGTGGCACAGGAAAAGATCGATTTCCGCACAGTCGATCTGAAGTATTTAACACCATCTCAGAAAATTGAATTTCAACGATGGCGCGATGAACAATTCCGTATGATGAAGGCAAGCGGGCTTCAATCGGAAATTAAAAGTCTTGTTATTCAGGGGAATAAGATCAAATCGATCATCTATAACACCGGTGCAATAAGTAATCCGAATGTTACGAAAAACGTATTGGATCTTGTTTGGAATAAACTTGGTTATGGATATGAATTTGGGCCGCTCGTGGGTGTTAGAGTTCCCAAAGCAGATTCACCAAATGATTCAGTCAATTTTGTTATCGATGGATTTGGAGGAGCAAATAATAGTACTGCTGATGGAGATTTTGCACCAAATAACACCACCAAGTGGGGTTGGTTGCCGAAAGCTGGATATTCTGCATCGGGTCAGAAGGATCTTGCAAGCTGGGGTGCGCGAGGTATCGATCTCCGTTTCAGACCATCTTCATGGCCGGAAAGTTGGTATAATTCTGCAATAGGAGAATATGTTTTTCCTTCATTCTTGGGTGGAAATCAAACTGTTCCTGATGAAGAAGTTTATTATGTTGTGGATGATGCGACCGATAAAGAGTTCTCATATTTTCCGTTCCCAAATGATTCTACAATCGGCGGTTTAGGATTAAACCTTGAAGTTCGCACATTTCAATTTGCAAATCCGTTGGCGGAAGATATTATCTTTCTTGTCTATACTGCAGAAAGTACCAGCCCGAAACCATTGAACAAAGTTTTTTTCGGAATGTTTGGTGATCCTCACGTAGGTGGACCTGATAATTTTGGAGATGATGCTGCTTCGTTTGTTCCAGCAAAAACAATAGGTCTCTCTGAATTCGACAAACTCATCGTGATAAATAGTGATACAGTAGCGCAGCGTGCACGAAATATGGTGTATTCTTGGGATCCTGACAATCTGAGTGATATACCTGGAATTACTCCCGGATATTTTGGATATAAATTTTTAGAAAGTCCGACAAATAATACCGATGGTCGTGATAATGATGATGACGGAATCACTGATGAAGACTCGTTTAACGACAAAGGTGTGTTCATCGATGGTATAGGAATTCCATTGATGACCGGGATCAGTGATTCATTAAAGTATGTAAAAATCAATGGTGTGCCAAAACCTCGATGGTCCGGTGATGAAGATGGTGATTGGGATATTACCCGAGACGATGTTGGAGTAAACGGTGTGTTAGGAGATTTTGATTTTGGTGAAGGGAATGGTGTTCCTGATCAGTTGATCGATGGTAATGGAAATTGGGCTGGGTCTGAACCAAATTTTGGTTTTCGTGATGTCAGTGAATCAGATCAGATCGGACTAAAAAGCTTTTGGTCACTAGCATATGGTGGAAATAACCGTCCGAAAAATGATAATTTGATGTATACATCAATCTCATCAGATATGGATACAGCAGCACTTGCATTGTTGTATACTACAAATCCGGAAAATATTGGTGATTATATTTTCTTGTACGGATCAGGTCCATTTAATATGCATCAGGGACATCGGGAAAGATTCTCCATTGCACTTTTAATGGGATTAGATCTTCGTGACCTTCTTCTCAATTCAGAAACAGCGCAGTTAGTGCTTGAAGCAAATTATCGTTTTGCCCAGCCTCCTCCAAAACCAAAAGTAACAGCAGTTCCTGGAAATGGCAGAGTGACATTGTATTGGGATACTCAAGCTGAAAATGGAATTGATCCGCTGACCAATAAAAATGATTTTGAAGGATATAAGATCTATAGAAGTGAAGATTATACCTTTAAAGATGTCTTTACAGTGACTGATGGATTTGGTAACCCATTCCTTGGAACACCATTATATGATGACAAGGCACAAAAATCTGCACAATGGCACAGGGTATGGACTCAAGCGGAAAAGGATATTTTTGTCGGCGGATTCCACCCATCAGAGTATCGAGGACGGTTTATAAAGTATTATATGGGTGAACCGAATGATGCTTCAGGACTTCGCCATCAATATGTTGACTCAACTGTTACGAATGGCAAAACATATTATTATGCTGTAGTGTCCTTCGATCACGGTGAAGTTGCACGTGGATTGCCCCCATCAGAATCGCAGTCGATCATTATCCGTGATGCCGTTACACAAGAATTTAAATATGATGTTAATACAGTCGGTGTAATTCCAAACGATATGGCAAAAGGTATTATCAGTCAAAAGATCGAATTGGAAAAGGGAATGACACTTGTACACGAAAAAGGTTTTGCAACTGGGAAAGTGGCTTTGAAAGCGCTTAATGAACAGTTGCTTCAAAACAGTAGTTATCAATTGAAATTTGATACAATCGTTGTTAACAACGTAAAATCAATTTCTTACAGTATTAAAAAGAATACACCGGTGGTAGAACAGTTTATTGGAAATGAAACATTATTCGTTAATCTTACAAATAAAAAAATTATCCTTTCAACAGTGAAAGTATTCAACGGGCCTGACACACTTTCACCGCAAATCCCAATGGATACGTTAATTATTGATATTGACAGAGGAAGGGTTCGTGCGAAAGCGAATAACATTTTGCTAAAGTCTAAGACGTATACTATATCGTATCTCTATTATCCCGTTTACCAAAGTACTTCATTGAATACTGGGGATGAAAACGCAGTATTTGACGGCGTTCGAACGTTTGTAACAAACGATCCGTTGGCTCTTGATTCGTCGCAAAGTTATTTCCTGCCTTATAAACCGATTGGAATTTCCTCTCAGGTTACCGTTCCTTCCGTTGGCACTGTTAAATTTGCGCCTTTGGATATTCGTATCGAGTTTATGATCTCAACAGCAGATACGAATGCTGCAGGAAACTATATCAATCCACCGGATAGCTTTGGAACAGCTAATCCTACTGCAAAAACAATTCGTGCACCATTCCGCATATTTAATGCGACGGATACAATTCCATTGCAGGTATTGATTAAAGATGGAGGAGTTCCTCCGGCAAAAATAGGACGATGGGATCTTGGAGAAGAGATCATCATTTTAACTCCCGTTCCATACAGAACAGTTGCAAACAATACAATGATGGGAATTATCTTGAAGAAACAAAATGCTAATTCAAATTCTACAATTCCTATTGGGACTTCATTTACAGCAGTGATGAAGAAACCGTTTACCAGTAATGATGGATTTATATTCACTACAAAGAAAATCGGCTACGACCCTAAAGCTGCAGATGCAGAACTGGATAAGATCATCGTCGTTCCGAATCCATTTGTTGTGACAAGTTTATTTGAACAACCGTCAGATAGAGTGGATAGACGCGGTACAAAAGTCATACAGTTTAGAAATTTGCCAAGAGAATGCACAATACGCATTTATACATTGGTTGGTGAATTGTTCCAAACAATTCATAAAAATGATAATACGAATTTTTATGATTGGGATTTGCTTTCAATGGAGAGTGCAAAAATCGGTTACGGTGTTTATATCTATCATGTAGAAACGCCTACGGGCGGTACAAAGATCGGTCGCATCGGAATCATTAAGTAATTCAATACGAACGGAGAATTATCAATGAATAAGTTTATTCGGTTGTTTGCGGTACTGTCTGTTGTTCTATTGATTGGAGAGAATAGTTATTCTCAACCAGAACGGCAAACGACCAAAGTTGCTACAACTGTCGCTCAATTTTTAAAAATTCCTGCCGGGGCCAGATCTATTGCAATGGGTGGAAGTGCTGCTGCAATGGATGGGGATATTTATTCTATCTACTGGAATCCGGGAGCACTGGCACGAATGAAGACACCCGGTGAAGCTTCGTTCAATCAAGTCCAATGGATTGCAGATATCGATTATAATTTTGTTGCTGCAGGTCTTACGGTGGATGGATTAGGAACTCTCGGATTGTCAGTAACATCAGTTAATACCCCCGAAGAAGTAGTTCGAACAGAGATCAATCCCGATGGTGACGGTCGCCGGTGGAAATATTCTGCCTTATCGTTGGGACTTTCCTATGCAAAATCGTTGACCGATAAATTCTCGATTGGATTTACAGCAAAGTATATCCGTGAAGGAATTTGGGATATGTCTTCACAAGGATTTGCCTTTGATATTGGAACGATCTATACGACGACTTTTAATGACCTTAAAATCGGAGCGAGTATTTCTAACTTTGGATCGAAAATGAGATTGGATGGACATAATATTTCATTTAACAATTTCCCGACCGGCGAACAAGGACAAGGTCCACAAAATGTAGAATCATTATATAAAACCGATGCATTTGATATTCCTTTGGCATTTAGAATTGGACTTGCGATGGATGTTCTGAGAATGGAAAGTATCAGAGTGACAGGGGCGATAGATGCAACTCATCCCAATGACAATGCTGAATATCTTAATACCGGTGTTGAGATAGCTTTTAATGAAATAGTCTTTGCACGTGCTGGATATAAATCAATATTACTTGAAGATTCAGAAGAGGGACTAACATGGGGTGTTGGTATTAACTTTCCGGTCACCAATACCAATGGGGTAAAAGTAGATTATGCATTCGCAGATTTTGGTAGACTTAAAGAAGTCCAATATTTAACAGTCAGCATTACGTATTGAATATTGAATGCCGTTGACAGAGCAAATTATTACGCTTAAGCACTTATTCTTTCTGGAGAAAATATGAAGCAATTACCAATATTAACTTTGGTATCTATACTTTTTACGGTTTCAATTGTAGGATGTAAAAAAAATGAAGATGCAACAAGCACTTCATCGAGTTCTCCGTTATCCTCATGGACTCAGACCAATGGACCGAATGGCGGTACGGTTTCCGTTATTTCTGCAAATGGTTCAAATGTGTTGACTGCAGTTGGAAATACTATCTTTCATTCCACTAATTCTGGTGTAACCTGGTCAAAAATTACCACCACAAACATTACGAATACAAATTTCACAGCTTTTGCCACACTGGGTGAGAATATCTTTGCCGGCGCGAACGACGGTGTGTATAAAACTACCAATAGAGGAGTAAGTTGGACTCAAGTAAATTTTTTTCTGTCAAATAGATCAGTACGCAAGCTGCTCTTCAAAGATAGTACTTTGTATTGCGGTACTGAAGGTGGAGTTTTCCGATCGACAAATTTAGGAGAATTTTGGACTCAAGGTGATACGGGGCTGACAAATAAATCTGTTAATGAATTGCTCTATGTTGATTCAATGCTATTAGCTGGGACAAAGAATGGATTGTTTCGATCTGTGAACAAAGGTGTCAATTGGGTTCGCTCAGATTCAGGAATCTTCAATTTGACAATCAACGGTTTAGCTCAAATTAATTCAACACTTTTTGCCAGTACCTATGGCAGCGGTGTATTCGTTTCAACCAATGCCGGGATCAGTTGGGCTCAAATGAAAACAGGTTTGACGGATAGTTCTACAACGTCTATTTGTGTTTCAGGTAATAATTTATTGTTATCAACGTATGGAAGTGGAGTGTTTATTTCTTCAAATAATGCAACTACATGGACTAAAATAAGTACGGGGTTAATTGGTTCGCGGATTCTAACTATAGCCGCGTCGGGGTCAACACTCTATGCAGGCAGTTTTGGTTACGGAATATTTACTTCATCAAACAATGGTTCAACTTGGAATGAGTCCAACAATGGTCTCACTGGCACATTTGTTCGAACGTTGGCATACAGTGGAAATAGTTTAATTGCAGGAACAGATGTGGGAATGTATGTGTCAAACGATAATGGTGGAACTTGGAATCATAATAATACAGGACTTACTGAAACTTCGGTCCAAGCCATTCATTCAAAAGGAGCAAATCTTTTTGCAGGAGCATTGGATGGAATCTATATTTCAGGAAATAATGGATCAACTTGGGCAGCCTCGAATAGCGGACTAACAAACAAATTTGTGTATTCTCTTGCTTCGAATGATACGACGCTATTTGCCGGTACGTATGGCGGCGGGGTATTTTACTCTTCCTCCAATGGGGCTGGCTGGACTGCTTCAAACAATGGGTTGACAAATCTTTTTGTCAATTCAATAGCAGTGAATGCTTCAAACATTTATGCAGCAACTAAAGGTGGAGGAGTATTCTATTCTGCGAATAATGGAACAAATTGGACTCAAGTGAACAATGGATTATTGAATGCTTATGTTAATTCTCTTGTACTGATTGGTACTACTCTATTTGCAGGAACCGATGGTGATGGTGTTTATCGTTCATCTGATAACGGATCACATTGGACAAAAGTAAGTTCCGGAATTTCAAATAAGTATATCAATTCGTTGATCTCAAACGGCTCAATATTGTATGCAGGAACGGTGGATGGAATCTTTGTATCTACGAATAATGGCGAAAGTTGGTCATCTGCCAGCTCAGGTATAGGAAATAAATTTATCTATTCATTTACTGTAAAAGATAAGAATCTATTTGCCGGCACATATTTTGGGGGTGTGTGGAGATCAACGCTGCAATAAAACTGTTCTCTCGCTTAAGTATTTACGATATAGTAAAATCCCGACGCGTCGGGATTTTATTTTGATAGCGTACTCTGATAAATTAAATATGTGAAGATGGTGTTTTAGTAATTACAATTTTTGCAAAATTTCAATAATTCATTGTTGTAAGAAATATCCTTCCTTCATCACTTCTTGCATTATCTTCGTTCTAATTAATTGAATGACTTAATTCCCCTGGGACATTCGGAGCGAAGTACGATTTTGAATATTTTACTCGCCTTAATGCAGAGTTTATATTTCTTAATCTGCTTTCATAAATTCGTCAACCAATATTGAATTCGTTCCGATCTAATCCGAAAGTGCTGATTTAAATACTGGTAGGAAGTAAATATTCCGCTTATTTTGGTCTCTTTTTAGGTTTGAGTAGTCTGATATTCCATAGTCGCCTGGCAACTACATAATAAAATATCCCGTATTTTGTATTGAACAAGAGTAAATAAAAAAAGTCCGAAAAGAATTACTTTTCGGACTTTCGATTGATTAGATAATTAATCTAATGTTATATTTATTTCAACAACATCATCTTAACATTCTTTTCAACATTTCCGGCGCTCATTTTTGCAATATATGCACCAGATGCGACTGTTTTTCCATTTTGATCTTTACCATTCCAGGAAAGATTATGAGTTCCTTTTGTGTATTCTTGGTTGTTTGCAAGAGTTACAACTTCTTTGCCAAGCATATCATACACACGTAAGGTTACTTTCTTTGCCAAAGGAAGAACAAAACTGATTGTCGTTGTCGGATTGAATGGATTCGGATAGTTTTGCAGTAATTGATAATCATTAGGTGTAATCACCGTAAGATCGCGATTATTTACTGAACCAACGATATCAGATTCTAATATTCTGAAGCCCCATTTCTTTGGATTGGAGAGTTTCTTTGTTGAATCTACAAGGAACTTGGCACTGTCATTACTCCAGTGGCGCCAGGTGTATGTTACTGAGTCGATAATTGCCTGATAAGGAAGAACAATTTCCTGCTTCCCATCACCATCGAGATCGGCAGGTTTTGTCATTTTAGAAACAAAGCCTTCACCTGATCCAGCTGTTTTTGCCGTATCTTTCTTTACTCCAAGCGAATCTGAATAAACTATCGTTCCATAATTATCGCTTTCGCCGGTATAGTATACTTTGCGGATATAATTGTTGGAATCTCGTATTGAGCCTGTACCTTTGTATTCAATTGCAACAACATTGCTTGGATACGATGAACCGACAAGAATTTCTTGTTTCCCATTTCTGTCAAGATCTGCTACAACACCTGTAAAGCTAGAAAAAGGTGCACCGGTTGTAGTCTGTGATACACCTGACCATACTTTTATTGCATGGGTTGAATCTGCTTTTTGAACATCATCGCCTGGTTTATAGTCTACAACAAATAATGCGCCATCGTTAGGACTTCCACCGCCATACAAAGGGAAATAAACCTCATCATTTTTGTCTTTATCGAGGTCAGCAACAATTCCACCGAACAGTGCAACATGGTCAAACGCCGGAGTCATATAGAAATATTGTTTTCCATTAGTTGAATTCGTAGTATCCGGGATAACATAAGTATCAGCTCCGGTTGCTTTGATCACCCAATAATCTGCAAAATTCCAGTTGTGACAAACAATTTCTTTCTTTCCGTCGCCATTAAGATCGGCAGGGTGGATGGCATATGGAGCTCCACCGCCAAAACTTGTACTTGCAATTAAATTACTTGCACCTTCAATTTGGAAACTTGCAAAACCCTGGTTTTCAAAATCCCATTCTCCACTTGCAGAGATAACAAGAAAATCATCATTTGGTGTACTTGCTAGATTTTTTGGAATGAGAAGTTCTTGTTTTCCATCACCGTCAACATCATCTACTTCAAAATGTTCAACTGTAAGTTGAAGTCCTCCTTCAACCGGTAATCCAGCTTTTGCTCCGAATGAAGAACCATAAGGGACAGTATTAGGAACTACAGCAGATGGTATCGTACCAAATTTGTGACTTCCGACTACTCCGTCCCATTCAAAAATCATGAATCCGCCCCCAGTTAATCCTGCACGGCCAAAAATAATTTCACCTTTTCCATCACCGTCTAAATCGCCGGAACGTATCGTTCGTGGAGTGGAACTGCCTCCTGCACCATACGGTTGGCCTGCAATAAGGTCTAATCGTGGTGAAGACCAAATCCATTCAATAGTATCATTTCCCGCAGATTGAAATACATGAACACGACCTGTTCTGGTATAATCAGTCACAATAATCTCTGGTTTACCATCTTTGTCAAGATCCGGCGCAACCCATGCACCACGAAGTCCAATATCACCAAAATATGCTGTATCGGGTTTTAAAACAGTGCTCTTCGGGACAAATTTTGCTCCAAGATGTACTTGAGAATACATCACTGCAGTGGTTAATATCAACAAAAGAAGGGTAAGGATTTTTTTCATTGTATTGCTCCTGTAATGTGAAAGGTTATTTGGATTAGCAATATCGATAGGATGAATTTCTATCCTAAAAATACTCAATCCCGATGTTTGAGTCAAGAATCTTATTAAAGAAAATATAAGTGGAATTTTTGAAATCTTAGACTTATTTGGTATTTTATGAAGTATTTCAAAATTAACAAACAATTTTTGCGTGGACTCTCTGCAACGGTTTAATACAGCGTCAACCCTTCTGATCATCAAACCGCGTGCAATCGGTGATGTGTTGCTTGCTACGCCTGTTATTGAGAATTTAAAATCATTATTTCCACACATTACGATAGATTTTCTTTGCGAGAATTTTACGGCGGATGTTGTTCGGGGAAATCATTTTCTGAGGGATGTGTTACCATTCGACAAAAATCAGACTTATACATTATCAATTATCAATCGTATCAGAAGAAATAAATACGACATAGTGATCGATCTTTTTGGAAATCCAAGAACAGCACTATTCACACGATGGAGCGGAGCACCGACTAGGATTGGATTTCGCTTTAGAGGCAGGTCTTATGCTTATACTGATTGTGTTACCCCTCGCGGCGGGGAAGTCCATAATGTTGATTTCAATTTGGATGTTCTGAGACATTTTGACCTGACGATAAATTCTAAAAATCCGATGTTTCCATTGTCTAAGAATGATGCTATTGTTGCTGAACGGTTTCTAGCTGATAATAATTTGTCTGGAAAAAGTATCATTGGCATTAATGCAAGCGGGGGATGGTACACCAAAAAATGGAGATTGGACTCTTTTGCAAAGGTAATAGATAGGATATCTGCCAGCGGTCGATATGAATTTGTGTTGTTCTGGGGCCCGGGTGAATTTGATGATGCTGCTGCCATTCAGAAAAATGCGAAAGCGAAAACTTATCTCATTCCAAAAACAACCTTAAAGGAAATGGGTGCATTGCTTCAGCGGTGCACTTATGTTATCAGTAATGATTCAGGACCTATGCATATCGCTGCTTCGCTCAACGTTCCGACACTTGGAATCTTTGGACCAACAGATCCACATTTGCAAGGACCTTATGGAGAACAACATTCGTGGGTGAGAAATGAACAGTTAGATTGTTTGGAATGCAATCTTACGAAATGTCCGATAGGCAATATCTGTATGACCGATCTCTCAGTTGAAGTCGTCTATGATGCTTTTCAAAAACTTATCATGAAAAATCAAAAAATAGTATGACAAAAAAAAGTGTGAAAAAGAAAAAACAAACAAGGAAACTGATCATCCCCGAGTGTCAACACTTTACCGGATATAAACCATGTTTTCCCGGGACGACTTGTTATAAAGGATGTGTTGATCACGAACCGATCGGGAAGAGGATTCTTATTGTTAATCTCGATGCAATGGGTGCTGTTGTTCAAACAACGTCTATGCTACCTGCAATCAAAAGAAAATATCTCAATAGTCATATTTCATGGATAACATTAAAGAATGCATACCGTTTATTAGATAATAACCCATATCTCGATGATGTGTATATTTGGGAGCCTGAAAATTGGATGATCCTTCAGCAAATGGAATTTGATATTCTATACCAAACTGACAAAACAAAACGATCGTGTGCATTTGGAAACACGATACATGCAAAAGAAAAAATTGGATTTGGATTGAACAAGAATGGAAAGATTATTCCGTTGAACAAAGAAGCGGAATATAGTTACATTTTAGGACTTGATGATGAACTTAAGTTCCGAAAAAATGAAAAATACGGCACCCAGATCCTTCAAGAATCGATGAAGCTGAAATATCTGAGAGATGATTATGTCTTAGAACTTTCCGAAGAAGAGAAAAAATTCTGTGAACGATATATATCCGAAAATCATATTGTGACCGATGAATTGATCGTTGGATTTAACACAGGATGTTCTTATTTGTATCCGAATAAGAAAATGACAATCGATCAGCATGAAAAATTGATAAATTCCATGCATTCAATTCCCGGAGTGCGATTAGTACTGGTTGGCGGACCGGAAGATACTGAACGTAACGCAGAATTGGTGAGAAGGGTTGGCGATAAAGTTTTAAGCACTCCAACAACAGAAGGGGTTCGCAGAGGAATTTGTTATGAGAATATCTGTGATATTATAATAACAGGAGATTCTTTTGGAATGCACGTGGCCATTGGATTGAAGAAATATGTTATTGCATGGTTTGGATTAAGCTGTTGGAGCGAGATTGATCTTTACGAACGAGGGATTAAACTGATTCCTGAAGGATTGTTTTGTGCACCATGCTGGAAAAAACAGTGTCCCTATAACCTGGAATGTATTCAAATGATCGATCTTGAGAGAATCATTGCAGAAGTTAAACGTCTCGCAGCAATTCGAGCAAAGGTGTTTTAATAAATTTTTGAAAATTCGAGAATCATTATCATTCTAGTCCCGATTTTTTCCAGAGTCTGATATGATTATTTTACACCCTTTTCAGTTAAGTAATCTGCAAACTTTATCTTTTCGTAATGGTTCTCACCGATAAAACTTAGAATGTGTATAAATCGTTCAGGCTCAGCATATCCTGGAAGCAGTGTGATCGGCTCTCCATTGCTTTTTAGGAATAGTGTGGCAGGATAACCGCTGATCCCCATCCCCTGAGCAAATTCTGCCGGACTGATCGATTGCCCCGCATACGATATCTTCTCGTCACTTTCGGCATTTAATTTTATAATGACATAATTCTTTTTTAAATATTCAAAAACTTTTTTATCAGTATAGGTGGTAGTGTCCATTTTTTTGCACCATCCACACCAGTCTGTATAAACATCAACTAAAATCTTTTTTCCGCTTTTTTTTGCCTCAGTGATTCCCGCGTTGAATTTTTTCCATTGTGGTTCTTTGGAAAATGAAATTGTTGCAATGGAGAGTATAAATATAACGATGAGTATTTTTTTCATGAAGTCCTTTTAGGTTTTGGTATACCATGAAACAGGAAATGGACTTATTACGTTCCTAAAAGCCATCAAAATTTTATAATACTTTTGATTTGACTCAATACGGTTTCGGTAGAAACTTCATCGAGGGTACATACTTTGGGATTTCCTGGGCAACGACCCTGACAATATCCTTCCGGAGGGAGAATTGCTGAAGATGTATTTCCTAAAGAGCCCCATAATTTTGGAGAACATGCCGTTAAAGGACAAAACATCGTTACAGTTGGAACTTTTAAGGCAGCCGCAATATGCTGGGTTCCGGTGCTGGAAGACATAAGAACAGAACAAAAACTACAGAGTGCAATCAATTCTCGTAAATCATCTCCCGAATAGACCAAGTGGTTATTCTTGAAGTGAGAAAAATGATTCTCCATTTCTTCATTGTGGATTCCGATATTGATGAATATTTGATAATCGGTCGAAAGGATTTTGATTAAATCGGCATAACGTTCCGGAGTCCAATTGGGAACAGATCTATTTGAACTTGGGTTAATTCCGATGATTGGTTTGGAGAGATCGAATCCTGCTGAAATAAGAATATGTTTTGCCTGTTCTCGTTCCTGGTCTGTCAGAAAAAGTTCGGGAGAGATATCGTCATTCTGAATGCCAATTGTTCTGCCAAGATCCATAACATAATCTGCTTCATGTCGAAGCGGAATATATTTGTTTCTACTGACCGTTCTTGTTCCGCTAATAATCTGATACAATTTTCCGCCGACACCAATTCTTTTTTTAATTCCTGCAAGGAACATCATCCATGCATGGCGTTCTCTCGGCAGTGGCATTAATCCGGTATCAAAATTCAATGTGCGAATTTTTTTTACTTGATTCCAAAAACCGGATCTACCCGAGTCTTTTCCCTGTGGATCATCGGTAATAAGAATATCAATGTGTGGATTATTGTGCAAGAGAACACCTGAAACAGAGTTGACCATCACTCCAACAAATGAATTTGGGAATGATGTTTTTACAGCTCGAATTAGCGGAGTAGTTAAAACGACATCTCCGATACGGTCAGGACGAATAATGAGTATCCGACGCGGTTTCATTGGAGAACGGATTTGTATACAGCGAGGGTTTTTTCAGCAACACGGCTCCACAAAAATTCCTGTTTAATATGTTGTTGTAATGCCGGATTTTTCTTTTCGTTTAGAGAGGCAATGATACCATTACTGATAGATTCTACAGAATATGGTTCGACGTATGTTGCCATTGAATTAAAATAATCTTTCGTTCCGCCATACGGAGTTATCACAATCTTTGCACCGGCAAGTGCTGCCTCTAATGCAGCAATTCCGGGAGTTTCAAACAATGATGGAAGTGCAAACACATTCGCGGCGGCATACGCCGATGCCAGTAATTCAGAGTTATTGTCTGTTCCCGGAATAATGATGATGTTCTTTGATTGTTTTGCTTCTTCAAGACACTGTTGAGCATATGGACTGTCGGTTACTTTCCCGATAATAACAGCAGGGTGATCGATTGTTTTCAACGCACGGATCAGGTTCAGAACATTTTTGCGCATTGGACCGATATGACCGACATTCAAAATAAAATCTTCAATTCCGTATTTCTTTTTGAAAAGGGAAGGATCGCCGAATTCAAAATGCGGATCAACTCCATTGGGAACCATTGTAACTTTTTTGGACGGAATTCCTAAACCTTCACTGACCAATTTCCCTTCATCGTTTGTATTGGGAAGAATTGCTTCTGACCATTCACAGATCTGTCTGGAATATTCATAATTTGTCCAGATACCTGTTTTGAATTTTTTTAAGAGGTTATTGAGAAAGAGTGTGGTTTGTATGACTTTTGGTGAATGCCGAGTAAAGAATATCGATGATGTGACAAACGGTATATCAAAACTCTTAAAAGTAGACGCAAGATGAAACGTTCCAAGATTTGCTGAAAAGAGGTGCACAAGATCGGATGAAGATTTGTCAAAGTATTCCCAAGGATTTAGCAGGGATACTTCAATCCCTAAGCGTTCTAGCTCGGTCTTTGTCTGAAGAACTTGAACTCTTGGTCCTCCATTGATCATTGAAAGAGATTCATAGCAAGCAAATGTAATTTTCATTCTGTTATTTTTATCCAGCAATCTAAAGCACTTTGTAAATAATGTCTGAAATATTTTTTTCGGATTCTTGAAAGATCATTCGGCTGTATATTTTGTTGATTTATGCTGATCCATCCTGGTCCATTTTTTGAAATACTGACGTCAATCGCACAGATTTTTTCAGTTTTGTTTGGAAGTGAGATTCTCAAGAAAGTATCACTGGAAGGTGATGCATTCTTTATAAAAATGTTTGAATCATCAACAAAAGCATCAAATGTGAATTGATCTCTGCGTTTCCACCAGTCAGCATAATTACGAAACGATAGTTTTAGAATATTCTTGCTGTTAATATACTCAAAAATATCACGAAACACTTCATTGCGTTGATGGCCGGGATGATGATACAAGCAGATCGGCTCACGAAAATGAATACGGCTTTCAATCAAATTTTTGAAGTAAGTAATCATTTCATCAATTGACATGTGTTCACGGATCATTGTTCCAATGCAAACGGGGTGAATGGGTATTTGAACTGCAGTAGAAAAATCAGAACCCAGATAAGGATATGAAGGTAAGTTATCATAGTCGTATGCGAATTCTGATGAATAGAAAAAATTCAATTCTTTAATTGCAGCTCCAATTGAAGCATTCCACGCTCCGGTTGGTGCTGCAATTCCTTGTATATCACTTCCATGCTTTTTAAGTATGGATAGAGCTTTTCCAAAATTTTCCTTATTTGATTCAACATTGTTATGGACAATATGCTCATAACAATGAACCGCAATTTCTTGTGTTTTGAATTTCGTAAAATAAGGGAGCCATTGCTCATGACTCTTCACATCAAGAAACCATGTTGTTGGTATCTTATACTGTTCACTTATTTCAAAAATATCATCAATCTGTTGTTGTGAACCTTTATCTGAATCAATACGGAATGTAAATATTGTTTTGTGATCTTCGGGGAAATACCATTTATGAACAAACGGGAGGTTCCGTAAATGATGTGCATATTCTAAATATGATTGAATGATCTGCCGCAATGAGTTCTTTGAACTTCGAGCTACTAACTCGTGAGGATTTCGATTCCTGTCAGCATAAAAACTCTTTCGTGCAGGTCTTCGATCAGAAAGAATCGACTGTAAGTCGATACCAAGAAATGATTCGAATCCTTTTCCATAGGGTTCAGTCGATAGGATAGTTTGATTCTTAAAAAAGAATATTTTCTGGTTAATATCGAATACTTCAAAAAAACAATATTCTTGTTTTTTCTGAGGCAGTAAAAAAGCAACATACTTTCTCAGCGTTGAATGAGAAAGCACTTTTGATTTTTCTTTTGTTGTAAAAAGAGCGATTCCACCTGCTAGTGAATAATCATTTATAATTGTTTCTTCATTTTTAGAGCATTGTCTGTTGACAATAATGATACTAAATGCCGTATGAGTAATTGCAGTAGAAGGTTCTATCGAAATCCAATCAACTCCAATTTGGTCTAGTACTATTTGCCAAAAAGGATCATATCCTATTAAACCAATTTTTAATCGTAGAGGATCAACCATGAATAAGTTGTGATATAGTTTTGATAATGATTCGTTCTCTTTTCTCAATAGAAAAATTTGAGATGATGTATTCTCGAGGTTGAAGAGAAAAAGGAATTTGAAATCCTTTATTAATCTCTTTTATAGCTGATTCTTTGTCACCGAAAGGAATTATCGAACCGATATTGCCAATCACCGTTGGAATTCCGCCGACATTTGTGCCAATTGGATAGCAATTGCAGAGCATTGCTTCGCAGATTGTGCTGCCAAAAGCTTCTCGCAGCGAAGGTTGAAAATATATTTTTGCCCGTTGATAAATATCCAACAATTCACTTTTGGGTTTGAATTCATGTATCTCTAAATTATGTGGCGGGATGAACTGTTCTTGTAGTTTCTTTGACATACCAACAAGAATGAACTTCTCTTCCGGTAATGCTGCTGCCACATCATAGAGAAAATCAATTCCTTTAATCTTATAACGTGTATAGGTATCACAGTTAGCAACAGTAAGAATGAAGTTTTCTTTTTTTTCTTTTGGTACCCAATAAGTACCGTCATGTCCAGTCGGAAGAACAATGATATTGTTTCCCGGATAGTCTGCCAATCTCATTGCATCATCTTTTATTGAAGCGTCAACTGCAAAAGCGACATCAGCATGTTTAATTCCATAGGCAACGATTCGTGATCTCCACCAGCTATTCCAAATGCCGTAGTGTAATTCCGGAATCTTGGCAACATCAACTCCGCCGAGGATGAGTATTGATTTCTTTCCGAATTGCCTAGCGATATATATTAAAAAAGAAGAATAAACTGAAGCAAACCAAGAAAAGGATAAATCATTGCTTTTAATTGCTGAGATATAATTGAAAAAAGTCTTAATCCCAGAGGAAATGACTTTGGTTACAACAAAATTGTTGTTGAGAATCTTTAAATCTTCTTGGATAAATGATGTAGAGAATGTTGCGGTGAACAATATGTTTACTTTTTTGTCCACAAAGAAATATCAAAGAAAAAAACTAAGCGAGAATAAATGTTGAGGAGTAAAAGTGCCATTACTGGGAACAAAAGCATAATCAAATCTAATGATGCTGTAAAGAATTCCTATTCCGGTTGAAATATTCTTTGTTTCATATCCGGTTTGATAACCGGCGCGAAGAGCAATCTGCGAGTTGTACAGTGCTTCGACTCCCAATTGAAGATGCATTCCATCATCATCAATTGTTTTTACAATATCACCCGCTGTGAGCAAAGAAATCTCAGGCGTCAGAATAGATCGAAAAGAAGTACCTGCTCTCATTGTTGCAGGCACGACTGAATGTTCCGAACGTAATTTACTCATCTTACCGAGATTCGTTGTACTGAATCCAAAAGAAAGATTCTCGTCATATTTGTAGATCACACCGCCGTCAAATGCATAACCGCTGGCTTCATCAAAGAAGATCTTTTCATACAATAATTTACCGGTAAGACCAATTGAAATATTTTCTGATAGGTCAGTCGCTGCACCAACAGCTAGCATACCATTTTTTGCATCAAATGTATTTTCAGATTCGCCCGGCTGTAATCGGACTTCAATTCCATTGACAGAAGTTGTTAATGCAGCGATGGCAATGGTTATATCATTTCCGGGGATTGTTGCGCCAATATATTCCGTAGTAGTCTCTGCAAATCCATTCCTGTGACTTAACAGTAATTGAGATCTATCTGATGATCTAATAGATGATGGGTTATAGTAAAACGATGCATGATCATCTGGAATAGCTGTAAAAGTTTCACCCATTCCGGAAGCGCGAGCGTTGGTACTTAATTTCAGGAATGCAAGACCGGTTTGTATGTTCTGGGAAAAAAGAGATACCGGAATAGCAGAGATGAATAAGAAAAAAAATAAAGTTTTTTTCATAGCTTAATTGAAAGAGAAATTACGTGCATTGAGGAAACACCATATGGCTCAAGAATGTACGCATAATTTAATGAAGGTTTCCAATCTGTATAATCTGTTCGGATTGTGAACCCAAATGATGGATGAGCTTGATCTCGATGTTTAAGATTCCATCCATCAATTCCCCCGCGAATCGTGAACATTTCAACAGGAGAATACTCACCGCCAAGACGAATGATGGTCGTTCCTACACTGCTGTTCTCTAACTCCACTGAGGTAACTCCGATATTATCATCAAATAAATACGAAAGTCCGATCGCTTTTCGTGTTGGAAATTTCTCAATCGTCGAATTTCCAAGTTGATCATACAATGGGGAAGTGTCCCAACGATATTTGGAGTTTAGATCCTTAAATGTTCCGGCAAGTGTCAGATGTTTTGACAAAGGATAAATGATGCCAAAATCTGCACCAACATTTGTCCACGATAAATCTTTGAACAACGAATAATAGTATAATTTTGTCGTCAAGCCAATGGTGATTGCTCTGATGCGTAACGCAAATGACAGCGAAAATTGATTTTCAGATGTTGAATATGTTTCAGTTTTGAATCCATCACCATCTCTGCCATCAATATTTGACACCCCGGAATTGATAATGCCAAAGGCAATGCCTGCATTGGTATCGATAGGCTGTGAATAAAAGAAAGTATTATGATTTCTATCCAGCGTCAACATTCCATACGAGATCGAAACAGTCTGTTGTTTCAATAATGCTACGACTGCCGGATTATAATACCCTGAATTCTCCCCCGATTTTACAGCGGTCATAGCATTTCCCATTCCCATACCTCTTGCACCAAAACCCATTCTGGAAAATGCTCCGGCAGTTCCTTCCATTTGAGCAGTCGCAAACGTTGTACAGATACAAATTGAAAATATCAACAATATTAATTTATTGTATAACAAGGATTTTTCCCCATCGTGGTTCGTCGTTGTCAATCACGAGTTGATAAAAATAAACACCATTTGCAACAAATGTTCCATCGTGCCTTCTTCCATTCCACAATTCATCATGATCACGGTTTGGTTCGCGAAGCGCATTCTGTACTGGAGTGTCAACAAGATTCATTCCGAAATCAAAAACTCTCAGGGTCACTGAAGCTGTCGTAGTTTTTCCGGTAGTATAATGTATTCGCACAACTTCATCGTCTGGTGCAAAAGGATTGGGATATGCATATGTTTCGTTCTTTGATGGCAATGATTGTGCCGCGTGTAAAATTGTCCAACTGCTGCCAAAATCCGTGCTCAAACTGTCAATGGTACTCACTAAACCATCGCTTCCGCCAAGCCAAACAGTTTTTCCGGAAGAACCGGCAGAAAAAAATTTGGATTGCGTATATCGCTGTCGAGTATTTTTGTCGTAGATGGTTCCCGTTTGCGTCCAGGAAATACCAAAATCGTGTGAACGAAAAACACCGTTATCGGTAGGGATATAAACGATAGAATCCTTAAAGCCAAAGTTATGTGCAAACTCTCCAAGCAATGTCTGCTTCCATGTCAACCCGCCGTCATCGGAAAAACTTACACCTTTTTTTTCAGTATTGTCTGAAGCACTGATCGTCGCAGCCCATATAATATTTTTTTGAGTAGCTTTCTTTTGTTTTCCTAAAGCCACCACGAAATTTCCTGAAATGGGATTCACTTGAGTTTGTTTGCTAAATTTTGTCCACGAAATACCGTTATTTGTTGTTTTATTGATTCCTCCAGCGGTTCCGATCCAGATAGTCGAATCATTCTCAGCTAAGACAGAAAAAGCTCTGTGATTCAAATTATTTTGAAGACCAAGTGCGCCACCGGAAGGTGATAAATCGAACACCAATGAATCATTTGGGTTTATTGATGTTAAATTATCCGGGGGGATAATTACTCGCTGCCAGGTCGTTCCATTATCTGTGGATTTACGAGCCATTCCGGCAAAGGAACAGATCCAGACTGTATTTCCAGAAATTGCAATATCGTAAGTGATATTATTGATTGCAGTAGTGATTCCTAAAGCCCTGATCAAACTCTTTGAATTATAAAATAATGTGTCAACATTTTTTGAATCAACCGGTTGAGCAATCACCTTCCATGTTGTTCCGCCGTCAGAAGAATAGCGAAGTCCGCTTCCTTCCGGAAGTGACTGTCCATCGTTATCGACTGAATGTGCGGTTGCAACCCATACATCTTTTCCTCGCACTGCTATAGCGGAAATATCTTCCTTGCCAAACTCGGTAGTATTGTAATAATTTTTCCAGCTTTTTCCGCCGTCAATAGATCTGCTCAATCCTTTTCCAGAACCAAGCCAGATTGTATCATTAGAGATCACAATATCAGTGATTGTATTGCTTAACTGTGGAGAGACAACACCTGCAGAATTCGAAAGTTGATACGATTCTTTTGATAAAATATGAGATTGACCAAAAAGTATATTGCACAGTGTGAACCAACTCAATAACAGAAAGAATCTTTTCATTGTATAAAGATCCTTTTGCTGATGATATTTGAAAATGCACCGGATTGATCTCGAGCCGCAAAAGTAAAATCACGATACGTATTTCGCTGTGTTGAACTGAAGATTGGTATCAAAATTGAAAAGGCTCCGTCATTGGCTAAACTATCACCGCTAGTAAGACCAAATTGGGGCAGAATTGTTTTTCCACCATCGTCCGACATAAAATATGTCCCGGCAGTGCTTGAATCAGGGCGCAGAGAAGTTAAAATCACATTGACAATGTCATTCATTCCTTCTGGGTCTGATACTCCGAGCGTTATTTTGATAATATTTACGCTATCAGAAGTATTTGGAACGCGTACTGAATCCGGCGAAGAAAGATTGAAAATACTTGGCGGATTGTTGGAGGATAAAATGATTTTAAATGGAAGATTAAATGTATTGCTGACAAATCCAGCTTTGTCCATTGTCGTGAACTGAATCGTATATATTCCGATAATTTCTTTTGGAAGTTTTAGATTGATATATGAATTATATTTACCGTCGAATGCGTTAACATCAGGTAATTCTCCATTATCCTTTAATATTCCCGATCCAAAGAGCTTTCCGTCAGGAGAAAATACTTTATAGTTCACGGACGCAATATCATTTAATCCATTATCATCTGATGCAAAAACGTATCCATTTATTGTGATATCTACTGTCGGTCCTGTGATTACAATGGTTCCAAAATCGATATTTGCCGGAGCAATACTCGATTCAAAGATTGCGGGGGGGATCTGTGTATCAATGACAGTATTGCTCTCAGGAAGATCACACCCCGAAAGAATAATAAGCGGCAAAACAATTATGGAAATTAAGGATCGCATCATATCAAAAAAAAAACCGAGGCTTCATCCTCGGTTAAGAATAAAGCATTCTGAAATAAAAAAGTGTTCGCTAATAAAGTGTTATCAATCAGTAGTATCGAACTTTTCTATGGCAGAATGCTCTTATATTGTTGTTGAATTCTGTAATAATGATACTGAAAAATGAACAGAGAGTCAATTGAAAATCATAAGGTAAATGGAGAAGGTGTGAAGCAAATTAATAATATTCCGAATGTTAACCATCCAATCATTTTTCTATTTGGATTCAATTCTGTTTCATCTTCAACCGGGGGATGATACAATTTTACAAAGAAAAATAGGACTATCGTCCAAAAAATCCAGCCAGACCAACCGATGGTTGTTTCAATTCCAATAAAGGGTAGAAACCCTACGGCTCCAATCAAAAATATAAATCCAAATGCAATATTCGAAACAAATTTATGTTTCTCTCCAAACATTGCATATGATAGATGACCTCCGTCTAATTGACCGACGGGAATCAAATTCATTGCAGTGACAAACAAACCAAACCATCCTGTACATAAATAAGGATAATGATACATTTCGGACATTGGAGGAATAAAATCATTTGAGGCATTCGGAATTACCATTGCTAAAAAATCATAGAGTAAGGAATGTCCAAAAGCAAGACCCAAACCTTGATCAGAAACTTTGAAATAATCTGGATGAATCGTCAGGATAAACTCTTTTCCTGGAAGATGGGAGAAACCATAGATCAAAACAATTACAGTTGCAATAAAACCGGCAATTGGTCCTGCAACACCGATATCAAACATTACTTTTTTTGATGGGACGGCTGATTGTGTTTTTATCACTGCGCCAAACGTGCCAAAATTCAAAAAACCTGGGAGTGATGGAGTTGGGATGTAAAAGGGAAGTGTTGCATCTACGCCATGATATTTTGCGGCAAAATAATGACCGAATTCATGACAAGTTAAAATAAAAAGTATTGAAATAGAATAGGGCAGACCGGCTGAAAAATTATAAAGATCAAAGGGATCGATATTGAGCCAAGCAACGCCCGCAACTGTTGTGGTAAAGAATGTTGCAACAAATAAACTGCTGTGAAGTAAAATTTTTCTAAAAGTCATAATTAGAAATCCAGATTAAATCCTATACCCGAATATTCATCCAGTCGGTCATGATACTCACCTTGAATGCTGTTTCCTGAATGGTAGATAAAATACAATTGTGTTCCTCGACCATTCCAGTTACCGATCTTTGTCCCAATCTGTAATTCGTGTCTCGGTCGTAATCCTGTTACTGTAAATTGATATGCAGTATATCCATTTAGTACACCAGAGAATTGCTTATGATATTCTGCTCCGACATATCCGTTCAATGTCGGTAATGCTGTTGGATCGACATGCCAAAGATAAACAGCACCGATATAACTACGAAAATTTTCTATGGGAGTATATCCAACAGTCAGATCGAAAAATTCACGGCTATATACTCGTGGAATTAATCCATCCTTCCACGCACCCATCGTTCCATCAAAATGCCCGTCTACAAAATGTGCGCTGATATGACTTAATCGTAACCGTGAAGAAAATATTCCAGAACTCATCGTATCAATATAATTGACATTGAACCCAAAGAGATAATCCACAGCATCAACCGGAAAATGAAAATTTTTTTCACCGCGTAAAAGTGTATAGGTAAAAAAATCAGATCCGAAAGTCAATTGTCGTTTTGGATCTTCAAATGTGTATTGAATCAAATCAACTGAATTCCCAATATCAAGTCTTAACCGATTATTGTTTGAATGCCAAATCAATCCCACGCGAGGCTCAAAGGTATTAGCAACAAGCGGTTTGAATAATAATGGACCGGATGTGAAAGTGAATCCTGTCTCAGTTGAATAAACGATTGATGTTAAAATGATTGTAACGAGAAAAACTTTTTTCATTTCGGCTGGATCCAGATCGGGTTTGTGTAACAAAATCCATCACGGTCAATTCCGTGTGCGTTTTTTGTAAATAATTCCGCTCTAATATACGAAAAGTTCTCTGAACGATACCAATTGCTGATCGTATGAATCGAATGAAGATTATTAAATTCTTTAACCTCAAATAATTTTTGTTCATTCTTTCCGATGACACCATAAAATATTTTTAGCAAAAAGAATTTCCCAAATTCATCGGTGGTTTCAGCGTGAATTTTTACTACAAAAGAGTTTCCGATTACAGTTTCTCCGATCCTTCCTATATCTGGTGAATCAGTTTCAATTTCGATCGTCAAAAGAGGGCCGTTTGTCACCACAGATTTACCTTTGCCAATGGCATCAAGTATTGATGATTCTGAAATTTCGTGAGTGTAAACGGCAGTTTTCATTTTTCCAAAGATCTGACTTTCTTTTTCACGAAATGTCAACATCGGAATGCTTACCTGAACAAACCGGTTGAAATTCCCATGGGCATCATTTCCCGCAAGAAGGAACTTTCGCTCTCCACGTTTTAACATCCATTTCCAAATATCCATGCCTCTGGTGAATGCTTCTCCTGTCTCACCGTTTAAGATTTGGATCCCGTTAAGTTGCTTTTCATTCATGTCTGAAACCGCCCATTCATCACGTTTCAACAATAACCGCTGTAAAAAAGGAACTTCCTCAGTGGGATGGGAAGCATATGTGACAACATTCTTTTCTTTACGATCAAGAATCTCTCGAATTGTATATTCACTCTTAGTCTTGAACCATTTTTCTCCGCCATCGCCGGATCCATGGAAGAATTTTCTATTTCCAAACAATAAGAAATGGACATTGTTGTTGTTTGAATTTGTGCATGATACTTCTTCACCTCGGAGTACAGCAAAGTCATGTTCGCGGGAGTTGACTCTATCGATCTCGAATTGAAGTTTCTCCCATTTTGGAATTTCAGGATCATTCAGGAGATAATTATCGATCCTATCATCAAGATCGTATGAATGGTCAGTGACACCAAAGAATGAAAGTCCCATTGCTTTGCATAATTTTGGAGCAGCGGAAATTGGCGAACCAAATTCTACTTGATCATCAGTATATGTTGAATGGGTATGAGCATCACCATAGATCCAATTATTGATAACCGGCAGATGTGTCTTTGAGCGATAGAACTTTAATGGTGACTTTGATGTGAATCGATGATTATTATTCCTGGTTGTGCGAAGTTTACCATTCTGTTTTGTCACGATCTCGATATCACCGAAGATCAAACCAAAAATTGTCGAAAGTGATCCCTGGAATGGAATTTCAATGACTTTATTCCAATAGTGCGTTGAAATTAAAAGTGAAGGGGAAAAATCGAATGAATTGGAATATATTTTTTTTGCATTCTGGAAGAACGTCACTTTTACCGAAAGTAATTCAACAGGGTATAGGTGTGCATCCTTTATGAGGACCATGATTGGATATGGCTTATCAGGATCCAATCGATGCGGAGCATCAGCAATGATTTCGGGTTCGGACTTTTTATACAGACTGAAGAAATATTTGAAGCGGTAATGTGTTTCAGCGTATAAGAAAAAAGGGAATAAGAACATTATGCAATTGAATTTAATAAATGATCGATTCGTTGCTGTAGAACTGAATAATCATTTTGTAATTGAGAAAATCCTGAATATGAATTGAATTGTTTTAATGCCCGCTCCAGCGAGAATTCACTTTGAAGCTCAGAATAACAGATTCGTTGTTCTTTTAACCGGTTCGCCAAATATTCCTGTTCTGTTTGTTGAGGTGTTGGTATAAAAATAGCATTTGCACCAAGGAAAGACAAATCCATCACCGTGCTGTAACCAGGCCGGGAGATAACAATATGCGATGAAGCAATTGCTTGAGATAATTCCGATGAAGTGAGTGAACTGACAATAGTTATATTCTCTGACAGTTTTATTTTAAAATTCTTTTCCGGTGTACCTTTTACGATCATCGAACGAAGTGAAGTATTCTTCAATTGAGAAATGACTATCTCTTCAAAAATGGTCCGTTGCGGTTCCGGACCGGATAATATAACCAGCACATCCAATTCTTTTCTCATTCCCTCCAATTTTACTAAACGCGAAAGCGGTCCGATAAAAAAAGAGTTTTTAGGTAATTGAGATGAATGAGAAAGTTCGCCGCTAAGGTTTAATTCATTGGCAAAATCCGGGATCCATACTTCATTGAAATTATTAATGAGTTGTCTATTTTCAAAATCAACAACTCCTTGTCCCCAACGAATATTTTCGGAAAGCAATATCCGCAGTTGGTGAACAATATAAATTGAGGGGATTGATTTGGAATAAACTCCCCAACGGTTATCAGATATTACTGCATCAATGGCATGGTCTTTTATGATGTTCTTTAAATATTTATGTTCTTTTGATATTCCTTTAAAAAGTGTCGGAAGCTGACGGAACATCGTCCATGCCATATTTTCAGTAATCGGGTAATTCAGTGTATAGCCGGGAAATTGAATGTGTTGTAATTCGGGGAATTCTTTTTTTAACAGTTCTGCCGGTCGTTTATCGGCAGCGATAATGACTTCTGCATTTTTAGCGATCAATTCATGAATAATTGGAATGCACCGAGTTGCATGGCCTAGCCCCCAATCCAACGGTGCGATTAAAATTCTTTTTTTTCTCATCGAATCGCTCCAAACTCAAAACCGAGCATTTTGATCTTTGGAATGACTTCGTCAAGTAAAGAAATAATTTTCTTCTGTGATAGATCATTGTCATGAAAAACTAGAATTGAACCATGACGAAGATCTTTCAGCGCATTGTGTGTGATTCGTTCAATCGTCCAATCGTAAAAATCACCTGTCAAACAACTCCACATAATCAACAAAAATCCTGATTCTCTGGCTGCAATAATTGTCTTCCAAGAAAAGAAACCAAAGGGAGGGCGAAACAAACGAATCTTTTGTGGAATCAATTGTGATAATAAGTGTGATGTTTGTTTGATTTCATTTTCCGTTTTATCTTTTGAAAATGCCAACATTCGAGAATGATTAAATCCATGAATTCCAATGGAATGTCCTTCTGCGGAAATCCGTTGCACAATGCCTTCGCTTCCGGCAATATTTTTTCCAGAAATAAAAAATGTTGCCTGAATGGAATATTTTTGGAGAATGTCCAGAATAGCCGGTGTTATCGAATGTGGACCATCATCAAAGGTGAGATACACCTTTTTCCCCGGCATTCTCCAGATCATTGAAGGAAAGAGAATTCTGTGCAATATTCCGGTATGTAAAAACATCTAGTTTGATTCTTTCTTCAATTTTTGTTCTTTCCACTCAAAGGAAAAAAAATATCCGCCGATGGTAGCAATCAATACAAATGGAATATGAATGATCGCAGTTGGAATAAAAAAATGCATCGTATCGTTTGTCCGTGTAAGTTTTGTAAATCGATCCATGATGATATAATCAATTGCGAATTTACCAATTGCAACAATCCATGGAATGATGGTCCAATGAAAAATTGTCAACGGAAGCGTCACCGTTAATCCGATAAACATAATAAATGTACAGATCATAAAGAACATCATATACGCGGGATAATACGCTGTTTGTCCAACCCATCTCATTCGCTGATGCAGAACTTCTTTCCAGGTTAAAACAGGTTGTGTTGCTATTGTCGCCGATTCCTCAAACGCAAAGCGGGGTTTCCATTTTCCGCTTGCAACAATTTTTTGTGCCAAGAGTGAATCATCTCCGGTATTGATATGAGTCAAAGTATCAAATCCACCGGAATCATCAAATGCTTCAATTCTGAATGCCATATTGCTTCCGTTGCTCACAAGAACTTTATTCCATCCAATTTCGCCAGCAGCAATAGCCGTATAAGAAATAAAATCTAAAAATTGAATTCCCCAAAATAGTTCTGAAATCTTTTCATTCTTTTGATACACTGTTAATCCTGTAACAATGCCGACATGAGATTCAAAATATGAATTGATCGTAGATATCCAATAGGGGTGAGCAACACAGTCTGCATCGGTAGTGATGATGATCTCTCCGGAAGAGTGTTGAATACCATGGGTCAATGCTCTGATTTTTGGTGATCGGATGATGGAAGTATCGTCAGAACTGAAGAGAGAAATATTGATGTCTGACCGTCGTGCAATTTCACGAACGACAGATGCTGTATTATCGGTGGAACGGTCATCAACAATAATGATTGAAAATTTTTCTTTTGGATAATGTTGGTGAATCAAAGATTGCAGACAATTGCCAATATTGTTCTCTTCATTCCTTGCGGGAATAATAATCGTGATGGTATGGTGAATTGAATTTGTTCCAGTGGTTAAATTTCTTAATCCAAGAAAAAAAGAAAAAATTTGTCTTACATAGACTAATAGAAGAAGAAGAAGGAAATATGAAGTGTAGGTGATAATACTCTCCATTATTTTCTCTTTAATTGTAAAACAAGTAATGCGCCGATTGCCGTAGGCACTATGACATTAGCAAAAGACATTATTATAGATGCATTAAATGCTATTGCAGTGTTAAGTCCCATCGTCTGAAAGAAAAAAACAGCAGTGCTTTCGCGTACACCCAAATCGCCAAATGATATTGGAAGTATGATTGCCTTAATGAATAACACTGAAGCAACGCAGATCAACGCATCATTCAATGAGACAGTTCCAAATGCCATTGCCAGAAAATAATATTCTAACAAAATAACAACATAGAGCAACAAGGTCAGAGAAGAGACCACCCATGCATTTTTATTTTTGAAAACATTCTCTATAAACTCTACCATTTCATAATAACGATGCTGACGAACTGATTGTGGAAGCTGTAACAAAAGTTCTTTGATCTTTTCTGGATATAAAAAAATAACAATAAGGATAGACAACACCGCTGTAATAAGATATCGGTACCAAGGACTCCAGAGTGCAGTATAATACGTATAGACAAACATTGACAAACCCGTACCACCGACGATAATTGTTAATGCAAACCAATAGAGCTTATCGATGATAGTAATGGCAATGATGTGTGATTTTTGAACAGTAGGATGACTTGCAATTCTCCCAGCAAATTCTCCAAGTTGCGCTGGTGTGAAAAATCCAGCCATAAAACCTACAAAAAACGAAGTGAATGTTTCTTTGTTGGAAATCTCTTTCGCGACGAGGCGCAATAAATACCTCCAGCGGAAAAAATGAATGATCAGTTGAACAACTGCCAATGCTAAACCAATTGTCAAATAAAATGGATTGGCACTTATCAATGATTCAACAATGGTTTTACTATCTAAATAATAGAGTAGTCCGCCGAGAAGAAGAATGGAGATAATTATTTTCAGGGTATTTGCAATGACAGGATTTGAAAAGAATTTTTTCATCGATTGGAACTTCCTTTCCAATCGAATGTCCTCACAAATCCAAGCGGGGCGATACCAAATGAATAAAGAATCAAGAGTGATTCGTCAGTGACAAATTCAAAAAGTGAGAATTTTTCTTGAAAAATCGATTCTCCTTTGGCAATAAAAATTGCATCTATGTTGAACTTAACGAGCAATACAATCAGTGAAATAAATGGTGTATAAAAAAATCCAAGGATTAGACAAAGATGAAATACATGGAGAGAAGAATATCCGAGCTTAATCCGGAGCGGATAATATTTACTGGCTGAAACGTGTCTGGTGCGTTGATGTACAAATTGGGAAAATGATGCCGGTGGAATGGTGCGGACATAACTTTCCGGAGCAATCATATAACGAATAATCCATCGTGTTTTCTGCTGGACCAATTGCAAAAAAAGATCATCATCGCCGCTGATAGAATTTTTGATCTCTTCAAATCCTCCAACTTCATGATAGACCGATTTACGATATGATAAATTTCTTCCTGTGCACATATAGGCATTGTTCAATTCAACGGCAGAGGCAGCAATCAAAGAATTTTTATATTCTTCATATTTTAGAAATGAATTTGCGGTATTATCGATATATGGACTATAACCCGCCACAACACCAACATTAGAGGAATATTGTTTTGAAATTTCATTGAGCCAATGTTTTGGCACGATACAATCTGCATCAGTAAATGCAAGAATGTCAAACGAGGATTGAGCAATCCCTTTCCGCAATGCATTTTTCTTATGCGGCATATCGCTGTCGTTCGATTCAATATATATTGATCGGATTTTTGAGTGTTGTTTACTAAAAGATTCAATGATAGCCGCTGTCGAATCCGTCGAACGGTCGTTTACTATGATAATTTCAAATTTTTCCGAAGGGTAATCTTGTTTGATCAATGATTCTAATAAAGTACCGATAGATGCAGTTTCGTTTCGTGCTGCAACGATAACAGATATCGGTTGTTGTACTTGTTGAAATTCGGTACGGAAAAGTTTATTCATTCCTTTCCACAGAAAAAAATGAATCAGAGTGTAAATACTGCAGAACATTACCAGTGACCAGAAAAAAATTGATTCTATCATATGCTAAAATAAAGAAAATGGAGTGGAAGTCCAAAACGTGAATTCAAATAAAGAATAAATTGTCTTAAATAAAGATTGTCTTAATGTTTCTTGCTTATACACCCTTCATCCTCTATATTCAAAAAGAAAAAAATAAGGACATTATGAAACAACTTGTTATAGGAATTGCGGGCGGTACCGGTTCCGGAAAAACTTCAGTAACGAACAAAATTCTTGAACGGATTCATCACACTCAGAATGTTGTTGTTATTCAACATGATTCGTATTACCGTGATTTATCATCTTACAATGGCAAAACACCTGATCAGATCAATTTCGATCATCCGGATTCTCTTGAAACATCATTATTGGTTGAGCATATCAAGGAATTGAGAAAAGGAATTCCAATAGAGCAACCGCTTTATAATTTCACTACACATTCCAGGATGAAAGAATCCAGACATCTTGAACCGAAGGACATCATTATTATCGAAGGAATTCTTATTTTTGCATCTCAAGAACTTCGGGATCTAATGGACATTAAGATCTTCATTGATACCGATGCTGATGAACGGTTATTAAGACGGTTAAAACGCGATATCATTGAACGGGGACGTTCAATCGATTCCGTGATGAACCAATATGTCACTACAGTTAAACCAATGCATTTGGAATTTGTTGAACCGAGTAAACGATATGCAGACGTTATTATTCCATTAGGAAGTGAGAATTTAGTTGGTATTGATATGGTTGCGGTAAAGATCGAAACGATGTTAAAATAGTGGAATGGCAGTCAATTTATGCAGTTTTTCTATAATTATACATCTGCATTAAGAAAAACTAACATCCTAGAAATAACTTTTTACTTTTAGAAAAATAATCTATCTTCATCTTGTGCTTTTCATGGAATATTAACAGCGGAGTATCGCTATTAGAAATAAAACTTCACATACGGAATCTGCAGCAATTTCATCATATAAGAAAACGACCCTTTCAAATGGAATTCGCATTATTAGTGAAGAAATCCCCACTGTAAAATCTGCTTCAATCGGAATTTGGTTCAATACCGGCTCACGAAACGAATCTTCTGAAAATAATGGCATCTCTCATTTCATTGAACATATGATGTTCAAAGGAACGGAGAAAAGAAATTTTCAGCAAATTGCACAAAGTTTAGAATCTGTCGGCGGGTATATGAATGCCTTTACGACCAAAGAGCATACTTGCTATTATGCGAGAGTGTTGGATGAGTATGTTGAAAATGCAGTCGATGTTTTATCTGACATTGTACAACATTCAACATTTCCGGTAAAGGAAATGGAAAAAGAAAAAACGGTGGTATTAGAAGAGATCAAACGTTCTGAGGATGATCCCGATGACCTAGTGCAGGAATATTTTGAGAAACATCTGTTTGGCAATCATCCATTTGCGCGTCCGATCATTGGCACTGCTGAAAATGTATCGAGCTTCACTCGCGATGATCTTTATGATTACACCAAAAAATTCTATGCAAATGAAAATATCATTCTTGCAGCGGCAGGAAATTTCAAACATGAACGTTTAGTAGAACTTGCAAAAAAATATCTGACAAAAAGAAAAAACAGCGCTGAGAAAGTTAAATCTTTTCATTCGGAAAAATTAAAGAAAAATTCTCAAGAATACGGCAAACCGATCCAACAGGCACATCTTTGTACAGGAACGATTGCATTCAGCGTTCATGATAAGATGCGGTACCCGGCATTGGTAATGAATTCAATTCTTGGTGACGGGATGAGTTCACGGTTATTTCAGCAAATTCGTGAACGTCATGGGCTTGCGTATAGTGTCTATTCTTTTCTTGGATTGATGAAGGATACAGGATCATTTGGAATTTATGTCGGTGCCGATAAAAAATCAGTTCCAAAAGCTTTGGATCTTTCCTATATCGAATTGGAAAAGATGAAAACCAAACCATTGACAAAACCGGAGCTACAACGTGCAAAAGCTCAATTGAAGGGAAGTATGCTCATGAGTTTGGAAAGTACTTCAAACAGAATGATGCGATTAGGAAATGGAGAATTATATTATGGAGAATACACCCCGCTTGATTCAATAGTGAGCAGTATCGATTCTGTGACTGCAGAACAAGTTCTTACAGTTTCAAAACAATTATTTGATATTGAAAATTTTACTACGGTTGTTCTTTCGCCAAATGGAAAAGAAGCTCTAAATTAAAATCAATAAAAACAAACTGAAACTAAATTACTAAACAATAAACTTAACAGTGAGATGATATTATGATTATCGGAGTTCCGAAAGAGATCAAAACAAATGAAAATCGTGTCGGACTTGTACCGGTTGGCGTTGAAACACTTCGTCAATACGGCCACACCGTCATTGTAGAAACAAAAGCAGGAGTCGGCAGCGGATTTGAAGATTCCGCATATATTGAAGCTGGAGCAAAGATTGCAAAGAACGCTAAGGAAGTATACCATAAAGCAGATATGATCATTAAAGTAAAAGAGCCGATCAAATCCGAATATAATCAAATTCGCCGCGATCAGATCGTATTCACTTATTTCCATTTTGCAGCAAGCAAAGAACTTACCGTAGCGATGATCAAATCGCAGGCTGTTTGTATTGCGTATGAAACAGTGCAAAAAGATGACGGTTCACTTCCATTGTTGATTCCGATGAGTGAAGTTGCCGGTCGTATGGCTCCTCAGGAAGGTGCAAAATATTTAGAACGTACCATGGGAGGACGCGGAATTCTCCTTGGCGGTGTCCCCGGGACAGAACCTGCAAATGTTATCGTCCTTGGCGGTGGTATTGTAGGAACGCAAGCAGCAAAGATCGCTGCCGGTTTTGGTGCAAAGGTAACAATCCTAGATAACAATCTCTACCGTTTACGACAGCTTGATGATATTATGCCGAAGAATGTTACTACAATGATGAGTAATCCATATAACATTCGCAAAGTCATTCAAACAGCAGACCTTGTTATCGGTGCCGTGTTAATACCGGGGGCGAAAGCACCAAAATTGATCCGCAAAGAAATGTTGAAGACAATGAAACCGGGATCGGTGATTGTTGACGTTGCAGTTGATCAAGGCGGTTGTATTGAAACATGTAAACCGACAACCCATGAAAATCCAACATTTGTTGTAGATGGTGTTATCCATTATTGTGTTGCCAATATGCCGGGTGCAGTTCCGTTCACATCAACGATCGCATTGACCAACGCTACGCTGCCGTACGCAGTTGAACTTGCAAACAAAGGATGGGAAAAAGCGATCCAGAACAGTAAAGAATTGAAAATGGGATTGAATATGGTTGATGGTCTTGTAACCTACAAAGGTGTTGCAGAAGCTTTCAACATGAAATATACACCTGTTGATACAATTCTTCGATAAATAATTTATTTGAGAACCGTGTGAAGCCATCGTATTATGCGATGGCTTCACTGTTTTTAGACAATTTTCCTCTTCCATTCTTGAACTTTTTTCAATACATTATGTTAGAAAAAATATTGTATCTCTTATTAAAAAATCAAATTTAATTCTTAATTTATTTTAGAATAATGCCCAACGTAAAGATCACTCTCGACGGAACTCAATACGAAGTAGACAGCAAAAAAACAGTCATTGAAGCTGCGAAAGAGAATAAAATCTCTATCCCGCATTTTTGCTGGCACTCAAAACTTTCTCCTTCGGGAAACTGCCGCATCTGTTTGGTTGAAGTCGAAAAAATGCCGAAACTCGCAATTGCATGCATGACTCAAGTTGCTGAAGGAATGGTTGTTAACACAAAAAATGAACGGGTCATCAATGCGCGCGAAGCGGTGATGGAATTCATTCTTATCAATCACCCGCTTGATTGTCCAATCTGTGACGAAGCGGGAGAATGTAAACTTCAGGATTACGCATACAAATACAGCAAAGGCTTCAGCAGGTTTGTTGAAAATAAAGTTCATAAAGAAAAAAGAGTAGATATTGGTCCGAGAGTAATGTTCGATGCAGAGCGTTGTATTTCATGTTCGCGTTGTATCAGGTTTTGTGATGAAGTTGCTGGTGTTCATCAATTACAGTTTGTCAATCGTGGAGATCGTGTAACGATAGAAACATTTCCGGGTCAATCGTTAGACAATCCCTATTCAATGAATGTAGTCGATATCTGTCCCGTAGGTGCATTGACGAATAAGGATTTCCGTTTCAAATCTCGTGTTTGGGAGATGTCATTCACAGATTCCGTCTGCAACGGATGTGCACGTGGATGTAACATCGAAGTCGGAGTCCGCAACAATGAAATCCTTCGATTGAATCCGCGGACAAACGATGATGTGAACAGTGCATGGATGTGTGATCACGGACGATTGGATACGTGGAAGCATGTTAATGCAAATGATAGGATCAAATCTCCGAAAATCAGAAAAGACGGGCAGTTGGTTGAAGTTGGCTGGGATGAAGCGATCGCTAAAGTTGCCTCGGAATTAAAATCATTTGGAAAAAATGAAATCGCCGTTTTTGGATCGGCATTTGCGACGAATGAAGACAATTATGTCTTTGGTAAATTTGCAAAGGAAGTACTCGGTACCCGCAATATTGATTTCGGACGTCACCAAGAAGGTATTGACGATAATGTATTGATAAGAGCTGATAAAACTCCAAATGCATCGGGTGCTGAAGCAGTTGGAATTGTTCCGCAGGAAAATGGGATGAATTTTGATCAAATTATTTCTGCGATAAAATCAGGAAAAATTAAAGCACTATACTGTCTTGAAGATGATATTGCTTCTATACCAGGTGTAGAAGAAGCGTTATCAAATCTAGAATTTTTTGCCCTTCATGCGACCAATCACAGCAAGAGTACACAATATGCTCATGTGGTCCTTGCCGCTTCAACCTATGTTGAAAAAAATGGAACGATGACAAACTTTCAGCACCGTGTTCAACGTATCAGACCTGCTGTTACGACGCTGGAACAAGATCGCGCAATGGATAATTTTGAAATGAGTCGTTGGGATACATTTGCAGCACATAATGACAAATGGGGAAAAGGGCCACGCCGCGATTCGCGTCCTTCATGGAAGATTGTTGCTAGCATCGCAGGGGTGATGGGGACAAAGTATAAATTCAATAATGCCGATGACGTGTTCAATGAAATGTGTCAGAAGATCGACAGTTTCAAAGGTTTGTCTTATCTAAAAGTCGGTAAAAAAGGTGCTGTATTGAAACATTCCACTGTAACCGTTTAAATTTAAGAGATTATGGAAATTTCATTTTTTGTTGAATCGCTGATAAAGATTGTTTTTCTCATTCTGGTAGTATTGCTTCCATTGGTTTCTTTTTTGGGGGTAATGTTAGAACGGAAAATGAGTGCATGGATTCAAAATCGACATGGACCAAATCGAATTGGACCATTCGGATTGTTGCAAGTGATCGCAGATATACCGAAACTATTCCTAAAAGAAAATATCGTTCCCGCTGCAGCAAACAGAATAGTCCATTCGCTGGGACCGCTTATTTCTCTGACGATCGGTTTTTCAACTTTTGCAGTTGTTCCGTTTGGTGATGTTCTTCCCATTACGATTGATGGAGTTGTTCATAATATCCGATTGCAGATTGCCGATGTGAATATTGGGATATTGTATATCCTTGCGTTATCGTCGCTTGCTGTATATGGAATAACATTAAGCGGTTGGGCATCGAACAATAAATATTCTTTACTTGGCGGAATTCGTTCTTCAGCTCAAATGATCAGTTATGAACTATCCCTTGGATTGTCGATAGTTGCAGTCGTAATGATCAACAATACATTGCAACTTGATGATATCGTGAAAGCACAAAGCGGATATTATCTTTTTGGATTTTTACCGAATTGGAATATTTTTCTGCAGCCGATTGGTTTTGTAATATTTTTCGTGGCGTTGTTCGCCGAAACAAACCGACTTCCGTTCGATCTTCCAGAAGCGGAACCGGAATTGGTCGCAGGATATCACACGGAATATACCGGAATGAAATTCGGTATGTTCATGCTATCAGAATATCTTGCAATGTTCTCAGCCGCAGCATTGATCACCACTTTTTATCTCGGCGGTTATCAAATTCCATACATTGAACAATTGAATCTATCGCCGTTGACATTGAGTTTGCTTCAGGTGACGTCGTTCTTCATAAAATTTTCTGGAATTGTTACTTTCTTTATCATTGTTCGATGGTCGATGCCCCGCTTCCGATATGATCAGTTAATGAATCTTGGCTGGAAAGTTATGCTGCCGTTATCGTTGTTGAACATCGCTCTTACAGGATTATTTATTCTTAAACCTTTACATACTTGGTTCAATTAATATGAGCAACGAAAAATTTCTGAAAAAAAGTGAAATTGTGCGCGTTAAAGATCTTTCGTTCTTTCAACGAACGTATGTTATTGAGATATTGAAAGGAATGTTTGCTGCGTGCAAACAGATTTTTCAACCGAGCTTTACCATTCAATACCCCGAGCAAAAAGTTGTTCATGCTTCTTCATTTCGTGGTCGTCCGGTGTTGGTGGAAGAGAACGGTGTTGAACGATGTGTTGCATGCGGTTTGTGCAGCCGTGTTTGTCCTGCGCTTGCAATCGACGTACAGTCGGCATCGACAGAATTGGCAAAAGAACGGTATCCGGAAAAATTCGAGATCAACATGACCCGATGTATCTTCTGCGGATTCTGTGAAGAGGTTTGTCCTGAAGAGGCGATCATCATGAGCAACGAATATGAACTTGCTTTCTCAAGCCAGCAGGAATCGATTTTTGGCAAAGACAAATTGTTGAAATCCGTTGAAGAAATGAAACCCCGCCTTGACTTTTTACGTGATCATCGCTGAGAAATAGTTATAGAAACAACAACCCATGCGCGGATGAATTTTCACCGCGCATTTTTTTTATTGCCTTATCCTTTGAGGTGTCTATGAAAGTAGCGATTATTGGTGCTGGTTTTGTTGGTGCTGCCACCGGATATGCAATGGTTCTCCGTAATTCTTGCCGTGAACTTGTGTTGATTGATTCAAATGAAGCTAAAGCTGAAGCAGAGGCGAGCGACATTCAACATGCAACACCGGTTTCGCATCCCGTCTTGGTTTCTTCCGGAACATATAATGATCTTAAAGGCGCTAAAGTTGTCATCATCACTGCCGGAGTGAATCAACGCCCCGGTGAAAATCGTTTGGATCTTATCGGCAGGAATGTAGAAGTATTCAAAAACATTGTTCCCAATATTACAAAAGTTGAGCCCAACGCAGTCATTCTTGTGGCAACAAATCCGGTTGATATTTTAACGACAGTAACAGAACGACTTGCAGGACTCAAACCAGGTCAGGTAGTTGGTTCAGGAACGACATTAGATACTGTGCGGTTCCGTGCTCTTGTTTCCGAACACGCAGGCGTTGATGCACACCATGTTCACGGCTATGTTGTCGGTGAGCATGGCGACAGCGAAGTTGTTGTGTGGAGCAGCGCAACTGTTGCAGGAATGCCAATCAGTGAGTATTGTTCTGAAACAAAGGTTCTATGGACGGACAACATTCAACATTTGATATCAGAAAATATCCGTACAGCAGCTTATCAGATCATTAAAGGAAAAGGAGCAACCTACTATGGTATTGGTGCGGTTTTGGCGAGTATTACTGAGCGAATCATTCGCGATCAACGAGCAATTCTTACCGTAAGTGCGACGATTGAAAAATATAATGTTGCACTTTCTCTTCCTCGATTAGTCGGCGGAAATGGTATTATTGCCGAGATTGGATTATCAATGAATGAAGAAGAAAAAGCTTTACTTCAATCAAGTGCTGATGTTTTAGCAGGGGCACTTTCAAAAGTTTCTCTATAGTCTATTTCACAGGTTGAATCTTTACTATTGGCTGAATATATTGTCTGCGTATTCTTTTTTCCCGCGATTTCATTGTTAAAATTTGTCGATATAAATTATGTTAACGACAGTTTTTTCTGCAGCGACATACGGCATTAATGCATATCTCATCGAGATCGAAACAAATATTGAGAATACCGTTCCCAATTTTTTTATGGTTGGTCTTCCTGATAATGCCGTAAAAGAATCGCGAGAACGAGTGGCAACAGCCATTAAAAACTCATCATATACTTATCCTAATAAACGAATTACTATTAATCTTGCTCCAGCTGATATTAAGAAGGAAGGATCGTCATACGATCTTCCTATTGCGATCGGAATGCTTGCCTCAAGTGGACAAGTGAGTGAAGAACGGTTAAAAGACTTCATCATTCTCGGTGAGCTTTCACTTGAAGGAACTCTACGACCGATCCACGGTGCGTTACCGATAGCTGTTGAATTGAAGAAAAAAGGAATTCACGGAATCATTCTTCCAAAACAAAATGCGAATGAAGCAGCAATGGTGGAAGGGGTTGATGTTTATGGAGTGGAGACATTATCGGAAGCATTAGATTTGCTTGAAGGAAAATCTGAAATCGCTCCTTTAAAATTAAATCTTCATGAGATATTTGCTGTTGAACAAAAATATCATCAGGATTTTTCTGATGTAAAAGGACAGGAAAATGTAAAACGAGCATTGGAAGTTGCAGCTGCGGGCGGACATAACATTATTATGATCGGTCCGCCGGGTTCAGGGAAGACAATGCTCGCACGAAGATTACCGAGCATTCTTCCTCCCATGACATTTGAAGAGAGCATTGAAACGACTAAGATCCATTCAGTTTCCGGATTGCTACCACCCGGTTCCGCACTTGTTTCACAAAGACCATTTCGTTCGCCCCATCATACAATTTCAGATTCTGCACTTGTCGGTGGGGGAACAATTCCCCGTCCCGGTGAAATATCGCTCTCTCATCACGGTGTTTTATTCCTGGATGAACTTCCGGAATTTGCCAGAAATGTTCTTGAAGTAATGCGCCAGCCGTTGGAAGATTCGAAAGTGACGATCAGCCGTTCTAAAATGTCGGTAGATTATCCTGCGAATTTTATGCTCGTCTGTGCAATGAATCCATGTCCCTGCGGTAATTTTGGAAACCCGAATCATGAATGTACCTGCACACCGATGATGATCCAGAAGTATATGGCGAAGATTTCAGGACCTTTGATGGATAGAATCGACATCCATATTGAGGTTCCTGCTGTTAAAGTTGCAGAACTCGCACAAAAAAAACCGGGGGAGCCATCATATTCAATCCGCGAGCGTGTGATTCATGCAAGAGAGATTCAATTAAAGCGATTTGCGAAACAGAAGAATTTGTTTTCCAATGCAAGTATGCAGTCAAAAGAGATCAGGGAATATTGTAAGATTGATTCTTCAGGTGAAGAACTGCTGAAAATGGCAATGACAAAACTTGGGTTATCGGCTCGTGCGTATGATCGTATCTTAAAAGTTTCGCGAACTATTGCCGATCTTTCAGGAAGTATTGATATTCGAACTGAACATTTAAGCGAAGCGATTCAGTATCGCAGTTTAGATAGAAATTTGTGGATGTAAATTCATAAAAAAAGGAGTTCTATGCATATAATTGCACAAATTTTTATTGCGTTTGTGGCAATCGAACATCTCTATATTCTTTGGCTTGAAATGTTCATGTGGACAAAACCGCTTGGAAGGAAAGTTTTTTCCGGATTTCCATCAGAACTATTTGAAAAAACGAAATCACTTGCTGCCAATCAAGGACTCTATAATGGGTTTCTTGCAGCAGGATTAATATGGTCGCTACTCATTCAAGATCCTATGTGGTCTAAGAATATTGCAATATTTTTTACATCGTGTGTGACAATCGCCGGAATATATGGTGCGGCAACTGCAATGAAAAAAATATTTTTTACCCAAGCAATGCCGGCGTTGATTACTCTTATAGTACTCTTACTACTGTAATTTATCAAATTCTTATCGTATCTTTCATCAGTTAAACAATTGTAGCAAATTATTTACAGCATCATTTTTTATTATAACCTCCTTAGCGAATTTTTTGTAAATTCCCACCATTATTATGATTGTTTTATATCTCGTTCATTTCAATTTTATTTTTTCATTCATTAATTACTCAGGAGATAGTATGAAACTGTTTGGTCTATTTGGATTGATTGCAGTTTTTGCGATCATATCGCTTTCAAAAGTGGAAGCACAAACAAAAAGTATGGTGGCAGATATCAATATTCCATACGAAAAATTCACACTTGATAATGGTCTTACGGTGCTTGTTCATGAAGATCACAAAGCACCGATTGTTGCTGTTAACGTTTGGTATCATGTCGGTTCGAAGAACGAAAAATTCGGAAAGAGCGGATTCGCTCATTTATTCGAGCATCTTATGTTCAATGGAACAGAAAATTTTGATACCGATTATTTTCAGGCTCTTGAACGTATCGGTGCAACTGATCTAAATGGAACGACCAATGAAGACCGGACCAACTATTTCCAAAATGTTCCAACATCAGCTCTTGACATTGTTTTGTGGATGGAATCTGACCGAATGGGACATTTGCTCGGTGCAATTAGTCAGGCGAAATTGGATGAGCAGCGAGGTGTTGTTCAAAATGAAAAACGTCAGGGAGATAATCAACCGTATTCAATCGCAGAAGAGCTTTCAGTGAAAGCAACATGGCCAGCAGGTCATCCGTATTCATGGACGGTGATCGGTTCAATGGAAGATCTCAACGCTGCATCACTTGATGATGTGAAAGAATGGTTCAAAAATTATTATGGTGCAGCAAATGCAGTTGTTGTTGTAGCAGGTGATATAGATGTAAAGACTGCAAAAGCAAAAATGCAAAAATATTTCGGCGACATTCCATCCGGTCCTCCGGTCGCAAAATATGATGAAGCGATTGCAAAGCGAACAGGAACGATCCGCCAACGGGCTGAGGATAGAGTTCCTCAGGCAAGAATTTTTAAAGTATGGAACACACCAAAATTCTCAAGTCCTGAAAATCATCAGTTGATGTTATTCGCAGATATTCTTGCTTCAGGAAAAACTTCGCGGTTGTATAAACGTCTCGTTTATGATGATCAAATCGCAACAAGTGTTGCTGCATATCTTGATGCTCGTGAAATTGCTAGTCAGTTTAACATTGATGTTACAGCAAAACCAGGTGCTGATTTAGCTGTGGTTGAGAAAGCTATCAATGAAGAATTGAAAAATCTTATTGAAAAAGGTCCTACGGAAAAAGAATTGCAGCGAGTAAAGACTCAACGCATTGCCGGATTTGTTCGAGGTATTGAACGCATAGGAGGATTTGGAGGAAAGTCTGACATTTTAGCACAAGGTGTTGTGTTTGCGGGAACTCCTGATTATTACAAAAATTATTTGACCAATCTGAATAATGCAACAATTCAAACTGTTCAAACGGCAGCAAAAACATGGTTAACAGATGGGGAATATGTTTTGGAAATCCATCCATTCCCGCAATTCAAGAATGAACCAACAGATTCGACAATGAGAAAGAATATGCCGGAAATGGCAGCTTCACCTGAAGCAAAATTTCCAAAATTAGAACGGACCACTCTTTCAAATGGACTGAAAGTAATTCTTGCAGAACGCAACGCAGTACCGACAGTGAATCTGAATCTCATGATTGATGCCGGTTATGCTTCTGATCTTGGAACAAATGCAGGGACGGCAAGTCTTGCTATGGATGTGCTGGATGAAGGTACAAAAACAAGGGATGCATTGCAGATCAGTGAAGAATTGGCATTGTTGGGAGCAACACTAGGTTCTGGTTCTAATCTTGATATGTCTACTGTTTCTATGTCGGCGCTGAAAGCAAATCTTGATGCATCACTTTCTATTTATACCGATGTGATTCTCAATCCTTCATTTCCAGAGGATGATTTTAAGCGATTACAAAAACAACGCATTGCGGCAATTCAGCGTGAAAAGGTAACACCGGTACAAATGGCTCTTCGTGTTATGCCGAAGATCATTTATGGTGCCGATCATGCATATGGAAATCCGTTGACCGGTTCAGGAACTGAACAATCTGTTATGTCAATTAAGAGAGATGACCTTGTTAAGTTCCATAAGACGTGGATTAAACCAAACAACGCTACATTAGTTGTTGTTGGTGCAACAACGATGAATGAGATCAAACCAAAACTTGAAAAATTATTTAAAGATTGGAAATCAGGCGATGTTCCTAAAAAGAATATTGCTACTGTTGACCAACAGAAAAAACAGACTGTTTATTTAATTGATAAACCTGGAGCGGGACAATCAATTGTTATCAGCGGACACGTAACATTGCCCCAGGCAAATCCTGATGAAATTGCAATTGAAACAATGAACAATGTTCTTGGGGGTATGTTCACCGCGCGGGTGAATATGAATCTGCGTGAAGATAAACATTGGTCGTATGGTGCACAAACAGTTTTCTTTGGAGCAAAAGGGCAGCGTCCATTCCTTGCACTTGCTCCTGTTCAAACTGATAAGACTAAAGAATCTATGGTGGAAGTGACAAAAGAATTAAAACAGGTTATTGCAGAAAAACCTGTGACTAAAGAAGAATTTGAAAAAGTTCAAAAAAATGCAGTATTGGAACTATCCGGTTCATGGGAAACCAACGGAGCGATAATGGGTTCAATTGGTAATATTGTCAGATATGGATATTCCGATGACTATTATCAAACCTATGCAAAAAAAGTAAATAATCTCAGCTATGAGGAAGTTCGTGATGCAGCAAAGAAAGCATTGCATCCTGATAATCTTGTTTGGATCATTGTTGGAGACAAAGAAAAAGTTGAGAAGGGAATTAAAGAATTGAATTATGGAGAATTAAAATATCTTGATGCAGACGGCAATGATATTTCACAAATTCAACAGAAAGTCCCGCCAATAGAAAAAAAGAAGTAGTTGCAGTATAAGTAAATTGCTGAACATAAAACCACGATTATTCTGTGATAGAATAATCGTGGTTTTTTTTATAGTCCTTATTTTTGTGTCAGAGACTCATTACTTACCAGCATCTTCATTTCAAGTTCTTTAGACAATTGTCTGAATAAATAATCATGTGTTTCCGGATCTGATTTCGGAGTAATAGTAAGATTATTAGCATCAGACAAATACAGCAAAGTCAAATGTGTCTTATAATTGATAGATGAAGATTTATTCTCGGCAATCAGCCATTGTAATTTTTCCAGTGTCACAGTATAATCCAAAGCCGAAAAATATTTTCTGCACAAAACAATGTTATATAATGAACCTTCAACGATTCCAGGTATTTCACTTTCAAGTGCCGGCACGAATGATTTATCCAGAATTTTTTGAAACCGGACCGGTTCAAATTTTATTTTAAGTTCCTATGCCGTTGCATGAAACGTTAATGCGGCAAACAATACCATTGCGATGATAGAACCCATTCTTTGTTTCATAATTCATTCCTCCAGTTTGTGTATGTGTATTGTGAATTAC
>CAYPEM010000013.1:0-10630 GCA_964409765.1 uncultured Chitinophagaceae bacterium
CAGCTCCTATCTTTCCGATTTCGGTATTGACTGTGGTCAAACCTGCATCGGCTGTTAAGGTAGAAATGTTTGCTGATGTTACTGAACCGGCTGCGACTCCAAGTAAACCAGTAGAGGTTGCTGTTGCACCAAATGCTACTGTTAATGTTTCTGAGGATCCTTCGCCGACCTGGAATGTTTTGGAATACGCATTATTTAATAATGCAACTCCGTTAAATTTTGTTTGTGCTACGATATCATCAACTTCACTTGCCAACGAATTGATTTCTGATGCGATAGCATCAAGTTCGTTTGCACCCAATGCACCGTTTGCTGCACGTGCTTGTTTCTCTTTGATTGTGACAAGAATGTCAGCAATCGTTTGATATCCGCCTTCTGCAACGCCGTATACGCTTTGTGCGTCTCCAACGTTATCGACTGCGGAACTCATTGCACGCATGCGACCTTCCATTTTTTTGGAGATCACATATCCTGACGGATCGTCGGATGCTGAGTTAACGCGTTTTCCGGTTGCCAACCGAAGTTGATGAACACCATGTTCACGGCTGATTGCATTTAATGCACTGTATGCCTGCTGTGCACTAATGTTTGTATTGATTCTACCGCCTGTTGAAAAAGCCATAAATACCTCCCTGTATTTGAATGTGTTAACTTGGGCTTCCTTGCCCTTGGTTTATTGGAAAAACCTTTTGGTGTCTACATATATATTATCGGCTGATTTGTCTTTTTCTTCACTTTTTTCATTAAAGTATTTGTTTTAGACAATCTAACCTAGAATTTGAGCAAATTGACAGTAAAAATAGAAAGGGCTTCGTTTTCCGAAGCCCTTTGCTATTTACTTTTTCTTATCGGAAAAGTGATAAGAAGTTTTGCGGGGCTGAGTTCGCCTGCGCAAGTTGAGCCGTTGATGTTTGTTGTAAAATCTGGAGCTTCGATACCTGGATCTGTTCCTTGGCAACGTCCGCATCCATAATTCTACTCTTTGCAGCTTCGGTGTTCGTGATCGCTGTGGTCAGATTGGTCTCTTTGATAGTCAATCTGTTCACCGCGGCACCGATTTTTCCGATTTCGGTATTGACTGTGGTCAAACCTGTATCAGCTGTTAATGTAGAGATATTTGCCGATGTTACAGAACCAGCATTTACTCCAAGTAGTCCAAGTGCTCCAGAAGTTGCACTGAAACCAACAGAAAGTGTTTCGGTTGAACCTTCACCAACCTGGAAGGATTCTGAATACGCCGTATCAGCAGCAAGTTTTTTGAATAAACCAACACCGTTGAACTTTGTCTGAGTGTTGATATCATCAATTTCGCTTGCCAACGAATTGATTTCTGATGCGATAGCATCAAGTTCGTTTGCACCCAATGCACCGTTTGCTGCACGTGCTTGTTTCTCTTTGATTGTGACAAGAATGTCAGCAATCGTTTGATATCCGCCTTCTGCAACGCCGTATACGCTTTGTGCGTCTCCAACGTTATCGACTGCGGAACTCATTGCACGCATGCGACCTTCCATTTTTTTGGAGATCACATATCCTGACGGATCGTCGGATGCTGAGTTAACGCGTTTTCCGGTTGCCAACCGAAGTTGATGAATACCGTGTTCCCGGCTGATCGAATTTAATGCACTATAAGACTGCTGTGCACTAATATTCGTGTTGATTCTACCGCCTGTTGAAAAAGCCATAAATACCTCCCTGTAAATATGTATAAATTATTTTATTTTGGGCTTCCTTGCCCGTTGTAGTTAAGACATTTTGGTCTACTACAAATATATTATCGGACATTTTTTATTTTTTCTTTAGTGTTTTTTTAAATTTTATACAATAACGGATAAATGATTGAGTTTTGCCTGTAATTTCTTGAATTTTTCTCTTTGCTCTACTGAATTCTCAGGCAGATTATTGACCAAATACTCCAATTTTCCGCACGCAGAGGCAATATCGCGCCGGGAAAGGGCAATATCTAATCCTGTTCGTTGAAGACTGACGGAATATATATTCTTTCTCTCAGCTTCCGTGATCCATCGATATGCCTCGTTTACGTCAGAACATTGATAAGCATCATGGGATAACATTTCATAACAATGCAGTTCACGTTCTTGAATCATGCTATCACTTAAAACAAGATCGTGCGCAAGTCTTGTTTTATATCGATCGAAAGATTTTATTTCTTCGATCAGACGAAGGGAGTCTTGATACTTCCCACGATGAGCCACAATTCCTGAAAGGAACCATCGTGCCATTGTTTGAACCGGCGTTAATTGTAAAGAAGAATTACAGTATTGTTCAGCATCAACAACATTATTTTTGCTCAATGCAATTTCGACAAGCAAATTATACGCTGATGACTTTATACTACTATCAAGAATAGATGATCGAACTACTGACCGCAGTAGAGATTCTGCCTGTTCGTATTCTTTGAGAACAACATAACTGTTCCCCAATTGATACTTTGCATAATCATCTTTGGGATGAAGTTGAAGTTGTAATTTGAGCAACTCAACGTTCCGCTTTCCCTTTTCGAATACTTTTTCGACGCTATCACCATAACCGAGATGTTCAATGACTATTTCCGAACTCTCAATAACTTTTCCTAAACGACTAATCGAAGGGACTATTTGCTCATGAACAACCCCTTCAAAATGCACTTTGGGATGTTTCCGAAACAGTCGAGGATAAGCATTTACTTGATCGACTACTCCGGATGGCAGACAATGTTTTCCGCGAATAAGTACTGAATAAGCAAAACTATGATTTTTATTTACTAATTTTTTTAATTGTCCACCGTCTATAAGTCGTTCATCTGCATCAAGATACAAGATCCAATCACCTGATGAGTGTCTTAAAGATTCATTCCGCGCTTGAGAAAAATTACCGGTCCAAACAAAATCGATAACCTTTGCTCCATATGCCTTTGCAATCTTAATCGTTGAATCCGATGACCCCGTGTCAACGATGACAATTTCGTCTACATACGGTCGCGCAGATTCCAAACATCCTTGCAGATATTTCTCTTCATTCTTAACGATCATTGAAAGTGTAATTGATGCCATAATGAATCCACTGTTTTATTCAGCGATAACTTCCATGGGCTTATGTAAGAATTTGAAATTATCCGACGCTATTTCATTGTGAGGATCAATTGACAGTATCAACGAAATAATATCCAATGCTTTTTGATGTTCATTATCAATAATGCAGCAGACTGAAAGATCATTCAGTACATCCAAATGATATTTGTCAAGACGTGTTGCCTCTGCAAGAATGACTCTCGCCTGCTCGGTTTCACCACAATTGATTTTCTCTTCAGCTTGGTTGATCAATTCATTAATCTTTGGATCGAGCAAAGAATTGTCAGCACTTCTCAGATGCAAAGCATTATTGATCTTGGCCAGTCCTTTTCGAGCAGTTGTATTCTCTCCATTATTCATTACTGCCCATTCAAACATTGTTTTCGATTCTTTGTCCAATTCGGCAAGATAAAATACTTCGCCTAATCCTGAGCATGCTTCGGATGATTTCGGGTTTATCTCCAAAGCAATTTCAAAACTATTTTTAGCTTGGGCAAGATCTTCTAGACCTAAATATGCACATCCACGCAGAATCAATACTTCTTCGTTGAACTGACGTTTAGCTTCCAGATGTAACGCATTGGTTAAACGGAGTACATCATGATATTGTTTTTTCTCTAAGAGTGATGTAACCGCCGGTATATGCTTGGTAAATGGATCCTTTTCATCGATAGCTTTTTCTATAATGCTTAAATATTTTTTTAATTGTATATCTTCACTACTATCAACAACGGTGTTTCCAGTCTTTTTAAGATGTTCGTGTGAGAACATTCCAGTACTGAGTATTCCGTTGACTTTCTTAAGTCCCCCGATAGCCTGTTGATTATTAAGATCATTCTTTACTCCCCATTCAAACATTGCTTTCGCTTCATGATATTTTTTTTGGAGAAAGAATGCCTCTCCCAATCCTACACATGCTCGTGATGAGGAAGGATCTTCGATCAATTCTTTTTCAAATAGTTCATGGGCCTTATCAGAGTCAGCAATCATTAATGCTGCATGAGCTGCATTATTCAGAAGATCTTCAAAAGCAACCTGTTCAAACCCTTCTCGCGAGAATTTATCAAAACATTCAATTGCATCATTTAATGAAAAAAGTGCTGATTGGTAATCCTTATCGTTGAGGTAAATCATTGAACGTTTCATTGCTGCGATAAATGGATTCACATCAATCGGAAAAACCATGCTGCGATTTGTGAATAGTTTTCCGTCGATCCATATCTCGTCAGGATTGGCGCCCCATTTCCCAACGAATTTTTTCTTACTCTTTTCTAATCGATCAGCATAAAGCTGTTCTCCATTTGCTTTAAAACTTTTAGATCCAAAGTGATGAATATACGTATCCCAGGCAACAACAAGATTATATCCCGCCTGATTTGCTCGCAGACAATAATCGTCGTCCTCGTAATTTCCAGGAGAAAAGCGTTCATCAAGTCCTCCTATTGCTTTAACAACATCTCTCTTTATCAAGGTGCAGACAAATGCAATGCGTGGTGTTTCCATCCAAGCCCGCCGTCTATTCTCACGAACCTTTTTGGAATATTCAATAGCCAAATTCGGATCGCTATACTGAGCATCTAAATCTAATTGGAATCCGCTGACAACATTGATAGCAGGTCCAACCAAACCAATTTTTGGGTCACTTTCTGCCACTTCAATTAATCCATCCAGCCAATTAGGAGTCAGTACAATATCATTGTTCATAAGAATGATATATTCGCCCGTAGCTTCAACCAAACCTTGATTTATTGCGACAGGGTATCCTTTGTTGCTGTCGTTGCGAACGATTTTGATGAATTCCAGAGATTCAAGATATTTTTTTGTTCCATCATCAGAAGCATTATCAACAATGATTATTTCATACGAGATATGGGTGTTCTTAATGATACTGTCAATACATTTTTTGGTGTACTCTAGTTGATTATATACCGGTATAACAATACTGACACGAGGTTTGAACATTTGGTCAAGATCATCTTTTGAGATCACAGCCTGCCATTTATTCAGCAAGCGTTCAGTATTATGTTGAACTTTGTCGAATCGACCGGGAGTTTTTGATTCATAATGAATCACCGTTGCTTTTGGAGAATACAATATTTTCTTACCACGCTCACCGACCTTGAAACATAGATCAACATCTTCATAACCATTCAAATATTCTTCATCAAATCCATCAACACTGAAGAACAATTTCTTCGGGATAAGCAAACATGCACCGGTAACAGCTTGATAATATTTAAATGAATTGGCGGGAATAAAATCAGATCTTTTCCCCTTAAAAATATGGTATGGCATAATCGGATCAGGAGAATCAGTAACTGCAACGCCTGCATGCTGAATGGTTTTATCTTCATACAACAGCTTCGCCCCAACAATTCCCACCTCTTCATTTTTATCGCAGCCTTCAACCATTTCATCCAACCATTTATCCGTTACAAGTGTATCATTGTTTAAGAACAATAGATACTCTCCTAACGCTGCATTTGCACCAATATTATTTGCTTTTGAAAAACCTAAATTCGTGTCATTTAAAATCACTTTAAGGTTTTGATGTTTCTGTTGCAGTGACGGTAGTTTGCTTCGTGTTTCATCTGATGATGCATTGTCTACAATGATTATTTCATAGGTTGATGTATTATTTTTATTATTGAAGATGCTGTGTAGACATTTATCAGTAAAACGCCAATTGTTGAATGTTGGAATTATTATTGAGACCTTAACGTCACCTTCTGTTGTCTTAGACTGAATAGAATTCTTTATCGGATATGTTTTTGAAAAAGAAACCGCATAATTCGCGACCTTTGCTGTTAATCTAAACGGTGACGTCATATTCACTTCATTCATTGCGGCTGCGGTGTCAAACAATAGGTGTTTACTCCATTTATTCGATGTAATCACATCCTCAACAAATTGATTTTTGGGTTGATTCTCTGTATTCGCAATACAAAGAGCATTGTATGCTTCTGCTTCTTTAATCAGGTTTACAACATCTTTGTTTAATTCGGTATCGACCAACAGCACGATATCAAACGAATTGTTCTTTTTGAAGTACCGTGATTTATATAAAAAGAATCGGATATCCTTTACATTTTTCTCATGAGCATAAAAGATCACTGCATGTTCGTTGACTGGTTCTGATGCAAATTTTTTACTCAGCACTCGTAATCTGTTTTTGTAATACCTGACAGGATCAGTATAAAACATGCCGGTCATTTGTTCTTCCAGCGTGTTACGGAGCGTAACTTTTCGAAGATACTCTGATGTACAGATATTCAAAAATATCGGCTCAGCAGCAAGGGCAAGCCTTCTATATTCATCCCAATCAATCAAAACTTCCAAAGCTTCATCATAAAGTCCGGCAACATCAAAAAGACTCCGCTCATGTAATGCACATAAATTTGGAATGTGGTTCATATACCGCAGCAATTTTGAGTTTACCTGGTACGCATACTTTGGCAATCTGGATATTTCTTTAAATTCACCATCGCTAAATAGTTTCTTTACTTCCTGAGAGTATGTATAGGCAAATTTTCGTTCTGGGTGATTTTCTAAATAGGTGATCATCACCTCCAAATGATTTGGGAAATATTTGTCATCATCATCAAGATAAGCGATATATTTACTCTTTGAATTTTTGATTGCATAATTCAACGCAGCCGGTTTTCCTTTATGCTCAATAGTGAAATATTTGATTCTCGGATCATTGAACGTTTTAATGATCTCCGCAATATCATCACCGCCGTCATTTACAATGATCAAATTCCAATTTTTAAATGTTTGATCGATGACGCTCTGGATGGAATCTGCAATGAGGTCCTGTCGATTGTAGGTTGTCATTAACACACAAACATCCGGTTTTCCTTTATATCCCACTACTTCCCATGGGCGAAGTCTAAACAATGAATCACGTAATTCATTGAATGCACTTCCGGGAACATCTATTCTATTGATCTCATCGAAGTGATCACTTTTATTTACTATCTGCGGATTTACACCGGTAATTAGTTCATACTGTTTTTTTGCTGTTGACATGGAATCGACATCATATTGACCCCATGGGAAAGAGAATGCATAAATATCCTTTGAAAGATTTTTTGTGAGAACTTCTTTTGAAGAGATAATTTCCCGGTCAAGTCTCGCATTCATTTGAGCATCTTTTTCATATTCTCCAAACGATGAGAAATTCTTTGTCAATTCATTTTTCAGAAGTTCAAGATATTCTTCTGCATTCATTTCTTTGTTTTGTGAATAAAACCGAAGTGAGAAGTCGATCACTTCTTTGGACGGAATAAATGCGCGCCCTTTGAGTGCAGAATTGTATTCGAATATCGGATATCCATGGAGTGAGAGATCATCTAATAGATTTACATACTGATATTCTCCCTTGTTGATACCGATCAAACGATCACTGACGAAATGTTGTCGATGAGAATAAGAATGACTTTGAATATCGAGGTTTCTATTTAAGCGTATACTTTCCCATAATTTCCAGTCGTTTTCATTGAAATGATTGGGAATGACAAAACTTGTAGCATAATTTCCGGTTTTTTCAAGAATTGGAAGTGCATCGGTGATATCGTCTCTTTTACCATCATCAAAGGTCAGCCAGAATGCATTTTTATAGAATACATTTCTTTTATAGTAATTATCAATTTGGGCTGTTGTTAACGATTGTAATCCCGCTTCGTTCATTGTTCTCAATGCAGAATCCAATCGCTCTTTAAAACCTTCCGCTTGATAACGTGGATGGTCCATTAACACCGGTAAAGTAAATTGTTTTTGGTTGTGGGGTTTTTCTTTGAACAACAAAGATAGTATTGTCGAATCAATCCTTTCCTCTTCTCTCTGGCCAAACAATGGCTTTACTTTTTCGTAAAAGTCCACTCCATATTCCCGTACATTGCCAAATTTTCGTGGTTCATAATACTCATAGGTTTTTCGTTTGTGTGAAAAATGAGGTACTTCTAAGACCGCTACGCCTGTCTGTTTCAACACGCGGGATATTTCTGAGAAAGCTTTTAGATCATCCGGAACCTCTTCGATCACATGCTGCATCACAACAACGTCGAAGGTATTATCATCAAATTTTAGATCGCAGATATCCATTTCATAGTCGATCCACGATGTATCACGTTTATCCAGCGGGTTTCCACTTTTCCATTTATCAATACAAACATATGTACATCCGTAATTCTTAATGAAATCACCGAATATTCTCTTGCTGAGAGGTGCAACTTCAAGAACTGTCATTCCAGGCTGAAGAATATTGCGCGAGTTCAGTAAACTCCACAATGCCCGCTGACGTTCCAAACTGTGGCACTGAGGACATCGTACTTTTTTACGGCTTCCCATATCAAGAAAATTATCCCCGTGATGTCCGCAAATATTACATGATTGGAACGGGGATTTTACACAGGCCGACACATAAACATTTTTAATTATACTCTCAGCTCGTTTAGCAAATGTATAATCCAAACATTTGTCATAATTCTCTTGTGCTTTTTTGTTTCTTGCTGATTCATCGCTTAAATAGTGATCAACCAGCCGTTCTAATTCGTTGGTATTTTTATATTTTACGATACCATATTTTTGGAGACCTTCAACATCATCACTAATCTGAAATGATTTCGTTAATGCAATATCAAAAGTGCGATTATTGATGAAACCATTTTCCTTCATCGTTTTTTGATGATCGTTTAGGATGATCTTTGCACTTTTGTATAATTCTGGAAGTTTTTTCCATTCAACAAATTCACTTTTAATGTATTTATCATCAATGAATCCTTTCCATCCCTCACCAATAACGTGAAGATTGTATTTTTTCTTTGCTGAGAGCAGATCTTGTACAATCTTTCGCACACCATTGTTCTTTGCTTCGTAATTGTTCCCGACAAAAAGAATATCAATTGTTTTCTTTTTCTCTTCTGAAGTAGGAACAAATACCATCGGATCAGTTGCTTGCGGTAAATAATACACCGGAACCGTTACTTTGTCGCTAATCTCATTGAAATATTTTTCCGAGGCGATAAACACCAGATCATACGAGTTGATTTCATCTATTGTATGCAATTCAGGATGATTGATTACCCAGAGCACATTAAAATTATATGATTTTAATTGATATTTGCTTAATCCTTTAATATGAATTACAGCATCGATCTGCTTGTCCGACTGATTCCATTCATTCAAATAATATACTACTGTATTATGACCGGCTACACGCAGTTCTTTCGCGAGAGCTTCGGCATAATATACGTCTCCCCAATTTTTATTTTTCCTTGTGGGCACACCAATCTTAATTGCGATACTCATCCTATGGGGTAGATCAAACTTTGAGGTGAATGATGTAACTGCACCGCTAAGTTTAATATCATAGAATTTGTTCAGATCGGAGATAATATGTTGCTGCCATTTTGAATAAAATCTATTGGTATTTTGAGCTACTTTGTTAAGTCTTCCTTCTGATTGACTCTCAAGATGAAATATTTTCGCCTTACCGTTATAAACAATTTTTAATCCCATTTGTCGGACACGAAAACAGAGATCCATGTCCTCCCACCCATTCACATACTCTTCATCAAATCCTTGAAGTTTCTCAAAAAGGACTTTCTTGATGAATAAACATGCTCCGGTTACCGCCTGCAAGGATTCTACTCTGTTCGAAAGTTCATAGTCACCATTGTAATACTTATAGATATGTTCAGGTCGCTTCTGATCATTGAATGCAATTCCGGCATGTTGAATTGATGAATCTTTGTATAATAATTTAATTCCAACTATTCCAACAGTAGCAGTATTTAATATATCCAATGAGCTTGAAATGAAATCTTCTTTCGCTATGATATCGTTGTTTAAAAATAAAAGGTTGTTGTAATTGGATGAGCGGGAACCGATATTGTTTGCTTTCGCAAAACCTAGATTCTCCTCGTTACGAATGTATGTTACAGCATATTTTAGATTTGATTTCAGCTTCTCTATGTCGATTTTGCTTCCATCGCTTGAGGCATTATCAACAATGATGACCTCATACTTTACCGATGCTTTGATTTCATTCAGAGATTTCAAACAATTCAGCGTAAGTTCTTTTTTATTGTAAATTGGAATGATTATCGACAATCCATCCTTTACTGCCGCCTTTGCGTCATTCGATTCATCAATTTTTTGCTTTATATATTTTAGATTGTCTGTAGCAGTCTCATTTTTTGGATCTATTTCCAAAACACGTTCAATAGATTCAATAGCTGATTCAAAGTTGTTGGTAAGAATATGCACCACGACAAGATCATTCAAGGCATCTATTGATTTAGGATTGATCTCAGCAAGTATCTGGTTCAGCATCTTTCTTGCTTCATCATGTTTTCCCTGATGAATATATTCTTCCGCTGTTGAGATGAGTTTCTGTTCGTTCATTTCTCTGTTCATATTTTTGTTCCAATAATCACATCTTGATAATCGAAATATGTTTTTCTGCCGCACCACTGACCGTATTTAATTGGAAGTTCAATCTTTAACCCATGCTTTTTATAAAGATCAATCAAAAATGATTCATCAAAACAAAC
>CAYPEM010000013.1:10730-62969 GCA_964409765.1 uncultured Chitinophagaceae bacterium
GGCATTTTGTAGAAACAAGCTTTTGTCGAACCCATTGGATTGTAATGGAAGTTGTAAACATCCGCATGAAGAAACTTGAAATTCTTTTTTTGAGAAGTGATAACTTCTGTGCACCAATCAACTTCCTTTTTCACAATTTCCAAACCGCAGTATTCACCACCATCATCAAGGTATTGACTGAATGGCAATGCTACTCTACCATAACCACTTCCAATATCGAGTATTTTTTCAGATCGAGAGATATCACATGCCTTGATCATTTGTTGCATAAGGTCTTCGCCGACTTTAATGAAGTCACCTCCGCCAATTGCATTCTGATAATTGTTATCCAGTTTATATTTTCTTATTAACTCTTCCGTTGCAGATGATTTTGATTGGTTAGCAACTCCCACAGGTTGAGGAACAGCAATCGGTATCTCTGACTCCACCTGTTGAAGATATTCTAAATTCTCTAATGCAATATCATTGGTGGAATCTATTGCTAATACGTTGTGTAATGTATGTTTAGCATCCGAATAATTCGACTGCAAAATATAAACAACAGCTAAGTTGTTTAAGGCATCACAACTGTTTGGTTCAGCGTTAAGGATTTCCCATAACACATTTCCTGCTTGTATGAGATTGTTGCTTTTAATAAGAGATTCACATTCAACAAGTTTGGCATTACTGATTTGAGCATCCCATTTATTTTTAGTATGCAGTTGCTTCCGCGCCTCTTCAATCTCTAATAAGCATTCAATGAGATTCGTTTCATTAGTATAATTTTCCGAAGTCGTAATGATCTCTCCTGCTTCGAATAAATTATTGAAATGCAATTCTATTTTAGATCTATTGTAAACACTCTTTACACTTTTTGAATAATTGTCGTTATCACTGCCAAAATGATTTTGAGATCGATCTATAAACTCCTGTACCATAACAATTGAAAAAGCATCCAATGATTCAAGATGCTTGCGAACGTTTTCTTTTGTGTTGAGAGCATGCTCAATATCGTCAAAGCCATACGCGATACCGGTTTTTCTAGTTGGCGATAGATTTCTCCAGTGATAGGGCGTTACTCCATCTTTCGGGATAACAACACTGATGCAGCCGCACATTGCAGCCTGCAGCAACAAAAATGTCGCATCATCATAACTGAAGAAATATTCTTTTTTATTGAAGAGATCGACCAACTCTTGTGACGGTGATGTATTCGTTATTTCTTCGGACTCCAATAGATCGTGAACTAATTCTCTTGCTCTTCCTTTTCGCTTTACATAACAGCTTCCGGTTCGTTCCTTCTTATAATCCTGGTACATCGCATTATTCATTTCAAATATCTGAAGATAATTTCCCTGTGTTCGCTTATTGCTATTGAATGCTTTTGAAAAATAGAACAACAGATCATTTTCACCATAAATACCATCACCGCCAATCACACCCGGAGTGTTTAATATCCATCGAACTACGTTCTTCGCATTTAATGGATTGCCAACGACAATTTCCGGGTAGATGATGATAGAATCAGTAAGATCAGACATCGAAGCCATTGGTGTGTTGTATTTTTCATAAAGCTGAAAATTATCAAACGATCCTTCTCCCGGCCACAAATATGCCTTTTGACCAAGTTCGTTTAACATATGACACAGTTTGTGAAGAACTATCACTCCTCCGCTATTTGATTGAAAGGGATAAGCCCACACAATGTATTTTTTACTGCTTTTCATAGATAAAGATCCTGGTATAATTTATTTCGCTATTTGATTAAATCTTTTCAATTATTTCTGGCAACAATGAATATTGAATCACATAAATTTTCATGTGATTCCCCCAGTTCATTGAGCGCGATAATATGCTCTTTCGACAACAATTGTTCTTTCAACATCCTATTCAATTGAAAATCAGCTAATATTTTTAATACTATTCCCTTGCGTTCAACGATATTAAAACCTTGATTGGTGATATCTCTAGCTAAAGATTCGGCATCAAAGGTGCGTCTATGTCCGTGACGAAGATCGTTTTCGGTCAGACCATCAAGTCTTTCAATCAATTTCATTTTCAATGCTATTTGTCTTGAAAGTGCATTTCGATTGGGAACAATTGAAAACAATAATCCTTCTGGTTTTAAATTGTTTTTGATGTTTTTAAGAATCGATTCAATATCAAATACGTGTTCAAGAACATAATTGCAAAATACATAATCATACTTCTCTTGTTGATCATTGACAACATATTCTTCAAAAAGAGCATTGATATAATTCACATTATTGAAAGGATTTTCATTCTTCGTTTTTTCAAGGAATAATGTTGACCCGTCCACAACATCTAAATGTAAAAGATGTTTTGCCAAGATATTCGTTTCGTATCCATTGGAGCATCCCATTTGCAATCCTTTTTTAAAGGAGGAACTCTCCATATACTTCTTCATGGCTTCAAAGATTATTTCCTTTTTAATTTTGCTGTAAGGTGCTTGATCTTTGTAATCGCTCACCAACGAGTTTAAGAATATCCTTTCTTTACCGGAATCAAACGATGTATTCATATCACTTGTTTCCTTAAAACAAAAATAGGTCTTCGATAAAACTCGCTGAACGTATCCAACTGAAGCACCTTGATATAATTCGAGAGCAGCGGATTGTGATAACTCTTGTTTTGAATATTTATAAATGCATCGGGATAATTTTCATATTTCATACTCCCATTTTTCATTGTATGGGATATCTTTTTTATTGTCCAGCCCGATTTTTCAAATACATCAGAAGAGTATTGTATCTTTCCGAGATCATTGTGAAGCTCTACAATAGGTTTTGATTTATTCCCGCCCCAATTATAACCCATCTGGTAGATAACATATTTTGTCTTCGCCGACATTTTTTTTAGATACTTAACCAAATATTCATCTAAATTGTCAAAACTGGTTTTGTCTTTGTCAAAATCAACACCGGCGTGATGCATAACATTAAGATTAAGAATCACATCATACATACCAAGTTTATCAATATTGTCGTAATCGATGTATTGATTCACTATTTCAATATTCTCCATTGAGAATGATTTCTTGATCAAATTCATGAATTCCACATGATTTTGATTCCCTTCAAATGCTATTACTTTACACTCTGGGTACTTATGAGCAATTGATAAAGCAAAAAATCCGGTATTGGCTCCGATATCACAAATTGATGTCGGATTAATTTTTTCTAATTCCTGGATGATATACTTATACCGCGCAGTATCTCCTCTCCACTCTTCGTTGATAACTTCAGAGTATCCGATACTCTCCTTGACAAATTCAGGAATATTCTGATAATTCGAATGTTTGGAATTATCTTTATAAAGTTTAGTCAGCTGTTTTTTTAATTCTTCTGCCATCATAAAGATATTATCCTCTTACAATTCCTCTAAACTCATGGAAAAATAGCTTGAATGAATCTTTTCGTAAATAGATATCATTCATAATATTTTGCATCACTAACAGTAGAATTGATTTTTTCGATGTAAGGTTCGCTATTTTTTTCTTTTTCACGATCATTTCAATGAAACCATTAAACCAAAAATAATTATTCTTCTTTAATTCAATAATATTTGATGACAGATTACTGTGCAGTTTCAGAGAATCTTTAAGATAGTCAGATAGAATGCTGCTTGAATTATCGCTGAGTAATTGCAGTGGACCCCATAGTCTCGGATTTGCTTCAATAACACATAATTCATTTTCAACTTTTCGTACTTCGATCATTATTAATCCATAAAATGACATTTTTTGCAGCATTTCGATGATTTTCACAGCATTATTGCATGTATGAATCTCTGAAGGTTCAGCAAGAATTATGGATTTTCCTTCAGCTTGTTGGAGTATATTTTTTTGTGAATAACTTGCTACGGTCTTATTCTTTCCTAAATGAAGTAATAAATAATAGCTCTCTCCTTGAATGAATTCTTCAAAGTAGAAATCTCCTTTATTCTCTGTTTTTAGAAATCTGATAATATCTGAATCATTTGTGATGATATAAGGATATAATGACTTTCCACTTTCATTGATGTTCTTTTTCGGCTTTGCAACAAATGGAAAGCTGAACTTATTTTCAAATTCAATTGGAGCGGGAATAGATATGCCAAATTCACGGCAGAGACATGAAAAAGAGTATTTATTGGTTATTAAATCATATAACTCTTTCTCTACCAATGGAATGCGGCATCCTATAGCTTCCAGTTCTTTACGATTCTTCAATAAGAAATGGTTTAAATACTCCGAACTCGGGGCAATTGTTAACGTTTCAGATCCAGTCTCATTTTTTATTGAAGAAATAATTTCTTTGATCTCATTAAGATCCAAGGCATCTTGAGAACGCACTCCACGAATATTTTTTGAATATGTTGAAAAATAAACTGCATCATTCTTGTTGACCGCAACAATGTAGAATTGAATTTTCATCAATGTTAATTGACGACATAACGCAATCACTGCCCTTTGGTTAAATCCACTAAATACCAGGAAAGCTTCTTTACTTAGTTGTGACATAATGCAAATTCATTTTTTCCCGTTTTAATCAGATCAATCACATCCATTATTATGTTACTGTTTAATCCTGGATAAATTGGTAAACATAATATTTTTTCCGTGATAGATTCAGCTACACTCAATTTTCCAGTCTTTGCCGAATCCAACTCTCTATACGCCGGAAATTGACTAATAAGTGGATAGAAATAGCGGCGAACCAATATGTTCTTCTCTTTTAGTTTCTCATATAGTTCGTTTCGAGTCATTCCATAATTCTCAGCATCTACAAGAATTGGAAAGTAGGCATAGTTATGTTTTATTGCCTCAAAATCATAAAGGCACGTTATTCCAACAACATCGTGCAATTGATCCCGATAAAATGAAGCAATATTTTTACGTTCTTCGATTGCCGTTTCGATATACTTTAATTGTAAAACACCCAACGCCGCTTGAAACTCGTTCATTTTTGCATTAATTCCAGGCGCAACTACCGTTGTTTCTCCTGCAAATCCGAAATTTTTGAGAAAATCAATTCTCTTTTTTGTAGCTTCATCATTACAAACTATAGCCCCCCCTTCAAACGTTGTGAATACTTTGGTTGCATGAAAACTCAGGACCGACAAATCTCCGAAATTCAGAATTGAATTCCCATTTTTTCGCACACCAAAAGCATGACACGCATCATAGATGACCTTCAGACCATAGATATCTGCAATATTCTGGATCTTTTCATTATCGCACGGATTTCCATAGACGTGTACAGGAAGAATTGCTGTAGTTTTAGGTGTAATTGCAGATTCAATCTTATCCGGATCGAGATTGAATGTTTTTGGATCTATATCGACAAATACTGGCTTAATATTGTTCCACCATAATGAATGTGTGGTTGCTACAAAACTAAAAGGTGTTGTTATCACTTCACCGGTAATCTTTAGTGCTTGAAGTGCTGAGACTAATGCCAAAGTACCATTCGTAAATAGTGATATATATTTAACACCCAGATAATCTGCTAATTCTCTTTCAAATTGCTTATGGAAGTCTCCATTATTTGTGAGCCACTTCGAGTCCCATATTTTTTCTAAATACGGGATAAATTCTTCAAGTGGCGGTAAAAATGGCTGTGTTAAATATGTTTTCTCCATAAATACAACTTTACTATTTGATTACACCATTAAGAAAATTATTGAAGAATGTGAATTTGTGTTACAGCTTATCATAAAAATTCATTACAACAATTACATTACTGGATATACACTGGTGTCGTCGTGAATTCAAAGAAATCTTTCATCTCATAGACCTGCATTTGAATTGTCTTATTGCATAATAATTTACTGTATGAATATTTACTTGATAGTGTTTTATCACAGAATTGCGGTGCTTCAGATGGTTTTACTGAAAGATGCAGTTCATAAACTTCGTCAAGAAGTTCGAGCAGCTCTTTTTTTGAAACTGAATTCGGAGAATGGATATGATAAATTCCTTCGATATAAAGATCTTGATCAAGAATTTTTTCAACGATCTCTGCAAAATGAACCGTGGTGATTCCATTCCAATAATGGTTGACAAATCCATTTACATTTTTCCCTTGTTGACTTCGAGCCCATTCAATCAATGATCGTGATTGACCTCTTTCTTCTCCAATGATCGATGCACGCAGCGTCATGCAATTCATGGGCTCACCTGCATTCTTTGTCAAACTGTAGAGATCCTCTGAGTCAAAAATATCATCTTCCGAATAGGAGCCTTTACTTCCTGAATAAACTGAATCCGGTGTAATATGAAAACATTTGATATTCATTTGTTTACAAAATGATGCGAGATTTCTCGGAAAGATCGAATTTACTTTAAGAATATGTTCTATGGTGTTCTTAACGATCTGTGACTTCGTAATTCCTGCACAATTCACAACAACATCGGTATCGACCAGTAAATGTTCCAATGTATCCATTGGATCTTTAATAATATCGAATTGCTCCCGTGTAATCGTTTGTACTGTATATCCCTGTGAAATAAAATATTCGGATACCGCATAGCCAAGCATACCGTTTGCACCAATGACTGAGATTGATTTCATCTGTTCCCCCCAATTATTCTTCATTTGTTTTTAACTAAATTCATGAAAAATCAAACAAACACTCTTTTTTACTTTTTAGCTCTGGAAAATTTGATACTTTTTTCTCCGCTTCACTTAGTTCAAAGAGCGTGCCTGAAAATTTCAATGATTTAGCTGTTTTTCGTATTTTTCTAGTGGAAATTGTGGTTATTATTGAACACTTGTGTGCACTATTGTACACTGGGGAATTTTTTGGGTGGAGCAACGGAGAGTGAAGCAAATATCAGATTTTAATGCAGTTTTTTTAGATACTATCAGATATGTTCATTATTGGTGAACGAAGAAATCGTATTTTATCCCTTCAATTTGGCTAACTCCTTTTGCAATGCTTCAAGAGTGATAGCATAGTTTGAAATTTTTTCAATTGCTTCTTTTCGGAAAGTAATATCCTCAAGAGTACCTTCAAAACCTGTTATCGAACCTGAATCAATTGTAATAGCTCTGGAATGCAGGAGTACATAAATAATACTCCCATCTTTTTTCTTTAATTGAAGTTCTTTTCCTTTGATCTCTCCCTTCGTTTTCATTATTTCAACGACTTCTTCACGTTGAGCAAGATTGGAATATAAATCTGTATCGATATTGATATTTCGAAGTTCAGATATTGTAGAATATCCTAGTAATTTTAACAGTGAACCATTTGCGTTCACAAACCTTCCATCAGAATTGGATTGATACATAGGCATCACTGCATGGTCAAACAACGATCGATAATTCAACTCACTTTCTTGAACATTCCTTTCCCAGCGTTTCCGTTCGGAAATATCACGAAATTCCGTAAGCAAGTAACATTCTTGAGCATCATCTAACAATTCCGTCTTTGTGATCTCTATTTCAATAATTGAATCATCATGAAGATGAATTGATTTTTCGTATTTTTTTTGGAAATTTCCTGCTTCTAAACTGCGTATATAGATTGATCTTAATTTGTCCTTATCGACTACGGAAGAATACATAATTGTAAATTCCATTCCTACCAATTCCAACTCTGTCTTATGAATCATCGAGCAAAATGCCGAATTTACAGCGATAATAATCCCATCACTATCGGTTAATCGCATTCCATCGCTTGTGTTATCCCATACCATTTGAAGAAGATCTATTGGCAGTGTAGTGATTGCCGAACGACGACGGAATGCAATTCTATCGGATTCAAGATGGTTATAGCCATAGCGCGTAGGCGAAGTAATTTTTCTTTTATTATTATGGGAAAACATAATCTGTGCTCTTTGAAATTCAAACTTTTCAAATAGACATAATTTAAGAAATTATGAACGTATTGGAGAAAATGTTAAGATCATTCCTTTTTTTTCTCGAGAAAACTGTTTGATATTTTCCGGAACAATCACCGAGAAAATCGTTCCAATACGTTGGTTTGAAAGAAAGGAAACTGATCCATTTAAGTATTCTTCAGTTAATAATTTTACACTATAAGTCCCGAGCCCTCTTCCAGTTCCTTTTGTCGAGAATGAACGATTAAATATCTGCAATTGAACGTCATTTGGGATAATAGCATTATTATGGATTGTAAATTCAAGCCCCTGATTTTTACGAATGCACCCTAGAGTAATGGCATCGTGAGTTCCCGATGCTTCTAATGCATTTTTCACAAGATTACTTATTACACGACGGAGCAGCACTTCATCTGTAACACAGACAAAATCTTCAGCAAGACGGTCAATTACAATAGATTTCCCTTTACCGACAAGATGATACTGGTACATTTCTGCAATAGAGCTTAATAATGAGCGAGAATGTATCACCGCTGGTTGAACTTCTAAAGCATGATTTTCCGCCGCTGTAAGCTGCTGCTGAGCAATTATTTCGTCGGAAATATTTTGAGTAATTTCATAAAATACATAACGGAATTGTTCAAGCTCATCGGGTTTTGCATCTTTCATTATTTCTGCATATCCAAGCAAACTTCCGATACTATTGGCAAGGTCATGGAAAAATATCCGTTCGAGAATTTTTTTCTCGTTATCACTGCTGATATCTTTCATCACAAATATTGTAAAATGTTCGTTTTCTATAGTGATTGGTGTTGCTTTAATTCGAAGATCGATATTTTTATGTTCACCGCTTGAGGAAATAGTACATTCCTGTTCATCACGAAGACCTCTTTCTGCAGAAATAAATGCCTTGTATGCTCCGCACAATTGGCATACTTCTGCAGCTCCACATCCCAGGGACGATTTTATTGAATTATTACAGAAAAGTGCTTCGCCAATACGCATTCCTAAAAGATCATCAATCGAAGGAACCCCCAGATATTTGATCAATTGCTCATTTGCAAAAACTATCTGCCATTGAGTGTTGGTTACAATCAAAAAATCAGAAATTGCATCTCCAAATATTTCAATGTGCTTATTCTTAGCAAATGCGGCAACCTGACGTTCTAATTCGGACGGAATAGTTCGGCGGATAAATGTGTCATTAACGGAAATTTCTTGAACCGTAGCCATAATTTACTCTCCTGTGTGAGAGTGATTATTACAAACTATATGCCACCATATTATGCTTGTTTTTGATCATATTCGCCGTTTTTCAAAAATCTATTTTTACAAAACTACAAAATGGTAAAAATAAGAATTGGTTTATCAGATGACTTTGTTTGATATCGACTAAGATATTTAAAGAATGTTATAACTTTGTGTTTTTCGAGACTTCAATGATAAATATTTTTTATAAATCGAAAATACTTTAAGAGTTCTACTAAAGATTCAGATTTTTCTGCCGTTAATTATTACAGAGAAGCCATGAAACGCTTCGAAAACGGGCAAGGATCGCCCGCATCATATTTTAAACTATAGGGAGGTAGTTATGCGTAGATTTTGTTATGTGTTCCTTTCAATTTTCTGTTGTGCTTTGATATATGCCCAACCAGTTCTACAAATACCCGCAAAAACAGTTTCAACCTTGTTAACCACTACTAAACCAACGTTCAAATGGAATCAGGTAAGTGGTGCGACGTTGTATGAATTCTTTTTGACCGGAACTGCATTGGATACTACAAGTGCAACGATTCCAAATGCCGCTTATGCTGATAAGTTAAAGAGATATGTTTCTGTTGGAACACAAGCGAGTGATACTACCTTTTCGATCGACACTATCCTAGTTAAGAATTATACATATTACTGGAAAGTAAGAGCAAAAGTTGGAGGCTCGTTCGGTGCATGGTCAAAATATTTTTATTTCAAAATCGGAATGCCGAATGCATCTGTGACAAATGCCGGTAATGCAACAATCACTTTTAACCATGACACGATTTCAGCCATAACCCGAATTACTTTTTTGAAAGGATCAGGACAACAATTATTAGATGCCACATACAATGATACCAAAGAATGGGGCTTAGGCGGTAATGCACAAAAAGATACCATTATTGCATGGGACTATTCAAAAACAGACACAAGCATTTTTACCTATCAGAATTCCTATAAATATGGAAAAACTGGATCCAGAGTATTGACTGTAGCTCATGGAGCTTCCGGAATAACAGTTGATGTTGTTCTAAAACTTGAAACAGGAAAAAATATCAACATGTCAACAGCATGGAAACCAGGCGGTACTTTCGACGCAGTAAATAATAATGTCGTTTTAGTGAAAAATACTGCAACAAAAACCCAACTGACCTATACATCGGGAGCGTTCGGTCCTGATAGTATAAATCTATCAGCGATGTATAATAAAAAGTATAATGAGTATTTCGGTTTTAAATCTTCTTCGAACATTGCCGTGAAAGATACTCAAAGTGCAAGCTTATTAAAACAAACATTGAATTTTAGCAATTCGACCGGCTCGTTAAAGACATTCAATTTCAGTTTTGCTGTTCGGAAAACAAGAGCAGAATATTTTGATGCGTGGGCTGATAACAGACCAATAATTATTTCGAAGCCTGCCACAGACGATTCATTGCTGAACAGGTCTACATACGTCGTATGGGAATCATTTGGCGCAAAACCAGATACCATCAAATTCTCATCTGATGGCGGTTCAACATATGGCAGCACCGCTGTAATTTCAAAGGATACAACCACCATTGATAGTGTTCAGTATACTATACCTAGTGCTGCATATCGAAATAATTGCGTACTTAAAGTCATTTCGGATAATGGAGATGTTGCCGTATCTGGAGTATTTAAAATTAATGCTCCGTATGCTTTAATTACTTCACCTAAAGCTGGTGATAATGTAACCATCGGTCAACATTATATCGTATGGAACAATACCGATACGAACATAACACTTACAAAAGTAGATTTATCGCTGGACTCTGGAAAGACGTATTCGGCAGTACACACTGGTTTTTCATCGACCGGTATTACTGATAGCATACTCTATGATTATTATGGAGCAAAAACTGCTTCAGCATATTGTATGGTTAGAGTCTACGGCGGTAGTGACACGATAAAATCGGATGTATTTTCATTAGGGAAAGGAACAGCAACATTTTCTATTCCTACAATGTTTGGTGATCCGGCAGGAACTGTCTCAGTTCCAATTAGTGTGAAGAATTATATATTCGGTGACTCTGTAAAAGCATTCGATCTAAAATTAACCTTTGATTCCACCTATCTTAAATACACCGGCATTACATATAATGCTAGTCTAAATAATTGGGTAAAAATAATGGATTCAAGTAACGCTCAGCTTACAAATTATGTAAGAGTATCTGCATTTAAGAATACAACTGGCAGCGGTGTTAAGAATTCTGAATTATTTAAACTTAATTTCACCATAAAGAACAAACAAAGTATCATCGGTGAATCTACTCCCCTGACGATAGTGAATTCTGTTCTCTCTGCTGCTGGCAACAATGCCTCTTCATTAGACGTATCAGGATCGACAGATGGAATACTGAAAATCTATTCAAGCATTTCCGGAAACATTCGTTATCTTCATGAAAAATGGGATGGTTCTCCAAGTTATCCTGTGTCAGGTGATAGTTTAATTGTCTATTTCGACAGCACAAATTCAGCAAATAATTCGTGGTGGCCGGTAGTTAATGGTGCATTTAATTTGACAAATAGGGAACCGAACGACACAATCAATTTCTATCCTTCAGCAAGCAAATATATGGGTGACATTTCTGCAAAAATCAGCGTCATCGATGCTACGCTTGCATTCAAGTCTTGGTATGACACTCTTAGCACACGTGCATTAATTGCAGCAGATGTTAACGAAGATAGCCTTGTCAACACAACTGATGCGATGGCGATCATGGAAATATCGGTTGATACAACATATCTGACGGGAGTTGGTTTAACAAATTGGCTTTTCATTGATTCAACGTCTCTCGCCGGATTTGAATCTGCAGCTGATTCGTTGACCGGTTGGTACACAAAGCATCAACATTCATTGTCCTACAAACTTGTTGCCCAACGGACCAACCAAAATTTCTTTGGAGTGTTACGTGGAGATGTGGACTTTGATTTTGCAACAGCTGCAGTAAATACGATGAAGAAATCAAACGTCAACCCAGTGCTATTTAATACAGACGCTAAATTTAATGTCCGTCCGGGAGATACTGTTTGGATTCCGTTAAATATCTACAGAGAGAATAATGTGATCGGTGGTTTTAACGCCAGCATGCAGGTCGATCCAAAGATCTTCACATATACTGGTGAATTCAAAACAGGACAATCCATCCCCCAAGACAAAAATTGGTATATCACTGCAAAGAGCGATGCACAGGGAAAGTTAAGAGTAGCTGGAACAGATTTTTCTCTCAATGTTACTCCAATTTCTCAAGATGGTGCTGCACTTTTGTTCAAGTACATTGTAAACAAAAATGTCAAAGTGGGTACATTAAGTCAAGTTGGTGTGAAGACACAGACTGTTGTTGATTCCAAAATGCGGAAAATGACAAGTTCGGTTATGAACGGACAAGTTGAAATTTCAAGAATGGGATCAGCAGTTGTCGCAAACTATGAACTTGCTCAGAATTATCCAAATCCATTTAATCCAACTACCACAATTGAATTTGCGCTTCCCAAAGATAGTAAGGTGACCATAGAAATATTCAATATCATTGGTCAAAAAGTTGCCACACTATTTAACGGGAATCAAACAATTGGTTATCACAATGTGGAATGGAATGCAACAAGCTTTGGTTCTGGAGTATACTTCTACATGATCAATGCTTCAACACCAGATGGAGATAAATTCCGATCAGTGAAAAAACTGATGCTGCTTAAGTAGTTTTTAATAAGTAATGTATTGAAGGGTGCATAATTCATTTAGGGTTGTGCACCCTTTTTACATATATAAATTCCTATTCAAACATATAGTAAATTCTATTTAAGATTTGTATACCCAAGAAGAATGGACAAGAATACTGTTGACGAAGCAAGGATAATAAATTCAAAACATACGAAGTGTGCACGATCACTTTAAAGTAAAATTAAAAGTGATCGTGCAGAGTTGTTCAATTTGAGGTTGAGCGTTCAATAATGGTTCGAATTTCCAAAGTTTTACTTTGCTGATAGCGGCATTTTCTAAGCGTGTATCTCCTTTTTGTGCAGGAGCAGCAGATCGAACTGTTCCGTCCGGTTGTACGGCAACTTTAAGTTTTATTTGGGCTGAAACATTTACACCAGTAGGATATGATGGCATATCTCCGGTCAATAATTTTCGATTTCCTCCTCCTGCCCATTGAACTGAATATGCTGCTGCATTTCCCAACCCACCTGCTTCACTTCCGGAACCGAATGGAGTAGCAATCTGTGAATTTGAAGAACTGGTTGATTTGCCTACAATATTCTCGCGTGATCCAATGCCGCTTGAAACAATATTAGTTTGTTGTTCTTGAGCAGATATTTTTCCCGCACGTCCGGTATTCGAAGGGATATCTGCTGTAAGATTTTTTTTGTTCTGTTTCACAGAAATTACTTCATCATGAAGATCCAAATATTTTCGAGAAGGCAGTGCGACTGAATTATCCGTTTGTTCAGATTGCTGGATTTCTTCCTTTGCTGCAGCTCGTTCAGATGGCATATTTGGAATCGGCGATTGCAAGGATGAAATATCACCCCACGTCATTTCAACAAATTGTGGTTCCGGAATGTATTGTCGGAAAGTAGAGAAGAATAGAAGAACTGCTACAGCGATGTGGAACAGAATGGAAACAGCCCATCCGGTTTGCAATTCTTTATGACTTCGGACCATGATTAATTTCCTTCAATCGGCTCTGTGGCAATCAAGAACCGCTGCGCACCAACACCTTTTGCAAGATCGATGACTTCGACTGCTTTTTGAAGACTCACGTCCTTATCGGCACGGATAATGATCACTTGAGTTCGATTTTGGTCTAAAATTGGAATGAGTTTTTGTCCCAACGTTTCCGTGGTAACCTCTTCAGAATTAACATAAAGTTTTCCGGATGTCGTTATAGTGAGAACTGTTTGACGATCAGTTTGTGTTTCACTGGTTTGCGCTTTCGGTAACTGCACTTGAATACCCGGTGACGACACAAAAGAAGAAGTGATAAGAAAGAAAATCAACAACTGAAGCACAATATCCGTCAGTGATGCGTAGTTAAAATTTGGTTCTATTTTATGCTTACGTTCAAATTTCATAGAAGCCATTTCATTTTATTTTCATCCAAAATACTCGAATTATTTTGCTATTCATCTTTCGGCTCGAAATAATCATCATCTGAAAATATTGTTCGAGTTGGGGATGACTTTTTTTCTTTCTTATTCTCCGATACTGACCCGTCATCATCAAGCTGCCCGGTTTTCATAAGACTCATAAATTCCTCTGCACTATTTTCAATTTCAAATACAAATCTGTTGACCTTTGCAACAAAATAATTGTAGAAATAGAGAGCAGGAATTCCAACAATCAAACCAAAGGCAGTGGTCAACATTGCTTCCCATATACCGGCAGCTAAAATACTAGGGTTAACATTTCCTCCAAGCTGCTCTATCGTATGAAAAACTGCAATCATTCCAGTCACAGTACCAAGAAATCCAAGCATTGGTGCCGTACCCGCCATATTTGCAAGAACAGATAATCGTTTCTCTAAATGGAATATTTCTTCTTTTCCTGCAAGTTCAATTGCTTCTTTTACAGCCTGTTGACCATATTTATAATTTATTACACCATGCTTTAGGATATTTGCAACAGGTGCTTTTATTTTAGAACAAGCGTCAACTGCTGCTGGAATATCATTGCGAGATAGTGAACTCCGTATCTTCATCATCAATTGTTTTGGATCGATGTTTGATTTTGACAACATGATATACTTCTCAATAATCACAGCGACAGTTATCAGTGAACACAAAAGGATCGGCCACATCACCAATCCGCCCTTCAAAAAAAGTTCTAATAGATTCATCCTTTAATCCTTTGCAATTTTAGATACCCTTTAACACAACAGCAGATCCAAAAAATGAAATGGTACCATCATTTATTGAATCTGCGTAAAATAATTTATTTGCCAACTTTTGCGACTACTGGTCTTGATTCCAACATTGGTTCTAATGTGTTCATTCGCGATTTTGCTTCAGCCTTTGTTTCAAAATGACCGATGCAGACACGGAAATATGCTCCAAGCGGTTCAACAAATGCTTCAAATCCGGCATCGGTAAATAATTGAGCTTGAGCATTTGCTTTTGCTTCACTCGGCCAAGAAGAAATTTGGACGGTGTACATTCCTGTGCCAATAACGATATCCTTTTTTACGGGAGTAGGTAGAACTCGTGATTCAACTTTTGTTGTATTTTCAGCCGGCGGAGTTGTTTCAACCGCTTTTTGTTCAACGGGCTGCGTTACTTCCGGAGTAGTTTCAGGTGTAAAGTTATCAGAGGGAAGTGCAACGACCTGTGGTATTGCTTTTTTCTTTCCCCACAATTTTACAACACCCATCGTATTCAGAATAAACGCGACTGCACCGAGTGCAACAATTGCAACAACAACGATGATGAGAACTTTTGAAACCCCGCCTCCACCAGACGACATAGATTCGGCGCTTGTTGGCCTCGGTGATTCACCTTTTACGTTTAAGTTTGGCATTGTTTGTATCCTTTTATTATAGTAGAAAATGTTATTACCAATTATAACTCACACCAAGAAGGAAAAAGATTGTTCGTTCCTGATATCCATTCCACACATAATAATGCTGATTGATGATGTTATTTACTTCCGAAAATCCTCTAAATTGTCCAAACAATTCTATATCAGCTTTGATTCCTGTAAAGAGATACCCTGCATTCGCATGAGTATTTGAAAAATCTGTAAACCGAGAAGAATTATATTCTACAAATGCTTCAGTGTGAAGACCAAAATCAAAAAAGTGATGATAGATCGTACCGATCAAAAACTTCGGAATATATGGTAACGCTCCGGAAGAATCTTTTTGTTTTATTGCCTGCCATGAAACATAAGCAGTAACATTTTGTTTCTGATTTAAACGAAAGAGTGTTGACACATCAAATTTTGTTGAGCGAACCCCTGAAAGATAAAGAACTTCCCACACTTTTGCACTATCCTTATCATAGAAAGTAGGATAATTATTGATCTGTTTATAGGAAAGCTTAACGGTGGCGGTAATGAACTCCACCGGAGAATATTCCATTCCTGCATACAGATTAAGTCGCGTATCGGTAGGAACGATTTGGGCATTAAAATCGATGTATTTATTCTGTTTTATAATCGAAGAAAGTGTGTTGCGTTCAACAGTTGGTGCAAAACCATAATACATTAATGCTTCTTCGGTAAATGAATATTTTAATTCGATCTGCGGATAGAATCTACCGGAAGCAACTCCTACATTTCCGCGATAAATAAATTGCTGCACTGCAAAAGATAACTGCAGAGCAGGTATCACCAATTGATTTCCATCAGCACGAAGAACAAACCAATGTCCTGATTGTATGCCGGGAAGATTCATTGTATAATTCATTGCACGATATTCTGCTTGCCCGCGGAGAGACATAGCAAAAAAACGTGTTGTTGCATTGCCGCTTAAGAATACTTCTGCTTCGCTCGATCTGCCTGAATCGCTTGCAGAAAAAATACCCCAGCCAAGTTTTCCGCTGTAATCAAATCCGGAAAGCGCTTTATAAGGAAGTGAATAACGTGATCCTATCCCGCCATTCAATTCAATTCCGCTGATGTCTCTCACTCGATATGGTGAATGTGACGCATAACTACGATACGATTCTCTTCCATATTTCGTCTCAGCATTTAATTGAGCATACGGAAGAAATGTAGAAGATTCAGGCAGAGCATATGATCCTCGGGCGCCAAATCCTCCTCGCCAAAATCCTGCGTCACTAACATGACCCTGACTTTCAGAATAATAGCCGTTCAGGACAAATGAACTTGTAGGATCGTATTGACCGAACCAGCCATCAAACTGAGGTGTTTGATAAAACCCAAAACCGGCAAATATTTTTCCATTCAGTGCACCCGGTGTTTTGGAAAATGATTTTATCTGTTTTGGCGAAAGTGCTTCACCGACATTCATTGGACGTTCGCCGGGAGTCGGTTTTGCAGGAGTGAATATTCGATCCTCGTCATCTTCACCTTTCGAATCGATCCGGAGATCGATCTTTTCGCTTCCCGTGATGACAAATTCCGGCAGATCAATTTTTGGGAGCACTGTTTCGGTTTTGGGAGCTTGAACATTTTGAAGTTCGACTTCTTTTTTCGTTGCTTCTTTTTTATCCGATTCCTGGGCCACTGATATAACGACAGAAACAATGAGTAAGAATACGATCCACAGATTATTGCCATTCGACAATCTCAACAGGTCATTCAGCGACAATTTTCTCATCACAATTGCTCCAATGATTTCAATTTTTTTTCTGCTGCAGAGACAAGGTCTGCAACTTTGTTTTGTTTTACTACAAAATTGAAAGCATCCTTTGCTTTTTGGATTTGATTTATCTTCTCGTAACATTCACCAAGGTTAAAATATGAACGTCCGATCCATTGTGCCGCCGCGGGAAAAACATACCGTACACGGAGATAATTAACGATCGCTTCTTGATAATTTTTCTGTGTTTGATAGACAAGACCGACTGCATATTGTGCCTCAGCTGCTATTTCATCGGTACGATTAACAGCGACAGATTTAAAATATTCTGTCGCTTTGATATATTGTTCTGATTCAACATTCAGCCATCCGAGAGCAAGCTTGCTTCTGTCGGCTGCGACTGATTTTCCGTATTTTGAAATTGTTTCTTCGAACTTCTTTACCGCTGCAACCAACTGACCCGTTCCTTTTAACACGAGTGCTTGTTGATACGAAGCTTCAGACGCTTCATTGGAAGACGGATATTGTTCTTCAATTTTTGAGTACGCACTTAATGCAACATCCGGTTTACCACGTTGTGAAGAAATTCCCCCAATTTCAAATAGTGCTGCGCTTGCTACACGACTTGAAGGATAATTTTCTGCAGATATTTTATATGATTCTAAGGCAGTTTGCGCATTCCCTAATGCTTGATACGATTTACCGAGCCAGAAATATGCGTCTCCGGATAATTTGCTTTGAGTGAAACGGTTGAGGAAATCCTTGTAGGCAACGATTGCACTATCATATTGTTTTTGACCGTAAAAAAGGTCCCCTTTTTTAAAAAACAATTCATCAGCAAGACGCACATTAGGATTTGATTTTACAAAATCATCAATCACAGAAATAGCATCAAGTGGTTTTCCCAATAAAACAAAGCAATATTGCATACCATTTACAGCATCGCTAGCTAATGGGGAATTTTCATAATTCTTTACAACTTCACTGTACGCTGCTATCGCATCGGGGTATTTTTCAAGATTGTAATATGCATCCGCAATACTGTATTGAGCACGCGATGCCATTTCACTTTTCGGAGATGATTTAATGAGTTTCTCAAATTCATTTATTGACTGTGCGTAACGTTTATTTTGGAAATGAATGAGCCCAATACCATACTGCGAATCATCCACATATTGAGACTTTGGAAATTTCGCAATCAGTTCTGTAAACCGTGCAATTCCTTCTTTATCATTATTCGAACGAAACTCAGCATTAGCGATTTGATACAGCGCATAATCATTGTTTACAGCTGTTGGATTTGCAGTAATATAGGAACGATAAGCATTACTTGCTTTGTCGTACATTTTTGCAGAATAATAGCTGTCAGCGATGCGTAAGTGGGCATCTTGAGTATATTTTTTTAACCCATCACCTTCAACAACTTTTTCGAATGCGTTTGCCGCTAATTGGTATTTCCCTTGTTTAAGGTAAGACCAAGCCAAACCATACTGTGCATCGAGCTTTTTGTTTTCCGGAAGATTCTCTAACGATTGCGCATAATATCGTTCTGCTTCAAGAAATTTCCCAATTTGGAAATAGGATTCTGCCGCCCAGAAATTTGCTTCAGCATTTTGCGGTTGCATAACATTCCGGCGTGCATATTGCTGGAATAAGTTTGCCGCGTCGGCAAATTTCTTCATCTTATATAACGCCCACGCTTCCTGAAATTGAGCATCGTTTTTGGCTGAGGAATTCCCCGACCCGGCTTTCCCTGCCGAACGAAAAGCAGTCAATGCATCGTTGAATTTTTTCTGAGCCAAGAATGTTTCACCGATCATTCGATGCGCGTCGGCAATGACATCACTTTGATTGAATTTTGTTGTTATCGATTGGAACGATTGAAGAGCTTTATCATAATCCTTTTTTTCAAAATAAATCATTCCTGATTCGTAATATGCATTATCTGAAAGATCACCATTCGGGCGGACTGTAATCACCTGCAAATAAGTTGTAAGAGCAGAATCGATGTTTCCACTCAATTGCAAGGATCGACCTTTCCGGAACATCGATTTATGGGCAATATCATCTACGCCATCTGAAAGTTCTCCAAATAATACTGCAGCTTTCTCATATTCTTTTAAATTCAAAAACGTCCATGCGTAAGAATATTTTACATCCTTAAAAATTATACTCTTTGGATATTTGCGAAGGAATTCTGCATACTGTGTTTTTGCTTTCGGATAATCCCCTAAACTGTAATAGGATTCACCGATCAGATATTCACTTCGCTGTACCTCGGTCGAATCAGCAAGAGTCGATTTTGCCTGAGAGAGATATTCAATGCATTTTTTAAAATCACGGGATTGGAAATAACATTCACCTATTCTGACCGATGTTGCCGAGAATAAATCGCTTTCTTTCTTCTCGGTCAACAATTTTTGGTATATTTCAATTGCCTTTACATATTCTTTTTTACGCTCAAATGACCACCCGATTGAATACAATGCATAATCAACCAATCGATGTTTTGGATATCGTTCGTAGCTCACTTTAAAATAAATTTGGGCATTCGCTACATCGTTCAATTTGAGATAACATTCGCCAACCCAATACGCCGCCTCCCCTGCTTGATCGATCAACGGATATTTTTCATACACTTCACGATAGAAAGGAATTGCATCTTTATACATGGTCAATGCATAATTCATTTCACCTAAACGAAAGAGTGCATCTAATCGAAGTTTATGCTTTGGATAATCCTGAGTGAAATTCTTAAAAATTGAAATGGACGATTGGTATTGATTGAGTCGAAATTGTGATTCAGCGGAAAGGAATATCGCATCCGGTCGTTTTACACTATTCGGATATTGATCAATGAATTTTTTGAACTGCTCAAATGAGAGTTGATAGAGTTTATCATCAAAAAGCCCATATGCAAAAGCATAGTCTTGTTCTTCCTGTAATTCACCAGAATTTTGCTGGGCATTCAGAAAACCAACAAAAACAACAATAAACAACAATAAAAATCTCTTCACTGTTTCCTCATACTATTACGCCTTGATTAAAGTAACGGTTTTAATTGAACCGTGAACCTATTGTAATTTAAGACTTCAAAGTGAGGGAGTCAAGGGAGTGGAAAATGATTATCACGACAGATCCCAACATGTTTGGCTTAGGATTCAAACTAAAATAATGATCATTATCTATTAAATATCTTCATTTTAGTACTTCTTTGAGCGGAACTCCATCCAAATTATTGGGGATTGAAATTCTTGCAAATTTGGCAAGTGTCGGTGCCGCATCCGCGGAATGAACTTCTCTGCTAATTTTTGAAGAGACAACACCATTCCACCAAAAAATCAATGGAACATGTGTATCATAAGAATACGGAGAACCATGAGTTGTTCCATAGGTTCGGGAAGAGATGATGCAATTTTCTCTGATCCGATAAAGATAATCTTTGCCGCGAGGTGAATAATAACTATTCCGATACTTTTCAATGAATAGTTTGTCAGATTTTTCCCGCGTTAAAAGTTCTCTTCTAAAATAAATTTCTACATAGGCATTAATTGAAAGCAGACCAATCTTTACCTTCTCTTCAAGTTGCAGGCTATCCAATCCCGCTTGTGCGCCTGCATTATAATTGATAAAAGCATTTTTAATAAGAATATCTTCAGACGAATGTAATTCTTTCATAAGACGGGAGTTGAATTCCGTCAATAATGGCTTGATATCATCGGCATAGATATATCGTTTAGCAAAAATATTACGGAATTCAGTATTGAATTCAGGCAACGGACAGACTGCGTGATCTGCACTTAGCGCAACTATGTAGTTATCTGTTCCGACATTCTTATCCAGATACGAAAATAGCTCACCGAGATACCGATCTACCTTTATAAGAAGATCAAGCATTTCATGGCTGTCTGGACCTTGAGCATGTCCGACATAATCGCAATTTGAAAGACTGATGCATAACAAATCGGTTACGTTACGTAATCCAAGTTTCTCGTTCTTCACTGCTTCTTTAGCAAAATCAATGATAATCTTGTCTCCATATGGTGAACCTCCAAGTTCATCAGCTTTCTTTCCAGGTGCAAATGAATACGGAAATACGGTGGACTTTTTCCGCGGAGCCTCAGCAGCAAACTCGTCAGGTCCAACAATTGAATATGCACTCTCCGGTAAACTCTTTTCCCATTTGACAGGGACATTTTTTTCCGACCATTGCATGGCGTTAAATTCCTTAACCCAGTAAGGTAATGTTTTGGTATAGTAGTCCGAAGTCACCATTCCACCGACCGATTTATTATACCAAAAAGCATAATCAGGGTTTTTCCCGCCCATTAAAATTGCCGCCCGATCTTTGAACGATGCAGTAATTACTTTTGAATTTGGAGATTGCTTTTTTAACCAATCTCCAATAGCAGTTACAACTAAATTGCGTGGTGAAACTCCTCCTCCTACACTATCAACTGGATTTGCCGTAGAATCACTAACGCAATACATTTCTTTTAAAGTAGAACGCTCAATCCATTCATTACTTAAAATTCCGTTCTTCCAAGGAAAACATCCCGTTCCAAGAGTTGCATGACCCGGGCCCGTTTCGCTTGCAGCATAATTTAAATCAGCACTAGAATAAACAATCCCTTTAGAGTATAGACGATTAAAACCACCAGTAAAATATTTGCTGTATTGTTCAAAATAATCTCCCCTCATTTGATCAATAGAGATAAAAACAATGAGTTTTGGTGTCGGAACTTTTCCGAAAGCACAGAGAGTAACTAGAAAGACTATGAATATGAATTTTTTCATGAAAAGAAAATTGTTTACAATAATCATCACCGACGCATTGAGAGAAGCGTAGAAATAATGACCGAAGCTGAAAGGTAATAACCGGAGTAAATGCTAAAGAGAATAACCGTTCTTCGTTCAAATGCAAAATGGATTGCAGCATGTGCAAATGAAATGAGAAACCAAATAAGAATACCTGATCCAATCCCATCCTTCATTCCGGAAACGTTGGATCGATCAATAATGATATTCACTATTACGGCAAAGAAAACTAAGAATATAAATACATATGCAAATGTTTTTAATTCATTCAATTCATGTGATATCAGACCATTCTTTGATAACTGTTTCAGCCAGAGATTCCCGAATAAAGCAGGAGAGAACCATAAAGCAGCGAGTGCAAAGGAAATGAACGCTGAAATTAATATGCCCGGTACATCAAACGAAATACTCACTAAATTCATCCTACCATCGATTTTGCTCTTGCAGTAACATTCTCAACTGTGAAGCCGAAATGCTTATAAAGTGCTTCATACGGTGCAGATTGACCGAATGAATTAATCGTTATTGTTTCTGATGCATATTTATGCCAGCCGAGTTCAACGCCTGCTTCCACTGCCAGACGCTTAGTCACTGATTTTGGAAAAACAGATTCTCGATACTCTTTAGATTGTCGTTCAAATAATTCCCACGATGGCATACTAACGAGACGAGCTTTCACTCCATCTTGTATTAATTGTTCATATGCACCTAACGCGTATTGCAATTCCGAGCCGGTTCCAATCAGGATGATTTCCGGCATTGTAGCATTTTCTCCGAGAACATACGCTCCCTTAGCCGTCATGTCTGCAGAAGCATATTTTGTTCTATCGATAAATGGAAGTTTTTGACGCGTCAATGCAAGTGCTACGGGTCCGGATTTTTGTTCAATTGATATTTTCCAGGCTTGGGCCGTTTCATTTGCATCGGCTGGGCGAATTAAAGTCATATTTGGAATTGCCCGGAGTGATGCAAATTGTTCGATCGGCTGATGCGTTGGTCCATCTTCTCCAAGCCCTATGCTGTCATGAGTAAATACATATATCGGTCGAATCCGCATCAATGCAGCAAGTCTGATTGGAGGTCTCATGTATTCAGAAAAGATCAAGAATGTTCCACCGTATGGTATCATTCCATTGGTCAACGCAATTCCGTTCATTAATGATCCCATAGCGTGTTCACGCACACCGTATCGGATATATTTTCCGCCAAAATTATTTGGTGAAAAATTCTCCATTCCTTTGACGAACGTATTGTTTGAAGGGGTTAGGTCTGCCGAACCTCCGATCATTGTGGGCAAATATTGTGAAATTGCAGTAAGAACTTTGCCAGATGCTTCTCGTGTAGCAAGACTTCCATTTTCGGACGTGAAAACAGGAAGTGCTTTTTTCCATTCATCTCCATACTTACCATTGGTAGCATTTTCAAACGATGCCGCTAATTCCGGGAATGATTTTTTATATTCAGCGAACAATTGTTTCCATTCATTTTCTTTTTTCTTTCCTTCTTCAATAGCACCGCGAAAATTTTTCAAAGCTTCTTCGGGAATAAAGAATGTTTTATGTTCATCCCAGCCATAATTCTTTTTGGTCAACTTTATTTCGTCATCACCAAGCGGCGATCCGTGTGCATCGTGTGAATCTTGTTTATTCGGACTCCCATATCCAATATGAGTTTTTACTTTTATCAATGACGGCTTATCCGTCACTTGCTGAGCATGGCGAATCGCGGTCTCAATTTTTTCGAGATTGTTTCCATCATGAACTGTCTGTACATGCCAACCGTATGCTTCAAATCGGGCACCAACATCTTCGGTAAATGATAATGCCGTAGAGCCATCGATACTAATATTATTGTCGTCATACAAATAAATCATATTTCCCAGCTTCAAATGACCAGCCAAAGAAGCCGCTTCGGAAGAAACTCCTTCCATAAGATCGCCATCTCCGCACATCGCATACACCCAATAATCAACAATTGGAAAATTTGGTTTATTGAAAGTAGTAGCGAGAAATTTTTGTGCAATTGCCATACCGACACCATTTGCAAACCCTTGACCTAGAGGTCCGGTTGTTGTCTCAATACCTGCAGTATGACCGTATTCCGGATGACCGGGAGTTTTACTCCCAAGCTGACGAAATTTTTGAAGTTCATCAAAGGGAAGGTCGTAACCGGTTAGGTGCAGCAGGGAATACAATAGCATCGAACCATGTCCTCCTGACAACACAAATCTATCCCTATTTGTCCATTGAGGATTATGAGGATTATGGTTCAAAAATTTAGTCCAAAGAACGTATGCTGTTGGAGCCGCACCCATAGGCATTCCCGGATGTCCAGATTTTGCTTTCTGAACACCGTCGATTGCAAGGGTACGGATTGTATTGATACAAAGTTGATCAAGCGAATTAGTCATTGTCATTGTGGAAAGTTTGTTTAAGAAAGTGCAGTCTGCTTAATTGAAGATAAATAAAATGAGGTTAATAATAAAGAAAGGAATTGCTATTAAATCATAACTAGCCGACTGGACAGAATAAATAAAAAAGACCCAACAATTTTTGTTGGGTCTTTTTTATATAACATCTACAATTAATAATTATTGTTCTTTATAGATCGTCACACCATAATGCGTTCTGTCTTCAGGCGGATCATCATTCCAATCATTGAATGCGTGAGAATCATCTGTTTGGTAATGAACTTCATATTCTCCTTTTTCCAGAAAAATGGATTTATCAAACAGCCGGTTTTTCTTTGCACCGCCGGCATTGATTGTTGTTCGATAGGTCATTTCCCACACAACATCTCCATTTTTTACGTTTTCAATCCACGCGTAATCCGCCATGTCATTCCCCACTCCCTCACCGATCGAATAGACACGAACTTTCATCGGTTTCTCAATCGTAAATCTTTGTTTCACATGTCTGTCGCTCCGAACTTTGATCAACTGGACTAAAGCATTTTCTGCTTCAGTATCTGAATATTTTGAAACAGAATTTGTAGAAAAGGATTCACCAGCTCCCATGACCGTAATTCCATAGGAATCTGCATCATATGGTTTATCATCATTCCAATCATTATAAGCATGCGAATCATCGGTTTGGAAATAAACAAGATAATCACCTTTCGGCAGAGTGATAAATTCATCAGCCAACCGGTTCTTTTTTGCCCCCCCGGCATGAGTCGTGTTACGGCGTTCCATTTGCCATACGCGTACTCGTGTTTTTGCATTGGTGATCCATCCATAATCAGCCAGACCATTTCCATGATCCGCTTCTCCAATGGCATAAATGTGAAGTTTTGATTCTGTTTTTAAGGAAAATCCGGATTCAAGATAATCTTCATCTCTCGCACGAGTCAGTTGAACAATGATATTCCCTTTCTCAAATGTATATTCGGAAACACTGATCGAAGATTTTTCAGATTCATTCTTTACCGAAAGTGTGACGCCATAATTGAAAGGATCGTACGGAGGTTTAGAGTTCCAATCTTCACGAGAGTGAGAATCATCTGTAACAAAATTCAATTCATAGGTGCCTTTCATCAATTTGATGTCACCATTATAGACAACATTCTTTGATGCTCCGCCTGCATAATCAGTATTATTATGGGTCATTTCCCATATCCGCTCCCGGGTATCAATATTTGTTATCCAGCCATAATCAAACACTTCATCACGACCACGTCCTTCTCCAAGTGCATAGATACGAACGATAGCATCTTTGGTTACCGTAAGTTTTTTTCGGATATACGATCCATCTCCAACGCCTGTTGCTGTAAAAACAACATTAGGATTCTTTTTAGGTGCATTGAATATTTTTACGGTACTTTCTTCACCACCTGCAACAGAAAGAAATATCCCCCATGTGTCTTTTGCACGATCCATAAAATTGGTATACATTGATCGATAATCATCTTCTCCAAACCATCCTAAAAATTTTTCAACAAATCTATCAGAGGAATGTTTCCCTTCGCGTCGGTCAATATTAATAGAATTATAATTGAATGCAGAACTCGATACATAACCATATGCTTCGTAATAGACTTCATACGAACCCTGCTTCAACGTCAGATCTTCTTCACATTCTCGTTCATCTTCTTTTCCTGATGTGTTTCCCATCGTCATTTCCCAAACAATTTCTCTCGTATCAGCATTAATGATCCATCCTGCTGCAAACATATCTTCGCCTCGTCGTTTATCTCCCCACACTTCTTTCCAAGCATTCTTGCTGCCGCCTCCGACAGCATTGATATGGACTGTTGTTTCTTTATCCAATGAAAAACCAATACCCTTTACTTCTTCTTTTGTAAAGTCTTTAAGTGAAACAAAATATTTTTTGGTTGATTTTTCTTGAGGTGGAGAATTTGGATTATTGTCGGTTGGTTGAACTGCACCTATAAAAAAGAGGGAAACAATTCCAAGAATAATGGCCGATGATGAATGTGGAAGCATACTTCGCATAGTTTTTATCTCCTATAATACAAATCAGGTTCTAAACTTTACGAGATAAAAATGTATTAAGTTGCAGGTTTTTTAAGGTTTGAAGGTATTTATGAAGTAATAATTAGGCTAATTCTTTACAATTTGAAACATTTTCTTCATAGGGAGCCAATAAAAATCATTCCACCCTTGTTTTATGGCTGAATAGTGCCGTTCTGGTAGATTTCTATGGGTGAATTTTAAATTACATCCTGATTTTAAAGGTAGTATTTCAAAGCTAACTTGTGAAAGTTCACCTTCTTGCCAGTCGGCTGCTCTCCAGGTTTGAACAATCTTTTTATCAGGAATTAATTCTAAATTCTTACCCACAGCATATCCGTCAAAAACAGAAAACTTCCCACCTACTTTTCTGCCGATCTTCGCGGTTCCACCTGTAAATTTAGAATGCTGTTTTGAATCCATCAATGCTTCGTAGACATCATGGGCTGACGCTTTGAAAGATATCCTCTGTTTGATGGATTTGTTGTTCATGTGTTTATTCATTTTAACAACAACATCTTTTTTGATTGAACAAAGTTCCCGGCAATTAATTTGTAATAATAGACACCTGATGATAAACTTAAACCATTAAATTTAATGCTATGTGTTCCAGTTTCTTTATTTTCTGATAGTAATCGAATTATTTCTTGACCCAACGAATTATAGATTTTTAGAGTCACAAACTCTGATGATGGTAGAACAAATGTAATTGTTGTTTGCGGGTTAAATGGATTTGGATAATTTTGCGATAATGAATATACACTCGGTGCTATTTCATTATTTTGAATTAATGTGATTGGATTGAATCCACCTAGTTTTGACTTATTGGTAATAAATAGCGGTGGAACTCCAATCACATTGCTTTTTCTGGCAACAATACCAAACCCAGGCGCCATCCACACTTTGTGCAACGGCACATTCCAGTTTGTTGAATCAAATATCTCGAAACTATAGCAGTGTGTAAAAGTAGATATCGAATCATTTTTTGAACATAATTTCAAACGATATTTTTTATCGCTAAAGTAAACATCCCATGACGAGCCCTCATCAGCAGTAAAATCAATTAACACTTGATATTTTTTATCTAGTTCTAAATATTTTACAGTATTGATACTCAAATATTTTAAAACTATTAACTTCCGATGAAAGAGTATTTGATCATCGATAACAACATTTTGAGCATATGATCCTAATGCAGTATCCTTTGTTACTTTCCAAAAACCAAATGTCGATGGATCCTGTCCAGAGTTATCAGTATAATATATCTCATTCCCCTTTTTTAAAGGAAAGTATGAAGTGAAGCCAGTATAATCTGTGATCAATGATCCTAATCCATAAATTGCGCTTGTGGAAATCTCAATATCAGAATCATGGATATGATTTTGTAGAATGTCAAATATTTCCTTTTTCCGTGTTATCGCTTCATTTTGTAATTCTAATATTTTGGGATCGGTATTTGGCGGCTGCTGTTTAAATATCTCAGATAAGGACATTACTGCGTGTTTTTTTAACCACCATGTTTTTTCATATTTTGAAGCATCAATCATTTCTTGCATTGATGAATATGCCTTTGGTTTAACTCGTTCGGGAATGAGCCATCGAAATATTTTCCCATCATTGAAATTTCTTACACTTCCTTCAATAAAAGTTGCGGTTGATTCAACTACAGAAACATACCAATAATATCGATATATACATCCTGCCGGACAGTCTCCATCACCATAAGAAAAACCAAATCCCCATTCACCATCTCTGAAGATCATTTCAATATTATTCCCATCACAACACATACTATTTGGTTCAGCGTACGAGATTGACGAATCACGCTCAAACAACTTCCTTAGGTTGGGAGCATGAATCGTTTGTGCAAATTTCAATAAGAACCAATCTGAATGTGACTCAATTGAAGTTACGTGATATTGTTGCAATAGTGAATCAATTGGACTATAACCAGTTAAAATTGAACCATTTTTCCATTGTTGAGTCCATGGTGCTGAACTACCAACTATTAATTGATTTTGCACATAATCTTTAAATGCATGGATTGTTTTTAGCGTATCTCTGGTAGCTCGAGCTTTTTCCAGCGCTGATGATATTTTAGCAAGCAATGTTGAGTCTATAAAAACTCCCTCTTTTTGCATACGTAAACAAAGAGTGATAGCATCGATTCTATTCAAAGAATCATTAGAAATGTTTTGAGGAGAGAGGTGTACGGTTCCCAGCACGAATGAAATGAAGAAAGGAAATATTGCACGAAAGGTTTTCATATTGCATCCTGAACAACAAATGCAACTTACAAAACTCGATTGATCAAATCAATCTTTTGATCTATTAAATTGATTCAACTTCACCTTCGGGAATCCAACCGACTTTTCCATCTGCAAGACGGATCTTACTCCATTTATTCACGGAATCGAGCAGTTGTACTTTTAATCCACGGTGAATTACAAAAAGATCGTTTCCTTTACTGTCCGGTGCGGATTTAATATTTGCAACATCAGTCATCACAATTGCAAATGTTGAATTTGATTGGCGATATGATTGAATCAGGAAATTTGCAATACCCACCACAAGGAGAAATGAAAGGATCATACCACTCATCAGAGAGTACCGTTTGTGCTCATATTTTCGAGCAAAAAGAAATACTGAAAACGATCCAAGTACACCAAGAAATAGTATATAAATTAACCAGATCATCGTTTCCAAGGTGAATACACTCAATAACGAATTAAACCATTGATAGATAAATAAATCTGGAATCGATTCCACTTTGTCGATCAATTGTACATTCGCCAATTGAAGATTGAAATTCACATCATCATCATTAGGAATAATTTTCTTTGCCCGTTCAAAGTTTAAGATCGCATGCTGCAATTTCCCTGATTTGAAATATGCATTACCAAGATTAAAATATACCTCCCCACTTTCATATCCATTCTTTATGACAGATTCATACCGTGAAATGGCGGCATCATATTTTTGCTCTAGATATAAACGATTTGCTTCTTCAAATACCGATGTCAGTTCTTCGGTTTGAGCAGAAAGAATTATTGTTGAACCAAAAAGACTAAAGAATGCAAACATTAATATTCTCATCGGATCAGCTCTCTTTCTGTCGCGATGATAATATTTGTGGCCATTTCATACATCTTATTCTTTTCTTCCTGGGAAGAACTTCCCGGTGCGAATCGAGCAAATTCGCAGGCTTCCAAACATTCTTTGATCTTTTGGATCAATTCTTCCGACACATTTTTCAACTGTAATTGCTGTGTAACATTGTCAATCGAAAGTTCTGCCCGATCGATCGCAAGTTTATCGGAAACATATTGCCACGTCGCCGTCGATACTTCAGCATAGAATGCTTCGTGTTTATTCTGGTTCAATAACTGTTTCGCATTCAATAACTTCTTTGCGGCGATCTTCATGGCCTTTCGTGATCGGAATGAAACAACATCCGACATTTCCGTTAACGCTTTCTGACGCATAAAGATCAATCCGATGAATACAGCAAATGGAATAATCGTCATCAGCATAGCCGTTCCCGGCTGGATCAATTCTTTATTTTTTTCACGCAGTGAGCCGATCTCTGTTTTGATGAAGCGGATATCCTGATTTAATAATTTCACATCTTCTTTGCTCAATCCGCCGGCCAGTTGAGGTGCTTCTGCACTCCCTTTTTCCACAAGTACATTAAATTCGTTTGTCCGAAGAGTGATATATCGTTTTTGACCAATATCAAAATAGGTAAATTCAAGAGCGGGTATCTTTTTATTACCGGGATAACGCGGTACGATCAGCCATTCGAATGTTTTTGTGCCGTTGATCGATTCACCAGACCGAGTAATATCTTCCTTTACTTTCGGGTCATATTGTTCAAAATCAGTTGGTAATTTTAATTTAGGAGCCTCAAGAATTTTTACATTACCTGTTCCTGTGATCGTCGCTTTCAAAGAAATCGGTTCATTGGTCTTTGCGTTTCGTTTGTTCAATGAAGCAGTCAAAGAAAATTTTCCCACGGCACCCTGAAATGATTCAGGGACATTGGTTTGCGGAAGTGGTAAAACAGTAACTTTCACCGGAGGGCTTTTTAAAGGTACATTAGCTGTTTGTGCACCAAAGAACGGATCATTAAAGAATTGGTCGAAGATATCATTTGATCTCCGCTTCGACTGCACTTGAACCTGACATGTCAATTCCATTGGATTGATCTCAAGTACACCATTTTGTGTTGGGAACAGTGCCATTTTTTTTAATATTCCAACCTGATACTGTTTACCGTTCACAACTTCATTGGTAAGATTTACTTGTTGGGGTAATTGCAGTTCTTCGCCCCAGAATCCCGTCATGGTAGGAAGTTTATTGATCGAATAATTAACAATGCGAGCACGGGTATAGATCTTGTATATCACTGTAATCTGTTCACCCTGATAGACTTTTGATCGGTCAACAATTGCACGAAGAAAAAGATTGTCACCCATATCCACGGATTCACTTTGTTGAGCCTGCGTTTGTTGTTTTTTTTGCCCTGAACCTTTTGTTACGGTAACATCAACGACATTGGATTTGAATTGACTTCCGCCGACTTCGATTGTTGCAGAGCCGATCTGAAATTTTCCTGCTTCACGAGCCTGAAGGATATAACTGAACGACTGCGATGAGGAGACAGATCCATTGATGATCTGCATACTGGTTGATTGGTTCGGACCGGAAAGGGTGAGAAATTTACTGAGATCAGGAGCATTAAAACTGCGTGCGCTTGCTCCGCTGGTCGTGATAGTAAATTCAAGGGTAAACTGTTCATCGGAAGCAACAGGGTTCTTGTCAACCCCTGCAGTAAACGATACATTTTGGGAATAGGTAATGACTGTAACAATACTTAGGAGAAAGAGAATAAATCTAAATTTCATTTTATAAAAATATATTTTCATACTACCAGTCTTTTTCAACATTGAGTCGAGCAGGTGCTTTTTTCCGAACTTTTTTCTGTGTGTTCTTTTCATCATTCTTTAGTGCTTCAAGAATTCGTTGCGCTTCTTGTTTCGACATCTTTTTTTCCTGCTGAGCTTGTTGTTGCTGTTGCTGCTGTTGTTGTTGGTCTTTCTTTTGCTGCTGTTGCTGATCCTGTTTTTGTTGATCTTTTTGATCTTCCTTTTTATTCTTATCTTTCTTCTGTTGTTGCTTCTGCTGTTGTTGTTCTTGTTTCATCATCCGTGAGGCATAGGAAAGGTTATATTTTGCATCCTCATCATTCGGATTCAGCTTTAATGATTTTTTGTATGAATTGATGCTCTCCTGATACTGCTTCGATTCAAAATACGAATTTCCCATGTTATAATAGAGCTGTGACTGTGTATTTTTATCAGTCGTTTTCCCCAATGCCTGATGATAATTCTGGATCGCTTCATCAAAACGTTGTTGTTTATGAACTGCATTCCCTAAATTATAAGAACCTTCCATCAAGTCCTTATCTTTTTCCAGCGATTTTTTGTATTCAGCTTCTGCATCAGAGTATTGTTTCTTTTCAAATGCCTCGTTGCCATTGTTGACAAGAGATCGAATAGATTGGGATTGCGCAACAGTTAAGACTCCAATCGTTATCAAAAGAAGAAATCGGGAATTTTTGAATGTCATCTTCATTGTATTCCTTTCGGACTTCGTAAACCTCTAAATGGATTGTATTGGGCAAGCCATTCTGTTTTTTTATCCGATAAGACAACTTCGATCAACAACAATATCATAGCTATAAAAAGAAAATATTGGAATTTATCATCATATTCAGTGAATTGTTTCACGCCAAACTCTCTTTTTTCTAAACCGTTGATCTCTTTATAGATTGCATCAAGTTCATCTTGAGAATTAGTGGCTCGGAAATATTTCCCTCTGCCTATCGAAGCGATCTCCTGAAGTGATGGTTCATCCAATTTTGTCAACACCACATTTCCGGCACGATCGCGTTTAAAATCAGATTGTTGTCCATTAGCATTGTAGATAGGAATTGGAGCCCCTGCCGGAGAACCCAATCCGATCGTATAAAGCTTCACTCCTTTTTCAATCGCTTCCTTTGCTTTTTCAATTGCATCGCCGGAATTGTTCTCACCGTCGGTCATAATGACCAATACTTTTGTGGACGGATCTTCAAAATTAAATGATTTCATTGCCTGCTCGATCGCCGATCCGATCGCAGTACCGGGATTTGGGACTGACTCAACATCAATAACATCCAATAACAAATTTGCCGCACTATAGTCAATTGTCAGCGGAAATTGAGTATATGCCTCACCGGAAAAGACTATCATTCCAATCTTGTCACCGGCTAACCGTTCGATCAAATTTCCAATCTCGTACTTTGCTTTTTCCAATCGATTCGGTTTGATATCCTCGGCAAGCATCGATTTTGAAACATCTAATGCAATAAAAAGATCAACACCTTCCTGTTTTACTTCTTCCATTCTCGTCCCTACCTGTGGATTTGCTAATGCAATAACAAGAAGAACAAATGCAAGAACAAATAGTGTTGCTTTCACTCCACCTTTTCTCGTGCTGTGTTGTTCTGCAAGTCGAATAAACAACTCCGACGTGGAGAATAATTTCTTAGCTTGATTGCTTTGCATACGCACATAAGCATACAACGCTATAAAAACAGGGATAGCGGTTAAAAAATACAGATAATCTGGATGAGCAAATCTGAACATAATATTTAAGGTATCTTTCTCAACCACGTATTGGATAATCCAACATCGCCAATCAGAAAAAAGACTGCGACAAAAATAAAAGAATAAAACAATTCCGTATAGCGTCGGTACGAACGAACTTCAATGCGTGTTTTTTCAAGGTGATCGATCTCTTGATAGATAGCCCGCAGTTTTTTATTATCGGTTGCACGAAAATATTTTCCTTCTGTAATGTCGGCAACTTGTTTCAATACTTTTTCGTCGATCTCAACCGGAACCATTTGATACCGGATCCCGAACGGTGTTTGCACCGGATACGGTGCTTCGCCAATTGTTCCAACACCGACCGTATACACTCTGATTCCAAACGATTTTGCAATCTCAGCTGCTGTAATCGGATCGATCTCTCCGCGATTATTCACACCGTCAGTTAAAAGAATAATCACTTTGCTTTTCGCTTTACTTTCCCGAAGACGATTGACTCCGTTTGCGAGACCAAGACCGATTGCCGTCCCATCCTCGATCATCCCGCTTTTCAACGGCTTGATCAATGTTTTCAAAACTTCGTAATCTACAGTCAACGGACATTGTGTAAAGCTCTCTCCTGAAAAGATCACTAATCCAATCCTGTCATTCGTACGTCCTGTGATAAAATCCTGTGCAACATTTTTTGCAGCTTCAATTCTGTTCGGTTGAAAATCTTCTGCAAGCATACTGCCGGAAATATCCAATGCAAGAACAATATCTATCCCTTCGGAATAAACATTCTGTCCTTTCGATGTTGATTGAGGCCGGGCAAGAGCAATAATCACTAATGCCACCGCAAACAATCGAAGTATGAAAGGAAGATGGCGAAGCCGTTCCTTCATACTAAATTTGATCATTGCAAAGGGCTGCAATGTTGAATAGCGTACATCACTCTCTTTTGCACGAAGCCGATAGTAGTACCATACACCCAGCCCGGGGAGAAGCAACAGGAATAATAATAGTTCGGGATTTGCAAATGTGATGTCTGAAAACATAAAAATTTTAGGATGCAGTTACTTCAGCTTGTTTTGTTTGTTCGGCTTGCACACTTTCCACCGGTTTGGTCTGTTCAATGATCAATCGCGCTTGACCGAGCACTTGCTCATTCTCTGATGCAACCGGTTGGTATTTTGCAAACTTCACAAGATCAGCATTGGATAAGAACTGATTGATGGATGAATAATTGTTCTTCTCTAACTTGAATTTTTCCAACTGCTCCATCACTTCTCCCGATGTCATCTCAAGCGCAATAAAACCGTATCGTAACTCAAAATATCGACGAACAATCTCCGTTGCTTCGCTATAAAATGCTTTTATTTCACCGGACTGCCATAGTCGTTTCGCTTCTAATTCTTCCAATTGGATCAAGGCTAATACATGCGGTGGCAGTGAAGGTTTTTCTACCACAATCAGACCTGCTTTTTTCTTCTTCTGTTGAATAAAATAATATACTCCATATCCGATACCGCCGAGTGCCAATACTATGCCTGCATAAAGAGCAATTTCTTCGGCAGAAATCGGAACAGACAACTGCGGTTTTACATCTTTAATAGAGAGCGAAGTATCGACTTCAACTCCGCGAATCTCCACCGGAATTGGATTGGAAAGTGCCGAATGGATCGTCCCGGTTGAATCCTTATATTGAACTTCAAACGGCTGGATATAAAAGTTTCCAGCATCGTACTTTGAAAGAATGAAATTCTTTTTGAGTTCAATTTCGCCGTTCAACTCTGTCTTCAATAAAGAATCTTGCTGTACAATTTCGAAACCACCAATTGTATCTTTGAACGAAGGAAATCCGATTGGAGTTGATGTAGGATATTTTACATTAACCGAATACCGAATCCAATCGCCAATAGAGACTGATTGCGAATCAACAGTTGCTGTAACGGCGACATCCTGTGAAAATGTGAACGGTACGACAAAAAGTGAAACGACAACAAACTGCAGCAACCGCATCATACTCTTGCCTCTCTCATTTTAAAGAAATCTACCAGAGGGCGAATATATGGTTTGTGAGTTTCTATAGTTATCCGATCAACTTTTGTAGAAAGAAATGCCTTTTTCATCCTTTCATCATGCAGTTTCCAAAACTGATTGAAGGAGGATTGGATTCCTTTATCACTGGAATCGATCCAACGCTCAAGCCCCGATTCTGCATCTTTCATCTTGATCAAACCGATCCTTGGTAGTTCACGTTCGCGCGGATCGTTTAATGTTACCGCAATAACATCGTGTCGTTTACTGACGATGCGAAGCGCATTGTCATAATCATTATCAATAAAATCTGATACGATGAAACTGATCGATCGTTTTTTAATGACGTTGTTCAAATATTGTAATGCAACGCTGACATTCGTTCCTGTCCCTTTTGGTTCAAACGAAAGTAGCTCGCGGACAATGCGAAGGATGTGTGATTTTCCTTTGTTCGGCGCTATGAACTTTTCCACTCCATCGGAAAACATAATCAATCCGACTTTATCGTTATTTCGAATAGCAGAGAAAGCCAACACGGCACAAATTTCTGTCGCGATCTCATTCTTTGTAGCATTAACAGTTCCGAACTGTCCTGATTTGCTTACGTCGACGACCAGCATCACGGTCAATTCACGTTCTTCTTCAAATATTTTGATGAACGGTTTATTGGCGCGCGCTGTAACGTTCCAGTCGATCTTTCGAATATCATCACCGTAGGAATATTCACGAACTTCGGAAAACTCCATCCCTCTTCCTTTGAAGACCGAATGATACTCTCCGGAGAATACCTGATTCACCATTCCACGGGTCTTGATCTCGACCTGACGTACTTTTTTTAAGAGCTCTGCTGTTGTCATAATAGTAGTTGAGTAGATAAGTCGTTACGCAGATGAGAATATTCCAAAAGCAGTCTCAACTACTCAACGACTCAAATACTTATCGACTTTCTATGGAACTTCGACTTTGTTCAAAATTTCCTGAACTATTGTTTCTGATGTCACTTGTTCTGCTTCAGCTTCATACGTGACACCAATTCGATGACGCATCACATCGAGTGCAACAGCGCGAACATCTTCTGGAATGACATATCCGCGACGTTTTATGAAGGCATACGCTTTCGAAGCAAGCGCCATAGAAATTGTAGCACGAGGTGATGCACCATAATTGATCAGATTCGCAAGATTTGGAAGCTGCGCATCTTTTGGATTACGGGTTGCAAAGACAATATCAAGAATGTACCGCTCGATCTTCTCGTCCATATAAATTTCCTGCATCGAAGCACGCGCTTTCAAAATCTCTTTTCCGGAAACCACCGCTTTTACTTCTGAATATTTTCCGGTGACATTCTGACGCATGATCAGCAACTCGTCATCCTTAGACGGATAATCGATCTTCACTTTCAACATAAACCGATCGACCTGCGCTTCAGGCAATGGATATGTTCCCTCTTGTTCGATTGGATTTTGTGTTGCGAGAACCAGAAACGGTTCATCAAGTTTAAACGTCTCTTCTCCAATGGTTACCTGTCGTTCCTGCATCGCTTCAAGAAGAGCGCTCTGCACTTTTGCTGGAGAACGGTTGATTTCGTCTGCAAGGATGAAGTTCGAGAAGATGGGACCTTTCTTGGTTTGAAATTTCCCGTCTTTCTGATTATAGATGAGCGTTCCGACAAGGTCTGCCGGAAGCAGGTCTGGCGTAAACTGAATACGCTGGAATTTTGCATCAATTGCCGATGCCAGGGTTTTAATCGCAAGGGTTTTTGCTAGACCCGGAACACCTTCTAATAGAATATGTCCATTAGCAAGTAATCCTATCAATAGGCGTTCGACCATGTGTTTTTGACCAACAATGACTTTGTTGATCTCCATCGTGAGCAGATCGACGAAAGCGCTCTCTTTTTGGATTTTTTCATTGATCGCTTTGATGTCGTAGTTCATTAATCCTCCGAATTTAAAATCAAGATGTCAGACACCAGACGTAATAGGTCCACATTTGAGGTGGCTGACATTTTAGTTTTTTTACAGTTAACGTCTGTTTAGACGATTATAAAATAAAAAATGTTCCGATGAAAAAGAAGAAAGAATAGTGTATTATTTCAAAAATCTTTCGTACTATTATACGGTATATGGCTATATAATTTACAGTTGTTTAGAACATTGAAAGGAAAGAAAGATGAAATATAGTGTAGTTGTTATTGCTGTGCTTGCCGTATTAATGGGTTGCACCGAACCAAAAGCTGATGTTGAAAAGTTAAACCATGCAAATGCCCTGGTGAACACAGCACAGTTTGAAGAAGGTATTAAACAACTGGAAGAGATCCAAAAAAAGAGTCCGAATGACCCTGCATTGAAACAATCGTTGGTTTCGGCACATATAAAATACGGTCACTTTTTCTTATATAATGACACTCTTGCACCAAAAGTAAAATATCCAACAGCTTTAAAACATTATCGAGAAGCTCTGAAACTCGACCCAAACAACAAAGATGCACAGGAAAATGCAAACCAGATCATTGATATCTATAAAATGATGGGACGTGAAGTTCCGAACGTGTAATTCCAACTTTGCAGTTGAATACAAAAAACCGAGTGATGAACTCGGTTTTTTTGTATTATAGTTACACTTTGTCCCTCTTTTAATTCCTTTCATCCCACTACAATGGAATAATTCTCGATAGGTATTTAGATTTTATCTATCACTACAAACAGTCGATCAATTATCACTCTGTTAAATCATGAAAATCAATAATATTCTTCATCTTTATATTTATTCGTTTATCGTTATTGATATTTTGGGGATTAACTTTTTGCGTAGTCAAGATTTTACTGAAACAAAAAATAGTATTGAAGCATTTGTAAAGATAGGACACTCAAATATTTTTTATGCTAAAAAAGGAATTGGATCAACAGCAGTAGTTTTCATCTCTGGATTAGGAGAAAACCATGATACTTGGAGTGCTGTACAAGATAGTATTGCAAATTTTGCAACGACGCTTAGCTATGACCGTGCAGGTTTGGGAAAATCAGATTATCACAATGAACCAAAAAATCTTATTTCATTTACAAACGAATTACATTCACTTGTTACAAAATTGCAGATTCCAATACCGTTCATTATAGTGGCACATTCATTAGGTTGTCAAATAGCAAAATATTATGCATCACAATATAATGACCATATTCAATTTATTGTGTTTTTGGATCCGGGATTTAATGAAAATATTTTGAAACAACGAGTATCAGACTCTGTGTGGACTCTTAGAGAGTCAAAACTGAAACAATATCAACCGAAATTTAATCCTGCACAGGAATCGGAATTACAAAATCTAAATATGAATTGCCATATAGCTGACTCGATAACTCTGCCAAAAAATCTTTCCGGATTACTTTATACTGCAACAAAGATAAATCTGAATTTTCCGGCTAGCAAAGAAGAATTGTTGGTGAAAAAAGAAGTACATACTGCGTGGTTACAACAATCTAAGAATGTAAAACATATATATATAGAAAACTCGAGACATTATATTCAAAACGAAGCACCAAATATAGTAATTGATGCAGTTCGGAGAATTATTTCACTAAATAAATAGAGTTTCCGAGTTTAAAACTACACTTCGTTTGGAAATACAATTATTGAAATTGCACATTGCTATAAATCATTTCTCCAATATTTATTTCTTCGGGTAACAATCGCTATGCAAAGAGAAATATTTTCTAACAAATCCTCGGTAATTGTTCACCCGACATCATATCTACAACACGCTCACCGCCGATTCCTGTTTGCAACACAACAATCGAAGGATGTTCATTCGTTACTTCTCCTATAATAGAAGAATCTTTCCCAAGCGGATGCAGCTTCATCACAGCGAGAATTTTTTCTGAATCGTTCGGGGCAACAATTGCAATCAACTTTCCTTCATTCGCAACGTAGAGTGGATCAAAACCAAGAATCTCACAAGCAGAGCGGACATTTCCATTGACCGGAATTGTTTCCTCGAATAATCGAATTCCTTTGTGTGCGGTAGCTGCAATTTCATTCATTGTACTGGCAACTCCGCCGCGAGTTGGATCTCGAAGGAAATTGATATTTGGTGAAACTGCAAACATTGCTTCAACCATTCCATTCAGCGCGCATGTATCGGAACAGATCTCCGATTCGAATTCCAATCCTTCTCGAACGGACATCACTGCCATTCCGTGATCGCCGATCGTTCCGCTGATGATGATTTTATCGCCCGCATTGATCTTTGAAGGGTGAATATTCCTTCCATCAGGAATCATCCCAACACCGGATGTCGTAATGAAGATTTTATCCGCTTTGCCGCGGGGAACAACTTTGGTATCTCCTGTTACGATCATCACTCCGGCTTTGTTGGCTGCTTTTGCCATTGATTCGACAATAGTCTCCAACTCATCGATCCGCAGACCTTCTTCAAGAATGAATGATGCTGTCAAATATTTCGGCTGAGCCCCGCACATTGCAATATCATTCACCGTTCCATTCACTGCCAGTTCACCGATATTCCCACCAGGGAAAATAATTGGACTGACAACATACGAATCTGTTGAAAGCGCAATTCTTCCTTTTTCCACGTCAAGCATCGCACCATCATGCATCAGATCTAGATCAGGATTCGAGAAATGTTTCCTGAATACCTGTTCGATCAGTTGATGAGTCAATTTGCCGCCACCACCATGAGCGAGAACAACCGTAGCGTAGTTATCGATTGGAAGCGGGCAGTTGAGCCCTTGTGAGATATCGGTTGTCATAGATTTCATTCTTCAATATTTTTCTTATACACCCCTAAATCCCCTCTCGCCTTCGCTCTTTCCAACACACAGAGGGGACTTTTCAAAGTATAACTTCCTGTCGTTTATAATTATAATACGCTGCGCATGCACCTTCGGATGAAACCATCGGCGCACCAAGCGGATGTTCGGGCGAACATTCTTTTCCAAACGCAGAACACTCGAACGGTTTTTTTAAACCACGTAAAATTTCTCCGGCAATACACAGAGGTGATTCCTGCACATCAATCATACCGAGATCGAATTTAATTTCCGCGTCGAACATTTGGAATTCTTTCTTCAAGCGATAACCGCTCATTGGAATTTCTCCGATTCCGCGCCATTTTCTGTGTGAAATCTCAAACACATTAAAGATCATTTGCTGTGCGGAAACATTGCCTTCCCTCTTTACAACTCTCGCATACTGATTCTCAAGATCGTGACGCCCTTCTTCCAATTGGGTAATAAGCATCAATATTCCATGGAGAATGTCGATCGGCTCAAAACCGGTGACAACGATCGGAACTTTATACTTTTCCACCAAAGGAAAATATTCTTCATATCCCATAATCGTGCAGACATGACCAGCGGCTAGAAATCCCTGCACACGATTTTCTGCAGATGATAACAATGCTTCCATCGCCGGAGGGACAAGGACATGTGAACAAAGGATGGAAAAGTTTTTCACATTGTTGTTGTGCGCGTGCCAGACCGCCATTGCATTTGCCGGAGCAGTTGTTTCAAATCCAACGGCGAAGAAGACAACTTCTTTGTCGGGATTCTTTTGTGCAATCGTTACTGCATCAAGTGGTGAATAGACAATCCGCACATCACCGCCGTTTGCTTTTACATGCAATAGATCGGTCGAATTTCCGGGAACACGGAGCATATCACCAAAAGATGTAAAAATCACGTTCGGTTTAGAGGCGATAATCACTGCTTTTTCGATGATATCCAGCGGCGTTACGCAGACAGGACATCCCGGTCCGTGAACAATAGAAATTGAATCCGGAAGTAATTTTTCCAACCCGGATTTTACGATAGAGTGAGTCTGACCACCGCAAATCTCCATGATCATCCACGGTTTGGATGTAACAGCATGGATCTTTTCGGAAAGTTTTTTTGCCATCACCGGATCCCGATATTCATCAAGATACTTCATACTTCTCCTTCCAGTTCTTTCTTCACTTCATCCATCCCAAGCATCTGAAGTGTTTCCTTCGCTTCTTCCTCATCCACAATACTGATGGCAAATCCGACATGAACGAGAACATAATCATCCACTTTTGCTTCGGGAAGCATCTCGAAACAGATCGCTTTGCGGATTCCTCCGAAATTCACTTTTCCCATTTTAGGGAATGAATCTTCGAACATTTCAACTTTACCGGGAATTGCGAGACACATAATTTTTTTAATCTATGTTTGGAGATTGTCCCACTTCGACTTCGCTCAGTGTGACGTTTTTTTGTTGTAATAATTGATGCATATAAATTTGACCGACAGAGATTCCGCCGTCATTCGTCGGAATACGTTGATGCCAATAAGGAATAAATCCATTTTTCCTCAATTCTTTGACGGCACCTTCAAGCAAGATCATATTTTGAAAACAACCGCCGGAAAGTACTACTTTATTCTTGTTTGCTCTGATGGCAATATCGGTAATGATTTCAATAAGTGTATTATGGAATCGCTTTGCCACATCGTTTACCGGAACATGGTCTTGGATATCTTCCAAGATCAATCGTATAATATCTGACCAATCAACTACAGAGCGAAGTGAACCGGAACTTGTTATGGAATAGTGATATATAATTTTTTCACTGCTTTGTTTCGCTGCAAATTCCACCTGCATCGCTGTCTGCCCCTCAAAATTCGCCCGTTGTTGCAGATTCAACAATGCGCCAACCGCATCAAACATTCTTCCAACACTCGAAGTCATCGGAGAATGGATTTGCTTTTCCAGCATTTGTAAGATCAATCGTTGTTCTTTTTCCGGCAGTACATTTTTTATTGGGTCACACTCAAATAATTTAATTCCATATATTTCATATAACATTCCAATTGCACTGCGAAGCGAATCCTTGACTGCGGCATCGCCGCCGGGCAATCGGAACGGTTTGAACGAACCAATACGGGAAAACAACTCACCATCAAATTCAATAAATTCTCCACCCCAAATCGTTCCGTCGGTTCCATAACCGGTTCCATCCCACGCAATACCAAGGAGCGGTTCATCTAATTCATTTTCCGCCATACAGGAAGCGATGTGCGCATAATGATGTTGTAGGGATTCTTTATCTCCAAGCATTTGCTGTGCGTACGATGTTGAGACGTAGTTCGGATGTAGATCGTGAAGAATGGTTACCGGATTGACATTATATAATTTTTCAATATCACCAATCGTCTGTTTGAAGCATTCAAGCGCAGGTATGGTTTCAAGATCACCGATATGCTGACTGACGAAGATCATATTTTCTTTTTGCATCGCAACAGTATTCTTCAAATGCCCGCCGACTGCAAGTATCGGCTCTTTTATAAAATTTTTTGTCAGAATTGGTAACGGTGCATACCCGCGTGCACGACGAATCATCATTTCACGATCCATCACAATTCTTACGATGGAATCATCGACGTAACGATGGATCGGGCGATTATGGACGAGAAACAGATCTGCAATCAATCCTAATTTCCGTAGTGCATGAAGCTCATCAATGCACATTGGCTCGTCGGAAATATTCCCGCTTGTGGCAACGATTGGAAATTTCAATTCTCTCATCAATAAATGATGAAGCGGAGTATATGGAAGCATTACACCGAGATAAGGATTGTGTGGTGAGACATTTTCAGAAATATGATGGTGCGACAGAACACTTCGACTCGTTCCTTCGGAACTACGCTCAGTGTGACTATATCCCTTTTTTGGTACGATGACAATCGGAGATTCTGATGAAAGCAGCAGTCTCTTTTCTGCATCTGAAACCAAACATTCACATTCAATACTTTCTAATGATGGAAACATGACCGCAAACGGTTTTTCTTCACGTTGTTTTCGAGTTCGCAGTCGTTGAACAGCTTCATCGTTTGTTGCATCAACCACTAACTGAAACCCGCCAAGTCCTTTCAACGCTACGATCTTTCCATTTTTCAATGCGGCAACTGTTTTTTTAAGGGCCTGGTGTTGTGAAGCGATGACCGTTCCGTCATTTTCCCAGAGTTCAATCTGCGGTCCGCAATTCGGACAAGCAATCGGCTGTGCGTGGAAACGGCGGTCATTTGGATCATTATATTCTTTTTCACATTCCGGGCATAGTATAAACTTATTCATTGTTGTGTTCGGGCGGTCATACGGCAGTGATTGTATGATGGAGTAACGAGGTCCGCAGTGAGTGCAATTGATGAACGGATACTGATAACGGCGATTAGCCGGATCAGACATTTCTTGCAAACATTCATCACAGACGGAAATATCCGGCAGGATCAACGTTGTTGGTTCATCGGTTGATTCACTGTGCCGAATTGTAAAATCGGTATATCCAACACAATCAAGGAAAGTCGTTTCGATGCTTTGGATGTATGAGTGGAGAGGTTTTTCAGATTGAATTCGAGAAACAAATGATTGAAGAGTACTGAACTCCCCTTCTGACTCAATGAACAAGCCTTGAGAAGTGTTGGAAACCCAGCCATTCAATTTCAATTCTGAAGCAAGGCGATACACAAACGGTCGGAATCCGACCCCTTGCACAGCACCGCGAATAATAATTCTTACACGCTGCGTTTTTTCGTCTGACTTCTCAACCACTCGCACCATTCAGGAATTCCTTTGTTGGTAGAACAAGATGTTTCGAAAATTTTCAATGACGGATTGATCTGCAATGCATTTTTTTTGATCACTTCGGGATTAGAATTGACGTACGGAACAAGATCGATCTTGTTCACGATCATCACCGAGGCGTTATGGAACATTCCGGGATATTTCAATGGCTTGTCGTCTCCTTCGGTTGTACTGACAACGACCACTTTCATCGCTTCGCCGAGATCATAATTTGCGGGGCAGACAAGATTGCCGACATTTTCGATCACCAACAGATCAATGTTGTCCATCGCAAATGTGGAAAGCGAATCCTGAACCAACCGTGCTTCAAGATGACAACCGCCGTTTGTGACGATTTGAACAACAGGGACATTAAATTTTGCAACGCGCTGCGCATCAAAATCAGTCTGCACATCCCCTTCAACAACTGCAACACGAAGCGACGTACTGAGAAATTCTAGAGTTCGCTCCAGAATACTCGTCTTACCGGAACCGGGTGAACTGACCAGATTGATGACAAAAATGTCATTCTTAGCAAAGAGATCACGGTTCTGTTGCGCAACAACATCATTTTTTTCAAGTACTTTTCGTTCGATGGTAAGGACACTCATGTCTGCTCCTGATAATTATCATCCAATTCAATTTCTTTTATTTGTAATTCTTTTCCAGAGATTATTGTTGTGTCAATACCTCCGCACAACGAACAGAGAGAGATCCCTTCTTCTCCGCCAGATTCTTTGTTACATGTTTTACAATGAACAACAAATGGAATCCGTTCTATCACAAGTGCAGAATGTTCAAGATCTGTTGAAGCGGTAATTGCCTGATATGCAAACTCCAATGAATCGGGAACAATTCCGGAAAATGTTCCGACTTTCAAAAAGACGGAACGAACTCTGCTCAATTGTTCCTTCCCAACGTTTTGTTTGATGATATCGACAATACTATCGGCGACCGATAATTCATGCATAGTTTTATTTATTTACTACAAAGACACGAAGCTAAATCAAATGTTATAATCCTAAAAATGTGACGGCAACACCACACATGAAAATTGCAAATCCGCCGAGCGCATGGCTGTATTGTTCCATTTTCTTCATCGGCACAAATGATAATCCATACAGCGCGCTGAAGACGATCGTCAGCATTGTTGAGATCGTGACAAGACTAAATACTGAACAGACTATGATCACATCCGAGATAGTCCCGCGAGCAGCAGGATACATCAGTATCGGGATCAACGGTTCACACGGACCAAAAACAAAAATTGTAAAGATCAACCAGATCCTCATTGATGCTTTATATTCTTCATGCTTATGCTCTTTTTCATGTTCATGAGCATGGAGTTCCAGTGCACCATCATGATGAATATGAGTATGAGAGTGCGGTTTATTGAGTATTGCCCTTCGAATTCCCCATATCATATACAAAAGTCCAAATATGAGTAAGAGCCAGCCGGCAATTTCTCCGCGATACGATTCAATACTTTCCAAATGAAATACAGAGTAGCCAAACATAATTCCTATGAATCCCAAAATGATCGTGCTGCCGACGTGTCCAATACCGCAAAGTACGGTAACCCATGCGGTTTTAAATTTTGACCAATTTCCGGCTTTGGACATAGCAATAAATGGGATGTAATGGTCAGGACCAAAAAGTGTATGCATGAATCCTATACCTGCAGCTGTGATCAAAAGAACCGATAATTCATTTGACATATGACCCTTTTTGAGGTTTTTGTATTAGCAACTGTAGAAAATCCGAAAATTCTCTCTCTTGCAAATAAACGGACAAATTATTCTTGATTCTGAAAATCTGTAAAAAAGTCAAAAAAGAATTTTAGGGCATTTTCGAGGTTTTCTTTTGCTTGTTGTGACAGTCCACCACCAAACTCCCATTGATATCCTTTTACCTGCAAAAGATATACCAAAGGTGAGTGGTTATAGAGTTCTGAACAAATACTGAGCAATTGTGAGGGGGGAATTGAGTGTGATGTGAAGATATGTTGCTGTTCAGGAGTAACTTTTTGGAAGGAGAAATCGGGAATATCTGCTTTTGAAGCATCAACGAAAATGACCATATCATAATACGCCATAGCCGCTGCATGTTCAATATTAAGATGGAAACTATTTTCTATTTCAATCGAATGATAGTCATTCTTATCCACCCATTGTTCAAATCTCTTGATGAATTCTTCTCCTAATCCATCATCGCCGCGTCCGGAATTACCATACGCATGAACCAATATTTTTTTCTGCGGTACATTCATAATGCATTTCTGGTTCTCTTCTTTCGTAGAATAATTCCCGTGAAAAGTACAATGACAGCAGTAAGTCCAATTTGTTCTAAGAATCTTTTATCTTTAAAAAACATTTTCAGGACTGGAGTATCGTTGATAATACTTTCTCTGTACCATAAGTCAGGATTGACTGAAATAGAATTGATGATCTTAGTGTAACGATCTTTATTCTTCTTTAGATCGGATGGACTGGAGTAACAAAATACATTGATCGTTCCTTCTTCTGTTGGAATGATCACTTCTATTACTGTATCTCTGTAACCCCATAAATAATTTGTCTGCGGATCAAATGTAAATAATGGTGAATTGAAGGATTGCAGTTCACTCTTCGCCAATCTGCCGGATGATGTTTGTTGAATAAGAAAATATGGCTTGACAAAAAGTGAATCGCTTGACTTGCGTTGAAGTAATTGATCGAATTTTTTTGTTGGGACAGGAAATTGAATTGTATAATTCAAATCATTCCTCAAAAAATCTACCGTTTCATTGGAGATCAGAATCCAGCCGGGAGGAAGATCGATTGACAATAGATCGGTAGAAATTTGACGTTGAGAAAAGACAGCCTGAGAAATGAAACTGACAACATAAACAATCGTTCGAATTTTCATCACAACCGCCTTTCTACAATACTAAAACTCTTACCGTTTCATCTCGTCGAGCATTGTTCCATGTTCATCGAGCAATTCTATCCATAGCGGCATTTCACCGACCGCATGTGTCGAACAACTTAAACAAGGATCATAGCACCGGATACCCGCTTCAACTCTGTTCAATATCGGCTCAGTGATCTTCTTTCCGTCAATGAATCTCATCGCAATCTGTTTTACGGTACGGTTCATTGCCATGTTATTTTGCGCCGTGGCGATCAGCATGTTTACTTTCTGGATCACACCGTTTTCGTCCACATTATAATGATGGAACAACGTACCTCGCGGAGCTTCAGCAAATCCGACACCTTCCAATCGATTGATCGATGCTTTTGAGCGGACATGTGTTCCGAGAATATTCGGATCGTGCAGTAGTTCTTCAATTTTCTCAACTGCAAAAACTGTTTCAATCAATCGTGCATAATGGTAATAGAAGGAATTATTAACTGATTCCATTTTAGGAGCGAGCAGTTTAAATATTCGTCTCTCTTTTTCTGCCAAAGGTGTTTCAATGGAATCGCAAATATTCAATCGAGCCAGTGGACCGACCCGATAAATCCCGTTGGGATAACCAAGAGGTTTGTAATATGGGAATTTCAGATATGACCACGATTCACTTGCTTCACCAAAATGTTTGTAATAATCACGCGGATCAATATTGTCCGCAATGATATTTCCCGCACTATCGGTGATTCGTAAATTACCGCCGTAATATTCCATTTCACCCTTTGGACCTACAAGACCAACATACAATGAATGGAAATTTCCAAAGCTTGGAATTTCCGAGTGGAATTTTTCGTGCGTTTTTTTAATGACATCCAACGCAAGAAGTGCTGTTTCTTTGACTTCGGGATACCATTCAAGCAGTGTATCACGTTCTTCTTTGGTGAACGGCTCTCGAACTCCACCGGCGACCGCCCACGGCGTATGAATTCTTCGACCGCCGAGAAATTCTATGATCTGCTGTCCGAACTTGCGAAGGCGGATTCCCCGTTTCGCAAAATCTTTATCGAGCTGCATCAAACCGAAAATATTTCGTACTGCCGGGTCTGCTTCAAATCCCATTAAAAAATCGGGTGAAGATAAATGAAAGAAGCTAAGCGCATGCGATTGAACCCATTGCCCGAGCGTCAGCATTCTGCGGAGTTTTTCCGCTGTTTCAGGTATTCCGATAGCAAGGATATCATCTCCCGCTTTCGCTGAAGTAACGAGATGACTTCCGGGGCAGATTCCGCAGATACGCGACGTGAGTCCCGGCATTTCCCATAACAGCCGTCCTTCACAAAATTTTTCGAAGCCGCGGAATTCATTCACGTGAAAACGAGCATCTTCCACTTCCCCTTTGGAGTTGAGATGGATGGTGATTTTTGCGTGACCTTCAATTCGTGTTACAGGTGATATTGTAATAACGTTCGACATAATCTTTCTCAATTCTTTAACCGCATCTTACAATTGCACAAAGCGGCTTTTCTATTAAATGGTTCGACGCGGCGCAGAACAAACAGTCTCCTCAGCAAGTTGAGTGTTTTTTACGAGACACATCGAAGGATGGCTCATCTATTGCAATCTGCGCCTTGCTCACCATGACGATCTTTTTATAAATCTTTATTTATTCAATTAATTCTTTGCGTCTTAGTGTCTTTGCGTGAATGCTTTTTATCCGTACCGCAAAAATTGTGTTTTAAATATTGGAATCCGTCCTTGCAGCAATTCATTCACTGCAAACCATATCTCATCCGGTGTCGGAGGACAGCCATGAAGGAATGCATCAACACGAATAACGTGATGAAGAGGGATCGCCTGTTTGAGCAGCTTTGCGATCAACGTATGATCATTCGGGACGGAATTGCATATATCTGCAAGTTCAACATATGCACGATTGATCAACTCTTCGTTGGTAAATGTATTCCGCATTGCAGTTACATTACCGGTCGTTGCACAATCGCCAAATGAAATGACATATTTTGAATTTTTCCTGACACGGTGAGCCATCTCTTCATTCTCTTCGTTCGATACAGCACCTTCAACCAATGTCACATCAACATTTTCAGGAAATACCTTTACATCAGCGATCGGTGAATAGACAAAATCAACTTTGTCTGCCAGTTCGATCAATCGTTCATCGAGATCTAAAAATGACATATGGCATCCGGAGCATCCGCCGAGCCAGACTGTTGCAACGCGAGGTTTTTTAATAGTTTCATTCATAAATTTTCTTCAACTCGAAATGAATATAATTGTTGGTCATCTGCTACTTTTTTTATGATCAGATGATCCCCCTTTGCCAATCCGGACCATCGCACAAAATAATGTTCATGCGGACTGTCCGGTCCCTGACATTCGCAGTGATACGATTCGATCTTCGCTTTCTTTTTCTTTGGACCACATGTAACGGAAAAAGTTCTTCCTTCCTCCGGAAAGAATGAAAGCTTATTCTTCAGCACAAGAAAGTACCCTTTCCGTGCTTCTTCTGATGAGATGTTTCGTTCGTAGATGTTTTTCATACTATCAATCATTAGAAATAGTGATCCATTCTTTTTTCTGCCGTGCTGTAATAATGTATTTCAGGAAACCTTTTTTCTTTTCCATTTCAGAAATGTTCGCCCCTTTTTCAAATAATGCACCGGTCGGGCAGACCATGACGCATTTTCCGCATGATGTACAAGTCTCGGACGCCCCCCAATTATTGTCCAATCCTGTAATGATCTCACAGTTGATACCGCGTCCGGCAACATCCCAGACATGCGCACCTTCCACTTCATCGCAGACACGAACACAGCGTGTGCAGAGCACGCAGCGATTATGATCCATTACATATTCTTTATGCGTTGCATCCAACGTTTTTTTCGGATAGAGATACGGATACCGAACACGAACCAATCCGACCTGATATGCAAGATCCTGCAGTTCACAATGATTGTTCGCAACGCAAACAGCGCAGATGTGGTTTCCTTCAGACGCGAGAAGAGCTATGATCATTCTTCGATATTTATTCAGTTTTTCATTTGTTGTTTGAACAACCATTCCCTCTTCCACTTTTGTTGTACAGGCTGGAAGCAGTTTCGGAATCCCTTCGATCTGCACAACGCATAATCTGCAGGCACCAACAGTTGATAATCCTTCCAGATGACAGAGAGTAGGAATTGGAATTTTATGCTGCCTGGCAACGGTGAGGATCGATTCACCTTCCTGCGCGCTGAATTGTTGACCATCGATTGTTAATGTTTTTACTGCCATAATTTTACTCTGTTATTAATTTACATTTATCTCGTTCCCAAGCTCCGCTTGGGAACGTTAACTCTATAAAATATTTTGCTTACATAGCAGAACTTCACATCATTCGTTCCCAACGGGGGGTTGGGAACGAGGTTAAAAAATATTTTTTATCCGTGGCATTGCGAGACGCTTTTTGTCGAAGCAATCCCTCTTTAGTTATTGAAAGATCGCCACGTCGTCCCGATCAAAAACGTCGGGACTCCTCGCGATGACACTCTATAACACAAAATACTTCTTACGGTTTATATTTTTCAAAATCTGCAACGGCAACATCTTCACCGATATAGGTTTCAACTGGCTGCAACAGCTCTTCATATTCGTTTTTAAAGAATCGCAGCGTTGAAAGAACAGGATTCGGCGCCGATTGCCCCAATCCGCACAGACTGGTTTCTTTCACCATCATGCACAATTCTTCCAGCAGCACCATATCATCCTGAGTCGCTTGTTTCTTTGAGATCTTATCGAGCAATCCATAAATGTGCCGGGTGCCGACTCTGCACGGAATACATTTTCCGCATGATTCATCCATACAGAATTGCATAAAGAATTTTGCCACTTCGACCATTTTCGATGTTGAATCCATCACGATCAATCCGCCGCTTCCCATAATGGATCCGACTTTCGATAAGGATTCATAATCCACCGGAAGATCCAGATGTTCTGTGGGGATGCAGCCTCCGGAAGGTCCGCCGGTTTGCGCTGCTTTGAATTCAGTTCCATCAGGAGTGCCGCCGCCGATATCGAATATAATTTTGCGAAGGGGAATTCCCATCGGAACTTCGATCAATCCCGTGTTCTTAATATTTCCTGCAAGTGCAAATACTTTTGTCCCTTTACTTTTTTCGGTGCCAATGCCGGCAAACCAATCACTTCCATTTCGAATGATCGGTGCAATATTTGCAAAGGTCTCTACGTTGTTGATCAGCGTCGGCATTCCCCACAATCCTTTTTCCGATGGAAATGGCGGACGAGGGCGTGGGTTTCCGCGTTTCCCTTCGATAGAAGCTAGCAACGCTGTTTCCTCTCCGCACACAAATGCTCCAGCGCCAATGCGGATATCAATACGGAAATTGAATTGTGACTCAAGAATTCTGTTTCCAAGCAATCCCATCTTCTCTGCTTGTTTGATGGCAAGTTTCAATCGTTCAATCGCCAATGGATATTCCGCACGGCAATAAATGTAGCCTTGTGAGGCACCAATTGCGTGACCTGCTATTGCCATTCCTTCCAAAACTCTGTGCGGATCACCTTCTAATACACTACGATCCATGAACGCTCCCGGATCACCTTCATCTGCATTACAGACAATGTATTTTTGCTCACCTTGTGCTTTGCGGACAATTCCCCATTTCAATCCGGTTGAATATCCTGCGCCGCCGCGACCGCGCAATCCGCTTTTACGGATCTCTTCGATCACATCACCTGGCTGCATTTCCGTTACCGCTTTTGCCAATGCTTCATATCCGCGGGCAGCAATATATTCATCAATGCTTTCGGAATTGATCACACCGCAGTTTTCCAACACAATTTTAGTTTGCGAGGCAAAGAATGGTGCCGATGTATCCGCAACATACTGATCAACTTTTTTATTGTTCAAGATATGCGATTCAACGATCTTTTCCGCAGCACGAACATCAACATTTTGGTAGAGAGTATTGTCACTCTGCACTTTTACGAGCGGACCTTCACCGCAAAGACCGAGACATCCGGTTCCGATCACTTCACATTCTTTTTCAAGTGCATATTCTTTGATCTTTGATTTAAGCGCATCGCTCACTTTATCGCTGCCGCATGAGGCACATCCTGCGGCGGAACAATACAAAATACGATGCTTCTTTTCGGATTGACGCTGTTGTTCTTTATCCGATAATTCCTGCAGATCTTCCAATGTCATGCTAATACCTCACGCGGAGTATTCTTTAATTGTTCAACTCGTTTAATTGATTCTTCGGGAGTCAGTTTCCCGACCACTGCATCATCCAACACGGCAACCGGTGCAAGACCGCAAGAGCCGACACAGCGCGCAGTAATGAATGAAACTTTATTGTCCTTTGTCGTTTGTCCGAACTTGCATTGATGATGCTCTTCCAGCGC
>CAYPEM010000013.1:63069-73186 GCA_964409765.1 uncultured Chitinophagaceae bacterium
CTTTATTGTCCTTTGTCGTTTGTCCGAACTTGCATTGATGATGCTCTTCCAGCGCTGTTTGAATATGCTCAGCACCTTTTACATAACATGCAGTTCCCATACATAAGACAAACGTATGTTCGCCATTTGGTTTTAGATTGAAGAAATGATAGAACGTTGCAACACCGTACACTCTGCTCAACGGAAGCTTTAATGCGTGAGCAACATAGATAAGCAGATCGTTCTCCAGATAACCGAAAATTCCCTGTGCAACATGAAGTACCTCGATCAACGCATCACCGCGTCCCTGATGTTTTGTGACTGCACGATCTAATAATTTGAAACGATTGTCGCCGCTGGGATGTTTTTGTTTTTCAACTTGAGCCATAGTCGTATCGTAGTCGTAATGGAAGGAAGTAAAATCGGACAACACGGATACATTTACCATGTTATCATCGTACATTACAGCAAATATTGTGCTATAAATAGTCGTGGATTAACGAGGATTTTGACGGTGTGCACTTTAACAATTTTTGATATTGCGAAAAGAATGAACATTCTTTTCGCAAAAAGAGAAAATTAATATTTCAACGTTGGATTTTTTAACAGAGTAATTTGTTTTGTATATCGGTTTTTTTATAAGTGTATTAGAATTGCTCGCGGGAGAATTTTAGAGTGGTGGGTCTGTTTTTACCATGACAATTTTTTTGGTTGATTTATTTTTTAAGAGTTGAATAGAAAATCCATCCTAAGATTAAAGCATATGGTAACACAATAATCACAATCTTCAACAAAGATTTTTTCAAAATCTTTGCATCAACTAATGGGAATGGATTTTTATCGGAATCCTTGCTGATCGGCAAATGTAATAACTTTTCTTTAGCAAGTTCTACCACTTTCTCCGGAACAGAGATATGATACCGAATACCAAATCCACTTGTGGGACTTGCCGGAAATGCCCCGGTAACTCCTCCAAGATTTTCAACCTGCACAAAAAATGGAATCTGTTCTTTATTGAAATATTCCCGGACCATATCTATTTCAAAGACAAAGGCAGTGGTATATATTCTTACATTATTCATTCAGATTTTTATTAAATTTTTTTGAGCAATAGGCTTGATTTCCTTAAACACCATACGATAGATATAATGCAACAAATGCCATCTCGTCGAACTTCAGATAACGAACATGTAGCCCAACATTACTCCCATCAAAAAGAGTCTTCAGTGATATTCCGGGAGCAAAATACAATTTACTTTCCATCGATGACGAACGTTCATAATTAGGATTCTGCACAAGCGCTTGTCCAAAACTTAATAATGGTTCTATAGAAAAAGGTAATAGCACTACTCTGCCTCCAATTTCTCCCCCTAAATAATACATTGTTCCATAACCAGGTTTTAAGGAATATGATGTCGGACCAAAATGAATAACAAAGGTTCCCCCGATAAACGTATTTTGTTTTACAAAATATGTTGCTCGTACGCCAATCCCTGCACCTCTTTCTTCTGACAACCCGCTGCCAAACAAGAATTGACCCAAGACTTTTGTTTGATGAATATTCGACGGAATAATATTTTTTTCATGGTCTTGGTTAGAAAACAAAGAATCGGATGATGATTGACTCAAAGAATCATCTTGTGATAATATTGTTTCTGATGAAATCAAAAGAAGTAATACAATTAAGAATAATCTTTTTCCCATAAATTCAACAATACTTACGAATGATTGGTGCGAGTGCAGGAATTAATCACACGATGACAGAGATTCAAAACGATCATCTTGAAAAATATAAGTTTTACATCCTTCGGTAATAATGGTAAATGCATCATTGGCCAATACTGTTTCATTTTGACTTGCGTAATTAAACTTTATAGAACCTTTTTTTTCGAATCTCATATCTGAATGAGAAACCGAATATTTCTCACCGATTGTAAATAATACATATCTATTTGAATGCGATACAAAAGCTAAACACGTACAGTTTTGAGGATCATTATTTATTTTGATCATTACGGCATAATCTTTTGTGGAATCTCCGTTGAAATCACCTTGAATAAATTTTGCAATAACTTTCTCTTTGTTACTTTTTGTAAATGAATACGACACTAATTCCCAGTTTTTGTACTTTTTCGAGATCAATTGCGAAATAGATTCCGGTAAGTCATTTGAATTAACTGACAAAACTTGCATCATGAATGCTATAATAAGTGAAACGTTTGTCACAATATTATTCCTATATCTTCACAAAAACTTCATGACAAAATTGCCGGAAGGTTTGTGTCGTAACATTCTGCTTTTAATTTTTTTTAAATTAGAAACGAATATGGCTGTAATTCAATTCTTTAGCCATTCCAACGCGCTTGATTTGTCATAAAAGACCGAATACTTGAAACCTTGATTAACACAAACGGTTTCCAGAAATTTGAAATGATCGGTATGGTCAGGATGGACTATGGCTGCGATTTTAATTCCTAAAATCAACCCGATGATGCGAAATAATTTTGGACGCTCTATCACTTCTAAAACGCTTCCAGAGGTACTTTTGATGTTCCTATGATCAATCAGTGCATTTGTGATTCTATGATGTCTCATTGTTTCAGCAATTGCTTTCGCCATTTGCATGGAACTTTCGTAGTCCGCAACACCATTGGTCACAATTTCCACATATCGGTCATTGGCTTTTATTGTGATTTCCCATTCCATAATTTTCTCAATAACTAAAAATCAATTGTTCCGTCGAGTTCTTAAGTTGTTTAGATTTGATTCCGACGCAATCCTTCAATAAAATCCACTGAATGTGCATTCTCTTTTGCTTTTCCAAGAATGTCCGAATAGTTGAGCACGAAAGCAACCAATCTTCAGGTATCAGATCCTCGTAATTTCTTTACCTACATTTAAACGAAAAACGGCGAGTCCTCATTAGCAGGATCGCCGTTTTGTTCTTTGTTGTAGTAATTGGCAGTATGTGAAGTATCACCAAACATCATACTGAGTTGGAGTAACCTTCTACAACAGTGAAGTTTTAGTTTATATTTCTATTTTACTAAGAACATTTTGATCGTTCTAACAACATCACCGCTTTGCAAACGGGCAAAATATATGCCAGTAGACATTTTTGCGGCATCAAACGTTACTGAATATCTTCCCGATTCTTTCTTTTCATTCACCAGCGTTGCCACTTCATTTCCAAGGATATCAAACACTTTTAATGATACGTGACTGTTCACTGCTAACTGATAACTAATCACTGTAACAGGGTTGAATGGATTGGGGAAATTTTGATTCAGTTCAAAAGAACCTATTTGCTCATGTGTTTCTAAAATTCCGGTGACACTTTCCGAAACACTTACAATAATTTTAGTCGTTGCCCCGCTTTTACTCCCCTGCAATCCGCTCAGATAGATTTTTGCTTCTCCCGACCCCGCAGCAGGTGCTGTCCATTTGAACACTGCTTCGTTAATATTGTTGGAACTTGCGCGGACACCATTTTCATATCCCGAGACAGCATACAATGCAGTATTTGTGACTGCGCTGAATGTGCCTGCAACAACTGCTGAAGTTCCTTTACGAGACGAAAGGTTGAAATTAGAGATCGTTGATCCGCCCGTATGCTTTACCGTAACGGTATACGTTGTTAACGGAATGTAATTTGCAGGGATTCCAGAAATCGTTATTGTTCCTGTGCCGCTTCCGTGACACGAGGAAGCACATGTTCCTTTACTTCCTGTTGGTGCACCGGAATAGGCTATATAGGATGTACGAGCAGATAGAAATGTTGAAAATGCAAAAACAACAACCCACAAAGTTTTCATGATGCGACATCAACTTCCGTCAACCGTTGTTCGGTATGGTGCGTGGGATGTTCGCACGAGTAAAGAAATTCCTGCATCGTCTTCATTTGGGATGACAATTGTCCGACCTGTTCTTTCATAAGGGCGATCTTTGTTTCATGTTCTTTTGCCACATGAAGTTCGTGGATCTCCCGCGTCAGTTTTATCACAACGTCCTGCATCTTTGCAATATCATTGATGGTGTGTTCTATGGAATGAAACATCCGTTGTTTTGAATTCATGGTCTTCTCCTCAAAAAAAATCGTGTTCCCATCGCTACGTAACAGGATGAGAACACGATCGTTGTCATTAACTAGTACGTATTATTTTAATTCTTTCCGCGGATATTTCAAGGCTGCACGAGCCGCTGCAAGCCGAGCTATCGGAACGCGGAACGGAGAGCAACTGACATAATCAAGTCCGATCTGGTGGCAGAATTCAACGCTGGAAGGTTCTCCACCGTGTTCGCCGCAGATACCGATCTTGAGACGTGTCTTTGTTGATCGTCCTTTTTGAACTGCGATCTTCATCAATTCGCCGACACCGTCTCGGTCGATCGCTTCGAATGGATCTTTTGCGTAGATATCTTTCTCAACGTACGGCACAAGGAATCGTGCAGAATCGTCTCGGCTGATACCGATGGTTGTCTGTGTAAGATCGTTCGTTCCAAAGCTGAAGAACTCTGCAACGCCTGCGATCTTATCGGCAGTCAAAGCACCGCGGGGAACTTCGATCATTGTTCCAACGTGATATTTGAACTTCGTTTTCAATTCAGTCATCACATCTTTTGCAACTTTGTGAACCAATGCTGCCTGATCTTCCAATTCCAGCACATTTCCGACCAGCGGGATCATGATCTCGGGAAGAACTTCTTTTCCTTCCTTGATCACGTTTGCAGCTGCTTCAAAGATGGCGCGACTTTGCATTTCAGTGATTTCCGGATAGATGATACCAAGACGGCATCCGCGGAAGCCCAGCATCGGATTGAATTCATGCAATTCCTGAACTCGACGATGGACTTTTTCATAACTGATTCCCATTTCTTTGGCAATCGTTTGCTGCATTTCTTTATCGTGCGGTAAGAATTCATGCAAAGGCGGATCGATCGTGCGGATTGTTACCGGCAGACCGTCCATTGCGCGGAAAATTCCTTCAAAATCTTTTCGTTGAAGCGGCAGCAGTTTTGCCAACGCCAATTTCCGTTGTTCAACAGTATCGGAAAGGATCATTTCACGCATCGGCATGATCTTTTCTTCACCAAAGAACATATGTTCTGTACGGCACAGTCCAATACCTTCTGCTCCAAACGCAACTGCATTGGTAGCCTGGTCCGGCTGATCTGCATTGGTGCGGATCTTCAGTTTTCGATAACGGTCTGCCCACGTCATGATCTTTGCAAAGCTCTCATAGATCGGTGCTTTTTTCGAATTGAGTGTTTTGCTGATCAGCACTTCCATCACTTCGGATGGTTTCGTCGGGATTTTACCTTCGATCACTTCTCCGGTTGAACCATCGATCGAAATCCAATCACCCTGTTTAATTATTTTTCCAGCGACTTTCATCGAGAGAGATTTGTAATCAACTTCAATTGAAGAGCAACCAACGATACAAACTTTTCCCATTTGACGTGCAACTAATGCTGCGTGCGATGTCATTCCACCAAACGCCGTCAGAATTCCTTCTGAAGCATCCATTCCTTTGATATCTTCAGGAGAAGTTTCAGTTCGGCAGAGAATTACTAATTCACCACGGCTTTTCCATTCTTCAGCATCAGGAGCAGTAAACACAACGCGTCCTGTTGCAGCGCCTGGACCGGCAGCTAATCCTTTTGCAAGCAATCGTCCGTTCTTAATGGCAACATCTTTTTGGACTAGATCGAATATCGGTCGAAGCAATTGATTCAATGCATCCGGTTCAATTCTGCCAAGAGCTTCTTTATCAGTGATCAATCGCTCCTTCACCATATCAATGGCAATACGGATCGCAGCAAGTGCTGTCCGTTTTCCGGCACGGCATTGCAGCATGTACAATTTTCCATCCTGGATCGTAAATTCGATATCCATCATATCATGGAAATGTTTTTCAAGATTCTTTCGGATCACATCCAATTGTTTGTAAATAACCGGACGAGCTTTTTTCAATTCGCTGATGTGCAGTGGTGTGCGAATACCGGCTACAACATCTTCACCCTGCGCATTCATCAGATATTCGCCGTAGAATTCATTCTCACCTGTTGCAGCGTTACGCGTGAATGCAACACCGGTTCCGGAATTCTCACCCATATTTCCGTACACCATCGCCTGAATATTGACCGCTGTTCCCCACGAAGTCGGGATCCCGTTCATCTTGCGGTACGCGTTCGCACGTTCGTTGTTCCACGATCCGAACACTGCGCCGACTGCACCCCATAATTGATCTTCCGGATCATCCGGGAAATCTTTACCGGTATTTTGTTTGATCGCTTTCTTGAATAATTTGACGAGATCTTTCAGATCATCGGCGGTAAGATCGGTATCGAGTGAAACATTTTTTTGTTTCTTTTTATGTTCGATGATCTCTTCGAACGGATCGGAATCATGTTTTCCTTTTGCCTGCACACCCATCACCACATCACCGTACATCTGTACGAACCGGCGGTAGGAGTCATAAACGAAACGCGGGTTGTTTGTCTTTGCGATCAATCCTTCTGCAACAATATCATTCATCCCCAAATTCAAAATTGTATCCATCATTCCCGGCATGGAAGCGCGAGCACCTGAACGAACGGAAACCAGCAATGCATTCTTCGGATCTCCGAATTTTGCATTCATATGTTTGTTCAATTTTTGGAGTGCAGTGAAAACTTCTTTGGCGAGTGATGTTGGATAATGTTTATTGTGAGAATAATAATGGGTACACACTTCCGTTGAGATAGTGAAACCGGGAGGAACGGGAAGACCGATATTGGTCATTTCAGCAAGGTTTGCACCTTTACCGCCGAGCAGTGATTTCATTGAGGCTTTACCTTCAGCTTTTCCGCCTCCAAAACTATAAACGTATTTTGGCATTGCTTTTCCTTTCTTATTTAAGTGAATCGAAATTTGATAATTGAACTACAATTTGAGTGCCATTTGTCTGAATATGAAATGCTGAAAAATACTACAAATTTTGACAATATGGTTAGTCTTAATTTCCATAGATAAGAATCAAAAAATGAATTTTGTCAAAAAGGGGAAGTTTCCTTCATAATAGTTTGGAAAAGGCACATTTTTCGATGGCATATAACTTGCTAAGTATAAATATAGCTATGACAACTCAAAAACAAGACAATCCAGTCTACTCTATAGGAACTGCCGCTCGTATGCTTGGAGTTTCTGTTCAGACGCTTCGAATGTATGAAACTGAGGGTTTGATCCTTATTTCTAAATCTGATGGTAATCAACGGATCTATTCGGAATCCGATATTGAACGTCTTCGCTGCATCCGCAAAGCGATCAACGAAGATAAGATTAGCATCGGCGGAATGAAACGTATCCATGGAATGATACCTTGCTGGGATATTATTAAATGTACTTCAGAAGAACGAAGCGCATGTCCCGCATTCAAGAATCATCTGGGTGGATGTTGGACGTATAAACATGAACATTCGGTCTGCGCAGAACTCGATTGCAGATTATGTGCAGTGTATAAATTCTCCAGCGATTGCAGCCATATTAAAGAATTGATCACCAATATTTCACAGAATCAACCAGCTACACTCATGGAACACTCCCCGGTGCATGATGAAGTCGCCGCGGGAGTTGTTTCATGACGAACAATTTCAATGAACCATTATCGTACCTTATTTTATGAAACGATTTATCATTCCACTGCTTGCAATGGCAATCATTGCACTCTTTTTTATTGCAACCATCACTAAAAAAGAGTCCGTGAGGGCACCTCTTGCGGAACTGAAATCTCAGTTCAAAAAAGAAAAACCATCGGTCGATCACTCAAAGTTTTCTCAACTCCGGAAGAAATTTTCCAAACCGCAGGATGTTACTGCAGCATGTATCGACTGTCATAACGAACGCCACACCGAAGTGATGAAATCGTCCCACTGGAATTGGGAACGGGAAGAATACATCGAAGGACGCGGGATCCGTTATATCGGGAAAAAGAATATCCTTAATAACTTTTGCATCGGCATCAATACCAATGAACAAAGCTGTAACAAATGTCATATTGGGTACGGCTGGGGCGATAAGAATTTTGATTTTACCAACGCAAACAATGTTGACTGCCTTGCCTGTCATGACAACAGCGATACATATGTAAAAAAGTCATCCGGTGCCGGAATGCCGGACCTTTCGGTCGATCTTGCATTTGTTGCACAGCGTGTCGGCAAGCCCACGAAATCTAATTGCGGAACATGTCACTTTTTCGGCGGCGGCGGAAATAATGTGAAACATGGTGATCTTGAAAAAGCATTGTTCGATACGCAGCGCGATGTTGATGTTCACATGGGAACTGACGGCGGAAATCTTGAATGTGTGGATTGCCACAAGACAGAAAAACATCAGATGCTCGGGAAAGTATATTCCCTTTCTTCTATGAACCGCAATCGCTCTACCTGCGAACAATGTCATTCCGAAACACCGCATGCCAACAGTGTTATCAACGAACATACTGTGAAAGTAGCTTGTCAGACATGTCACATACCAGAATACGCAAAAGTGAATTCAACAAAAATGGAATGGGATTGGTCAACCGCCGGAAAATTAGATAACGGTGAACCATTTGAAACGAAAGATTCGCTGGGTAACATCAATTACGCATCTATTAAAGGATCATTTAAATGGGGACGAAATGTGCAGCCGGAATATATCTGGTTCAACGGAACCGCATCACATTATCTTACAGGCGATACGATCAGTGCAGATTCTCCTATTCAAATGAATACTTTACATGGAAGTTATGATGATCCCGATTCAAAGATCATTCCTGTAAAGATTCATCGTGCCGTTCAACCGTATGATCCCATCAACAAATTTGTCGTGCAGCCAAAAACGTTCGCAAATACCAAAGGCGAGGGGGGGTTCTGGAAGGATTTTAATTGGAATTCATCCATTCAACATGGAATGGATTATGTCGGACTCCCCTACAGTGGCCAATACTCCTTCGTAAAAACTGAAATGTACTGGCCGATAAACCATATGGTCTCTCCAAAAGCAAAAACCGTTCAATGCAATGAATGCCACACACAAAAGAACAGCAGAATTGCCAACCTGAAAGACTTTTACATTCCCGGAAGAGATCAGAATGCAGCGGTTGAGATGTTCGGCTTTGGTACAATTATACTCTCTATAGTAGGAGTTGGAATTCATGCAACGATTAGAATAATCTCAAAAAAGAAAAACTAACTAAAACCTTCCATATCTTTGAGATGTAGTAGGTTTTAATAAGGAAACGTATGAAAAAAATATTAGTCTACAGTCGCTTTAACCGCTTCTGGCATTGGATGCAGTCAATGCTGATCCTTTTTCTCGCTTTGACCGGATTCGAAATTCATGGCTCACTTACCTTCTTTGGATTTGAACAAGCTGTCACTTTTCACAATTCTGCTGCGATCATGTTTCTGATCTTGATCGGTTTAGCGATCTTCTGGCACTTTACCACCGGTGAGTGGAAACAATATCTTCCTACCCGACAGCATCTGCGAGCTCAAATCGAATATTATATTACCGGGATTTTTCGCAATGCTCCTCATCCGACAAAAAAAACCGCGTTGACGAAACTAAATCCATTGCAGCGATTGGTTTATCTTGCATTGAAGATTCTTGTTATTCCAATAATGGTCTTTTCAGGTTTGCTGTATATGTTCTACCGTTATCCGCAATCAGCGCGGATTCAAAGTTTGAATATTGAAAGTTTAGGTTCGATCGCAATTCTGCATACTATAGGCGCTTTCTTTTTAATCTCTTTTGTTATCGTTCACGTCTATTTAATCACCACCGGACATACACCAACATCGAATTTAAAAGCAATGATCACCGGTTACGAAGAAATTGAACACGAAGAAATAGCTCATCACCAAACCGATTCATCGGAGAATGCAATAGAGGCAACAAAATGAAAACAACATATATGAATCCATACCTTGCAGGTTTTCTGCTTGGTGTAACATTACTTGCAACAATCGTCATCACGGGTCGCGGACTTGGGGCAAGCGGCGCGATCAAAAGCGCAGTCGTTGCAACCGTCAATACAGTTGCACCACATCATGCTCACAAATCAACATTCTATTCCGAGAATCTCAAATCACTGCACGATAATCCATTAAAAGC
>CAYPEM010000013.1:73286-76678 GCA_964409765.1 uncultured Chitinophagaceae bacterium
AATCAACATTCTATTCCGAGAATCTCAAATCACTGCACGATAATCCATTAAAAGCATGGCTTGTCTTTGAAGTGCTTGGTGTGATCATTGGAGGATTTCTTTCCGGTGTTGTTTCTGACCGATTGAACTTCGTTACCGAACGGGGACCACGCATCACTAATTCTATGCGACTTGGTTTGGCATTGATCGGGGGATTACTTTTTGGGATGGGTGCGCAATTCGCACGAGGATGCACCAGCGGTGCAGCATTAAGCGGAATGGCCGTTCTTTCCACCGGAGGAATCATCACGATGATGGCGATCTTCGGAACCGGTTATGCTGTCGCCTATTTCTTTAGAAAATTGTGGATATAAATATTTGAACTTTTAACTTTTAATTTTTGACTTTCTCTTTGAGGCTTTTATGTTCCCATTAGTTCCAAATCTTATCAGCGATGAATTGAATCTTATCGTAGCTTTAATCATCGGTATTGCATTCGGATTCATTCTTGAACAGGCCGGATTTTCATCTTCACGAAAACTTGCCGGTGTTTTTTACGGTTATGATTTTACCGTTCTTCGCGTTTTCTTTACTGCCGGAGTAACCGCAATGAGCGGAGTTATAATTCTTGGCTATCTTGGATGGCTTGATACAGATTTTGTGTATATCAATCCTACATTTCTTCAGGCAGCAATCCTTGGCGGAGTAATCATGGGATTCGGATTCATTATTGGAGGGTATTGTCCAGGAACGAGCATAGCAGGAATGGCAATCGGAAAGATCGATGCAATGTTCTTCGTCGGCGGTGGTTTGCTCGGTGTTTTTGCCTACGCTGAATTATATCCATGGTTTGAAGGAATTACGAACGCAAGTGCTCTTGGCAATATTCGTATCTTCAATTCAATCGGAATATCACAAGGTGTATTTGCATTGATATTGATCGCCGTTGCGGTTGGTGCGTTTGTGATGACAACAATGATTGAAAAGAAAGTTAATCCCGAAGGACCGTCTAAGACTTTCAACAACACCCATCATCGTCTCGCGGGATTCGGTATTATTGTTGTCGGAATCGTTCTTGTTTTTCTTCCCGATTATAAAGAACGACTGCTTACAGAAGTAACCGACCTTGAATATATCAAAGCACATCCGGTGAAAGAGATGACAATGGATGAACTTGCGTTTCGAATTATTGACAAAGATCCACGATTGACTATTATTGATGTGCGAACACCGGAAGAATTTTCACGCATGCTCCTCCCCGGCTCCATCAACATCGAAACGAAGCAGATCTTTCAAAAAGAATTCAGTGAAATACTAGGACAACGTCATAAGAAAAAAGTTTTTATCGGCAATGATGAGATCGACACACGAAAAGCTGCATTGGTCGCTCTGCGATTAGGATACGACAATATTAGCGTACTTTGCGGTGATATGACAACTTTCGTCAATACTGAAATATATTTAAAACCTGAAACTGAAAAACAAATGTGTAAATACCAGGTATTGTTCACTGGAGCTGCGCCATTGAATATTAAACAAGTCGACGCGCGTCAGTCATTAGATACTGAACGGTTCCGCACAAAAGCCAGCAGTATATTGACAACGATGATCAAAGAAGCGAAGAATTCAGCGGTAAAGTCGACAAAGTTAGTAAAGAAGGTCGCCGGAGGTTGTTAAAAGCAGATCCTTAGAAGTCATCTAAAAAATGTATGGTCATTGCGAGGGAGCAGAGCGACCGAAGCAATCACCAAGATTTAAGATAAAAACAAGATTGCTTCGACAAAAAACGTCTCGCAATGTCGATGATTTGGTGTTTTTTAGATGACTTCTAGTAAAAGGTTGTTATCAATATCCTTCCGAATGAAGTTTAACTTTCCCTCTGAACGAATAAAAGATATATCCAAAATATCCGAATGCCAGGATCATTCCCACTATCCACCAAACAATTCCTACACCTAGTCCATATGACGAAGCAGCGGTATTATACACTGTAAGATTGAATTTCGGATCCGTTGACGCGGGAAGAACATTGGGAAACAATCCAAACGCCGTACTTGCCAGCATTCCGCCGATAAACAGCGAAGAAGAAAGAAATGCTTTTGTATCTTGATTTTTTCTGTTAAAAAGAAACATACCAATCAATCCCATCACTCCCATTATAGGAAAAATATTTCCCCATAAATGTTCGCTGTAATTATTCCAAATCTCTGGACGAATGAATGAGGCTGAAATAAGAGCCGCAACCGAGGTAAGCAGTACGCCCCACACGGCAAATGATCCGATCATTCGTGAACGTGTTTGAACATTCCCATCGGTTTTCATGGCAAGATAGTTTGCGCCATGAACAGTCAGCGTGCTTAATCCGACCAAACCCATGATCACCGTAAACCAATCCAGAATTCCCGCTTCGGGTTGAACGGTAAACGATGTCCAGAGCGGTTCAAAAAAATATCCATCTGCATTCAATGGAACACCACGAACAACATTCCCAAGCGCTGCTCCAAGAAATATTGCGAGCAAAGTACTTCCGAGTGCAAACGAACCATCCCAAAATGTTTTCCACATCGGATTGTTGATATGATGCCGCAATTCAATCCCAAGACCGCGCAGCATCATCAGCCATAACACGATCATCAATGGAAGATAGAATCCGCTGAAACTTGAAGCGTACAATAGCGGAAATGCAAAATACAAAGTCCCGCCGGCGGCGAGTATCCACACTTCATTGCCATCCCATACCGGACCGATAGCATTAAGAACGGTACGACGTTCATCATCATTCTTTGCTACAAACAAATGGAGAATGCCCGCACCAAGATCGAATCCATCGAGGACAACATACATTGTCAGCATAAATGCAATTACACAAAACCAAAATATTTCCATCGCAATATCCTCAATAATTAATGACTGTTCGAAGTTTGAGTTGGACCAATGTTAATTGTTTTAAGAACAAGCAGAATAAATAGCATGCCGATGACAAAATACATTCCTGCAAATCCAAGCAGTGTAAACATTGTGCTCCCTGCTGTCACCAGTTCTGAGGTTCCATCCGCGGTTCTCATCAATCCATACACCAGCCATGGCTGGCGTCCCAATTCCGCCGTTGTCCATCCTGCGGTGTTGGCAATATAGGGAAATGGAAATGCAAGCATGAGAATCCATAAGATGCTGCGCGTTGTAAATAATTTTTTCTTCCACAATAAAAATGTTGCCATCATCATGAGCGTGATAAACATTGTTCCCAATCCGACCATAATATGGTAGCTGTAATAAAGAAGTGGAATATTCGTCGGATGTTCATTCTCAGGAAATGCGTCAAGTCCTTTCACCTCAGCACCCCAGCGATTGTATGTGAGGAAACTAAGCATGTTCGGAACATAAATTGGATTGTCCAATCGTTTCTTTTCCAT
>CAYPEM010000013.1:76778-84267 GCA_964409765.1 uncultured Chitinophagaceae bacterium
GGAAACTAAGCATGTTCGGAACATAAATTGGATTGTCCAATCGTTTCTTTTCCATATCCGGCTGACCGATGAGAACAAGCGGCGCGCCATGTTCTGTTTGAAATAATCCTTCCATTGCGGCAAGTGTTGCCGGTTGATGGAATGCAAGATTTTTTCCCTGTCCATCCCCGGTCGGGAACGCCATCAAGAATGATGAAATAACTCCGGCAATCACTCCCATCCGCAGGAATATCTTTCCATACTCTTCATCCCGATGTGCAAGAAGATAATACGCACCAACTGATGCTACAACAAACGATGCAGTGACAACAGAACCGATCATATTGTGAAGGTACTGCCAGCCGATCCACGGATTGGTAAGTAATCCCCAGAAACTTGTCAGGGAAACGGTTCCGTTCGATGCAACTTCAAATGCAACCGGATGCTGCATCCACGCATTCGTAGCGATGATAAAATATCCGGAAAGCCATGAACCTGCGAAGACCATGAACGCTGCAAAAAAATGCATTTTCGGACTCAGTCGCTTTTCTCCAAACAAAAATAATCCGAGAAAGCTCGATTCAAGAAAAAAAGCGAACACTCCTTCCATCGCCAGTGTTTGTCCGATCACTCCGCCGGCAAATGTTGAGAAGCGAGCCCAGTTCGTTCCGAATTGAAACTCCATTGGAATTCCCGTGACCACGCCAATCGCAAAATTGATCGCAAATATCTTCACCCAAAACCTCGCACTATTATTGTAATAATTATTTCCAGTTTTTAAAGCAATGGCTTTCATAATGACAATCAACAATCCCAGTCCCATAGTTAATTGGGGAAAGAGATAATGAAATGAAATTGTGAAAGCGAATTGAAGCCGGTGAAGAAAAAGAGCGTCTTCCATTAACATTTCCTTTATGAAGGTGAATGAAAATTGTTGGTGCCAATTCGGAACATCGTTGTGCAATAAATGTACTCTTTATCAGTTTCAAATGCTTCGGCCATGCAAAAGCAAACTAAAAATCCTACAACAGTTGAATGTATCGGCATTATTGTTGCCATATTTGACCTAATCGTTCAAATTCAAGATTAAAAATAGTATCTTGAACAGACCTTACCCATCACTTTTGAAAGACCAATGAACTATATCGGCTCAAAATCTAAACTGTCTTCATTCATCACCTCAATCATCCAGGAGACTGTTGGTACAACGAACAACAAAATCTTTGCGGAACTCTTTGGCGGAACTGGAATCATCGGAAGACAGTTTAAGCAGAAAGTAAAAAAAATAATCATGAACGATGTCGAACCGTATAGCTATGTCTTAATGCGGAACTATATCGGCAACACAAAACCATTTCCGTATACCCAATTGATCGATGAATTGAATCTCCTCGATGGGGAAAAAGGATTCATCTATCAACACTATTGTATGGGAGGCAAGGCTAAAAGACAATATTTTTCAAACCATAATGGGATGAAGATCGATGCAATCCGGATCAAAATTGACGAGTGGAATTCTTCTCACCATATTACTCAGGATCAATATTATTTTCTACTCGCCTCGCTATTGGAAAGTGCTGACAAAGTAGCCAATACCGCGTCGGTATATGGTGCATTTTTAAAAAAAATAAAACCATCGGCTGAAAAGGAATTGATATTACAGCCGGCGCTATTCCCCGAATCAAAAGCCAAAACACATGTTTATCATGAAGATGCAAATGAGTTGATCAAAAAAATATCCGGAGACATTCTCTATTTGGATCCGCCGTACAACGAGCGTCAATATGGTGCCAATTATCATTTGCTCAATACCATTGCACTATACGATTCATTTACTCCAAACGGAAAAACCGGATTACGAGCATATTACCGCTCTCCCTACTGCCAAAAAGGAAAAGTCGCCGGTGTTTTCGAAGAACTTATCCGAGAAGCAAAGTTTAAATTTATTTTTTTGAGTTATAATAATGAGGGATTATTAAGCGAAAAAACGATTCAAAAGATCATGAGCAAATACGGAACATATTCTTTACGGAAGAAGAAATATCAACGCTTCAAAGCAGATAAAACTGAAAAGCGAAATCACACAGCAACATCTACCTACGAGTACCTGCATATCCTTATCAAGGAAAAATGATGGACCTAGCAGCAATTGAACACGAATTAAAAAAGCGTCTTCAATTCCCATATCGTTGGGGACAGAAACAAAATGATGAGATGGACTTCCAAACTAATTTCATCTATCACATTCCGGAATTATCGGCAACGATCGATCGCATACGTTCCGACTTCTCTTCTAAACCAAACTACCAGGAATATTTCGACTATGCGTTGAACCGTTGGTACAACTTCTGGTCAGCCAGAGCTGTTGAACATATTTTTTCCACTCACACCGATGTCATTCTAAGTCCGGAAAAAGATAGGACAAAAGATTTTTCTATCCGCGGGATTACATTCGACCACAAGACTTCGGTCTTTCCAAAAGGTTTTGGAAAACCATTTGCTTATGCAGTGAAACATAAACGAGAGCTGATCCAATGGCTGTATGAGCATCAGTCAAAACAACAACGATTCCATGACAAGAACCGTTTATTCATTGTTCTGTATAAATCTGATGGAAACCATTGGCACTTAAAAGCGGAGATAGATTATCTACGAACTATAATCGATCACTATCTTGATACGTTTGCCATTGAGCATGTAGAACGGTTCAATATTGAGAGAGATTCTGAAACACTTTCCGATATCATTTGGGGAACTCAGTAAACAACTCCCAATCATTATGATCTAACAAAATGATTCATTTCGTTCGGAAGTTCAATCGATATCTCAATCATACCTTCTATTACATTTTTGTCGCGCCAAGGTGATTGAAAGATAAGTTTCTTCTTTCCATTCTTTTCGATTGTGTACACATTTGTACTGCCCTCTGCCAGCATTGTTCTAATTTTTGAAGCGGCAGGATCGGGATGGCAGTCAAATAGACTCTTTCCAATCAGATCTTTCCCGCCGTCTAGTTCGAATACCTGCTCCGATTTTTTATTCATATACACGATTATTCCTTCTGTATCACATACAGTCACTGCTGCAGAAATCTCTTTTAGCCAATCCAAGATATCTCTCCTTCAATTAAAAATGATATTTTTATGTTCTCTAGGTTTCTTTTAACTCAAGAAAGTCATTCCTGAATCCAAGTAGGATTTCAAAACTTTATCAGTAGAATAGGATTTTTAAAGCCAATAAGCCATTGTAATCAATATATTCCTCTACTTTTGGCCTGATAATACAGTGTAAAAATGATTGAAGTTATAAGAATATCTGCCGATAACTATAGTAGGGGACCAAGTCCCCAACAACAGAATTTTGATGTTTTAACAAATGGTGTGGAAAATCTTGTGGAAATTATTATTGGTATATCCCTTTATATAGTTATTCTTGGTGGATTATTATCATTTGGGAAATTCTTAAATGAATGTGATAATTCCATGATTGGTCAGATTGACAAAGAATCATTATCGTCAAATAAATTTTGATCTTTGTACTTCGGCTAATTGATTCAAACAATTTCTTTTGATAACCTTCACGGAAAGTGGAGTACTATTCTATAAAGAAAAATGGTGAGGTATGGAATGAACACAGCTAGTGTTTCTCTTTCGCCAATCGTTGTTGCAGTATCAGTTGCGGAAAACCAAGTTCAACATCGTATCTCAACAAAAGTTCTCACTGATCAGACAAAAATTAAAGCGAAAAAAGAGCTGAAAACTGTTACCCGAATAAAATCGTCGGCAAAAAGTGCGGGAACTGATTCAAAAGAAGAACATTCAATCGATTTTCGAGCATAATTACTGACCGATATTATTAATAGAATGTGATGCTAGATTCACCGAATAGTGTTTATGCTATTTTGACAATACGAGTAACCAATATCCATTCGTTCTTATCCTACTCTTTAACTTTCCGTCAACATATTAAATTTGTTAATGTTTCATCCCAATCTTATTCCTTAGATTCAATTTTCTTTTTAAATATCTTTAAGTATTTCTTCAGAATTAAGTGGTTTGATTTTGAGGGAAAAAAACATAATTTATGTGTGTAGTGTTATGCTAAGCTATCACAGAAATCAACTGTTTGTATAATGAGAAATCGAAAAATAGCGGGCGTTTAGCTCAGTTGGTTCAGAGCGTTCGCCTCACACGCGAAAGGTCGTAGGTTCAAGTCCTACAACGCCCACAACAATAAATGCCTCCGTTTTTTCGGAGGCATTTATTTTATATCATTGTTAATATTCACGATCACTAATCACAAAACGAAAGAACACTCACTATGAAACAAACTCTATTCGCAATGACGTGCCTGTTTCTCATGTCATGCGGCGAAAAAAAAGCGGAACTTAAAACAGATACCGATAGTGTCAGTTATAGTATCGGAATGGATGTAGGGATGACATTCCAACGACAAGGAATAGAAGTGAATCCGGATGTCTTCTTGCAGGGATTCAAAGATATCGCCGATACTTCCGCAAAACGGTTAATGACCGAAGAACAAGTACGCGCTTGTATGATCAACTACCAGCAAAAAATGATCGCGAGAGCACAGAATAAAATGCTGGAACAATCAGGTCCGGCAAATGCCGAAGGTGAAAAATTCCTCGCAGAGAATAAGACAAAACCCGGTGTGATCACCACTGCAAGCGGTCTGCAATACAAGATCATCAAAGCAGGGAGCGGGAAAAAACCTTCCGTCTCCAGTGAAGTTAAAGTTCATTACAAAGGAACATTGATCAACGGAACAGAGTTTGATAATTCCTATAAACGGGGCGAACCGGTCACCCTTCCCGTCGGCGGCGTTATTGCAGGCTGGACAGAAGCACTTCAATTGATGCCGGTCGGTTCAAAATGGCAGTTGTTCATTCCTGCACATATCGGATATGGAAATTCTCAATCGGGACCAATTCCGCCCGGATCGACATTGATCTTTGATGTTGAACTGCTTGCGATTGTGAAATAATCCATAGCGGTTTGGAAAAATAAAAATCCTGCCTGGTTTTTATCCAGACAGGATTTTTATTTTTCCAAATTATCCGAAAAAGATGCCATTGCGTGTAATCGCAAAAATTGGGTCAAGAGAATCGAGTATTGTTAAACTTCCGGTAGAATATTGAATGAAATGTATTATCGGATTTCTTCGTTTTCCAACAAGAGCCAATGGAAACCAAACTTGCTCATGATTTCTTCAAAATCCGTCATATTGATCGGCTTTGTCAGATAAACTTCAACCCCTAAACGTTTGCAACGTTCTTTGTCTACTTCGGAAGTCGATGATGTGATTATGACAACCGGTATATCTTTGGTCTTTTTATTTTTTCGAATATGCTCTAGTAAATCGAAACCATTTATCAATGGGATATTGAGATCCAGCAAAATCACTTTTGGAGATTGAACATCTTCATGTTCAGTAGCATTGCCGCGGAATAAAAATTGTAATGCTTCTTCTCCATTCCGAACAATATAAATAGGGTTGCTGATTCTAGCTTTCTGTAATTCATGCAGAGTCAGTTCTATATAACTTTGATCATCTTCAACAAGCAATATTTCTACCGGGTTTCGTTGGTGAAGTTTTTCATTCGGCAGATGTTGAGAAACTAATGTTAGGCCGCTTTGTGAATACCGTTCAACACGCGAAAATAGTTCGTGCAAGGATACACCGATCGCATTGGCGATCTTGAGGATATTCTTGATCGATACATTTCGGGACCCATGTTCAATATCCGTAATGTACGTTCTATGTAAATCGCTTCGGTTTGCAAGTTCTTCTTGAGACAATGATCGTTCACGTCGAAGTTCTTTAACAACTAATCCGAAGTGTAATAATATAGGTGTAGTATCTTTCATATCGTGTTAATTAAACTCAATAGAAATTTACCTATAGTCCACAGACTATGAGTGACACATATAACATTCTATGCTATTTAATTTCTAATTTGACACTGCTTAAGATAAAAAAGAACTGCTATATTTAAATAACGAACTGCTCAATGTAGTGCGAGGATAAAGAAAAACTCAGAGGGTGATTGCGTATGATATATTTCCATTCCCGTCATTTCTTTCATCACTATTCGTATAGAAATACTTCTCTTATAATCTACGTTTTGAGAGCATGAATGTCAACTCTTAATAAGTTTTATCAGGTTGAATTCCTAGCTGCGTGCTGGTGGAAAGTTTTTATATGAAGGAATGTTGAAGAGTGCGCATATACGGAAATCAAACAATCTGGACCGATGCCGCCCGGGTTGATATCGAACTTTAATGTTGAGTTACTTGCAATAGTAAAATAACTTTTTTTGAACTCTGAAAATAATATTGCCGTAAATCTGATTTATGTCTAATAAAAAACCTCTTCGGAAGTTTAGGAGGTTTTTTATTATCGCGCTATTTCAAACTGAATCTCATTCCTTCGCATGAACCAGGGCATAAAGGGTGGGTCAAACCGGGCAATGACCGATTGTCCGATTGGTAAATATCCATTCGTTGTTAACCATTGTAACAATTCTTTTTCATGTTCATCCATTGAAGTTGATGTCCACCGACCGGAAAAACGGATCACTGCAACTGTTCTTGCTTTCACTTCGCGAATTGTTATGGTTGAATCAATCGGTGCAGGCGTTGTTTCAAGCGTAAAACCTTCCGGCATCACAAAACCAACAACAAATCCATCAGATGTTTTAGTGGATGTAACCGGTGCAGTCATTTCAATTTTTTCTGAACGAGATGTTGTAACGGGTGCAGTCATTTGAATATCTTTATTGGAACGGTTCTTTCCGGAAATAAATCCAAATAATTTCTTAAAACCGGCATTCGATGCATCGTTAAAATCCGGTGTAGAGATAAATGTTTCAGCAATGCAGTACGATGTATATTCACGGATTTCAATATCACCATCTGTTTTGATGATGTTATATTTTGGTTCTTCAGTCGCCATAGTAATAGAACCAACAACAATGACTAATATCGATAATGATCGGAAATAATTCATAATTCACTTATGTCATAAATAGACATACTTTCTTTTGGCTACAAATTGATATTGTTTGGTCTTGTGTAGACCAACTGAACGACTGAAATATTCTTCATAACGAATCCTGCTTCACAATAACTGAGATAATAATTCCATTTTCTAATGAAGCGTTCATCAAAACCAAGTTCTTTGATCCGGCCGATCTTTTTATTGAATGTTTCACGCCATAACAAAAGTGTACGGGCATAATCATTTCCAAAATCTTTCAGATCTACTAAGTGCATATCACCAGTTTTATTGATTGCAGAATTCATCGCCCCGATTGATGGGAGTAATGAACCGGGGAAAATATGTTTCTGAATCCAGTCAACACCGGTGCGGAACTCATCATACCGGGAATCAGGAGAAGTGATCACTTGAATAGCCAGCAATCCATTCTGTTTTAATAAACTCTGACATTTAGCAAAATAAGTTTCTAAAAATTTATGGCCAACCGCTT
>CAYPEM010000014.1:0-7462 GCA_964409765.1 uncultured Chitinophagaceae bacterium
TTTGTTATTCTTTTAGTGATTTATTCTCTCTAGTCTAATGGAGCGACTGGTTAGGGCGCAATTTATTTTAATAATATGAGTTTTTTTGTACACGAATAGTGACCTGCAGATAATCGATAAAAATAAATGCCACTTGGGATATTATTTCCTGAAAATGTTACGTTATGCCAACCTGCGTTTTGACTCCCACTTATCAAATTAGCAACCTCTTCCCCAAGTAAGCCAAACACCTTAATGTTCACAAAATTATCTGTTGGCAAATAGTAGTTTATTGTGGTATTTGGATTAAACGGGTTGGGATAATTCTGTTCCAACGAATATTTATCTGATATCTCATTTGTAGAAGAAATGGATGTAACAAATTCCTTCAGCGATCTTTTCCAAACATAATTATCGGCTAAATAAATAATTGAATCTTTTATGGTCAAACAATTAACGGATGGTTGGAATTCCAAACCATCGTTGAATCCTACCCATTTTTCTCCATTATCTTTTGAAATAAATAGACCCCATCCATAAATAACAGATACTATCCATTTACCAATTGGCACAATTTGAAAGGGATAAGGTCCTGGATCGTGTGGTAATCCCGAGTTAATTGATATCCATTCTTTTCCATTATCAGTTAAGCGATATATTCCATAACCGAAGGAGCAGGAAAATATAAAAGAATCTAACACGCAGATTGAATTTATTGTTTTATCTTCAATTCCTTTATTTAATGCTGCCCAATCAGTTCCATAATTTGTTGAAACGAATACCCCCAAAGATGTACCGGCATAGAGATTCTGTTTGTAAGAACACAATGAATGAATATTAATCGAAGATAGTCCAGAATTGATAGGAATCCACATTTCACCGTTGGTAGTAGAAAGAAAAAGACCACTCTCTGTTCCTACATATATATTTGTTCCACTGTTTGCAATGCAACGAACAGTTGGATTTGATAATCCATTGTTCACTTCTGTCCAATTTAATCCATCGTTAGTAGATTTAAATATACCCCCGCCCAATGTCCCTAAAAATAAATTACTACCGACAGAAACCACTGTTTTCGAATACCTGTTTTTTAATCCTATGTTGGACGAATCCCAACTTGCACCTTGATTACTTGATACAAATACGCCGCCCTCATAGACACCTGCATATATTTTTTCACCTTGAAATAATAAAGAATTTATGCCACCTCCATATGTACCTGGATAATTAGGTCCATTAGTTCGCATCCATTGCGAATTTAAACTGGAAATAATTGCTAATAATGAAGCAATTAAAAATAAGGATCTTGCGTAATGTTTATTCATATGATAATGGTAATTATAATCTCTGCGCCCTAACGGACTGGAGCTAAACTGCGTGCGTCCGTTCCAGAGCCAAGAAAATGTTTTTTAATTCGCCGATTATTATCCGTAACACAAGTTGAAATTTGAAAACTCATCATTAATGTTTCAGGCGCGTCGGCGATTCACACGTCAACTTGAATAACTGGTTAACCTGCACTATCTATTTATCTTTAACGCAATCAGTTCGAATGAAGCCAGTAATGTGGGACTATTAGGTAATGTTGAATATCCTTCCATCTTTACTACTCCAGAATCTGATAAATACTCATTCACAAAATACATTGGATAAAGTAAATTATGCCCCAAGCTGTCTCTAACTGGTACATTGTGAATTGTTTTATAAAAATAACAATTGAACGTTCCCGCAGGGACAAATACTTTCGAAGACCGAGATATTATTGTTGTCGTATCCGAATATATTGAGCCGTCTAGTTGGCTGCTTGGATTAACCAAATACTTTGTATTGGAAGGCGCTGGATATTTATAAATGAGTAAAGCTGTGTCACTTGTGTGCCCTAATTGAGCATTATAATATTTTACCCGTTCATAATATCCATTAGCATTTTCACGTGCTAATTTCGATATTCTTAAAGAAGCGTTAATTGTATCTTCACTCAATATTAACCACTTTTCTCCTACCAACGTTGTTTCTCGAAGCACTTTGATGTATGTGGTGAAATGTGATGTAACTATTCCATCAGCATTAAATACTTTCGTTGCGTATGTCCAACTATTCCCAATCGTTAGATCATATTTTGGTATAACAGTTGCCACATCCTCAACAAATTCTGTTGAATTATCACAGTTGTGAAGAAACAAACTAAAAAAAAGAGTAAAAGCGTATTTGAGTTTCATAAATGCTCACTTGTGTGCAAGCTAACTATTGATTAGATCTACTGTGTGGGCAATAGGGACCCATTGATATTTTAAGTTTAAAAATTTCCCGTCTTTGCAAACATACAATCTTTGAAATGTAAACTATTTTCTCTCCTTCAACAATATTAGAAATGCGGTATTTTTTCCTCTTCACGACAAATTTCTCTTATTCAGTATGCAATTTTATGTCAAAAAGGCATTCACACAGCGTTTCGTACCGAGAATCGCATTTTGTTTCCTTGTAGAAGGAGCGGTTTTTTTGTAAATTATGCATTACGCATCCTCTTTGAAAAGGCTGTTTATGAAGGGAACGCTCCGCCATCATCCATTGACCGGCAAAGTTCAGCAATTCGTTAAGCAAAAAGAATTGCTTCAATCCGGTCAGAAGATCATTGCCGCCGTCAGCGGCGGAATAGATTCCATGGTGATGCTGGATCTGTTGGTGCAGCTGCGGCAATTATGGAAGCTGGAGATTGTTGTTGCCCATGTAAATTTTCAGTTGCGCGGAAAAGAATCGGACGGTGACGAGCTGTTTGTGCAGAAAATCGCAAAAGCACACGGTTTACCATTTTATTCGCAGCATACCGATACAAAGACGATCGCGCAAAAACAGAAACGTTCCGTTCAGGAGACTGCACGCGAGATTCGATATTCGTTCTTTGACACTCTAAAAAAATCGCTTCAGGCAGATCTGGTTGCTACGGCGCACCATGCAAACGATAATGCCGAAACAATGCTCATCAATCTTCTGCGCGGCAGCGGAATTGACGGACTGGCAGGAATTCCTCCGCGGCGGAGCTGCATCATTCGTCCGTTGCTTTCCGTAACCCGTAACGAGATCGTGCAGTATGCTAAAGCAATGAATGTGAAGTTTCGTAACGATTCTTCCAATGCCAAGGATGATTACACACGGAATTTTTTGCGCAACAGTATCATTCCGCATCTGGAAGAACGGATCAATCCGTCGTTGACCGAAACATTGCTGAATGAGTCCGATCTGTTTCGCGATGCGGCACAGTTCACCGGCAGAATGACCACTGCTGCTTATGCTGATTGTGTGTCTGGTTCAACAATAAATGTGAAACGGTTTACATCGCACGACCCGTTCCTTCAACAGTCGATCATTCATCGCCTGTTGAAAGAACTCGGCAGTGAACCGGCATTTACATCCATCAGTGCCGTTGTTGAATTGGCACAGATGCAGAAGGGATCGATCGTGCAGATCAGCAAGCAATTGATCGCTGAACGGATCGCGGAAAAGATCGAGATCAGAAAAAAAAAAGAACGTGACGGTTTTTTCTTTATTATAGAGAAAGCCGGGAAACTGAAGACCGAACATTTTACTATCACTGTAAAAAAGTCCGAACCGCCTGACAATAAACGGCATCGAAATGCGTCTATAGAATACGTTGATGCGGCTTCGGTCAAATTTCCGTTAATCGTCCGTTCGTGGAGAGCCGGAGATTCGTTCATTCCGTTGGGAATGAAGGGAAAGAAAAAACTGAGTGATTTTTTTGGAGAGCAAAAGTTAGCAACAGAGGAGAAACATTCCATTCCTATCATTGAAAGTAATGGAACGATAGTGTGGGTTGCGGGAAAACGATTGGATGAGCGCTTTAAAATAACCGAAACAACTAAAACCGTTTATCAACTTTCTATACAAACTATTTAGACCAATGGCTAAAAAAACGATCGTCGTCAACAACGAAGAATTTGAACCGTACATCAATGAAAAAAAGATAAAACAACGGATCAAGGAACTGGGAAAAAAATTAAGCAAAGATTTCAAAGGCCGCACCCCTATCTTTATCGGTGTATTGAATGGTTCGTTCGTCTTTTTTTCCGATTTGATCCGTCAAATAACCATAGAATGTGAAGTCGACTTTTTGAAACTTTCCAGTTACGGCGATGCAAAAGTCTCTTCGGGAAATGTTCACTTGTTAAAGGATCTGAACTGTCAGGTGATGGGGCGCGACATCATTATTGTTGAAGATATCATCGATTCCGGATTGTCGATCGATTTCATAAAAAGATTGCTCCTGGCGCAGAACCCAAAATCGTTTTCCGTTGTTTCATTATTGTATAAGACAAAAGCGGTGAAGATCGATTTCCCGGTTAAATATGTCGGTTTTAAGATCCCAAATGATTTTGTGGTTGGGTATGGATTGGATTACGCGCAAAAAGGACGTAACATTCCCGCAATTTATAAGATTGTCGAGAAAAATAAATAAAAGTTTCAACAATGGAGTATCATTGCGAGGGAGTGAAACGACCGAAGCAATCTCCTTATCTTTAAAAATACGTTTCAAGAAATAACTAGTTTGGAGAAGAGCAGTATGTCTGAAGAAAACAAAAATGAGCAGAACGACAAAAAAAATGAAAAACGTCCGTTCCTGCCAAAAATGAAACGCCCAAAGATGCCGAACCGCAACGATGAAGAGTTCAATTGGGGAAAAGTATTCCGCGTTGTGCTCAGCTGGTCTGCTATTATTATGGCGGTATTCGTCATAATGACGATCTTCAAAAGCGCAGAAGCAACCGAATACGACATCTCGTTCACGCAGTATCAGGAATTCCTCAAGAATAATCAGATCGCTAAAGCGACGATCAAAAAATCGAATCTCAATGATTTTGATTTTCATGGTATCATGCGCGAACCGCAGGAGATCACCATGCCAGGAGGGAAACGGGTAAAAGTAGAAAAATTCACCCTAACACTTCCCTACACCGAGATCAACGATGCAGTGATCACTCAATGGACTGAACATAACATTGCGTTCAACATTTCTAAAGATGACGGACTCTGGACAAACATGCTTATCAGCGCGTTGCCGTGGTTGATCATTCTTGCCATCTGGATCTTTATTTTCCGCAAGATGCAGGGGGGCGGCGGAGGTACAAAAGGAATATTCTCCTTTGGAAAAAGCCGCGCAAAAATGTTGAACGAAGGCCAGATCCGCATAACCTTTGCCGATGTTGCCGGTGCTGATGAAGCAAAAGTTGAATTACAGGAAGTGATCGAATTCTTACGAGATCCTGCAAAATTCCAGAAACTTGGCGGAAAAATTCCGCGCGGAGTCTTGTTACTTGGACCTCCCGGTACAGGAAAAACATTGCTTGCACGCGCAGTTGCCGGTGAAGCGGGGGTTCCGTTCTTCTCTATCAGCGGTGCAGATTTTGTGGAAATGTTCGTTGGTGTCGGTGCAAGCCGTGTACGCGATCTGTTCGATCAGGGAAAAAAGAATGCTCCTTGCATTATTTTCATCGATGAGATCGATGCAGTCGGTCGTCACCGCGGCGCAGGACTTGGCGGCGGACATGATGAACGTGAACAGACATTGAATCAATTGCTGGTTGAGATGGATGGATTCGAACAGAACAACGGTGTCATCCTCATCGCCGCAACCAATCGTCCCGATGTCCTCGATCCTGCATTGATGAGACCGGGTCGTTTTGACCGTCAGGTTGTTGTCGATCGACCGGATGTACGCGGGCGTGAAGGAATTTTGAAAGTGCATACTCGCAATATTCCTCTTGCTGCAGATATTAAATTGGATATTCTAGCAAAAGGAACTCCGGGTCTTTCGGGAGCCGATCTTGCGAACCTTGTGAATGAAGCAGCATTGCTCGCTGCCCGCAAGGATCAAAAAGAAGTAACGATGCAGAACTTTGAGGATGCAAAAGACAAAGTGATGATGGGAACCGAACGCAAATCGATGCTGATCTCGGATAAAGAAAAAAAGATCACCGCGTATCACGAAGCAGGTCATGTTCTTGTCGCAAAATATATTCCGGAATCGGATCCGATCCACAAGGTCACCATCATCCCGCGCGGTCGCGCGCTTGGTGTTACCACGTCGCTTCCGATCGATGAGAAACATACGTACTCAAAACGATATCTCGAATCGCTGATCGCTATGCTCTTTGGCGGTCGGATGGCGGAAAAGATCGTCTTCAATGAATATACCACCGGCGCAGGGAATGATATTGAGCGCGCAAGCAATCTTGCACGCAAAATGGTCTGCGAATGGGGAATGAGTGAAAAGATGGGTCCGCAGGCATACGGAGCAAAAGAAGAAGAACTCTTCCTTGGCCGTGAAGTGACAAAGCATCACAACTTCAGCGAAGAGACCGGAAGAATGATCGACGAAGAAGTGAAGAAGATCATCTCCACCGCTGAGAAACGGGCAACCGATATTCTTTCTCAGAACATCGACAAGCTGCATGCATTATCGAATGTGCTGCTTGAGCGTGAAATTCTTGACAGTGAAGAGATCGATAAAGTGCTGCGCGGCGAACAGCTTCCTCCGATCATCAAGAACGGTAATGGAAAAACGGAGAACAATGCAACTCCGGTCCCTGCTCCGGTCGTAGAACAGGCGATTGCGATGGCTGTGGAATCAGATTCAAACGGATCAACATCTGAAAAGCCGTCGGCAAAAACAAAACCGCGTTCGCGCGCAAAGAAATAGTAATGTATGATCAACGCTGCAAATATTGATTATAAGGCTGAGATAGCGCGAAAAGGGATCCATTTTACTTCGTTAAGTATTCCGATCATTTATTATTACATCGAGCGTGATCTTGCACTGGCGATCCTGGTGCCGATCACGCTCGCCTTTTTATCGGTCGATCTTCTCCGGTATTATCATACGCCAACCGCCAATCTGTTCTACAAAGTATTTGGTTTCATGCTTCGCAAACACGAACAGGACGGAAATTCCAAACGGCTGAATGGTGCAACGAATGTCTTGATCGCCGCTTCGCTCTGTGTCATTATTTTCCCAAAACTGATCGTGCTGACCGCTTTCCCGATCCTCATCATTTCGGATTCGGTGGCCGCACTGTTCGGCCGGCGGTTCGGAAAAAGAAAATTCATGCAAAAAAGCGTTGAAGGAAGTACTGCATTTTTTCTCTTTGCACTGGCTGTACTTTTTTTTACTCCAAAGATCAGCGGCGGCATCGATGAATATCTTATTGGGGCAATTGCAGCATTTGTTGGAACGGTCGTTGAAGCTGGTTCGTGGAAGATCGATGATAATCTTTCCATTCCCCTCTCTGTCGGCGTAGTGATGTGGGGATTATATTTTCTGGTGTATCCATCGGTCAATTTATTTGCGCTTTCATTTGCCCGGTAATTTCTCATCATTCTCAGCATTCATTGCGAACTCTGCGGTGCGATAAAAATATGAATAAAATCAAATTCGGTTTACCCAAAGGAAGTCTGCAGGAAGCGACATTGC
>CAYPEM010000014.1:7562-44022 GCA_964409765.1 uncultured Chitinophagaceae bacterium
ATGAATAAAATCAAATTCGGTTTACCCAAAGGAAGTCTGCAGGAAGCGACATTGCAGCTTCTCTCCAAAGCGGGATTCAATTTTTCCGTTTCATCCCGTTCATACTTCCCTTCTGTTGACGATGAAGAATTGGAAGGAATGCTCATCCGAGCGCAGGAAATCCCACGCTATGTTGAGGACGGAGTTTTCGATGCCGGTCTGACAGGATTTGACTGGGTTATTGAGAATGGAGTTGATGTTGTCAGTGTCTGCGATCTGATCTATTCCAAACAATCCATGCGAAAAGTGAAATGGGTTCTTGCTGTTCATGAAGATTCTCCGGTGAAGCATGTAAAAGATCTTGAAGGAAAAAGAATTGCAACGGAAGTAGTCGGGATCACGAAAGCATATTTAAAGAACCATGGTGTGAATGCGGCGGTGGAATTTTCATGGGGAGCCACCGAAGTTAAAACTCCTGATCTTGTGGATGCGATCGTGGAAGTGACTGAGACAGGAAGTTCGTTACGCGCCAACAAATTACGGATCGTCGATATCGTTCTTGAATCAAATACTAAACTGATCGCTAACAAGAACAGCTGGAGCGATCCGTGGAAGCGGGAAAAGATCGAGAATCTGGCGATGCTGCTGCAGGGAGCGATCAACGCCGGTTCGCGTGTTGGACTGAAAATGAATTTGAAAAAAGTCGATCTGGATAAAGTGATTGCTCTCATTCCCGCACTTCGCAAACCGACTATTTCGCAACTTTCCGACAGTGATTGGGTAGCAATCGAAACAATTCTTGAAGAGAAAGTTGTCCGCGCAATCATACCGCAATTAAAAAGAGCCGGTGCGGAAGGAATTATTGAGTATCCGTTGAACAAAGTGATCTACTAGCTTCACATACCTTTCAGGTCTGCAAGACCTGGAAGGTATTTCTGCATATTCCCTCCTTGAATCTCGCAACATCTCTTTCTACATTTATACACTTCTTAGTTTATCCATCAATCGGAGATCTGACCTTGAAATTATTCATCACTCTTGTTCTTTTTGTTGTTCCTCTTATCGCTCAAATGAACGATTCACTCTTTTTGAAAATCGTTCTTCCAAGCCGCGACACTGTAAATTATAGTGCAGGCAGACACCGTATTGCAGCATCAACAAATCCGACCTCTCGTGCATTCATCAATGACAAAGAGGTAAAAGTATACGGCAGCGGAGCATTTGTCGGAATGCATTATCTCACTTCCGATACGACACGCTTACATATTGCCGTAGTGAATTCAATGGGCGATTCTCTTTTCAAAGATGTTCTCTTCATTAAACCGGTTCCAAAGACATACCCAGCCGATGAAATTTATATCGATAATATCTCTCAGCCGACGGAGGATCTATGGCTTGTAGCGGGAGATGTTCTTGAGGTAAAGATGAAGGCAAGTCCGGGAAAAAATCCGGTCTTCGACATCGATGGAGTTGAATCCGGGATTCCGATGCGTGAACTCGATCCTAAAAATAGCGGTGGATTTGGCGGAGTGTATGTTGGTAAATATAAAATTAAATCGGATGATGAGTGTACGAACGTTCCAATCCGTTTTAGAATTTCAAAGAATTTTTTCAGCAGCGAAAAAGCATATTCAAAAGGAAAATTATCGATCATTCGTGATTCTCTCCCTCGTGCTGCTGAAGTGATCGGAAAACGTCCCTTCCTGAATGCAGGTCTTGGAAGTGACAGGCTCGGAGGAGCAAAGCTCGGATTTCTTGTTGAAGGTGTCCGGGTTATTGTCACCGGAAAAGTTGGAGATCAGTATCGCGTAATACTTTCTGAAGGAATGGAAGCCTGGTTACCGCAGGAATACGCTCAGCTTTCTCCCGTTAATGCTACGCTTCCCAACACGCTCACCAGTTCAATTTCCGTTACAGGAAATGATACGGAAGATGTCGTGCGCGTCGGACTCGGACAGAAAGTTCCATACACCAGTGAACAATTGACCGATCCGATGGCGATCGTAGTGAATATTTTCGGTGCGACATCGAACACCAATTGGATCACTCATCAGAATTCTGCAAAAGAGATCCAGCAGGTAAAATGCGTGCAGGTCGGTGCCGATCATTATCAATTAACGATCTATCTGAAACAGAAACAACAATGGGGATATGATATTTCTTATGAAGGAACATCGATGAAGATCCGTGTCCGCCGCACACCTATCGTCATAAATCCAACATCTCCACTTTCAGGAATGACCATTGCAATCGATGCCGGGCATGGGATCGGAAGCCAAGGGGCGCTCGGGTCACTCGGCACAATTGAAATGAATATTACGCTTGCATGTGCAAAAGAGTTGAATGAACAACTTCAGGCGAAAGGAATCAGGACCGCAATGACCCGCGAAACCGATGATAATGTGTTGATGGGTGAACGGACCGAAAAAATTCTCGCATCCAACGCAACCATTCTTGTCAGCATTCATTGTAATTCCACCGGGGAGACATCGGATGCAGAACAGGTGAAAGGAACGAGCATTTATTATCGTTACCCGGGATTCAAACCGCTTTCAGATATTATGTATGCGAAAATGCTTGAACTCGAACTTGGAGAATGGGGAGTCACCGGAAATTTTAATTTTTCATTGAGCGGACCGACACAGCTGCCGAATGTTCTTGTTGAGATTGCATTCCTTTCGAATCCCGAAGATGAAATGAAATTGATCGATCCGGAATTTAGAAAACAGGTTGCCGCAAAGATCATTGCGGGATTGGAAGAGTTTGTTTTAAATAATACAAAATAATTAAACGATTTTTTTAATTATCAATTAAGAATTAATAATTATGAATTTGATTCTCAACGGCAACTCTCTTTCAATATCCGATCTCTACCACACAGCGGTCAATCCAAAATTAACGATCGCCCTCGCTCCTTCTGCAAAAAAAGCGATGAAACGTTCCCGCGCTCTTGTGGAAGAATGGCTTGCCAGCGATGAAGTCATTTACGGGGTTACAACAGGCTTTGGTGAATTTGCCAATGTTCGTATTCCACATGATAAAATCGAACAATTGCAGACAAACCTCATTATCAGTCATGCTGCCGGTGCCGGCGAACCGCTTCCGCCGGAAGTTGTGCGTGCGATGATGATCCTCCGCATCAACGCTCTTGCAAAAGGATTCTCGGGAATTCGTCCTGAATCTGTTGAGTTCATCGTAAAATTCTTCAATGCAGGATTGGTTCCGGTTGTTCCGTCACAAGGTTCAGTCGGTTCAAGCGGCGATCTTGTTCAATTGGCACATTTGGTTCTTTCGTTTATGGGAAAAGGAAAGACAATGGACAATGAACAATTAACAATGAACAATTCTGCAACAGTTCTCAAAAAACATAACCTGAAACCGTTAACATTAACTGCAAAAGAAGGATTGGCACTCATCAATGGAACGCAGATGATGACTTCATTTGCTGCGCTCATTATACACGAGTCATTACAGTTGATGAAACTTGCAGATATTTCCTGTGCATTGAGTGTTGAAGCTTTGAAAGGAACCGACACTGCATTCGACGAACGAATTCACAAACTCCGTCCATACAAAGGACAACTTGCTTCGGCAAAAAATCTACGAACCTTAATGAAAGGCAGCGAGATCAGAGAATCGCACCGGCATAACGATGACCGCGTACAGGATGCATATTCACTCCGCTGTGCTCCACAGGTTCACGGTGCGTCGCGCGATGCGTTGGAATATGTTGCATCAAAAGTGGAGATCGAAATAAATTCTGCTAATGACAATCCACTGATCTTCCCGGATGAAAAACAGCATCTTGAAGGGGGAAATTTCCATGGTCAGCCGATGGCGCTGGCAATGGATTTTGCTGCGATTGCACTTTCTGAACTTGCAAATATTTCTGAACGCAGAACCGAACGAATGGTCAACGGCGCGCTCAGCCGTCTTCCCCGTTTTCTTACCACCAACGGCGGACTCAATTCCGGATTGATGATCGCACAATACACCGCTGCATCACTTGTTTCGGAAAATAAAGTTCTTTCACATCCCGCCAGCGTCGATTCAATTCCAACATCGGCAAATCAAGAGGATCATAATTCTATGGGATCGATAGCGGCGCAAAAATGCTGGAAGGTGTTGAAGAATGCGCAGACTGTTATTGCAATTGAATTAATGACTGCGGCGCAAGCAATTGATTTCCATTCACCACTGAAATGCGGAAAGGGAACCAACGCTGCATATAAAACAATCCGTGCATCAATCCCCAATCTTGATGACGACAGGATATTGCACGATGATATCCAGAAAGCATTGGAACTGGTGAAAGATGGAAGTGTATTGAAAAGTGTTGAAAAAAAGATTGGTTTGCTAAACTAACCTTGCAAATGTTTTATAGCTTTTTAAGATAACCTTCGCAAGGTTTGACAAATTTACTCAAGCTCCCGATGGAAAAATATTCTTCAATGATAATTCAATCCCGGGTATAGCAAATTCACCGCAACAAGATGCACCGGACTGTAAATATATTTGAACACATTCCAAGCAATCAATAATCCAAAAAATGCTGCCGGAGAATTGTACAACAACTGCAGATATTTTTGTGCTGCTTCATGGGTCATGAAAAATGGAATGATCCCGCTCCCATCAAGAGGCGGAACCGGAAGAAGATTAAAAAGAAACAACAGAAGATTAAGAGAAAAGAACAGACTTAAAAATGTTGCTACGATCTCGTATGCTCCGGCTTCATTTGCTTCAACAATGTGAGAGAAGATCAATTGTTCCGGTGCAGAAAAAATCTCAGCCAACATTCCTATGCGGATGATGAACGCCGCAAGAAACACCAGCAATAGATTTGCGATCGGTCCTGCTAATGACATCATTGCTGACCGTTTCGGATAGCGCAGCGCCCATTCTCTGTCATATGGAACACTTGCCCATCCCATCATCCATCCTCCGAGTGCAAAAGAAAGGATCGGTACGACAACAAGCCCGACCGGTTCTCTGCGAATATGCGGAAGAGGATCGAGCGTAACTTGTCCGCCTTCATATGCTGTGCTGTCCCCGAGTTTCCACGCTGCAAGTGCGTGAAACGCTTCGTGAAGCGTTGTCGAGAATAAAAACACCACATACCATTGAAGTCCGTTGACGAATGTTTCCATAAAAGTTATTTCTTGTTGGGGTGATTAAGCCACAGAGTACACAGATTTTTAAAAATTAGTTATTGAATTCTGTAGTTATGATTTTCAAAATGTAAGTGAAGATTCTCTCCCGAACAACAATATTCAACCATAATTTCAGACGAAAAACTCTCTCTTTTTTTCGTATATTATACACAAATGAAGCCAACAATTGAAATAATGTCCCCCGCCGGTTCGTGGGAAGCTCTGTCATCTGCATTGCACGCCGGTGCAGACTCCATTTACTTCGGAGTGGAACAGCTGAATATGCGTGCGAAGTCATCGAACAATTTCACTGTTGATGATCTTCCAAAAGTTGCCGAACTCTGTGCACAATACAACGCAAAATCGTACATCACGCTGAATACGATCATGTATGATCACGATCTGCAGCTGATGCGGAACATTGTCGATGCGGCAAAAGCAACCGGCATCACCGCCGTCATTGCCTCGGATCATGCGGTATTGATGTATGCAAAAAAGAAGAATATGGAAGTCCATATTTCGACACAGACGAACATTACCAACATTGAAACGATCGAATTCTTTTCCGTGTATGCCGATGTCATCGTCCTTTCACGAGAACTTTCCCTCTCGCAGGTAGCCGATATCACCCGCGAGATCAAGCGGAGGAATATCTGCGGACCATCCGGTAAACTTATTCAAGTTGAAGTTTTTGCTCACGGTGCACTCTGCATGGCCGTTTCGGGAAAATGTTATCTCAGCCTTCACTCCCATTTTTCATCCGCGAACCGCGGTGCCTGCATTCAAAATTGCAGACGCGATTACATTGTTACAGATAAAGAAACAGGTTATGAACTGGAGATCGACAACGAATTTATCATGTCCGCAAAAGATCTCTGCACAATTGGATTCTTAGATAAGATCATCGCGGCAGGAGTTGAAGTATTGAAGATCGAAGGACGAGGTCGTTCTGCCGACTATGTTCACACCACAACAAAATGTTATAAGGAAGCTGTCGGTGCTATTGCTGAAGGAACATATACGCAGGAAAAAATCCAACAATGGACAAAAGAGCTTTCCACCGTGTATAATCGCGGATTCTGGGATGGATATTATCTCGGACGGACAATGGGTGAATGGAGCGATTCCGAAGAATCACAAGCGACAAAACGAAAAGTGTATCTCGGCAAAGGATTGAACTATTTTGACAAGCCGAAGATCGGATATTTCAAGATCGAAGCCCAATCCGTCAATGTCGGGGATGAAATTATTATTACCGGACCAACAACCGGATATGTGCATGCTGTCGTTTCGGAATTGAGAGTGAATGATATTCTTGTTCAACAGGCATCAAAAGGTGATTGTGTTACCATTCCGATTGAAGAAGTAATTCGTCCATCAGATTCGATCTACAAATTGGTTGAGAGCAGAACGGGAAATTCAAAATAGAGATCGAATGATTCGGATTATCCATTTACGGGAAAAATGTATCGGTTGTAATGCGTGTGCGGAGCTTGCCCCCGACCGCTGGAAGATGTCAAGAAAAGACGGCAAAGCCGTTCTTGTTGACGGCGAAGAGAAGAACGGAATCTCTATGACGCTTGTCGGGGATGATGAACTGAAAAAGAATCAGCTTGCTGCAAAAATGTGTCCTACCAATATTATAAAGGTAGAAAAGGTAGAAAGAAAATCGTAGATTAAAACAGTTTAATCAGAATTACATTTTTGATACATTGCCGCCACGAAAGTACAAAGACACAAAATTCTCACAAAAATTTTCTCTGTATAAAGCCTTCGTGCCTTAGTGTTTTCGTGGCAAATATTTTTGCTCAACATTAGTTTTATTTTTAGGAATTATCATGGCCCTCTCAAAAGATTTCATCCGCACCATCCCCAAAGTATTGCTTCACGATCATCTCGACGGCGGCGTCCGTCCGCAAACAGTGATCGAACTCGCAAAAGAACAAAAGTATGATAAGCTCCCAACGAGCGATCCGGGAGAATTAGATCAGTGGTTTCAACGCGGAGCGCAGCGTGGAAGCCTTCCATTATTTTTGGAAGGATTCGAACATACCTGCGGAGTGATGCAGACCGAAGATGCAATCGAAAGAGTTGCATACGAAACAGTTGAAGATATGAAAAAAGACGGTGTCGTCTATTTTGAAACTCGTTTTGCGCCGATGTTTCACACCGGAAAAGGTCTTTCAACGTCGCGAGTCGTAAAATCCGTTCTCAAAGGTTTGGAGCGAGGAAAAAAAGATTTTGGTGTGCACTATGGAGTATTGATCTGTGCAATGAGACATATGGAACCGGCGGTTTCTATAGAAGTCGCTGAACTTGCCGTCGAGTTCCGCAATCAGGGTGTTGTCGGATTCGATCTTGCCGGTGAAGAAGGTGGCTATCCACCGAAAAAACATGTCGATGCATTCCATTATATTCAGCGCGAGAATTTTAATATCACTGTTCATGCGGGCGAAGCTTTTGGTAAAGAATCGATCTGGCAGGCAATCCAGTGGTGCGGTGCGCATCGCATTGGTCATGGAACCAGATTGATCGAAGACATGAAAGTGAAAGATGGCGAAGTATTAAGTATGGGAACTCTTGCACAATATGTTCTGGATAAACGTATTCCGATCGAGATTTGTTTAACCAGTAATCTTCACACAGGAGCTGTCCGCTCGATTGAAGACCATCCGTTCCCTATCTATCACAAATACAAATTCCGGTTAACATTAAATACCGACGATCGCTTAATGAGTGGCATTACATTAACGGATGAGTATCACCTTGCTCATGAAAAATTTGGTCTTGATCTGGCCGCATTGGAGAAGATCACGATCAATGCAATGAAATCTGCATTCATTCCGTATAAGGATCGTATTAAAATCATTTACGATATCTTAAAGCCGGGCTATGCTGAAGCGAGAAAAAGACTGTGACACTGTTCTTTTTACGACATGGCGAAGCTGGGATGAACTTCCCTTCCGATTTTGAACGTGAATTGACTCCAAACGGAGCGATTGCATCCCAGCGTGTTGGAGAGTTTTGTGAAAGATCAAAAATATCTTTCACACATATCATCACAAGTCCTTTGATCAGAGCAAAACAAACCGCACAAGAAGTTAGTAAATCCTTTCCATCTATAATGACAGAAGAATCAGAGTTTCTTACCCCTGATTCTGTTCCAAAGAATCTATTCAATTTTTTACGATCTTTTACCTCCGGCAGCAAAATTCTTTTGGTTACACACGAACCATTCGCCAGCACTTGTATCTCAACGCTGATCAGCGGAACAGAAACTGCTAACCTCGTCATGAAAACAAACAGTCTCGCTTGCGTAGAAACTCACGGAACACCTGTCCGTGGCAATGGAAATTTGCTATGGCTACTTCCGTCCGATATTATTCAACAATCAGAGTAATTCTGATTTTTAAAAATCATCCACGAAACTTTTTCTTTGGAAAATTTAACAAAATTCAGTTTCTTATAAAGGTTTATTACGATAAAGGTGAAATAGTCTATGGCAAAATTAAAATCTTCTTCAACACAAAGTCTTGTGGAAGGGCTTTCCGCTCTATCAAAGAATCTTTGGTGGGCATGGCATACTTCTGCTCAATCTATTTTCAAAGAACTCTCTCCTCAACTATGGGAAAAAACTAATCATAATGCATCCTGGGTGATGGCTGATATTTCACAGCAGGAATTGCATGCACGATTAGGAGACGAAGTATTTGCAAAAAAAGTCTCCGATGTGTTGCATGAATTTCAATCGTACATGAACAATACAAAGACCTGGGCTTCGGACAAAGCGAAGTCATTGAAAAATCCGGTGGCATACTTCAGCGCTGAGTTTGGATTGCACGAAAGTGTTCGGATCTACTCCGGCGGACTTGGAATCCTTGCAGGCGATCATACAAAATCTGCAAGTGATCTTGGTGTGCCATTCTATGGAATTTCACTGTTCTATCGTGAAGGATATTTTGAACAACGAATTAGTGCTGATGGTTGGCAGCAGGAACAATATCTCACTGTCGATCTGAAACGACAACCTGCTGAGATCGTCGTAGATAAGAAAGGAAGCCCGATTGTCTGCTCCGTTCAGATCGGCTTTAGCAAGGTTGATTTTATAGCACGCAGGCTCCGAGTCGGACGAAGTGAATTGATATTGCTGGATACAGATCTGCCGGAAAATGAAGAACGATACAGAAATATCACCGCTCATGTATACGGCGGAGACAGCACCACACGCATCGCTCAGGAAATTGTTCTTGGTATCGGCGGTGTGCGCATGCTTCGTGCAATGGGCATTAAACCGTCGGTCTATCATATGAACGAAGGTCATTCGGCATTCTTGACCTTAGAACTGTTGAAAGAAGAGATTGCAAAAGGACTATCAAAGGAAAAAGCAATCCAAAATGTGACGAAGGAATGTATGTTCACAACACATACACCGGTACCTGCAGGTCACGACCGGTTCTCCAACGATCTTATGAAATTTGTCTTCGATCATCATGTCCACAATTTTGGAATGACAATGGATGAATTGATCCATTTCGGACGGGAACATGCCGATAATCCAAATGATATTTTTTGTATGACCGTTCTTGCGATGAAAATGTCTCGCACAGCCAACGGAGTGAGTGAACTGCATGGTGCAGTCAGTCGCGAAATGTGGAAACCTTTGTACCCTGCTGCAAAGAGTATCGACAAAGTTCCTATCGGTTTTGTGACCAACGGAATCCATGTTGAAAGCTGGGCGAATGAAAAAACGAGCGCCTTCTGGTTAAAGAAACTTGGTGCAGATTGGAACAAACATTTTCTGGAACCAAAATACTGGGAAAAAGCTGTCTCCCCAAAAAATATTTCAGATGAAGAATTATGGGCACTTCGATATTCACTGCGACGGCAATTGATCGAGTTTGCACGGCTGCGTCTTATGCAGCAGCATGCCAGATACGGAAATGGGAATAGCGCTTATGAATCGATCCTTAATCCCGATGTACTGACAATTTGTTTTGCCCGACGGTTTGCGACGTATAAACGTGCGCCGTTGATCTTTACACATTTTGAAAAGATCTTGAATGTCTTTAATTCATTGGATAAACCTGTTCAGGTGATCTTTGCCGGCAAAGCTCACCCGCGGGATGATGAAGGGAAAAAATTCATTCAAAAGATCATTGAAATTTCCAAACATCCGAATTTGTTCGGCAAAGTGATTTTCCTTGAAAATTATGATATGAATCTTGCGCGGTATCTAGTCTCCGGCGCTGATGTCTGGTTGAACAATCCACGCAGACCATTAGAAGCAAGCGGTACCAGCGGACAGAAAGTTGCGATCAACGGAGGAATGAATTGCAGTATTATGGATGGCTGGTGGCGGGAGGGATACAACGGACATAACGGATGGTCGATTGGCGGCGATGAACAACCGGCAGATGCCCATGTTCAAGATACACAGGACTCACAGTTCCTCTATGAAGTATTGAGTCAGCAGATCATTCCTGAGTTCTATGATCGAGATGCGAACGGTATTCCCAAGAAGTGGATCAAACGAATGAGGCATGCTATTGCAACTCTAGTCCCGAAATATAGTACCCATCGGATGGTTGCGGAATATGTCAAAAAATATTACGAATAGGTACTTCATTCTATCATTGGCAATGTTATAAAAAGACCCTCTTTCTGAGGGTTTTTTATTCAATACATTGATGAACATGAAGAACGTAATACTCATACCGTTAACTGTCCAGAATGATAAGAGTTGGTTAGTCAAACAAGGTAGATGGGTCATCATTTAACTGAAGCACCGGAAAGGAAGGAAGGACAAAGTGAGTCCCAGATATTAAATTTCTCTAACATATTTGATTTTTAGCACAATATTTGGAAAATAATTGTATTTTATTGTAGTATATAAACAGACCATTAACAATTTAACTCTCTCGTGGCAGTATGAAAAGTTTGCTTAATGTCATCAAGTGGACGGCGATTATCGCCGGTGTTGTAGCCATCCCAATCCTTCTTAAGAAAAAGATGGATGAAGCGGAACGAAACAGTGAGAACGTTCGATACGATACGAACGATTATATTTCCGAAAGCGGATTATAACAACCAATGACAATAAAAAGTCACGCATCGCGTGACTTTTTATTGTAGCAATTGCTATTGCATTCGATCAAATCACAATATTTTTTCGACTTTGATCATGTTCGTGGTATTTCGAGCCATCAATGGAATTCCTGCCGTAATAACAACATAATCCCCGCTCTTCAAATATCCAAGTTCTTTCAACATCACATTCACCCGTGCAATCGTTGTATCTGTTTCGCCAACTTCAAAACTTTTTATCAATAAGGACCGGACACCCCAAATCAAATTCAACCGTCGTTGAATGCGTTCGCGGTCTGCAACTCCGATCACCTGCGCCTGCGGTCTGTACCGCGATATCGCTTTCACCGTTGAACCGGAGTGCGAAAAACAAATGATAGCGGCTGCATTGATCTGTTTTGCCAGAATACATGCAGAACGTCCGAGTGCTTTGAACACTGCATCATTTTCATTTCCAACTTCATCCTCAAGATACAGTTTATCTTTGGCTTCATCTTCAACACGGCGGATGATCGTATCCATCGTCTTCACAACGATCACCGGATATTTCCCAACAGATGTTTCACCGCTCAGCATCACCGCATCAGCCCCATCCAAAACAGCGTTAGCAACATCGTTTGCTTCTGCTCGGGTCGGTCTCGGATTTTCGATCATTGAATCCAGCATTTGTGTTGCAATGATAACAGGTTTTCCGGCAATGTTGGCTTTCCGTGCGATCATTTTTTGAGCAAGGGGAACTTCTTCCGTTTTACACTCCACACCAAGATCACCTCGTGCAACCATGAGGCCGTCACTTTCGGCAATGATGGCATCGATATTTTGCAGCGCTTCGTCTTTTTCAATCTTTGAAATGATCGGAAGTTTTTTTCGTTTATCAATATGATTAATAATAAACTCACGAAGATCAACGACATCCTGTGCAGAGCGGACAAAAGAAAGAGCAACGTAATCAACATCATGAGCGATACCGAACAGTAAGTCTTCCTTATCTTTTTCTGTCAATGACGGTGCACTGACAGAAACTCCCGGGAGATTGATCCCTTTATTGCTTTTTAGGATGCCTCCGTATACAACTTCTGTGATCACTTCCCGTTCAGATGATGACAGTACTTTGAATTGGAGAAGTCCATCATCCATCAGAATTGTATCTCCGGGTTTTACGTCCGTCGGAAGATGTTGATACGTTGTGGAAACTTTATGATGCTCACCAATCATATCATCAATGGTGATGGTCAAATGTTCTCCATCTTTCAGTTCCATCGGTTCTTTCAGCTTTCCGGTACGGATCTTTGGACCTTGCAGATCAAGAAGAATCGAAACCGGTTCTCCGGTAATCACTGCTGCCTGTCTCACACGATTCATCATCTCCAAGTGGTCTGCATGTGAGCCGTGAGAAAAGTTCAACCGGGCAACATCCATTCCTGCTTCGATCATCTTAACCAGTGTGTCGATGGATGAAGAGGCTGGACCTAACGTACAGACAATCTTTGTTCTTCCGTATTTTTTTCTATTTTCAACTGCTGCCATACTAATGAGTATTTCCTTATCGAATGTTCATTCAAAGATTATTATTTCTGCGGCGTAAGATACAAAATATTTTTCGATATTTTAATTACTTCCTCCTCATTAATTGGGACGGTATGATATTCCCCATTCTTCCAAAGCGGCATCTGATCGGAATAATGCTTGTGAAGAGGCTGCCCCGATTGTCCCGAAGGGATCACTGAAAGTGCACCGTCGATGCTGCTAAAATCAACAATGGATCGCATTGAAGGACCTAGCGTCATTTCATATGGTGAAGTGAAATGATATTCGCCATTGTTCACCGTTGTTCCCGATCCTCCAATTTCCATTGGTCCGATATTGAAGATGGACTGAAGAACGTTTATATCACCGAAAGGATGTTTGAGAGTAAGTGTATGCAAACGACCCCATCGCCACTCTTTCATTTCGCCGCCGAATTTTTCAGAAAGTTCTTTCAATGCTTCCTTCATGCTCTTTCGAATGATATCATCGCGAGTCTCAATCTCTGGTGTTGTGCTATTGTCAAACCAAGTTGAACTCGTGTCACCCAACATTGAAAGTGTAACCCGATACGGCATATTTGCCAAAAAAATGTATTGGTTAAACAATTCATCTCCCATCTCATCCTGAAAGATGTTCTTTATCAGATGATTCAAGAACACTTCAAAGATGGTCGTTGGAACATCGTCCTTCGTCATTGCAAAATTCCAATTTTTGAAATAATTAACGGCAGTTTCAATGGCAGGGTCTTTTGCAGGAAGAGTCTCATATGCTGAAAGGATGTACGGTGTTATATCCTTTGCAAAAAAAGAGAAATTATCGTTTTGTAATTGTTTGAAATCGCTGACGTCAAATAACGTTTTCGATTGCAACACTTCACGAATCCGTTGAATTCGAGAGGGTGGTTCCCACAAGTTGGAAATATGATAATTGATATCGTTCGTTGTTTTATTATTTGCTGTTGCAATAAATCCCTCTGGCGGATTAAAAAGTGACGGAAGTTGTTCGAACGGTATAAATCCCTGCCAATCATTTTCACCGGTCCAGCCAATAAATGGCAACGTAGGATTATTGTTCATCCGTTTTGGAATCCGAACACCGGGATGATAGCCGATATTTCCTTTCACATCTGCATAGACAAAATTTTGTCCGGGTACGGTAAACTCTTTTACTCCGTTCAAAAAACTCTGCCAATTATATGAAGTGTTAACAAGATATAGAGCATAAAGTTCATCGCTCATTTCAAATCCAGTCCATTTCATGGTGATGAAATTGGAGGATGATATATCCTTTAATGGATAGATCTCGTTGATCGCTGGACCGTGGTAAGTTCTGCGGATGGTGAATGGAATTTCAGTGGAATCTTTTACCCACACTGTGTCGGGAATGATCTCGATTTCCTTCCACTCTCCTTTATAGAGATACGTGTCTGCACCCAGTGAATCGGTCTTTTCAAAATAAAAATCTGCATCGTCAGCCATCACATTCGTCAAACCCCACGCGACATTTTGATTATGTCCGATGACAACAAGCGGTGTTCCGGGAAGCGAAACGCCTGCAACATTCACAGCACCGCCATGCAGATGAATCTCATACCACTTTGCAGGTAACGATAGACCAAGATGAGGATCGTTTGCGATCATCGCTCGGCCACTGACAGATTTTTGAGGAGCAACAGCCCATGAATTGCTGCCAATATGCGTGCCCGTTGTCCCGAAAAATTGTTTGAACTGATTGTGGATAGAAGCAAAGTGACGCAACACTGAAAGATGCTGTTTCGTCGTACCGGCAACAATCACCGGACCGTTTTCCGGATAAGTCGGAAATACTTCACTCGCCTTTTGTTCACCTAATTTTGCCACCAGTTCACCAAGCGCAACATCAACATGCCACGAGATGTTCAATTCCCATGCCATTAACCGTGAGATCATTAAACTGTGGATGGGAGTCCACTCTTCAGGTTCATAGTTCAGCATATCGAACTCGATCGGATACTTTCCTTTGTGTGTTCTGATAAAAGCATTGACCCCGTCTGAGTATGCCATTAATATTTCTTTTGATTTTGGATTAAGCTGTCGAAGTAATTGAAAGGCAATCCGTTTAAAGCCGACCGTTTTTAACATTTTATCAAACTTAATTGTCGGTGTGCCTAATATTTCGGAAAGCCTTCCCTCTCCGGCTCTGCGTGAAAGATCCATTTGCCATAATCGATCTTGAGCGTGAGTATAACCTTGCGAGAAAAAAAGATCATATTCATCGGAGGCAAAAATATGCGGAACTCCAAATTCATCCCGGTATATTTTTACAGAATTGTGGAGTCCCGAAACGATCAGTTCACCGTTGTTTTCTGTGAATGATTTGGTCACCAAATATCGCAATATGAAATATCCGACAAAAGAAATAACAATAAGCGAAAACAGAATTCCGATAACTATTTTTACTTTTTGCATAGGGGTAAAATTTTAGCTTTAGTTGTTCAGTAATTTCGGAAGGTTCCATTCAGATCGCAGACGATGGTATTCTTCATGCGGCAGCTGCACCATGATCGTTTTCTTCTGTGGATCAAGCCACCGAAGTAATGTCAACATATCTTCTTCATCCATTGATGTGCACCCGCTTGTAGGAACGTTGACTGTATGAATAAAGATACAACTCCCTTTTCCGGGTATTCGTTTGGGGTTGTGCTTTATTACAAGAACATATTTGTAATCCGGATCCACATATCCCATTCGCTCCGCACTATTCCAATCTCTTGTCAAAGAATCATCCTCAACAATAGAATTATAGACAGAAGAATGTTCATCATCGACGCATCGTGTTAATTTCGTTAATGGCAGATATGGTATTCTTACCCCTTCCGGTGCCAATTCGCTTAATCCATACATCAACGTATCCAATTCGAATATCCCCGCAGGAGACCGATTGTCACCTTCTTTCTTAAGAAATTCACCATCCTGTTTAGGATAGATTCCTTCGCCCCAGGCTAAACCATTCCTCCCAATTGAAACCGAAAAAACCAGCCGATGTTTTTTCCAACCATCACTCGTTTTATCAAAGAGATACAATGTGGCCTTGTTACTATTCCAATCATCAGTGATTGAGACTAACACTTTTTGCGGTAACAAATTTTGCGCATTCATCAGACTAGCCGCTGTCATTGATAAAAATATGTAAAGAGAGATTGTTCTCATTAAAATTCTTTCGTTGGAAAAGCTGACTCTTTTTTGTAAATTTGAATTAGTTATTTCGGAACGTAGCGCAGCCCGGTAGCGCACTACCTTGGGGTGGTAGGGGTCGCAGGTTCGAATCCTGTCGTTCCGACGAAAACAAAAAAGTCTTCCAATTGGAAGACTTTTTTGTTAATAATTGATTTTTACAAATGATTGTTGGTATCAAAGCTTAGTATTCGTGATATTTTATCAGTTTAATTTCAAAAGAACATCTTCCAACAACGATCGTACTTCCTGAAGATCCTCTTTCAATTTTGGATCGGTTATTTTTGATACAGGCTGCTGCAAGACAGGTTTGGCACTATCCATTCCGTCACCAAACGGCAATACGGTTTGTTCGCCGGTCTCATCTAAGACGATATCCACCAATACTTGTTTTGCTCCTTCAATCGTATATCTCTCTTCCCGCAGCAATTTTCTAATGTGAAGGATCAACTTAATATCTTTATTCGTATAGACCCTATTACCAGCTCTATTTTTTTGGGGTTTCAATTGTTCAAATTCAGACTCCCAATATCGTAAAACATATTGCTCTAAGTCGGTAATTTTACTAACTTCGCTGATAGAGTAATAGAGTTTTTTGATACCAATGGATTTCATTCTTGCCTCATTCTGTTATACAATGGTAAAAAAAAAGCATCGTAATCGCAACAAATAATTTGTTGCCTTTACAGATAAAATCCTTATATTTGTAGTGCCTTCAACAGATAAAGTTTAATATGCTTACCTCCCCCGCAAGCATTGAAATTGTAAAATCACAATCACTAACCACATTACACTCACAATACAAAGGGGTCACAATGAAAAAAACTGTACAAAGTATCTTCATGATATGCTTCGTGTTGAGCACCTTGGCAATGGGCCAAGACGATGGGCTGCAAGGCACATTGAATAAACTAGCAGGTAAAGCAGCCCTTGGTTTCATTGATCCGATCACTCAGGGACTGTTAACTAACGTTAATGGAGGATTGTTCAACAAAGCTCCACAAGCAAAACTTTGGGGAATTGATATTGAGGTAGGTGCAGCGCTCATGTATACTCCCTTAGGTGATCTTCCGAAAACATTTAGTGAACAAGGAACATTTACTTTTAACCAGGATCAGGCTACTACAATTTCCAATTCTTTAGTGACTGGTTCTACAACGTACGATAATGAAGTGCGAAATGCTTTGAAAAACGCACTTCAACAATCAAGCCCTACAATTACAATATCAGGTCCAACAGTTATTGGTGAAAAATATGATGCTGCAAATCCAAATTCTCCTCAAGTAAAGATTGATATTAATACACCAGTTAATATTACATTGTTTCAAGGAACTCCTTTTCAACGAGATACTTCATACACAGTGAATTATATATTGAAAACAGGACTTGGCGGTGTAGGTGCTTTGTCTGGAAACGCAGGGGTGCCTTTCGTTGCTCCTCAATTGACTCTTGGTACATTATTCGGAACAAAGTTTACTTTGCGGTATTTACCAAAAATTAAAATCCAAGATCTTGGGGATTTAAGCTGGACCGGTTTTGGTATTCAGCATAATTTAGGATATTGGTTCCCAATTCCTGTTGTTGATGTTGCCGCCTCATTTTATACACAAAAGATCAAGATCGATCCGATCTTCGAAATGACAGGAACATCCTTTGGTTTGACAGCAAGCAAACAATTAGGTTTTGCATTTTTGAATGTCACACCATATGCCGGATTTATGCTCGAGAGTTCAAAAATGAAAGTTAATATCACTCCACCGGCTGCTGATTACGGTCCTGGCATTACACCTCCTTCAATCGGCTTTGAAGTTGAAGGAAAAAACAAGTCTCGATTCGTGATCGGATTAGGCTTGCGCATTTTGATCATCAACATTAATGCAGACTATAATATCGGTAAATATAATTCAATGACCGCAGGGGTTGCTCTTGCGTTCTAATCTGTGCTGAATATGATAGAAATAAAAGCCGACTTTCAAAAAGTCGGCTTTTATGTTTTAAAGAGTGTTCTTATATTAATACACATGCAAAAGATATCATTTACATTTATTCTTACTCTTCTCTTTTTTAGCTGCAGTGATAACTCCAATCAGCAGCCAAAAGAAAAAGCTGCTCGCTTAACACAACAAGCGGACGATGCAATAAATAGGCAGAACTATGAAGAAGCGGAACGATTATTGATGGAAAGTATCAACATTTATTCCGAATCGAATAATGAAGCAAAGCTTACAGAAAACTATTCTACATTGTCCTCCACTCAAATTCTTTCCGGGAAATTATCTCCCGCAATTGAAAGCCTTATCTCCCTTCGCGGATTTTACAGACATATCGCAGATAGAAATTCTGAATTACAAACAATGATTCAAATTGGAAATCTCTATTTCCAACTCGGCAGAACAAAAGAATCAATTGCAATTTTAAGTGAGGTATTTAGCAGCAGTCAACTCTATCGACTGGAGCCGTTGCGTGCAAAAGCAGCAGTGGCCATCGCTTCTGTTCACATCGCGGTAGATCAGAATGAAACGGCACTTCAGTTTCTCACTAGCGCCGCAACATTTTACACGGCACAACATGATATACCACGATTACTTGAAACAGAAAGTTCGCGTATCAACGCCCTTGTCTCCATCGGTAAAGTCGATGAGGCGTATGAGACGTACAAAAGAAGCATGGTCTTGTTACAATCAAACCCTTCGGTCACGAATGAGCCGCTTTTCTTTCTCCAATGCGGAGAATCATTCGCCAAAGCTGGGGAATCATCGTTTGCAAAATCCTGCTTTGACTATGGCCTGACACTGATCGAAAGTCAGAAGAGATACCAACACTCTAAGCAGGCAAAACATTTGTACATAGGACTCGGTGAATTATATTTTAGAAATTTTGCCTTTGGAGAAGCAGAAGAACATTTTACAAAAGCATATGAGATTGCAAAAAATGAACCGGACGGTATTGTCCTTGGTTATCTCCTTATTCGTATTGCGGATTGCTCCGTTAAACTCAGTGCATATCATAATGATAATTTGAATGGTAAAGTTATTCGGGCTATCCAATACTATGAACAATCACTGACGCATTTTGCCCGTGCGGGATTTGGATTTGGCGAGGCAATTGCCCTTCACCGAATTGGGATGGTACGGCAACTTTCCAAAGATGATAATGCAGCAATCACATTTTATAAACGGGCATTCGAGAAGTTTTTACAGAACAATGTCCCCACTGCTTTTTTTTCATTATCAGTGAATATCAATCTCTTATGCTCCACTATTTCACAAACGAACAATGTTGAATCATGGTTTTCGGATAACCTCATCTCGCTGTTGTTGAACTATAAAAAATTCTCGGAAGCAATTGCCTATTACGAGACAGTTCGAAACATTAAGCTGCAAAGTGAAGTAGGGAAACTACATTTGGTGTTCAGGGATAAGGGAAAAGATAAATGGTATTCATCGCTTCAACGAAGTCTTGCAGAAAAAAACTCACTTCAATTAGAGTTGTTTCGATTAAATACACTGTTGAAGCCAAATAGAAATTACGCCCTAAAATTGCACCTAGAATTAAAATATGTGCAGAGCAAAATATCATCAGATGTCATTTCGTTTGCTCAAGAGTTTCCCGTATTTTCATTTTTGAACTCAATGCAAAAATCTTCATTGGCGGGTATATCGGAAGCATTGCCTCCGGCAACTACCGTGTTAGAATATTGTTTCGCCGGAAATGAATTGTGGGTGTTCGTTCTAAAAAATAATGAAGAAGTATCAGCTATAAAATTATCATCCTTTGCGTACTCTTTAATGAAACGAATGAATCGTTTTATTGATATAATGCAACATTCAGCAACACTGCCGGGAAATGTGCAGTTGGAAGCCGGGGAATTATATTCTTTTCTTATCCAACCGGTAGAATCGTTCGGAAGAGAAACATTCACGGTGTTACCTCCGATCGGAATGGATAAATTTCCTTTTCACATTCTCCTCAAAAATGAGCGGCCGCTCATCGAGTTAATGGAAGTGACATATCTTCCCTGTCTTTCTTTTATTCATTCCAATCAATCTAAAAATAGCACTCTGCATTCCGGGGCAAATATTGCAGCATTTGGATTTACGACTGATTCACGATGGGGATTGGAATTTGAGTTGCGTGATATTCGAAGTTTTTTCAAAAATACTCAGGTGAATGTCAATCTTGTCGCTACGGCAGAAAAATTATATAACGCAACAGGAACGGTTTTACAGCTTTCGACCCCGTATCAAAAAAATGGAGACGCGGAATATTCATTTTTGCTTTCCAGCGGAAGCACTTTGAAATCAGGAGTAAATCTTTCAATTGAAAAATTCACTTCATATCATTCATTCCCAATTGTATATTTGTCCGACGTGCAATCCTCTGCGAATAATATATCCATTCTTCATCCATTGTTGTGGATGCTCAATGGATCATCGTCGGTCATTGCAACACAATTTCCATTAACATCCAACGTCAGCAAATCGTTCAGTGAGAATTTATATAGTTCGTTGCTATCGGAAGAAACACCATCCGGATCGTATAGAAGGTCTGTTACATTATTAGAACGGAAAAAAGATTTGTATGGAGGATTTGCAGGAGCATCCTATTTCTATTACGGGATGAAATAAGATTGTTTGTTTTAGATATGATTTAGAATGATTGGAATCAAAAACCACGCCCAGATCAATCCGCCGAACACGATACAAGCCAACGCAAGAATTCCCCAAAAGACCATTGAGATCTCATTTTCCATCTTCTGTGAATTTTTATAGGCGAAAAAACCTGCCAGAGATCCAAGTGCAAGGGAAAGAAAGGAAAGGATGATAAAGAAGGTGAAAACAATATTGTCCGGCATTAGAGAGAAACCCGAATAGACTGTTTGTCCATCCGGGTTTATAATTTATTTTGTGCGCTTAACTTTTACACTACCAAGACCGGATTCGATGAGAATATTCATTTTTCCATCAGCAGTGATATAATTCGTGGATTCGTAGATCCCTTTCTTTTTACGGATAAATTCTTCATCATCCAATGAAAGATTGGAAAACCAACTATCTTCATATTTCACCTTCACTCCGATATCCTTTGGAATCAGCAACGTGATCGCACCAAGACCAACATTGATATCAACCTTCACTTCTTTCTTGAGATCACCGCCAAAATCCAATATATAAGCTCCAACTCCCCCTTCAAATTCCAATGTTTGGAAATTGGCATTGTTCAAATTATCAGCAACAAATTTACTCACTCCTGATTCGATTCTGAGCGTTCTGATCTCTCCTGAATTTTTTTCGTCAAATCGTAGCTTTGATGAACTTGCTCCTGTCGAAATACTCAATTCGTTTATTGTCAAGCCGGTAAAGTCAAAATCACTTTTTCCTGCTCCGAGTTCTGCGTCAATGGAAAGAGGAATTCCTTCTACCAACTGCACATACCACTCATCCGGGTTAAAATCAAAATTATTAAGATGAACGTTCACTCCTCCGTCACCGTCACTTGATGATCGGACTTCTGCACCATCAGGATGCATTTCTAATCGCAGATCCCCCACATTTTTATTAAGATAATAATTGAGATCTAATTTCGGATCGTTATCTTTTTTCTTCCGTCTGTAGAGTACACTGACAATCTTATCTTTTGTTCCTTTTTCAATATTTACAGAACCAAACGAGGATTCAATCTTCACTTTAACTTCGTTTTCATTGGTTCGTTTCACTTCGCGATGGAGATTTTGTGCTATGGCAAGTACACTCAGAGAGGTGATCGTAAGGATAATAAGATATGTTTGAGTCTTTTTCATAAATTCAGCCTTTTCTGTGGGGCTGATACTTCCTTACGATGTAAGAATGAAAGAGTTTCGCTTAATATTGATGAATTTTCTTCTTTAACCGGCGATATAAAATATCCCGGGCACGAAAAATATGGGCTTTAACGGTTCCCAGAGGAAGCTTTAATTCATCCGCGATTTCCTGATAATCCTTATCTTCCGTGTGTCTCATAAGGATGACTTGACGATATTTCTCAGGTAGAGAATTGACCGCTTCTTCTAATATTTTTGAACGCTGACCAGCGATCAATGTTTTATCAGGCTCATATGTTGAATCAGGAATTTCGAAACTGTATTCGCCATCTTTGGATTCCAATGGTTTATCAATGGAAAAAGTCTGTAATTTCCGTTTACGGATGTAATCGATACAATTGTTCGTTGCTATTTTATAGAGCCAGGTAGAAAATGCAAATTCTTCGTTGAAATTCTTTAGGGAATTGAATGCTTTAATGAACGCTTCCTGTGTCAGATCTTCCACTTCATCTTTATCATGAACCATTCTATACAATAAATTATAGACCTGGTCGTGGTATTTTTTCATGATGGCACGAAAGGAAACTTGGTCGCCATTAAGTGCTGCTTTGATATTTCGAGAGTCTTCGGCGCGGGAATCGAGCTTACGCTGAGCGAGAACTTCCTCTCTTGTTTTAGCAACGGGAACCGATCGGATATTTGAGGAAGTCTTTTTGGATTGTGCCATTGTTTAGAATATGAACTATGTTGTCTTCAATGAAATTAGTCAAAAATGGAAGGAGTTGCAAGATTTGACAATAATTTGTCACCATCTTACCGGTTGAGATTACAGACAAATCTTGTTATACTGATTCAGCGAATCATTTAACCTCCCATCTCAAACTCAAAAAAAGAATCTTATTATGTCAGTATCAATCGTTGTCGGTGCCCAATGGGGCGATGAAGGAAAAGGAAAGATCGTTGATATGCTCAGCGAAAAGATCGATATCGTTGCTCGATATCAAGGCGGAGCAAATGCCGGACACACTGTAGTGATCGGCGATAAAACATACGTTCTCCATCTCGTCCCCTCCGGAATTTTTCAAAAAAATGTTCAATGTGTTATCGGTAATGGTGTTGTCATCGATCCCATCGCATTGATGGACGAAATTGAAATGATCAAATCGTTCGGAATTAAAATTGATGGACGGTTGTTCATCAGCCACAATGCGCATTTGATCATGCCCTATCATAAATTGCTGGATAGTATCCGCGAACAAGGTGCACAAAAGATCGGCACTACCGGACGCGGGATCGGTCCTGCTTATATCGACAAGTATACCCGCACAGGCATACGCGTTGTCGATCTGCTTGACAGAAAACAACTGCGCGAAAAACTAACGCGCAATATTGAAGAGAAGAATCAGCTGCTCAGCAAAGTTTACGGTTCTGCTGAGATCGATGTTGATAAGATTGTCAACGAGTATCAGGAATTCGATAAAAAAATCGACCCATTCATTACTGATACGGCTACCCTTTTAAATAATGCATTGAAGAAAAAGAAAAACATTCTTGCTGAAGGGGCACAAGGCGCACTGCTGGATGTCGATCACGGAACTTATCCGTATGTTACATCATCAAACCCAACAAGCGGAGGTGCATGTACGGGACTCGGAATACCACCAACATCGGTAAAGGCAATTATTGGAATCGTGAAAGCATATTCAACGCGGGTTGGTAATGGACCATTTCCTACAGAATTGAACGAGACAACCGGAGAGACCTTACGAAAGATCGGTCATGAGTTTGGCGCTACCACCGGCCGACCGCGCCGATGCGGATGGCTTGATATGGTCAGTTTAAAGTATTCATTGATGATCAATGGGATATCCGAAATTGCTTTAACCAAACTTGACGTGCTTGATCAATTTGATGAGATCAAGATCTGTGTTGGTTACAAAAAGGATGGCAAAGTTCTTAAATCATTCCCGACTGATGTACAAACATTGGAAAATGTAGAGCCAATATTGCAGTCATATAAAGGCTGGAATGAAAATATCTCCGAAGCAAAAAAATGGAAACAACTTCCGAAACGTACGATGAAATATGTTGAAACAATCGAAAAACTTTCCGGGGTGAAAGTTTCGCTTGTGTCAGTCGGTGCTCGAAGAGATCAAACGATCGTTCGGTAATATTTATCCCGGTAATTCAATGTCACGCTTTGACTTTGTTCAGCGTGACATTCTTTTTTCTTATGAAAAATCTGAACACCCGCAGTCCAAAATCCAGTAGAATTAAAATTGCTTTGCTTGTTGCGGCAGTGTGTATCGCTATTCCAATCCTTCTTTATACACATAATCTTGTCACAGAACTTCAAAAAAAACAACGAGATACAGCGGCTCTCTATGCCCGCTCGCTCGAGTATATAGCTAACAGTACGTCTACTTCGGGGACCGATTATACCTTCATTTTTGATGAGATCATTGGAGCAATAGATTTTCCGGTGATCCTCACCAATGGAACAGACACTGAGATCAATACCACCAGGAATATCACTCTTGATTCGACATTTTCTGAGGAAAAAAAGAAAACTATTCTTTTTGAAATGATGAACTTGATGGATCAAGAAAATAGACCGATCCTTGTTACCTATCAAGATTCGCTTGTCTTAAGTAAAGTTCATTATGGAGAATCCCCTCTTATCGGTCGATTGCGGTGGCTCCCTATTATAGAACTTTCTATTGCCGCATTATTCATTTTGTTCGGATATATTGGATTTAGTTATATCAAGCGAAGCGAACAAAGCAATATTTGGGTCGGAATGGCTCGAGAAACGGCACACCAACTTGGAACACCGTTAACCAGTATGATGGGCTGGATCGAATTATTGAAACATCAATCTGAAACACATCCAAAGATTCTGGAGACAGTCTCAGAATTTGAAAATGATGCAAAAAGATTGACAAAAGTTGCCGACCGATTCTCAAAGATCGGATCAAAGCCGGATCTTAAAGAAGAGAATCTTGTGGAATTGATCAATCATTCCATCGTTTATTTTCAAAAACGGATTCCGCAAACAGGAAAAAAAGTTGATATCACCATCAATACAGACACTGAATTTGGTGCAAAGGTCAACAGCGAGTTGTTTGAATGGGTTATCGAAAATCTTGTGAAGAATGCCCTTGATGCAATGGAAGACGGAAAAGGGTCGATCAATTTTACACTTTCAAAAGATGGGAAAAAGACAATCATTGATGTCAAAGATACCGGAAAAGGGATCGATCCATCATACCAAAAAGATATATTTAGACCGGGGTTCAGTACAAAAAAACGGGGATGGGGATTAGGACTCTCTCTCTGCAAACGGATCATCGAAACCTATCACAACGGAAAACTCTTCATCCTCAAAAGCGCTATCGGCGAAGGAACAACATTTAGAATAATCCTCAAATAATTGTTCCTCAACAAAAAGAGTAAAAAGCTTAAAACTATTTACCGAGATATTACAAATCGGAACTTTTCCAGGACATATTATCCTAATTGTTTTGGTTTGAACACCTTCCATCCAATTAACGCACCAAGAAAAGCAAATAGTGTATTTGGAATTATGGTAACAAACATGGCAATAATAGAGCCAAATATATTCGGACCTTGTTGCTTTGCTTCTTCGATCATCTGATACAGCTCCGGCGGGAAGTCAACCTGCATTCGCTCGGCTAATTTCACCATAAGATCGATTGCAATATCGCCGAACACCAATTGAATAATGAACTGTATAATTGCTCCGGCAACGGAAGCTATGATTCCGGTATACACACCAATATTTTTACAATCATCCTGCGACAATGGCTCCATATCAGTTGTAATATCTTTCTGATATAATAGTACCGCTAAGAATCCTCCAAGCAATACTCCTGCACAGCAAAGACAATTGAGAAAATTCAAGCCGGGGACTGACCAAACGGTAGCGATCAATAATCCGCCATAGAGGGATGGCATCAGTTTATCTGGTTTTGATTTCATAAAATTTTTCTTTTATCAGTGAAGAAATAATTTCCGTCAGTGAACGGTGAAGCAGTATTGCCAATCCTATTCCAAAGATTGCGCCGGAGATCAAACGTGAAGGGGTGGAAATTTCATGAAAAGTGGTGAATGAACCTAAAACATCCAGTGCCATTGGTGTTAAAGAACAGATCAAAACAATGATAGGATCAAATTTATGATCGCTCAATCGTGAAGAAATTCGAATGGCTATCAATGCTAATAAAAACCCTCCATAGATAGCTGTGCACCGGATACAGACTGCAAATGGTTGGTGATGGATATGAAATGATCGTGAATCAAATTGATGACAAACAACTCCGTAGAAACGATAAAGGATATTTGTCATTGGTTCGAAGGTCGGGAACACAGATGTTGCAATGGGGGTAAGGATAATACCTGCACACCAAAATGAAACACAAACGATCAGTATATTTAATGCTTTTTTCATTCTATTATAATTCTATGTCAAAATTACCAAAGAAGCAAACAAATGGCTGGATTTTTATCGGCAGTATTTATGTGAAAATTCCGTTTGCATCAGTAGATTCCACTTCGTACTATTGGGACATCAATTACCTAAGGAGCTGTTATGAAACATGCTGCTATTTTTGTTACTCTATTGTTCTGTTCAACCTTCCTTTATTCACAATCCATTCAAGAACTTATTTCTGAATCCGACAATTTCTCCACTGTTACTTTTGAGAATCAAAAAGCATTGGATAAATTGCTTCAGGCCGAAAAGCTGGATCAGAATAATTTCAATATTCAATGGCGGTTAAGCCGTAGTTATGTTGATATCGGTGAACATCTTCCGAATAAGACTGATGCTGACAAAGAAAAACAATTGGACTATTATCAAAAAGCTTTCGATTATGCCGACAAAGCAGTAAAAGCAAAACCGGATTCCTCTATTGGTTATGTCCGCCGTGCAATTGCAAATGGAAGAGTTGCTCTTTTCAAAGGAGTATGGAGCGCGATCGATTTTGTGAAACAAGTGAAAGCCGATTGTGAAAAGGCGATCTCACTCGACCCAAACAATGCTGCAGCGTATTACATTTTAGGAAGAACGCACGCAAAGCTTTGCGAAAAATCTAAAATGATCCGTTGGCCGCTTGGTCTAGGATGGGCTAATATGGAAGAATCCTTACAATATTATGACAAATCCGTTGCACTCCGGCCTTCATTCATCCTTTATCGTTTGGATGCTGCCCGCGCTTATGAAGAAGAAGATAATACGACCAAAGCAAAAGAACTCCTCATCTCTATCGCAGCACTTTCAAAACAAGATGAAGATGATGATCAATACAAAAAAGAAGCAAAGGAACTGCTGGAAAAACTTAGCAAATAACAGACTTTTGTATCTGTTGAATAAAAATATATATTCATTGTAAAGATATTCTATTTGCTTTTGAAAGTTGGGATTTACATATTCATAACCACAAATTATTCATAAGGAGGTATTCGTGAAATACTTATTCACCGTTGTATTGGTTTTCACCTTTTCTACTGCAGTTTTTGCAGGAGGATTTCAATTGAACGAGCATGGTGCTCGGGCAATGGCACAAGGAGGAGCATGGGCGGCGCGGGCTTATGATGGCTCTGCTATATTCTTCAATCCTGCAGGTCTAGGTTTTCAAAAACAAGGTTCGGTATACCTCGGAACGACCATTATTATGCCTCAATCGACATTTTATGGGCCAACAAATCTTGGTCAATCAACAAAGAATGAAATGGTTTCACAAACGTTTACTCCAATAAATGTTTATGCAACCTACCCTGTTACCGAAGATCTTCATGTTGGAATAGGTGTTAACAATCCATACGGTCTTGGAACAGAATGGCCCGCTACATGGAGCGGTCGTTACATTACGCAAAAAGTAGATTTAAAATCATTCTACTTCTCTCCAACCGTTGCCTACAAAGTCAGCGATCAACTATCGCTCGGTGTTGGATTCAATTATGTAACCGGAGATGTAACATTATCACGAATGGTAAGTCCCGGTGATGCAGTGGTAGAATTGGACCTGAGCGGAACAGGAACTGGTTTTAATGCCGGTGCAATTTTTAAAGCAACACCAGAGTTATCAATTGGACTATCCTATCGGTCATCCGTAAAAATTGAAGCAACTGGTACTGCAGATTTTACTCCTACCAGCGCTTTATTTCCCGAGGGAGATGCAGGAGCTGCTCTCGAACTTCCGGCTACAGCATTTGTCGGTGTCGCGTACAAAGTGATGGAAAATTTTGAACTTGAAGCTGATTATCAATTCGTCGGATGGTCATCGTACAAAGAACTTGCGATTGAATTCAAAAAGAACAATTCAAAATCAGTATCCCCGAAGAATTACGAAGACACATATATCCTTCGAGTTGGCGGAGAATATACAATGGATGCTCTCCAAATTCGGTTTGGCTATTTGTTTGACAATAACCCGATAGCTGATCATTATTCGGAACCTTTATTGCCGGATGCAGACAGAAATGGTCTCAATCTTGGTGTAGGTTATAAGATCAATGAAGCGTTAAGTGTCGATGTTTCTTATCTTTTCTTGAAATTTGCTGACCGTACAGTAACTAATACCGAAGTTCAATTTGATGGAACATATCAGGCAACAGCAAATTTATTTGGAATTAATTTCGGTTATAATTTCTAAGAAGGAAAATTAATCATCATTTGGAGTGTAAACTTATGAAGTACGTTAAATTTTTTGTAACAATAATAACAATGGTATTTGCTGTAAGCTTGACCGGTTGTACCAGTGATGCTCCAACCGATCTGCCAAAAGCAGGTTTGGGTGGTGTAACGATCAATAAATATATGGCTGTAGGAAATAGCCTTGCTGCAGGATATCAGTCGAGCGCTTTATACAAATCGGCTCAGTTGTATAGCTATCCAAATCTTATTGCAAACCAATTAAAACTTGCCGGAGCAGGATTAGGTACGTTTGAGCAACCATATTGGTCTGATCCGGGAAACCCAGATCCGAAAACAGGAAAAGCAGCACGGTATGTTATCATTTCTTTAGCTGATCCAAATAATCCTGTTATTGGCCCTGCAGGTGAAACACCAACTGCTGTTGCTCCTGAAAATGCAGCAACGCTTGCTCGTCCATATGACAATCTTGGACTGCCAGGTGCACCGCTTGCAGGATTCATGGATACAGTTGGAACGTATCAAGGTCCGTTTGGTCCAGCAATTATTCGTGGTGCAGGCGGTTTGTTACCAAAGAGCCAGTTTCGTGCAGTAAAAGCATTACAGCCACAATTGGTAACATTCTGGCTGGGAAATAATGATGTTCTTGGTTATGCAACAACCGGAGGAACATCACCGGCAGCCCCAACACCATTGGGAACTTTTACATTTCTCTATAATCAAGCGATTGACACATTGAAGAAATCGGTGCCGAACGTAAAAATTATTGTTGGAACAATTCCTAATGTGACAACTATTCCATTCTTCACAACAATCGGACCTAAAGTTGGAGCTAAACTTGCTGTTGCCGCTCCAGGTGGATTAGCGCTGTATTACCAAAAGAAAGGCGAATTTGGTGTTGCCTCTGGAACAACTAAATTTACAACTCCGGCTAGTGATCCTTTGATATGCTTATCAGGAAGTCCATATGCTGGTTTAATTGGTGTTGCCACAGGAAAATTCTATAAAGATAATCCAACAGCATTTCCTGCTTTGCCTCCCGGTATCGATACAACCAAACCATTTGGTGTACATCCACAAAATCCTTGGCCAAATGCATTGACTCTCGATTCTGCTGAGATTGCAATCGCAGCTCAAGCGGTCAATGATTTTAACAATGCGATTAAGAATGTTGCAACAGCTCAAGGTGCTGCTGTCGTTGATTTCAATGCTATTTTTACTGATATCAGCGCAAACGGAAAACTCATCAGCGGCGTGAAATATACTTCTGCTTATATTACAGGCGGATTATTCAGTTTAGATGGAGTTCATCCAAGTAACCGCGGTGCAGGTGTTCTGGCAAATGAAATCATTAAAGTGATGAATACAAAGTACGGAACAAGCGTAACGTATGTCGATATTTCTTCGTTACCCGCACTCAGCATACCGCTTGGGAAACACATATCCATTGAAAAAGGGATTCCTTATTCAGCACCACATTCGTGGGATTCATTCTTGAACATGTGGCAGAACTAGATTTTTTAGTTTTTATTTAAAACAAAAACTCCCGAGAAATTCGGGAGTTTTTGTTTTAAAATACCTCGATCTTTTTAAATGAAAGATCATTTAATCAAAACCATTTTTTTATATTGTCTTTTATCTCCGCTTTGTAAACAAGCAACATAGACTCCGCTCGATAAACCAGATGCATTGAATGACACCGAGTAAATTCCCGCTTCTTTTACTTCGTTTACTATTGTTGATACCTTTCTTCCAATTGCATCAAACACTATCAACGATGTATGCGCGGTATGTTGCAATTGAAAACTGATCATTGTCGATGGATTAAATGGATTAGGGTGGTTCTGAAATAATTCGAAATCTCGTGGAATCTGTTCGTCTCTTTGGGTGGCTGTTACAATACCACCTTTTTTATACACAACAATTCCCGAACTTCCTGTTGCGCACCATCGATTTCCGGATCTATCAACGGCAATAGCATACACAACGTCATTGGGAAGATTACCAGGTGCAGGATGGAAAACTTTCCAAGTATTATTTACAATTTCTACAATACCGCTTGCAGTGCCGACTATAATCGTATCACCTATCCTTGCAAGAGATGAAACACCGTTCGCCGGAAGGGGGGAATCTTGCATACGGAACACCGTCCATTTTTCGTTCTCAAATTTTATGAGCCCATTACCAGTTGCAACAAATACTGTCGAATCATTTATCGCCAATATTCTGCGGGCAAATGTCGAGAATATTTCCAGCTTGGAAAGAACTGTATGAGTAAAAATCTCATCTTTCATATATTCGATATAGCCTCGGAAATCGACCGGAGTATACGTACCCATCCACAATGTTCCTTTAACATCAAATGCTACTGATCGGCTTTGAGGTTCTATCAAATCATTTTTGTAATTCTTCCATATATTATTTTTGTAATTCACCACCCCATCTTCTGTTGCAAACCATGGAGATTGATCGGGACCAATGGTGATATCAAACAGCGTATTGTGTGGAATGTCTGAATTTGCCGTATCATACAACGTCCAAACTCCATCTTTTAACCTTGCAACACCGGCATAACCGGTTCCTATCCACAATGTATTGGAAGAATCAACTGCAAGACAAGTGATATATGGATCCGGCAATGGTGAATTCGTTGTATCGTAAATAGTCCAGACATTTGTTTTAAAAGAAGCAATTCCGCTTCCGGTGCCTATCCAAATTGTACTGTCCGGCGCAATGACAATTGCATACACAAGATTTGAAGGAAGTCCAGAAGTGGAAGTGTTGTAATATTTCCATTCCTGAGCAGAAATCATTGTAGTGTATAGAAGAGATACGAAGAATATTTTTGCCATATCTTTATTTATATTGATAAATGATATTGTTTACAGAAATAATTATAAAAAGGTTTCATACAATTATCATTAACAGTTTAAAACTAAAACACCGCTCTCTAAAAGAACGGTGCATAAGACGATGAAATCATTCTTAGTTTTTTAACGTATCAGCATCATTTTCTTCAAATGCAGTTTCTCACCGCTTTGCAGTTTTGCAAAATAAATCCCGCTGGATAATTGTGAAGCATCGAATGGTACTGAATATTTTCCTTCTTCTTTTACCTCGTTGACTAAAGTTGCAACTTCTCGTCCAATCGCATCATATACTCTTAAAGTTATATGGTTGGTCACCGGCAGTTGGTAACTGATCATTGTGGTTGGGTTAAATGGATTGGGATAGTTCTGTTCAAGAACGTATTCTTTCGGCGCACCGGTAATTGTTACTTCAACGGAATGTGAATATTCATATTTTCCATCGCGATCGATCTGTTTTAAGCGATAGGAATATTTCCCTGCGGATAGATTATTGTCAAAGAATGAATATTCATTTGGAGAACTTGTTGTTCCGCCCCCTTCAACAAATCCGATTGTACTCCATCTGTTAACTAACGACTGATTACTGATCACCATTTTTTCTATTTCAAATCCGTAATTATTTATTTCGGAAGCTGTTTCCCAATTCAACACAATATCTTTATTACGCAATTCTGCGGCAAAGGATATAAGTTCTACTGGAAGTAAAGTTCCTTCATGTATTCCTAAATTACCAAATGAATCCGTTGCATAACCGTCCCATTCGCTTGATGGATCAAATATATCGTTTGGATTTGTATCTCCAGAAGAAACTGATGACTTTCTTACCAAAGTATTTTCTGCTGTTGACTGAACTCCTGAACCCCATTCTGATCCCGGGTCGAAGCCAATCTGTCCTATAACATCAACAATAACGGAGCCCTTTTTCAAAACTATTGCATCATTACCATTAAAATTCAAACTGCCAGAAGTCAAATTAGATAAGCTCGTAATACCGGTTCCCGCACTCGAATTGCCAACGATAAAAACACCGCCACTTGCAATGCTGCCCGATAAGTTGATGGTATTGCCTACAATTGATGAGCCATTAAAATATACTTCTATTTTATATGCACCGGAAGTAAGATTGATCGATGATGCCGTGCCATTAAATATTTCAATTGCTTTGTTATTGCTGGAGCCTTCAATATACTCTGAAAAATATAGATCGATTGGACCGGAACCAGAAGATTCCGAACCTGTAGAATAATTTCCATCAAGTACGACAGGATAAGATTCTGTCTTATAGTACCGAGATGTTGTGTTTCCATTGTACGGAAATAATTTAAAGAAATAAGATGTTGTACTAGGCAATCCGGTGAATGTATATTGACCCGTACCGTACGGTATGTTTACCTGCGCTGTGCCGCTTGAAAGAATTGTTTGATCTGCGTATTCAGTTCCATCTATTGGATCAGTAAATGAATTAGAAGCGCTCGCTTTTAAAAGATATCCTGTTGGAAGAATTGCTCCGGCAGGATCAGTCCAGGTGATCTTGATAGAGTTTGACGTCAATACTGGGGTATTATATCCTGCAGGATAATTTGTCGGTTTACCTGAAGCCGATGAAGTTTTTTTTGTCAGGGTATTAAAATCTATCACCCCGACATATTCCGGATGATCGATAAATGGATTTCTATTCCCCTGGAGAGAATAAATATATTCGTTACGGTCTCTCTCCCATTGATCGGGAGGATCTTGATGATGCCATTGAATAAGCAGGTCGACATTCTGCGATGCTTCATTTAATGCGGGAAGTGTAACTGTATTTAGATAATTAAATGACCAATCTTTTCCATTAACACTGTTATAACACACCGCCATATACAATAATGCGCGTGCGGCATCCCCTTTGTGGGAACTTCGTGGTTCGTACACAATCTGTCCGCCGGTATTCGATCCATACCGTGCGTTAAGGAATATCCCATTTGCGCCTATCGGAGTGAAAACAATCCCCAGAGGATGGTTACTCCGAATTCCATTTGCATTATTTTGATTTGTTGGAAATAAATGGTGCTGGTCAGAATACTCTTTACCATTTGTTGAACCATACGTTGGCATCCAACTGTAACACCATGTGTGTTCTCGACTATACGGTGTCCATGCAAATGGTGGTGTGTATACGTAATTCTGTCCGCTATATACACATGTTACTACCTGTTGTCCTCCGGTAGTATCACGGGATTCGAAATTTGGAATGATTGTCGTCTTATAACTGTCGTACGATATTTGAGTATGCGGATAAATGAGGTTGTGCAGCTCTGTAACAAAATTTACCGATCCAGTATCGATGCCATTATAATATGTTCCTTGGCCCCAAAGAAGAGCTGGAAGGAATAATGCAAAGGTAATTTTATTAAGGAAACGATACTTCATTTTCAGTGAAAGATTTATTGGCGCTTTTGTAACAACAGATAGAATGCCAATAAAAACCACTCACCATTGAAGCATTTTCAGGCAAACGTAATATCTTTTTTACAAAAAAAAGGATATACACTATGTATATCCTTTTGCTTAACCAATATATGAAAAATATTATTTCCCCAAAAGTAGTTTTATCAGTTCGTGTCTACCGTCATATTAGGAAATACCTTCCTAAATCATTCCAAACTGCAAAGAATTAAGGGAATACAGCATTATTTGATCAACACCAATTTCCTTGTTTGAGATTTTCCTTCTGATGTTAACTTTGCAAAATAGATACCGCTTGAGAGTTTTGAAGCATCAAATGTCCGTTGATAGTGAATTCCTGCTTCTAGTTTCTCGTTTACTAATGTAGCTACATGCTTTCCAATAATATCGAATATCTTTAATGTTGTCGGACCTGAAGCATGAAGTGAGAATCCTATCGTTGTAACTGGGTTAAATGGATTTGGATAATTTTGTACCAGTTCGAACCTCAAAGGTGTACCGGTAACATTCACTTCGATTACCGGTGAGAATTCATATTTTCCATCCCGATCGATCTGCTTTAATCTAAAGGAGTACTTCCCAGCTTTAAGATTGTTATCCGTAAACGAATACTCTTTTAAAGAATTTGATGTCCCGTTTCCATTTACAAATCCAACCTTATCCCATTTGGTGTACTCGTTACTATTTGTTTGATTGACGGGAGATCGTTGTATTTCAAATCCATAATTGTTTATTTCATTCGAAGTTTTCCATGTTAACAATGCACAGTTCATTGCAGATGTTGCTGATAATTCTTTTATTTCAACAGGCATTGCATCGTCGTAATTTAAATCTGCAAATGCAGCAACATTCGATTCGCCATAACCAACACGGATATCATCCAACTGCCATTGAGGGGTTCCAGATTTCAAATATAAAACCAAACCAGTACATTCAGTCATTGTTGAATACTCACTTTGTCCATTTCCTGAAACAGCTTCAGCAGCAGCAATGTTTGGTTCTCCCGTTAATGACGGGTTTACCCAAACATATGCTTCATCATCCGATGGCCCTGGATTAATAGTATATCGAACTACAACCAGATATGTTTGATTGTAATTTAAATCGGTTGTTCCATAGACAAGACTAGTATTATTTTTTGATATGCCAATATTCCATTTCCCGGCACCATTGTCATTAATCCAAATACGAGAAAAGTACGCTATATTTGAGTTTAGAAAAAAACAATTAGCCCAACTGCTAGCAGAAGACAGTCTGACCAACATGCTATAATAAAATGTACAAGTTGACGGAAATGTTATTGTAGAAGCTAATGACTTTGAGAAGTATAGCGTTGAACTATTTGTAGAGACAGAAACATATTCTCCCCCTGAACCATATCCTGAATAGACCAAGGGTGTGACATTAGTAACTATTGCTTGTGAAGCAGATGCTATATTTGTTGTCCAAGAATCCTGCCCTTCTAATGTTACTCCTGTTGAATATGATGAAAAATCGGTTGTTAAACGTTGTGGGTATATTAGCGAAACAATTGCTATAGATAGTAACAAAATAAATTTCATTGGGATCTCCCTGTCTATAAATAGTGATGTACAATTGGTTGTTAATGATCTCGAAATATCATTTAACAATAATTATACCAAGGAAATAGAAAAATCTATTCGAATTCTGTAAGTAATTGATAATACGGAGAGATAGGTCTGATGAAGGATGTACAATATTGTACAACTGAATCATTTAAATAATAAAAAAGAAAGGCATGACTCTCCTTCCCTTTTTATAAAATCGATGTGAATTGACTCTACGCTCATAATCCACAAGAAGTATAAGGATATATTAGGAATCTATTTGATAAACGACATTTTCTTTATTTGAACTATACTGCTGCTTTGCAATTTCGCAAAATATATTCCACTTGATAATTTTGATGCATTGAACATTGCAGTGTAATATCCTGCATCCTTTATTTCGTTCACCAACGTAACAACTTCTCTTCCAATCGCATCATACACTTTAAGCACAATATGACCATTCACTGGTATCTGAAAACTGATCAAAGTTGAAGGGTTAAATGGGTTTGGATAATTCTGCATCAGTGCAAATCTATTCGGAGTAGAACCACATTCCACTTCAACAGGTTGTGAATAAGAGAATTTTCCGTTACGATCAATTTGTTTTAAACGATATGAATACTTTCCAGTCGAGATGTTCTTATCTGTAAAGAAATATTCTTTTGAAGCATTGGTAGTTCCGCTACCCGCAACAAATCCGATTTTAATCCAAGTTTCTGTAGTATTCTGACCTCTGACTTCTGTGTTTTGATTTTTAATCTTCTCAATTTCAAAACCAAAGTTATTCATCTCCGTAGAAGTATTCCATCGTAATTGAACTTCGTTGAGATTTGATTGAGCGTTAAATGAAAAAAGTTCAACCGGCAATACTCCATCCATAGCAGCATCAGCCTGGATAAGTCCAAATCCGCTGTTGTTATCAAACCCGGCGGTTCCTATATCAATCGTATTCGATTCCAAACTGGAGTAGATCTGATCGGGTGTTGATCCTTCAAATTTATCAAGCATTAGAGCTGCAACTGCTGCAGCGTGTGGAGCGGCGGCGGATGTCCCGAAAAAATTGGGATATGTATCCCCTTCATAATCAAAACCAAAGAACGTTGTATTCGTTCCATCTGGTGCAGTGATCTCTGGTTTGTCTGC
>CAYPEM010000014.1:44122-84191 GCA_964409765.1 uncultured Chitinophagaceae bacterium
AACCAAAGAACGTTGTATTCGTTCCATCTGGTGCAGTGATCTCTGGTTTGTCTGCGCGTGCATCGATAGTATCACTACCTGTTTTAGTAAATCGAATTGCCGTTGGACCCGCTGATGAATAAGATTCGAGAACGGGTGGTTCTGCTCCGAAAGCAGGTGTATCAAAATATGCAGCTGCTCCAACTGCCTCTGCACCTTTGGCGTTAGCATGTCCAAACAATGTACTGCTGTTGGTAGCAAATTGCAGACTCCCCTGCGATGACCCGAAATTTACATATTTCAAAAATCCTGGATTTGCTCCTGAATAATTTGCTATTAGGATATTAAATGTTGCTGAAGAACCGGTATTGTTTGTAAACTGAACAACTTCATAAGCATCAGCATCGATATTATCATAAGCACTGCTCGCAAGCACTTGATTTCCATTACTATTCAGGAGATAAATATCAAGATCATTGACAGAACCAGGACATCCAGAACAGACAGATGCAAACGGAGAATCCCACTGCAAAGAAATCAGAATTGTTTGTCCATTTCCTAATGTAAATGATTGTTTGTTATCTGTGCCAGGTCCCGGATCAAAATCAAATGTAGTACCACCATAAAAAGTACCGGAGAGACTACCGCCTGCAAGTGTTGGACCGGAACGCCAAACACTTTCATAACTATCCCTTCCATTATTTCCGGCAGAAGAAAAATATGGAACACCTGCCGCAACAGCATCATCCACAGCCTGCGCGATCACACCATCTTGAAACATTGGTTCAGCAAAATAAATGACATCGTCAACAATAACATCTACTCCTGCAACGGTTCTAAGATTTGTGATATTATTTGCAAATGATGCTTGTCCCAAAAATGCTGTTGCAAAAGCAAGCTGTGCACCCGGAGCAATATCATGAACCAACTGAAGCATCGCACGACCTTCATCGGTACTGCCATCATCCTGCAGAACAGTGACCGGAGTTGTAAATCCATTCGGATTTCCTGCGCCAGGTAAATCACCGGTGTTAACGTCTGAAGAAGCACCACCAAGATAATTGTAGCTGTCTGAAAGTACGCCGACAGTGACTCCGGTTCCGTTATATCCAAAAGTGGTTCGGACAACGTTCGACCGCATCGATACATCACCTTGACTGGTGATGATTCCAGACCGTGTTGTTCGCATCGCTGGATGAACAAATCTTACTCGATCTATTGCAGCAACAGCTTCAATAGAATTAATTGGCAGAAAACCTGATACTATTCCGCCTGCTTTTCCTTCTATTGACATTCCCAGCGACTTCAATTCGGTTTCGGCAAAATCGATATCCCCCCGAACAGTAACATCTACTATCACACGATCATTAACAACCGGCAGCATTAAATTGCTAGGCACAAAACGAGCGGCAGATTGTTTAGCAGTGTGATGTCGAAACTCTTCACGTAACAAAGCTAGATCAAAACCAACCTTTGCCAGCGGACCCTTTTTCTGAGTCAGGTTTTTGCCTGAAAATGCCGCGAGAGCTGATTCTGTATTTTCAATTTGAGAAACAGTTGTTTGTTCAATTGAAAGAATCAAAACAAGAACCAGAAAAAGATGGCTAAAGAATCTTTTGCAAAGGTCTATACTTTTCTTCACTTGGCTTCTTCTGATTTATTTTATGGTAGTGTCGATTTACTGATTATCATTCATACAAGTAAAAAATTTTATTTCATTACGTTCAACTTACGCGATTGTGATTTTCCATTTGACACAAGGTGCATAACATACATCCCACTTGAAAGACCATATGCATCAAACACAATGGAGTAATATCCTGATGATTTTACTTCATTCACCAATGTCGATACTTCTCTTCCAATCGCATCATACACTTTAAGAGTGACATAGCTGTTCATTGGTATCTGAAATCTGATCATTGTCGTTGGATTAAAAGGATTTGGATAGTTCTGTTCCAATAAAAATTCTTTTGGAATATTCACAGCATTCTCATTTACTGAAGTCGGTCCGGATCCATCGAACGCACCAATCGAAGGAGGAGTGGACCGTGTAACTCCGTCAAAATCTATAGCGGGAGCATCAGCAGCAGTCCCTGCTTTTCTTGCAGGCGAATTCGATTGAAGATGAAAATTTGTTGAACTGATAAATAGCGGATCGGATAAAACAGTATTGGAACCAAGAATACCGCCGTTTGGATTTGTCACTGCGGTATTATTGAAATAAAGATTGTTTGAAAGATTCGATGCTGAAAAACTGGTCAACGCTCCGTCAGTTGATGTGCCATTGTTCCCATTAAGTCCGCCACCGGCAGGTCCGGCTACTGATGAGTTATTACAGAAAATATTATTCTTTACAATCGCGTTCGATCCGGCATCAAGTGCACCAGACACTGCGTTACCACCGTTCCCTGCATTCAGCGAATTTGATGCTCCGCCAAGTCCTCCGACCGCTTTATTCCCATAGAATGTATTATTGATAATGAGTGTTGCTCCACCAAATGCCGCATGGATGCCTCCTCCGTCTGCATTACCTCCTGCGCTTCCGTTACCACTCCAACCACCGCGAAAATCTTGACCGCCTCCCCCCATTGCAACATTATGGCTGATCACATTATTACGAATTGTCGGAGATGCACCTGCGATATATATTCCTCCTCCATAACAGCTTCCACCGTTCAAAGCACCCATTCCTGCCTGATAAAAATCGTAACCACGTGCAGTATCTTTTGTAATGATGTTCTGTTGTATAATGATCTGAGAATTATTATCGATTAACAGTCCGCCTCCTTTGGATGTTACTCCGCCACTGGTCGTATCGTTGGCGAATCCCCCGGTTATTGTAAATCCTTGGATGATTGTCGAATTCGAATTCCCGCTGCAATTGAAGACACGATTCTTAGATCCTGACGCATCAATGATGGTTGTCATCGCTCCGGCTGTGCCAATCAATTTTCTTCCGGTGAGCATTGAGATGGGAAATACTTCGCCAAGTGCAATGTTATAGATCCCTGTTGCAACTTTGATGGAATCTCCGACTGTCGCAGAAACTGATAATGCTTTCGTAATCGTTTTATATGGACTTCCGATAGATCCATTTCCCGTAGTATTATTTCCGGTGATTGCATTGACATAATAGACAGACTGGGCAAATGAAACCTGCGACAGACAATAGAACACGAAAAAGATTCTTTTCATAAAATATTCCATAAAGTGATCATGTGTTTCAATGAATTTAAAATCTCTTAATTGTAGTGAACATAGTTAAATCGGACATGATTGTCAATTTTAAGTTGTATTGTAGAGCACGTTATCCTTTAAAATGAAAAGTCCGATACACTCTTGTGTTGAAATCGGACTTTTTTAAGTTAATACAAAAATATTATGCCCTATAAGGGATTATTAAGAATTTTTTCGGAATGCGGAGAACATTTAATCTGGTAACTGCTATATCAACATCATCTTCTTCAACATTAATATTTGTAACGACCGAATTTCTTCATTATCTGACAATCGGAATATCTCTAATATTTTGCTGCAATCAATTAAATGAATTCGTTTTTACCAATAAATTAATCTATTACTGTTTTTTAGACAGGCTTCAAAAAATCACCATCTATAATCAATAGCTTTACTTCGTTTACTGCAATCGACCGATGCGAACTTAAATTATCCGAAACAACATATGTCATTCCTGAATGCAGTGTATACCGTTCACCACTTTCATGTTCAGTGATGAGTTCTCCTTCAAGACAATGGACAATATGTCCTTTCTGACACCAGTGATCGGCTATATAACCATCAGAATATGTGATCAAACGGATACGAAGTCCGGGTAACTGAAGCGTATTCCAAAATGCAGAGCCAGATGTTCCTTTGTGTTCAGTGGTAGAAATTGTTGACCAATCAATTACTTGAAATGGAATACTTTTTTGAGACATGGTATTTATGGATTGATAAAATCTAATTCCTATCGATCTTGAAAATGCTATAATAATATAAAAATCTCATTCCTCTTTTCAAAAAGCAGGAATCTTTAAAACTAATGAAACAGATCAAAAAGCCTTCTTACTATGAACGCCTTAGTAGAACGTTATGTTATTACACTCTTTATTTAATCAGCATCATCTTCTTTAACTGCACTTTGTCCCCACTTTGTAATCGCGCAAAATATATCCCGCTGGAAAGTGTTGACGCATCGAATGTTTTATGATAATATTTACCTGCCTCCAAGTTATCATTCACCAATGTAACGATCTCTCTTCCGATCGCATCGTACACTTTTAGTGTTGTGGACTCTGAAACGGGAATTGTGAACTCGATCGTCGTTGACGGGTTAAATGGATTCGGATAGTTCTGCATCATCATGAAATCAGCCGGAATGTTATTATTATATTTACTAACGCTGGTCAACGCTTGCCATGTACCCGTTACTTTTACCGGTGTAGTATAGAACTCTGTGTTAGTACCGTTTCCAAGCTGACCATACAAATTATATCCCCATGCCCACACCGATCCGTCATTTTTCACGGCAAGAGTATGTGTTCCGCCTCCCGTCAGCGCAACAACTCCAGAAATATTTTTCACTTGTGTCGGCTGATGGACATAGATATTATTTGAATCAATCGCTTCATTACCAAGTTGACCGGCAGAATTGTTTCCCCACGCCCAAACCGTTCCGTCATTTTTTAATGCAAGGGAGTGTTGAAATCCACCGGTAAACACACTGATCCCAGAAAGACCGGTCACCTGGCGCGGGTGTGTACTAAAAGCTTCACTGTTATTTCCCAATTGACTATATGTATTGCTCCCCCAAACCCATAACGTTCCGTCATTTTTTATTGCATACGAATTATTCGCCGAACCGGAGATGGATTTAACATTTGATAGTTCCACAACTGGTTGCGGGTAATCCGCAGGAGAATCGTTTGCACTACCAAGCTCGCCGCTCCCATTAATTCCCCACGCCCTAACAGTTCCGTCCTTCTTCAGTGCAAGCGAATGAAAGGATCCTGCAGCAATGGCGGTAACACCTGATAAACTATCTACTTTCACCGGATACCAACTTTGACCCATTCCATTTCCTAACTGACCGGATGTACCCAATCCCCATGCCCAAACTGTGCTGTCTTTCTTCAATGCAAGTGAATGATATTCTCCCGCGGCAATAGCGATCACGCCCGAAAGACCTGGCACACGCACAGGCACATTCCTGTTGGAATTGGAACTATCTCCAATTTGTCCATAGAAATTTAGTCCCCAACCCCAGACGGTGCTGTCACTTTTCAATGCCATTGAATGATTTCCATCTCCTGTAATGGCTATCACCCCTGAAAGTCCTTTCACGAGTACGGGAATATTTCTGTCTTGAAAAGTGCTGTCTCCAAGTTGCCCTGAGACATTGCTTCCCCACCCCCTCACAGTACCATCGCTGCACAGCACTAAGGAAAAATAATTTCCACCTGCAATAGTTTGAGGGAACACTTCGCAGGGAAAAAAGAAAATGGATAAAAAGAAAATGGTACAGAACGTTTTTACATACGCACGGGCGCTGAGATATTGTTTGTGATGCATGGGATGGTATTCCTTTGTTAATGGTTCACAATAAGTGACAATAATATTTACGACGGGTACTTGTTAAGCATTGAAGGACTTCACCATAAAAGTCTTAATTGAATCAAGTGTGATTGAAATGGAATGCTAATGAAAAAATCCTAATGTGATGATTACAAGGATCTTTAATTCTGCTTCCCCAAAAGAACGATGAGTCTGACGAATTGAAAATTTTAGATGCTGAATAATCCTAACGATGATAAACATACCTAAATCGGACTCATTTGTCAATTTTAATCACATTGTATTCCAGATTCTCTTTAAAAAGAAGAAATCCGAACCAAAAAGAAAATTGAATTCGGACTTTCTTTGTATTCCAACGAAAATATTAAATTACTTCAGCATTATCATCTTTTTCAATCGCACTGTTTCGCCGCTCTGCAACTTCGCAAAATAGATCCCGCTCGACAATCCCGCTGCATCGAATGTGGCAGAATAATATCCCGCCTCTTTCACTTCATTCACCAATGTTGCCACTTCTCTTCCAATCGCATCATACACTTTAAGAGAGACATTACTGTTCACTGGTATTTGATAACTGATCATTGTTGTTGGGTTAAATGGGTTGGGATAATTCTGCATCAGTGCAAATTCATTCGGCAGAGAACCAATTTCCACTTCTACGGTTTGCGAATATGCGAACTTCCCGTCGAGATCAATTTGTTTTAAGCGATACGAATACTTTCCTGTCGTGATGTTTTTATCTGTAAAGGAATATTCTTTCGGAGCATTTGTTGTTCCATTCCCTTCAACAAAACCAACGTTGTCCCAAGTTTCAGCTTTTTTCTGACTTCTGACTTCTGTGTCCTGTATTCTGCTCTTCTCGATTTCAAAGCCATAATTGTTCACCTCTGTTTCAGTTTTCCAAGCTAGTGTTGCTCCATTGTCTATTGCGGATATTGTGAATGCTGTCAACTCCACCGGAAGTGCAGCTTCGTTCTGTGATACAAACCTAATACCGGTGGGATGAGAAACAATGATGGGAAGTGTTTCGGGTGAATCACCTGACACAGTTGCTTTACGAATGCGCGGAGTGCCGATTTCCGACCAGTACACAAATCCACCGGCTGTATCAATCGTTAAATAGTTTGGCGTTGCCAGACTGGATAGAATGATAGTCTTTGCGAATCCATTCAGATTACTTCGACTGATCGTATTGCCATTTGCTTCTGCCCAATATAGTTTTCCTCCGGAGTAATCTACTGCGAGCCCCACTGGACCATTAAGCCCATTTACGATAGTCTGTGGAATTGCACTGCCATCAAGATCGATACGATTGATCGTTCCCTCTGTGAATTCAGTCCAGTATAAATGCCGTGATGCAACATCAAGTGCCAGAGCGCGGGGATTTCCTGTGATACTGTCTAACAAAAGGACAGTTTCATTACCGGTTCCATTGAGATGCATACGGTTGATTTTCGGTTTCGTCTGCAGATTAGATGTTGCATAATAGATCCAGTTGCTGTCTCTATCAATAGCGACTCCACGGACAACGGACGTATTAGAAAATAATTGTGAGACTGCGGCAAAGTTAGTATCGGTATCATAAATACCTGCATCAGAAAACTTCAACTCTGTCCAGAGAATTTTACTTTCGGAAAAAGAATAGGTTAACGCTTCCGGCAGAGAAGATGCCTCCAATGGCGTTGTCTGGATATTCGATCCATCAACAGCGGACTTTCCGATTACCGGAACAGAAAATGAAGCATCTAACCAATACAAGGTTTGAGCGTTAAGAGAAAATGCAAATAACATAAAGTAAAATAATCTCAAAAAAAGAAAATATTTTTTCTGAACGTTCATGCTCAATCCTTTGTAAAATAAGTATTGAAAAAAAAATTAATCCCACCGCGACGGAAACGTACCTTCAACACAAATTATATAATTGATGACTGTATACGGAGGCATATTGTTGTGCGGCTGTGAACTGCCGGTGTTTCCAACAACCACTAGGCCGGTCGTAGTGTTGGGTGACGAACCATATTGAGGAATTCCTGCGGCATTTCGCGCAGGAATCCTTCCCACGGGATTTTCTGAACTTCCAACCGTTGAATCTGCATACTGAGCAGTTGTATGGGAATGTGTTGGCATTTCGGATGTCGTTAACATATGTGATTCTTCGCCACCCATTTCACCTAAAGTGCGCGGTGTTAAACCTGAACCAGATCCGGGACCGATTGGCACTCTGCCGCGGAGATCGGGTAATGCAAACGTTGTTGATCCGTCACCACCATATGTAGTACCAATGATTGAAAATAATTCTACATTTGATACAATTGTTAGTATTGATCCATCACAATACGCCCAACCCTCAGGCGGAAAAGTACCGGCAAACATCCTAATTTCACCGACAAATCCCAATTGAGATCCAGTAGGACCTTGCGCTTTTACCAATTGGAATCCTGAAGTGAACAGAATGCCGATAGTGAGCATAATGGTATAGAACGATATGTTTTTATTTTTTTCCATCGAACACGTCCTTTGTTAATAATAATGGTTTTAATTTTATTACTATTTTATCAACATCATCTTCTTCATTTCCGTTTTATCACCGCTTTTCAATCGCGCAAAATAGATTCCACTGGAAAGATTCTTAGCGTCGAATGCTCTTTGATGATATTCTCCTGCTTCTGCAATTCCATCGAACAACGTCGCTACTTCTTGTCCGATTGCGTTGAATACTTTCAGCGTTGCTTCACTGGTAACAGGAACTGTGAATTCGATGTTCGTTGTTGGATTGAACGGATTCGGATAATTCTGCGCAAGTTCAAATACATTTGGCGCGACTCCCATCGTTACTTCTACCGTTCGGGAGAATGTATATTGTCCATTTCGATCAATCTGTTTCAATCGGTATGAGAATATTCCGCTGCCGACATTCTTGTCGCTGTATGAATATTGCCTTGCTGATTGTGATGTACCGTTCCCTTCCACAAATCCAACTCGTTGGAAATTATTTCCGTCAGTGTCCATCGACCTTCGTTCGATCTCATAGCCGAAATTGTTCGTTTCGGTTGCCACGCTCCAAGCAATGTTCGCGTTGCGACGATTGGCTGATACAGCAAACGATGTCAATTCCAATGATAATGCCGTCTCGTTCAATTCATTGCTCGGTGATCCAACATTACCATGCACATCAATTGCAGCAATACGATAGTAGTATGATGTACCGTTTGTAACGGAAGGATCATTATATGTTGTATCGATTGTAGTGCTCAACTGTGTTCCAGTGCCAACGGCAAATCCAGCAGTAGTTGAACGGTAGATACGGTATTCCATCAGGTCTTTGTCATCTCTGTTCTTGTTCCACTTTAATAATATTCCTCCTCCGTTGGATGCGATTAATGCATTACCAATGCCAACCGGTGGAATGTTGTCTATTGAATAGCCGCTGTCGATGTTGGAATACCACGATTTTGTTGAATCACTATTCTTTGCGATCACTTGAAAATAATACATCGGTATTCCCTGCAAACCAGAATCAGCGTACGTAACAACAACAGCACTATACCCTTCCGATTGATCCGCTCTTACAGTCCCAATTGTCTGCCAATAAATTCCGGAACTGTTCTCTTCAGTTGTTTTACCTAAAATTCCGGTTGATTTCGCACCTAGTTTTAGGGTGTATGATTTTATTGTCTGGTATGCTTCAGCATCAAGATACGATGGATCCCAGAAAAGACGTACTTTACTCCCTTGGTCATTTGCAATATCTTTTGCTGCAACCAATTTTGGCGTCGTTTGACCAAAGATTCCATACTTGTCGATCTTCTGTGCAAAGATATCATCATTTGTTCCACTGCGCGAATCATACCACGTAATAATCGCACCTCCAAATTCATCATTGACTATTGTTGGATTGTATTTATTTCCAGGTAAGACTGAAACAACAATTCCATTTGCTGTCCACTGTACAACTCCGTAGCCATTAATTCTCTGTGCATAAATTTCATAATTCCCACTACGCAAATCCTTCCACGTAATAATCGCACCGCTTGATCCATCACTAGTAATTGTTGGGTTGCTTTGTTCTTGATTTGTAATTGAAACAAGAACACCATTTGCAACCCATTGCACAACCCCTGATGTATTGATCTTCTGTGCATAGATGTCTAAACTTATTCCCCAACGAAAATCTTGCCAGGTAATGATTGCACCTCCTGAACCATCACTGACTATTGTCGCTGTAGTTTGATCAAACGTTGCATTTGAAATAACAACACCATTTCCTGCCCACTGCACAACTCCGGAAGTATTGATCTTTTGTGCATAGATGTCATAATCTGTTCCACTACGATAATCGTGCCATGTAATAATCGCACCTCCTGCTCCATCACTGATCAGTGTTGGACTGAATTGATTATTTGTCGCGTTTGAAATGACAACTCCATTTACCGCCCACTGCACACTTCCGGAAGTATTGATCTTCTGTGCATAGATATCAGCAGTTCCACTACGACTATCATACCACGTGATAATCGCTCCTCCCGTACCGTCACTGACTATTGTTGGAGATTGCTGATCATTTGCCGCAGTTGATATGGGAAAACCATTTGAGGTCCATTGCACAACTCCAGATGCATTGATCCTCTGTGCATAAATATCAAATGTCGTTCCACTTCTAAAATCTTGCCACGTAATAATCGCTCCTCCGGTACCGTCATTGATTATTGTAGGATATTCCTGATATTCTCCCGCAGTTGATATGGCAACACCATCTGATGTCCATTGCACTACACCCGCTGCATTGATCTTCTGTGTGTAGATGTCAAAATTCGTTCCACTGCGATAATCTTGCCACGTAATAATCGCTCCTCCCGTACCGTCGTTGACTATTGTTGGTAAACTTTGATCATTTGCTGCAGTTGATATCACAACACCATCTGAGGTCCATTGCACTACTCCCGATGCATTGATCCTCTGTGCGTAAATGTCGTACGACGTTCCACTGCGATAATCCATCCAAGTAATAATCGCTCCTCCCGAACCGTCACTGACTATTGTTGGTGCATATTGCTGACTGACTGCAGTTGAAATTGCATTGTTCACTGCCGGGTTGGTTGACCACTGTGCGGTGAGTTGAAGGAAAACAAAGAAACTTAGAACGAAGAACAACAGAAAAGTTTTGGTCGAGAATCTCATTGAATCCCCCCAGTATAGTGAAGTATGAGTGAAAAACATTGTTTAGGTGTAGTGAACATACCTATATCGGACATGATTGTCAATTATTAGATGTATTGCAAAGCACGTGTTGCTGAATAAAATAAAGTCCGATTCAATCCGAAATTGAAATCGGACTTTATTGGTTTGACTCCGATAATGGTGATTTATCTTAGTAATATCATCTTTTTCAATTGAACTTTTTCTCCGCTCTGTAATTTCACAAAATATATCCCAGAAGATAATTTCGATGCATCAAACGTAACAGAATAATATCCCGCTTCTTTTACTTCATTCACGAGTGTCGCAACTTCCCGTCCAATCGCATCATACACTTTCATTGAGACCTGATTGCTCAACGGTAACTGATATCTGATCACGGTCGAAGGATTGAATGGATTAGGAAAATTCTGCGCAAGTTTAAATACATTTGGCGAAACATCTCCTGTTCCCTGCACCGCTAACACTTTTTGATTTAATTCCTCGCTTGGCGCGCCAACATTTCCGTGATTGTCTATTCCTGCAATTTTATAATAATATGTAATTCCATTCGTTGTAGCTGAATCAACAAATTCTGTATCGACGGTTAGTTTAATTTTTGTTAATGCATTTAACACTACTCCGCTTGTGGTACTACGATAGATGACATATCCAAACAGATCTTTATCGATATTATTTTTGTTCCATTGCAATTTAATATTCCCTTTATTGATTACCGAAATTGCTGCACCACCGACACCAACCGGAGGAATATTATCAATTGAATAACCGCTGTCGATATTTGAGTACCAAATTTGCGTGGAATCACTATTTCTTGCGATCACCTGAAAAAAATACATCGGTATTCCTTGTAAACCGGAATCGGCGTATGTTGGTATAACTGTTGTATATCCTTCAAGCCAAATTGCAGGGATAAATGCTGCTTCTTGCCAATAGATTCCACTTCCCTGCGCACCAGAACTTTTTCCTAAAATACCTGTTGTTCGTGCACCGAGTAATATTGTGTACGATTTTACTTTCTGAAATGCTTCCGCATCAAGATATGAAGGATCCCAGAAAAGGCGTAGCCTACCTCCTTGGTCGTTTGCAATATCTTTTGCTGCAAGTAATTTTGGTGCGGCTTGACCTAAGAATCCATACTTATCAACTTTTTGTGTGTAGATATCAAAACCAATACCACGAGAATCATACCACGTAATAATTGCTCCTCCCAATCCATCGCCGACAATTGTTGGATTAAATTGATTATTCAATGCAGTCGTAATTGCAACGCCATCCAATTTCCATTGGACAGTTCCAGAGCTATTGATCTTTTGTGCATAGATATCACGATTCGATATTCCATTGCGAGTATCGAGCCATGTGATGACCGCTCCGCCAGATCCGTCACTGACAATTTTTGGAATCGTTTGATCACCAGCAGCAGCTGAAATAGGAACACCGCCTGTTATCCACTGTACATTACCGTCTGGATTGATTTTTTGTGCATAGATGTCAACAGTTGGTCCCTTGCCATTATCTTCCCACGTAACAATAGCTCCGCCAGAACCGTCGCTGATTATTTTTGGAACAGATTGAAGACCAGTTAGAGTTGCGATTGGAACACCATTAGCCGTCCATTCCACAGTGCCGAATGTATTGATTCTCTGTGCATAAATGTCATTCACCGCACCAAATCGTAAATCCTGCCATGTGATAATAGCTCCACCAGTGCCGTCACTGACAATAGCAGGGAATAATTGTTCTCCTGCGGCAACACATAGTGCAACACCATTTGTTATCCACTGCTCACCTCCGGATGCGTTGATTCTTTGTGCATAGATATCAGCACCTGTTGTTGCACTGTTTCGATAATCATACCACGTAATGATCGCTCCTCCGGAACCATCACTAACCAGTGTTTGAGAAAGTTGACTATTTGCCGCATTTGAAATAATAATACCATTTGTACCCCATTGGATATTTCCCAATGCATTGATCTTCTGCGCATAAATATCAGTATTCGATAATTCGAAAAAATGTTTCCACGCAATAATCGCTCCACCGGATCCATCGCTGATTATTACCGGATCGGTTTGAAAACCAATCGCAGTTGATATTTCAACTCCATCTGCGGTCCATTGTACAACACCTGAACTGTTGATCTTCTGCGCATAGATGTAATCATGTCCATCGCGACCATCAAACCATGTAATAATAGCTCCTCCTAAACCATCACTGGCTATTGTAGCAATCATTTGATTACCATTTGCAGTTGAAATAGAAACACCATCTACTGTCCATTGTATAACTCCGGTGGCATTGATCTTCTGTGCATAGATATCATAACTTGTTCCACTTCGAGCATCCTGCCACACAATAATTGCTCCACCCAAACCGTCACCTATAATAGATGGATACGTTTGGTCAAAAGCAGATACTGATATTGCATTATTTACTGTTGGACTAGTGGACCATTGAGCAGTGAGCTGACAAAAAAGGGAGAAAAATAAAACGAAGAACAGGTAAAAAGAGTTTGTGGAGAGTTTCATTTGAGCTCCATATTTTGTAGTGAGAGCAAAAAAATAATATCTTTGTGAAGGAACATACTTAATTCGGACAGGAGAGTCAATTATTAGGATGTATTACAGAGCACAGTACTGTAAAAAAAGTCCGATACAATCTAAAATTGAAATCGGACTTTTAGTATTAATTAAAAATCGTTGAATTACCTTCTTCAAGTCCAACTCACTTATTGAAATACTTTTTAAAAGTGCGTGCGGCTTTTTTGTTTACTTCATCAACATTATTTTTTTTATTTGAGATTTTCCATTGGATGATAGTCTTGTGAAATATATTCCACTGGATAATTTTGAGGCATTAAACGTTACTGAATAATACCCTGTCTCTTTCACCTCATTGACCAGTATCGCTACTTCTCTTCCAATTGCATCATACACTTTTAAAGTGACGTGACTGTTCAATGGTATCTGATAACTGATCAATGTAGATGGATTGAACGGATTTGGATAATTCTGTTCGAGTGCAAATTCTTTCGGAGTGTGACCAAACGTAATTTCTACGGATTGTGAATATTCAAACTTTCCGTCACGATCGATTTGTTTTAATCGGTATGAGTATTTTCCCGGTGAAATATTTTTATCCGTGAAGGAATATTCTTTTGGTGTGTTTGTTGTTCCATTCCCTTCAACAAATCCAACGTTGTTCCACACTTCTGCTGCATTCTGGCTTCTGAATTCTGACTTCTGAATTCTGCATTTCTCAACTTCAAATCCATAGTTATTCAATTCTGTTGCTGTATTCCAGTTCAATTCAACAACGTGTTGTTTTGTGAATGCAGAGAACGATGTAAGTTCAACAGGAAGCGGTCCAGCACCTAAATTGCCGTTTGCATCTATTTGAGATGCATAAACGTCGTAATTTGTAACACTCCGATCATCATACCACGAAATGATCCCACCTCCCGAACCATCACTGACTATTGTTGGATCTACTTGAGAATTAGCTGCTGTTGAAATAGCAACTCCATTTGCTGTCCATTGAACAGCACCGGCTGAATTGATCTTCTGTGCATAGATGTCTTCTGTTCCACTGCGATTATCCTGCCACGTGATAATCGCACCTCCCGATCCGTCGCTGATTATTGTATGAGTAGATTGATCAAATGGCGCAATTGAAATAGCGACTCCGTCTGCTGTCCACTGAACAAAACCCGTCGAATTGATCTTCTGTGCATAGATGTCAGCATTTGTTCCGCTACGTTCATCAGTCCACGTAATAATCGCTCCATTGGATCCATCACTGACTATTGTTGGTTGGGTTTGATACCCTGCTGCGGTTGAAATTGCTACTCCATTTGTATCCCAATAAAGCCCTCCTGATGATTGTATTTTCTGAGCATAGATGTCAGGCATTCCACTGCGATCATCCTCCCACGTAATAATCGCTCCTCCCGATCCGTCGCTAACAATTGTTGGATTCAATTGAAAATCCGCTGTACGTGAAATAGCCACTCCATCCACGGTCCATTGAACAGCTCCGGCTGAAGTGATCTTCTGTGCATAGATATCAGTGTTTATTGTTTGGCGGCTATCTACCCACGTGATAATTGCTCCTCCCGATCCGTCGCTGACTATTTTTTGAGAATTTTGACTACTTACCACGGTTGAAAGAGCAAGTCCATCTGCTGTCCACTGAACAGCTCCGGCTGCATTGATCTTCTGTGCGTAGGTGTTAGTTTTTGTTACTGCGCGATAATCTTCCCAGGTGATGATCGCACCTCCCGAACCATCACTGACTATTGTTTGAAATATTTGATTCTCTGCCGCAGCTGAAATAACAACTCCGTCTGTTGTCCACTGAACAACACCCGATGAATTGATCTTCTGTGAATAGATGTCACAATTTGCTCCGCCGCGATAATCAGTCCATGTAATGATCGCTCCTCCTGAACCATCGTCGACCATTGTTGGAACGATTTGATCACCTACTGCAGTTGAAATAGCAACGCCGTCAGTTGTCCACTGAACAACGCCCGATGAATTGATCTTTTGTGCATAGATGTCACAATTTGCTCCGCCGCGATAATCAGACCACACAATGATCGCTCCTCCTGAACCGTCGCTGACTATTGAGTAAGATAATTGATTACCAGTCGCTGTTGAAATAGCATTGTTAACTGCCGGGTCAGTTGACCATTGTGCAATGAGAGGTGAGGAAAGAATTACAACAATCAAGGTTTGAAAAAAATATTTCATGACTGCTCCTTTGGATTAATGAATATTTTTATTTTACCAATGACATTTTCATTATCTGGTTTTTCTCACCCTGCTGCAGCCGCACAAAATATATTCCGCTCGACAGTTTTGATGCATCAAACGTTGCTGAATAATATCCTACTTCTTTTACTTCATTCAATAATGTTGCTACTTCTCTTCCAATTGCATCATACACTTTCAATGTGATGTGACTGTTTACTGGTATCTGATAACTGATCATTGTCGATGGGTTAAATGGGTTGGGATAATTCTGCATCAGTGCAAATTCTTTCGGTATAGAACCAATTTCCACTTCTACAGTTTGTGAGTAAGTGAACTTCCCGTCGCGATCAATTTGTTTTAATCGGTAAGAATATTTTCCTGTAGAAAGATTTTTATCAGAGAATGAATATTCTTTTGGTGCGTTTGTTGTGCCGTTTCCTTTAACAAAGCCGACTTTAGACCAGCTATTAACAGTTTGCTTTTGGTTATTAGCTAAAAGCAAATTGCCAAGAGCCGTTCTTTCTATTTCAAATCCAAAATTATTTACCTCTGTTGCAGTTTTCCATTGTAGCTCTACGTTATTCTTATTTGATGATGCAGAAAAAAATGACAGTTCTACCGGCAACACAGCATTATTCGGATCATCCATTCCTGCAACAGATTGCCTGCCGATTCCTGATACTGTTGAGAAACTACCGCCGATATAAACTTCTGTAGATGTCACGGCAATTGCTTTCGAGCGGCCATTGGCATTAGGATTCCAAGTAGTTGCAGTGCTTGATGAAGTATCAAAAGCTGCAGCGTAATTCCTTGTTGTGCCTCCATTCACCGTTGTAAAATTACCTGAGGCATAAACAACGCTTCCTTTTATTGCAACAGCATCAACGACTTGATTCATAGACGGATCCCATGAAGTTATTGAACCGGTTGAAGTATTAAATGATGCTAAATAATTTCTGGTTGTCGCGCCCCCTAATGCTGTTAAAAATGAACCGCCAACGACAAGAGTATTTTCAGAAACAGCTAATGCAGAAACTACATTATGCATATTTGGATCCCAGTCTGTTACCGTTCCATCCGTATTATTGAATGATGCTAAGTAGTTTCGTGTAACAGAGCCATTTACCTGATTGAATATTCCTCCCGCATAAATAGTATCGCCTGTTACCGAAACTGCAATTGTCTGAATTGCTGTTCCGCTGCTTACATTCGGATTCCACGATGTTAGAGACATATCGGAAAGGGAATACGCTGCCAACTTGTTTCTTGCGGTTGAGCTAATTGAACTAAAATTACCGCCGACGTACAGTGTGTTATTTTTTACTACAAGGGAAAGAATATATGCGCCGGGATTCGGATTCCAACCTAACAAGTTCCCGTTCTTATCGTAGGCAGCGATTCCGTTTCTGGCAGTAGAAAAGGCTCCGTTGCCTGAAAAAGTGAATTCTCCGCCGACAAATATTGTATCACCGGTAGGTGAGACGGCAATACAATCGACATGATCATTGAACCACGCATTCCAGCTCAACAGTGCGTGCGTAGTCAAATCAAACGCTGCTATTCTGTAATGTGTTTCAGTTGCATCAATTGTGCTAAATGTACCGCCGACATAAATACGGTCACTTGTCACTGCTATGCAGCGTACCTCTCCATTGAATGTGTGATTGAATCCATTAAGTGTTTGCGACCAGCCCATCATTGAGAGCGATAAGCTAAGACCGATTGCCAGCAAAATGTTTTTCATTATAACCTCCTTTATTGATTTCATTGTACTTTTTTATAGTCTACTTCAACAATTGCATTTTCCTTACCTGCACATTATTTCCATTTCTTAACCTCATCACATAAAAGCCGCTTGCAAGTTGGGAAGCGTTAAAATGGAGAGAGTATGACCCGGACTCTTTATGTTCATTGATTACTGTTGCTACTTCTCTTCCAATCACGTCATACACTTTCAGCGTTGTGAAACCTGAAGTGTGAAGCGTGAAACTGATATTCGTTGTTGGATTGAACGGATTCGGATAGTTCTGCTCAAGTATAAATTCTTTCGGTGTATTATTTATCGTTACTTCTACTGTTTGTGAGTATTCAAATTTTCCGTCACGGTCGATCTGTTTTAATCGGTAGAAATATTTCCCCGTGGCAATATTTTTATCTGTGAATGAATATTCTCTCGGAGTGTTTGTTGAGCCATTCCCTTCAACAAAACCAACATTGTTCCAAGTTTCTGCTTTTTTCTGAGTTCTGACTTCTGTGTTCTGAATTCTGCTCTTCTCAATTTCGAACCCATAATTATTCAATTCCGTTGCGGTCTTCCATTTCAATTCCGCCTGAGATCCATTGATTGTAGCCGTGAATGAAACCAGTTCCACCGGCAGAGCGCTTTCATTTTCATAAGCGCCGATTGCAGGAGTGGAAGCATTTCGGATTGCGCCGGTAACATCAGTTGTGAAACCGCTGATTGCTGTTCCTGCTGAAATCAACGGCGAGCCGGTCTGCGGAACGAGATTGCTGTCTGAAACATACAGAGGATCGGCATTGAGGGAGTTGGCATCTTTTCCTGTTGCAGACTGCATTTGCGCAAGCGAAGTAACAAGTCCCGCACCGCTAAATGCACCGAATGACCCCTGCGAACCGGATGCGTAATAGTCGTTATAATCTATTGACGTGAATGAAGAGGCAGGCGCTAAACTGTAAACAGCATACGCACCTGAACTTGCATTCGAATTATTTACAATGGAATTTGTGAAAACATTATTTCTCATGTCAATTCCGGTTGTGAGCGATGAAGCAAAACACATTGCTGCAGATTGTGTGACACTTGTATTGTTAGCATTGCCGAATAAATTTACGCTATTATAATAGATCTTAAATCCTCCGGTCGCTCCCGAGACTTCCGATATTCTAATGCCGGTATTGGTGCTCGTCATAGCAGCGGCACCTTTCCCGATGATATCGTATATAACGTTGTTTGCAATAGTAATATTACTGGATGCAACTCCCGTAGAAATATCCAGCCCGCAAGCACCAAGAGAGGAAGAACCGGTGTATTTGATAGAATGGATTTTATTATCGGAAATGAATGCGTTGACGACACCAGTACTTATTTGAATTCCGATGGGTCCGTTCAAACTTGTGATGACATTGTATATTTCGTTGTCACCAATGGTCAGTGTATCTGCTTGTGAAACCGATATTCCCAAGATGCCGATATAATCACTCTCAGTAGTCGAGCCAAAAATATTTTTTGTTATCTGAAGATTATTATTTTTGGCGGCAGAGTTAGCAGCAGCATAAATACCATAGATCGATTTATATATAGTATTCTCGGTAATTGTAATGTTGTCGTTATCATTTCCAGCGGAAGCAACAGTCGCTCCTCCAATTGAAATTGCCAATGAAGAGATGGAATTACTGCCTGTACTGATTTCACAATTTCTGATTGTATTGTTTATCGCACCGGCATTTGTTCCCAAGCTGATGAGTTGAAATACTGATATCGTTCCGGATGTATTGGTATTAGTAAACTTTAAATATCTGCCGCTTCCCGAAAATCTTCCGTCGAATGTGACTCTATCGGCGCCATTCAAACGAATCAATCCTCCTGTAAAAGGACCGGAAAGTGATTTCATCGACGCATCTGATGGTTGAATAGTCACTGAGAAATTCGAATTCGGAGGAAGTTCCTGCCATTGATTAAGTGCATTGGCTCCGTCTTCGGCAACATCACCGGTAATCTGCACGATAATATTGCTCGTGACTACTCCGCTGTTTATTGCAGAAAATAATCCCCCCGCAGATGTGAGTGAAGGATAATCTCCACCTGAGCCGACTGTAATTATTCCAGCGATTTCTGAATAAAGCGTATAAATATCCACGAGCCCAATCAATGGAAACTGTGAAGGTGTCAGGTTAACTGTTGTGGGAGGCACAGTAAAGTGGACTTTTTGCGTTTCTACGTAAGGCATCACAGAACCATCCTGTGCAGCAAAGAAGTATGCAATGGTATCGCCGGTTGAAACTCCGCTTCCTCCAAATAAAAGAGAATGGTCAATGTTAAAATTGAACGGCGATGAACTGTTTGTTGCCTCAACATACTTCCATCCAGTCGTCGCATTTGTATTGTCATTGAACATATTTGAATTTGCATTGAACGCGTTGTCATTTTCTGTAAACTTCACAAAATAAAGTCGCGGCTTTGTTCCGGGGTTTGTACTGATCCCGGAACGGTCAACAATTGTAGCAGAAATGTTCAAGGTGTTGGTCGGAACCTGCGAACGAGGAAGCGAAGTGTAATATACTGTTGGAGCGGTTTCGTCAATAAACGTTCCTGAAAATTCATCCGCTCCGATATCAGGTAATTCTGCATTCCGTATGTCGTCGTCAATATCTAACGTTAATGTTACCGGAGATGTAATTACTGAACCGCCTCCTTCCAATCGTGTTGCTATTGCAGGATTGATATGTAAATTGTACGGTTGAGTCGAAACATTAACAAACGATGGAAGTTCTGTAACCGAGTGGCGATCCCGTGCTTTGACGTGTGATTGAAATTCCGCCAGTGTATCGTATGCATTTGTCCCATCATAAAAAATAAGATTAGCAGAGCCGGCTGTTCCTGCATAAAAACAATTATAATCTGAATTTGATGAATAGTTCGTCAGCGATGCATTGCTGAACCGCAGTGCGGCGGTTTTTCCAATTCCTGCAGGTGTAGAGGTGTTGACGAAAATATTGTTTCGTAATCCTAATGATGAACCGGTATTTGCAAACACACAGGTAGTACCGAAACTGCCAGCCGAGCTGGAGGCATCCATATAGATAGTATTGTTATAAATACCTTTTGTTCCAGTGGAAGAAATGTTGATCCCTCGAATAGCAAGAGTATCCGATGAGCTAGGGGCGTACAATTCCGAAATGAAATTGTTGTATGCATACACATTGCTGGAATTGACCAGATTTAATCCGTACACAACGCTTGAAGCGTGGGTGCTTGTAATATCATAAATGTGGTTTCTGTAAATATACGCTGTACCAATCCCGTTATCGATTGCCGCAATATATCCCTGCGAAGTGATATCGTAAATTTCATTGTCATAAATATTGGAGGTTGCTAATGGATTAAGATTGGTCACTATCCCATCAACACTCACACTTCCTGTAGAAGAAACTCCGGATATATCAAAAACGGAATTATTATAGATTTGTTGAGTTATGCCAAGATAGCACGAGATTGCTTCGAACGAAGCATGCCTTCCCGCATTAATAGAAATGTTTGAGACACTATTGCCGCTGATTATTTTATCCGCACCTCCAGCGACAATTCCATTAAGAAGAAAAACATTTACCCCCGCGGCAGGCATCGTAAAATTGAAGTCTGAAAAAGTGTTATTCGTAATCGATTCTACACCTGTAAATGTTGTGGATGCAGTTCGATAACACATACTATACTGCGCTGACGTTGAAGTCATGTTGACGTTACTTATTCCGCTGGATTGGTTGCCGGAGACCGTAACGGTTGGACAGGTCGTGTTTATGTAAATCATATATGAACTTTGACTTACACTTATTGATGAGCCGTACGACAGTGTATTGTTATTTACTGTAATTGAATTTGGAACTACCTGATGTGAATAATAAATTTGAGCTACTTCAAAAGATGAATTCTGAGAGAGTGTAACTGTATTGTTGGAAGCAACTCCATCGCCTCTGCGGGGCTGGCTTTCTATTCCATGCAGCTTGCCGCTGCTGCTAGTGAGTGTGACAGCATTGTGTTGAATATTTTCGTTATATCCGCTTTCGATATAGACACCATTTCCTCCTGCAGTAAACCCTGAACCTCCACCACTAGTATTGTTGATTGCATTATGAGTAACGGTAAAACTATTCTGATTTTTTCCATAGATTCCATGACTTATTGACGCACTGTTTCCACCAAAGTTCTGTATAACATTTCCATTACCGCTGCTTCCGATAATAGTATTGAGGTCATACAAATCCTGAGATGATATACCAAAATTATTGTACCCAATCGCCATGATTCCGACAAAGACATTTTGAATAGTGTCGCTGAGAATAGAAACATTCTCATGTCTTCCGCCGCTTGATGAAACCGTTACACCGGTTGCAGAACTTACCGGGGAAAAACTAACAAGGTTTGAAATATAGACTCCTGTAACGAATGCACTTGTCCCTTTCGTCATGCTAACGGTCGAATTTTTAATGATAACGTTTTTAGAACCATTCGTTCCGCTCACCTTCCAAAACAAATATCCATACTCAATACCCTGGTCTGACGTAGAAACGTTTATTCCATCGAACGTGACATAATCCGAACCATGAATGGTAATGACAGCATCTCCCTGTCCGCCGAGCACTGAAGTTGAAAGAGAACCGGCGTCAGTCCTGGTCACAAGTGGATTTGCACCCGCACCACTCTTTTGAAATATAATTTGATCCGACAATGTCCCGGTTGCAGTCAGCAATATCGAAGCTGTAACGCTCTCGGTGTAATCTGCTGCAACATTAAATGTCACTCCGCCGCCGCCTACTCCAACAGTGTTCAAATCAGTAACAGCCGCTGTAATTGTCGCATAATCGCCTGGAATTGAATATGACCCGCTTAATTGCGAGAGAGAAGCTTGTTGTATAAGCATAAGCAGCAAAGCATGGATACTAAAACGTATTCGAATGGTTTTCATTGTACAATCCGTGGTTATTTGAGTAGCAATAGTTTTTTTGTTTGAATATTATTTCCTGATCTGAGTGTGTAGAAATATACTCCTCCCGATAGTTTTGATGCATCAAATTGTATGGCATAGCTTCCCGCATCTTTCATTTCATTCACCAGCGCTGATACTTCTCTTCCAATCGCATCATACACTTTCAACGATACGTGGCTTTTCACTGGTAATTGATAACTGATCACTGTGAAAGGATTGAATGGATTGGGATAGTTCTGAGACAATTCAAATTCTTTCGGTGTTTGACCAATCGTAACTTCTACGGATTGTGAATATTCAAACTTTCCATCGCGGTCGATCTGTTTCAAACGATATGAATAATTCCCGGCAGAAAGATTTTCATCGGAGAATGAATATTCCTTCGGAGCATTTGTCGTTCCATTCCCTTCAATAAATCCAACTTTATTCCACACTTCTTCTGACTTCTGACTTCTGGCTTCTGAATTCAGTATTCTGCTCTTTTCAATTTCAAACCCATAATTATTCACTTCTGTTGCTGTTCTCCAATGCAGTTCGACGCCATTTTGTTTTGCAGTGGCTACAAACGTCGTAAGTTCTACCGGCAGGGCAGATAGCAATCCTCGAAAAACACCACTGGTATCAGTTCCGGCAAAAAGATGTATGCCTGAAAAGGCAAGAGCATTAATGTTGGTGTCTATTAAACCGCCATTGACTTGAGTCCAGTTTGCACCGTTGTTGGTGGAATGAAAAACGCCGCCTTGAGTCCCGGCAAAAAAATCTGTACCAGAGAGAACAAGAGTGCTGACCGAAGTGTCTGTCAGGCCATTATTGATCTGAGTCCAGTTTGTTCCATTATTGGTGGAAAGAAAAACACCGCGCCCACTCCCGGCAAAAAGATTCGAACCTGAAACTACAAGGGAGGATATATAAGCCCCTGTTACACCGGTACTGATCTGAGTCCAGTTTGAACCATTATTCGTTGAATGAAAAATTACGCATTCGTTATCCCCCAGATAGATATTTCCGCCAGATGCTGTCAGTGTTGTGCCATCGTAAAACGAAAGACCATTCGTTATTTGCTCCCAGTTAGTACCGTCATTTTGGGATCGAAACATTTTGCCGCCGTCACCGGTTCCGGCAAACAGCGTACTACCGACCACAAGAAGATCTGAAATATATGTATCAGACATACCGCTATTGACCTGAGTCCAGTTTGCACCATTGTCGGTAGAACGAAAAACGCCGTTAACCCAATCCCCGGCAAAGAGTGTTGTGCCGGAGATGGCAAGGGCAACGATCATGGTGTCGCCGGCAAAACCGTTATTGACCTGAGTCCAGCTTGCACCATCATCCGAAGAGCGATAGACGCCGCGGTTAGTTCCGGCAAAGAGAGTTGTACCGGAATAAAGAAGTTCATTAACACTTGCTTGCAGTGGTCCGCTGGTTTGGCTCCATTGAGCATGAAGTGAATTAATAGCAGTGTGCAATAAACACATAAGAAATAGAAACCGGAAAACATTTTTCATAATACACCTCAAATATAATTTTATGGTCCTACTGATTTTTTTATTTCATTAATACCATTTTTATTATTTGATGCTTTTCTCCCTGTTGCATTTTAGCAAAGTATAAACCGCTTGCAAGTTTATGAACATCGAACTGTACGAAATAAACACCGGCTTCCTTTATTTCATTCACCAGTGTAGTAACTTCTCTTCCAATCGCATCATACACTTTTAAACTGACATGACCATTTACTGGTAATTGATAACTGATCACAGTAGAAGGATTGAATGGGTTAGGATAATTCTGCATCAGTGCAAATTCATTCGGCAGAGAACCAATTTCCACTTCTACTTCTTGCGAATGGGAGAATTTTCCATCGCGATCGATCTGTTTTAATCGGTAGGAATACTTTCCCGCAGAAAGATTTTTATCCGAGAACGAATATTGCTTTGGTGAATTCGTTGTTCCACTTCCTTCAACAAATCCAACTTTATCCCAAGCGTCTGCTTTATTCTGACTTCTGACTTCTGTGTTCTGAATTCTGCTCTTCTCAATTTCAAATCCATAATTATTCACTTCCGTTGCAGTCTTCCATTTCAATTCAATTCCGTTTTGTTTTGCTTGTGCGGTGAACGATGTCAGTTCAACCGGAAGCGCAACACCCGAAGCAACCCACGTGGCTCCGCTTATCGTTCCATCATTACTGTTCACGGTCAGATCTGCCGTTGATGTACCAGACCCTTCATCAAAATTCCAATATGCAACCAAACCAGTTTCACCTCCCGTGAGCGGTGAGTTCATTGCTGCTTGTATTTCAGATTCTGTTCTCGCAGTATTCCAAATACGGACTTCATCAATGATTCCTTGAAAGGGATGTTGTCCATCGCCTCTTTCGGCATTATACCCGACATAGAAACCACCGGTCGAATTGCTGACACCGCTGCTTACGCTTTTTGTTGCGTCTAACACACCGTTGATATACAATTTTGCAATAGAACCATTGTATGTTGCTGCAATATGAGTAAACTGATTGAGTGAAATACTTGATGATTGAAGCTGCGTCCCTCCAAAAGCGTTGTGCAGATAAAAGTACACACGATCCCCTGAAAATATTATTTGTTTATCCTCTAAAAAGTTTGTCCATTTATTAAGAATCCACCCTGTTTGTGCACTGCTGGGATTGATCCACGCTTCATAGGTCACCGCAGTTCCAACGCTGAATGCAGATTTATTTCCCATATACACAAAATCATTCACTCCGTCAAATTGAAGCGCATAACCGGATGCAGAAGCAGTGCTGTCCGACGTAAAACTCAATTCACTTCCCCGCACATAACCGTTTGCATTGCTTGCGGCAACACGGAAATAGTATGTTGTATTGGCAGTCAGTCCCGTTAATGATCCGGTGACCGATGTGTTTGTTGTTCCACTCACCGGACTTTGTGCTGCAGTAACACTGTCGGTGTAAGTACCGGAAACTGTTCCATAAAGAAAACGAATTGTTGTGCTTGCGTTCTTGGCGTTCACGGTGCCGTTTGCTCTTGCTGTTGCAACGCCAATATTTGAGGCGACAGTAGTGGTTGCAGAAGGAACAGCGCTGTTTAGTGTTGTAAAACTTAACTCTTCTCCTCTTATATAACCATCCGAATTAGAAGTTGCAGCTCGGAAATAATATGTTGTGCTTGGAGATAATCCCGAAAGCGTACCGGAAACCGGAGTATCTGTTGTTCCGCTGACGGGGTTTTCTGCTGCCGTAACGCTATCCGTATATGTACCGGAAACAGTTCCGTACACAAAACGGACTGTTGTGCTTGCATTGTTAGCATTCACTGTACCGTTTGCTGTTACCGTTGGAAAACTAATATTTGAAGCAGCAGTGGTTGTTACTGATGGACCATTTTGTCCTTTCAATATGAAAACTTTGTCTTCTATACCATTTGCTGTTACTATATCGCAGATCCCATCGCCATCAACATCACTGACGAAAAGAGAAAGAGGATTTGCGCCAGTTGAATAATCAACTTTTGTTGTGAAGGTTCCATCTCCAATATTTTTTAAAATAGAAACAGTACCCGGTGTAGCGTTTGCCACTGCGATATCACCATCTCCATCGCCGTCCACGTCGCTGATGAAAAGGGAATACGGCACAACTCCTGTGGCATAATTAACTTTTGCTGCAAACGTTCCGTCCCCATTATTCTTTAGAATGGAAACAGAGTCAGAACTGGTGCTCGTCGCTGCAAGATCGCCATCACCATCGCCATCAACATCGCTGATAAAAATGGAAGTTGAGCCTCCTAAAATCACATAATCTACTTTCGCTGCAAATGTTCCATCGCCGTTGTTTTTCAAAATTGAAATGCTGTTACCGGACGAATTGGCAACCGCCAGATCTCCATCTCCGTCACCGTCCATATCGCTGGTGAAAACAGAGCGCGGGAAGTTTCCTACTGTATAATCAACCTTTGCGACAAGTGTTGCATCCCCATTATTTTTTAAAATGGAAACAGTGTTTGCTCCATAATTTGTAATGGCAATATCGCCGTCACCATCCCCATCAATATCGCCGACAGCGGAAGAATACGGTACATTTAAATTCCCCGTCTCATAATCTGTTTTTGCTGCAAATGTTCCGTCGCCGTTATTCTTTAGAATCGAAATACTAGGAGCAATGGAAATTGTGCCAATATTTGTAACAGCAACGTCACCATCGCCATCGTTGTCCAAATCGCTGATACATACTGCATAGGGATTTGTTCCCGCTGCATAATGTATTTTTGATGCAAATGTCCCGTTTCCATTATTCTTTAAAACAGAAACACTATCAGCACCTTCATTCGCAGTGATTATATCGCCATCACCATCTCCGTCAATATCACTGATAAAAACGGCACGAGGCGTACTCCCTGTGCCATAACTTACTTCCGTTGCAAACGTTCGAGAAGATGTATTTACATTAACCACGAACGAATAGACAAACGGCGTTATTGCATTGTTTCCCGCATCTTGCAAGTTGCTCGTCAGGTCAACAGTAATAATTTCTCCTTTTGCAAATGCAACTGTGGGAGTGAATGTTGCAATCGTATTGCTGCTGGAAAGAACAATCGTTCCCCGATGTCGTCCGCTGGTCATGCCGCTCACGATAAACGATGTGGTATCGTTAAACGAACTTGGCAGCATCGCACTGCTGAATGTTACTTGAATGGACGCTGACACCGAAACATTCAACGCATGTTTTGCCGGTGAGACGGCGGATACCGTTGTCTGCGCGTTTACCGACAGGCCTACACACAGTATGAACATCAAACCCATTATCACTTGTTTCATAACTTCCTCTCCTTTAATGTTGAATTCCCCAAAGCCTGAATACATCAATACATCCCCGATTTCCTGATTATTTCAATCACATTTTCCAGATTATCTTTTTTCACAAACGCAACGGCCCCGCTTGCCGCGGCGGCAGACATGGTTTCTTCATCTCCAAATTGAGAGATAAGAATGATCTTTGCCGAATGTTCGGCGTTGCATATTTTTTCAGTTGCTTCAAGTCCATCCATATATTTCATCTGGATATCCATTATCGTCCAGTCCGGATGAATGGATGGAAATTGATCGACCGCTTCCGCACCATCTGTACATTCAACAACTTCGTCGAAGTATGGCGAATAGAAATCTTTCATGATCTGTCTGATCTTATCGTTGTCGTCTACAAGAAGGAGTTTCATTTTTATTGTAATGTGCAGATACGGGAGGGATTCTTAAATAGATGGGGGCACTCAATTGTATAGGTGAAAGCACCTAGTGAAATGCATTTTACCGCAGAGGACGCAAAGAAGTTTTCTTTAAATGGATTTAAAAATCTCTGCGTTCTCAGCGAGCTTTGCTGTGAATTCTTGAGAAAAAAGCAGTATTACTTTAGGAGATCTTTATTCGATAGTGCAAATTTCAACAGACTGTGTGTGCCGCTTAAATGAAGTTTTTTGGAGATGTTGTTGCGGTGGTTTTCAACCGTCTTAGGGCTGATAAATAACTCATCCGCAATCTGTTGAGAGGTCTTTTCTTCAGAGATGAGTTTGAGGATGATGCGTTCGGCTTTCGTGAGTTCGTTACCATACGGAATTGTCGGGATTGACTCTTCATGCTTTTTTGACCGCCGTACAAGGTAATTGGACATTGCAGGACTGATAAAATATTCTCCATTTCGCACTGCGGTGATACATTCCACAATATCTTCCGCTGCATTTTCCTTTAAAAGATATCCATTCGCACCGGCATTCATTGCCTGGTCAAAAATATCTTCATCTTTATGCATTGTTAAAAAAATGATCTTCGTTTTTATTTTTTCCGCAACAATCTTCTGCAGAAGACCGATACCACCCAATTTCGGCATCTCAATATCGACCAAAGCAATATCGAATGGCTCCTTTTTTAACCGATCGTATGCTGCCTCACCGTTGTCCGCTTCCACGATCTTTTCAATATTCAGTTCGTCTTCAAGAGCGCCGCGGATTCCTTTGCGCATCAACGGATGATCGTCCGCAATCAATATTTTTATTTTATTGTTCACTGTTTTATCGGCAATGTAATAGTAATAAGTGTTTTAAATTCGTTCGATCTGGTATAAACTATATTTCCGTGAAGCAGCAGAATACGGTTTTGAATATTCTTCAGCCCGAATCCTTTGGATTCATCTCGTAATTGATCAGCGTCGAACCCCGTCCCATTATCCCTAATCGTAATCGAAAGTTCATCCTGATTTCTTTTTATGATCACTGCCGCTGTATCGGCACCGGAATGTTTGATGATATTATTCAAACACTCTTGAATAATGCGGAAAATGCTCGAATCTTTTTCTTTGCTGAACACTCCATCAATGTTCATAATTTCGATGGAACATTCAATCCCCGATGTCTCATTAAACATTCTCACCATCGATTCGATCGCTTTGGTCAATCCCAGTCGATCCAACTGATACGGAAAAAGATTGTATGCAATCCGGCGCACTTCTTCGATGGATGACGATGCCGTTTCGCTGATATCAGAATAGCGTTTCGGATCGTTCTTTCTGTTTCCCAACACTGCGGAGTTTTTAATGAACAAAAGATTCTGCCCGATACTGTCATGCAACTCTGATGCAATCCGTTTCCGTTCTTCTTCTTGGGAATTGATCAATTGTCGTGAAAATTCTTCCTGTCGATTTTTATCTTTTTTCAATTGCTGTACCCGGCGGAAATAGACAATCGGTCCAACTGAAAGGAATATGATAATGAAGATAGACCGAAACCACCACGTCATCCAAAATGGCGGGATAATTGTTATTGTAAGACTCGCACCTTCAAGATTCCATACACCATCATTGTTTGAACCACGTACATGAAAAACGTATTTGCTAGGCGCAAGCCTGGAATAGCTTGCATACCGCCTTGTTCCGGCTTTTATCCAATTGGCATCAAGGCCTTCAAGTTTATATTCATATTGATTCCGTTCAGGTGCAGCAAAACTGAGCACAGCATAGTCAAACGAGATAAAATTTTGATCGTAGTTCAACACAATTCCGTTATCAGAAACAGCAGCCATTGAATATTGCTGCTCCATCACTTTTATGCGTGTGATCTGTATAGAAGGAACAAAAGGATTATCATTCACACTGTCAGGGTCAAAAATATTGATTCCGCCATCTCCTCCAAAATACATTCGTCCGCGCAAATCTACTGCACCGACTCCTTGAGCAAACTCTGTTCCTTGTAAGCCGTCGGCGACTGAGTAGTTTTTGAACGATTGTTCCCGCTCGTTAAACCGGGATATACCGCGATTTGTTGCAACCCAAACAAAGTTATTTCTATCAATTGCAATTGAGTTGATTGTGTGGTCTCCAATACCATGCCGATTGGAGTACGTAATAAATTTATTTGTAGAATAATCGAAAAGACTCAACCCATCGGTTGTCCCCGCTAAAATCTGCCCGAGATGGTTTTGTTTCATGCTAAGAACAGTACTGGCCGCAAGCGTTGTTGAATCACCAGGTATGTGACGGTAACGTTTAAATTTCTGAGTTTTCGTATCAAATAGGCACAATCCTGCTCCCCACGTGCCAATCCATAAATTTTTCTTATTATCTTCAAGCAGGGCCCATACATAATTACCGCTCAACGATGTTGAATCTCCTGCAACATTTCGAAAATGTGAAAATTTTCCCGTCTTCGAATCCAATCGATCAAGTCCCGCTCCATCTGTTCCAATCCAGAGAGAACCATCAGACGATTCAACCATACTGGCAATATTATTTGATGAGATACTTGAAGGATCATTTGGATCATGCAGGTAGCGGGTGAATCGTCCAGTCTTTTTATCCATTCTATTCAATCCGCCTCCTTGCGTACCTATCCATAATGTATCATTACGCTGTTCGCAGAGAACACTTACAAAATTATGGCTGAGAGAATTTGGATCGTTTGGTGAATATTGAAACCGGATAAATTTGTTTGAACCTTCGGGAACATACACCAACCCACCTCCTCTCGTTCCACACCAGAGATCGCCGCTGCGGTCTACACAAAGCGCTCGAAGCTGATTGAATGACGCACGGGGTATATTATCGGGGAACTTGAGCAGCGGAAACTTATGCCGGTACGGATTTGTGTTAGCAATACCCGATGCTGTGCCGATCCAGAATGTTCCGGAGACATCCTGCATTAATGATTGGATTTCATCATCAGGAAGACTTGACGGATCGTTTGGAATATTACGATGATGAATAAAACCATCGCTTACTTGATCGTACCGATCAAGTCCGGTGTCGTATGTTCCTACCCACACAATTCCATTCCGGTCTGTGTAAACGCACCGTATGCGGCTGCTGCTTAAACTGTTGGGCCGCGACGGATTATTTTTATAGACATAGAATTTATTTGTCGTCGGATCGTAACGGCTCACACCGCCGTCCCATGTTCCAACCCAGATGCATCCGGTAGAATCGCGTGTGAGTGACCACACCATGTCGCCGCCGAGTGAGGTCGGATCATTATTCGCGTGGAAATATTTGGTAAAGCGTCCGTCACGTTCCATCCGATTGAGTCCGTTCCATGTTCCCACCCAAAGATTTCCCTCTCGGTCTTCAATGATTGAAGAAACACGATTATCGCTAAGCGACGACGCAACATTCGGATCGTGGAGATAATGAACAAACTGTCCGTTTCCCGCAATCGTATTCAGTTTACTCAAGCCGCCGTTCCAAACACCGATCCACATATCGTTGTTACGGTCTTCATACAGGGCGGCGATATTATTCGTTTTGAGCGAAGAAGGATCATCCAGTTTGTGGTGATAGGTAGTGTAGATTTTTTTTTTCGGATCGTACACGCTAACGCCGCCGTCAAAGGTCCCGGCCCATATCTTACCGTCGGAAGTGCAGAGAAGACGAGAAATAATATTGTTCTTCAAATTGTTGGATGTATCGATGGGGGAATGGAACACGGTGAATGAATATCCATCAAATCGGTTTAATCCATCCTGAGTGCCAAACCAGGTAAACCCTTGCTGATCTTGCACAATGGCGTTCACCACTTGCTGAGACAGTCCATCAGCAACAGAATAACGACGGAAACGAACAGGTACTGCTTGAGTAAACAGATCAATCGGAAGTACTGCAGTAAAGATGGTAATATATACAGGTGCGATGGTTAAAAACCGCATTGCACCTTTGCAACGAAGCAAAGTAAATTTCAACGAGAAGTTTCGGCTCATCAATCTTAGTATTTTTTATTCACCGTACTATCGGCAGCGTAATTGTTATGAGAGTTTTAAATTCGTTCGATCTGGTATAAACTATATTTCCGTGAAGCAGCAGAATACGGTTTTGAATATTCTTCAGCCCGAATCCTTTTGATTCATTTTTCATCAGCTCATTGTTGAATCCGCTACCGTTATCACCGATTGTGATGGTGAGTGTTCCGTCGTTTTTCCTTATACCCACCATTCCAGAATCGGCACCGGAATGCTTGATAACATTATTCAGACATTCCTGGACAATTCTGAAGATACTCGATTCCTGTTCTTTGCTGAAGATCCCGTCTATATTTTGAATATCACTGTCGATTTGGATTTGCGATGAATCACCGATTGTCCGCACAACGGATTCGATCGCTTTGGTCAATCCCATCCGATCCAATTGATACGGAAAAAGATTATACGCGATCCGGCGCACTTCTTCAATGGATGATGAAGCGGTTTCGCTGATATCAGTATATCGGTTAAGATCACTTTTGTTCGTTCCGAGTACTGCGGAATTTTTTATGTATAGAAGATTCTGTCCCAAACTGTCATGCAATTCCGATGCAATCCTTTTTCGCTCATCCTCCTGCGAGTTTATCAATTGTTTTGAAAATTCCTCCTGCCGTTTCGTTTCTTTCTGCAATTGGCCGACGCGGCGGAAATAAATAACCGGTCCAATTGATAAAAATCCTAAAACGAATATCAGCCGGAACCACGATGTCATCCAAAATGGCGGTTCGATTATTACTGCAACTGATGCTGTCTTTTTCCCATTTGTTCTGCGGACTTTGAAGGTATAACTGCCCGGATCGACGTGCGTATAATTTGCGAACGAAACACGCCCCGCTTCATTCCATTCTTTATCAACTCCTTCAAGGATGTAAGAATATTCTGTACGCTCAGGCATGGTAAAATCAAGCGAGGCAAATTCAAACGAGAAAAAATTGTCCGTATAATCAAGATGGATTGTGTCAAGATACACAATATTTTCCGGCAGCTTCACTTCCTTATTAAAAATCTTAAATGACGTAATTGCTATCGGCGGATCTCCCGCCTGTTCTTTTACACTATCCGGGTGAAACAACGTAATTCCCTCAGTCCCTCCAAACAACATTCTTCCGTCTGATATTTTAAGTTTAGATGAAAAAAGGAATTCTTCAGAACGGATACCGTTATAGTAATCAAAATTTTTGCTCTCTTTTGTTTCAGGATTGAATCTTGTTAATGCATTCATTGTGCTGATCCAGAGATTTCCGTGATCGTCTTCAAGTATCCCGCAAATGGAATTGCCTGACAATCCATCCGCAGTGGTATAGACATCAAAAGAATCTGTTTCATAATCATACCGCGCAAGACCTGAAGATGCAGTCCCAATCCACAGATTTCCTCGCGAGTCAACGAATAATTCAGGGACAGAATTATCGGGAATTGAGCGCAGGTTAGCTGCATCGTGAAAATATTTTTTCACTTTTCCTGTTGAACGGTCGATTCTGCTCAAACCGTAACTTTGTGTCCCAACCCATAAATATCCTTTGCTGTCCTCCCGAATTGAGAGGACATCATACCCGCTTAACGAAATCACCGATGTATCTGAAGGTATAAAGTATGTCCACTTTTTCTTTTTATCGTATGATGTAATTCCGCCGCCGCCTTGTGAACCAAACCACAGTTTCCCTTCGCTGTCTTCAATAATGGAACGAACAAAATTGCGCATCGGATTCTCTTTTAGGAAATCCAGATCAATATGTTCGAATGTATCGTTCTTTCGATTTAATTTGTTCAGCTTTCCATAATATGTTCCAACCCAGATAGTGTTATCGCTGTCCCGGAACATTGATCGTGCATATTCTCCAGCCACACCGCTTGGCGTGTTCACCGGATATTTTTTCATCACATGAAATTGCGGGTCAAGCCGGACCACTCCTGACGCAAGCGTTCCAGCAAGAATATCGCCGTTCCTGTCTTCACACAATGAATAAAAAAACTCAGACGGCACCGTGCTGGCATTCCCGGGAATGTTTTGTATTGTTGTAAACACCGGTAGTTTGCGGTCTGTTTTAAGCACTCCCTTTCCAACAGTCGTAACCCACAAAACATTGGACCGGTCTTCAAAAACTTTTTGCAGAAGGTTCGCCTGCAAGCCCCCCTTTATATTTTTGTTCTCCTTGATCCATGTAAATGATCTTACCGCGGGGTCAAAAATTGCCAGCCCTTCTGTTTGGATGGTAATCCACAGCAGTCCTCTGCTATCCTGGATTATTTTCCAGAAGACATTGGACGATGCTTTGACATCTTTTCCTTCAAGCTTAAAGTGTAAAAACTTTCCGCTTTTCCTTTCAAACAAATTTAACCCTTCACCGTACGTCGTAATCCACAGATTCCCTTCCGTGTCTTCCACCAAATCGGTTACCATATCGAAACTAAGAGAGTTCGGATTTTTCGGATCGTGTTTATATGACGTGAATGAATCAGTTGAAGGATCAAAAAGATTCAACCCGCCGCCGTCGGTTCCAATCCAGATATTCCCTTCGGAATCTTCTTTGATAAAATGAATTTTATTATTACTAAGCGATTTTGGGTTTTTCGGATCGTGCAAGAAGCGGGTAAATCTATTGTTGTTCTTTTGCAAACGATTCACGCCGCCATCCCATGTACCGACCCAAAGATTCCCTTTGCGGTCACAGTGCACAACCTGAACAATATCGGTACTGAGCGATGTATTGTCGTTTTCATTATGCTGGAATCGTGTAAATATTTCTGTCTGAGGATTTAATTTATTCACTCCTCCGCCATCAGTTGCTATCCAGATATTTCCTGCCGAGTCCTCACACAAAGACCAGATATAATTGTTGGAAAGACTATTCAAATCATATCGGTTATGTTGATAGATTTTGATACGATATCCATCGTACCGGTTCAAACCGGTTTCAGTTCCAAACCAAAGAAAGCCTTTTGAATCTTGAATAACGGTGTTGACCGTATTCGATGAAAGTCCGTTACGGGTCGTCAATTGCTCGAATTGAAAATCGCTCTGGCCAAAACCGAGCACGGCAATACTTAGCAGCAGAAGTGCAAAAGAGAGAAATGAATTTTTGATTATTCGAATGGACATACAATCTATGGTTCAAACGAAAGGAATGATGCTTGGAGATTAGTATATAGCTTTCACCAGCCATTTGCAAGAGGGGAATATCACACTGCCGTTGGTCACAAATGACTCAACGGCAGAGTTTTTGAAGAACACGATTTATTTCATAAGTATCATTTTTTTCAACTGCGTTTTGTTTCCGCTCTGTAGTCGTGCAAAATATATTCCAGAGGAAAGCTTCGACGCATCGAGTGTTTTTTGGTGATATACTCCTGCTTCGAGATGTTCATTGACCAGTGTCGTTACTTCCCGTCCGATCGCATCATATACTATCAACGAAGTCATTCCTGAAACCTGAAGCGTGAAACTGATCGTTGTTGAGGGATTGAATGGATTTGGATAATTCTGATTCAATTCAAACGATGTAACGGTTTGTCCATTATCTTTAACCCCTGTTAATGAACTCTTCCAATACTTCAACAGTTCTCGCAATGCTTCCGGTTTATTTTGAGGAACGCCGGCTCCGGTTTGATCTTTTGCGTTGACACCGTGACATGACGCGCATGTGCGAATTTCACCGGGCTGAAATGTTATCCAATACCGCTCACGAACAACGCCTTTTCCATTCGGATCTGTGAGCTGCCAAGTCATCGCTCGATGCGCCGGTATAAAAGATGCAACGGAACCATCAAGAGCAATTTTTACGCTTCCCGCGGGTCCGGATGCATTCACCGGGTTTTTCACATTAGAATCATGCATAACCTGCGCAAGAATGCGCCGTCCTTTACGAGGATCCTCTAGCCCGCCCAAACCACGAATCATATCACCTTGAAAAATCTGGAGATGTTGAACATCGTAAATAGTACCCTGCTTTCCGATTGACTGCACGCCTCCCGGAACTTTCAAATTGAACGGTTGTGAATCATCGTTCCGGTCGCGCGTAGTGACATTCCGACTGACAAGCAGGGCAAGATTATTTTCCTTCAGCCAATCTTGCATTTTTTTTACATCAACATTCTCCTCCGTGAATACCTGCTGTTCAGCCAAAGGCAGAGGCGATTCAGTCTTTAACGGTGGAACAGTATGCGAACGTACCTCTACGGCATCTAATTCCCACAATGTATCAGTCCGTGAAATAATATATTTATCTCCGGTATAATATTGTAATGAGCGGACAATTCCATTGGTTAGAGGTTTATCAGCAACAAAAAGATTTTGTCCTCCGATCGTTACCGGGGTTAATGTCTTCAATCTAAAGTTGTACCGAATTTTTGATGTATATCCTGTTGCGGTATCTTTGTTCAGATATTGTGATGTTGTGTGACTAACGATTATCGCTCCGTTTGACAGCGGTAATGGATTACGATAATGTCCGCTGTGATTCAAGTCCGGAGTTTCATCATCACCAGCAGAAGAAGAGGTTGCTTTATGCGTTATCTCTGTAAACACCATGTCTTCAGGATTAATATCCGGTGCGCCGGTAAATTTTAAAATTTGTCCCGCACTTTCCCGTGCAAATTCGCGTGCGCTTGCACCATAATATATTCCGGGATTCATCGGATCTTCCTTAATCTGAAAGAGTCCTCCGTCTCCATGGATAGAAATTTTGTTCTTGATAAAATTTTTCCTGATGACATAGGAAAGATTCGGATCGTTAACAAACGATCCTTCTGTATATGAACCTCCTAATTCATGCCGGCCTATATGATTCACCGTTTCCTCCCCGGTTCCATCCTGATTAATCTCCCAAGGAAAGAATTGATTGAACCGATGTTTTGCCAATTCCGGAGAATAATCATGGCTTGATTCGTCGCGCGGTTCGGGGAACACTTCCAGCGTGGTATCAAGACGGGCTGCATTAACTGCCTCGCTGGTATAATTGAAAGTACCGTAGGTCTTTTCGTATCGGTCGGCATCTGCCTGTTGATCTCGTTGAAGATGATCCCACCGGGTAAAAATAATTCGTCCGTACGAATCAATAATCGGATAAAAAGATCCGCTTGGTGAGTGCTGCAAGAGAGTCACACTTCCTGTTGCAGGATTAAGACTCCATAACCCTGAAACCACTTTTGCACTTTCATATTCATCCAATTGCGGATATAAATGTGCCGCTTTATTGAAGGGCATATCGGAAGTAAAAATAATTTTCCCGTCGCTGCCATAAATTGGGGAGATGTTATTATAATTTGTTGGTTGTCCCTGAACTTTGGTGACCACTGCAGTTTCATTTTTCCCTAATCCGGTAACTTCGTAGAGCTGCCAGGTGAACGTTGTATAATCAAATTCTTTTGCCGGATTTCCAATTACCATACTGAACAGCGCTTTTGTGCCGTTCCAATGTACGGAGGGCTGGCGCACTGCGATAGCCTTTGCTCCTTGCATCACGGTGGAATCCCCGAATCCTGCTTCACGTGTCAAGTTGCGCAATGTTCCGTCAGGATACCGTATCATCAAATCGCCGCCGCGCGGTGCGGTTTCGACATCACCATAATGATTGTTAAATGTCTGCGTTACAGAACTAAATCCTGCAACAGGTGTTTGGGTCGCAAAGATAATTGGATATGGAGTCTGCACCGATTGTGATTGAAGAACAGCAAAGACAAAAAATAACGACAAAAAAACTTTTCGTAACATTAAATCCTCTGATTAATGAAAAATTAGTGACAAGAAAATATACTGCTGCAATGCTGAAAAGACAATTCATCAAACGTCGATCTGATGATACTTGTGATGCGCGTCGCAACATTCGTTTGAAAAACCTTGTCCTGCATCATTGATCTCTTAATTCCGCAAAATATATTCACCGGTAAACTGAAGCTGATCCTTTTCTTGTAACGGATGATACTTTGCAGCCTGAACATCTCTGAAAAGTTTTTCCAATCCATAACTGCGGAAAAAGCCTTGACCTCCGGAGATCTCCATCGCTTTCGTTACAACACCGATGCAAGCATTTGCAGTGTTGGTTTTTCTGATCAAAATATCCTGACCATTCTTATCGATCGATTTAAAATTATAGTTATTGGCAATTCTAATCATATCATTAAGGTGTAATTCGGCTGCAGTCAGTTCGTTATGCATTGCTCCAACCAATGCCGGATGATACATTTTGTAATTTTTTTGTTTCTTAACATGATTGGTTGCTATCTGTGACGCCCGCTGTGCAATTCCAACATAGACAGACATGATTAACGGCATTGCCACTGTAAGAATAACATTCCACACCGGATGGAACAGACCCAACGGCCTTCGAAGAGTGATCGCTGTTTCCGGCACAAACACTTTTTCAAGTTTAATGCTGTGTGAACCGGTACCTCTCATTCCAAGCGTATACCAATTGTTCATCACCGTAATGCCTTCCGATGTAAACGGAACAGAAAAATGCAATACCTGCCAACCCTCATTAGGATCTTGATACGGAGCGCTTGTCACTAAAATATCACCGCTAATTGACTGACTGGCAAAATGTTTTGTTGCATTTACCAAGAAACCCCCATTTGTTTTTTCCATCACGCCGCTCGATTCAAGCCAATCCTGAGCCCCCGTACTGACAAGCACCGGTTGTTTTGCTGCAACTTTTTTTAGCATTTCTTCCCCTCCCTGTCCCTGCTTATATTTCCAAATTGTTGAGGCTAATAAATGCTGATGCATTGAAAAGGCAAGGGCTGTGGAACCACAGTACTGAGCGATCGTGCGTACGATATCACATAATACAGGATGTGACACTCCGCCTCCGCCCAATTCTTCAGGGATGCCTGCAGAAAAAAGCTGATGTTCCTTTAGTTTGGCATAATTCTCTCCGACAAAAGTATCATCACTGTCATGGGCCGCGGCCCTGCTTTCGAAGTCTTTTCCAAGGGTGTGAATCAATTGTATTAATTGTTCATCCGACTGTTGTATCACTACGTTTCTCCTTTATAATTTTTATTATTTATAGCGGATCAAATTACAAATTGAGACTACGCGGGACATTGTTCATCGGTTCAATTGATTTGTTCACGAGTTCAATACAACTGGATTGTTATGAATCTGAAACGGAAGAATAAAAGGGTATGCCCTTCAGTGTGGCAGCAGTATGACTTTTTTCGTATTGTTACAATCGTTGTCGTTTTTTGCGGAAATCGGTGGGTGAAATACCATATTTTTCCTTGAAAACTTTGGAGAAATGGGAGAGATCTTCGAAACCGCATTCAAAGATAATTTGTGAAATATTCATCGTTTCATTCCGAAGCAGAACTGCAGCATATTCCAGTCGCTTCTTCAACAACCAGCGCCCCGGAGTTTCCCGGTACAGTTTTTCAAAATCTCGTTTAAATGATGAAAGACTTCTATGGCATAATTCTGCAAAATTTTCCAATGAAAGATTATAGCGAAAATTTGCCTCCATGATCTCGCTGATTATCGGCACCGTCATCTTTCCTAGTGAAAGGAAATACGAGGTCAATGCCGGATTGCTTTTGCTGAGGAGAATACTCAGGATAAGTTCTTTGAGCTTGAGCTTCAGCAGAGACGGGGAAGGTTTTTTGGCTGCCGAAAAATATATCTGCATTGATTGGAAGAAGGCAGATAGTGCAACATCATTGTTCACTCGTATTGCGGAATCCTGCGTTGAAACAAGAAGCGGTGTACTGATGATCTCATCGCCGATTTCTTTTAATATCTCTCGAATGAAATTATCAGGGATGAAGAACAGAAAGAGACAGAATTCTGCATCAAAAAACTGGTCGATAATCGCAGCCCCTTTTTTGAAAAATAATGTCTGACCTGCTTCCGCATTCCAACTACCATCTGTTGTGTGCCAGATTTTCTTGCCGCTGATCACATGAACAATATAATCAGTATGGGTCCAAATACTGACCGATTCTTCTTCTATTGGACAAGTATACTCGGCAAAAAGCATTTCCCCTATTTGGAACTTGTTGTAATGCTTTTCAGTTCGAATATTTTCGTATAAATTCAGCATCCATTCAAAAAATTAAGAATCATTTTATTTGTATTTATTTATCTAACACAATATTTCTTAACAGGAAATCAATTTTCAATAAGCAATAACACAATTTCGGATATTGTTTTCCTAAATTCCTATCAATGTAGTTTTTTTGTGCTATTATCGCAATTGTGAATTTTTGGAAATAATAAAAAAGAAGTGAATGAAATATTCGCTTCTTCTAATAGCACTTAGCAAATATACTATTCCTCTTACTTTACAAGCATTAATTTTCGTATCTGCATTTGCCCTGCTGATGTCAATCGGGCAAAGTATATCCCACTCGAAAGTTTTGATGCATCGAATGTTTTTTGATGATATACACCCGCTTCACGATGTTCATTCACGAGCGTTGCCACTTCTTTCCCGAGAGCATCATACACTTTCAATGTTGTCATTCCTGAAACCTGAAGCGTGAACCCGATCGTTGTTGTAGGATTAAATGGATTCGGATAGTTCTGTTCTAGCGCAAAGATCTTCGGAACATTTCCTACTTCCACTTCTA
>CAYPEM010000015.1:0-73524 GCA_964409765.1 uncultured Chitinophagaceae bacterium
TCAAACTGATGAGGATCGATCATCAGGAAATGACCCGGTTTATAATCTAAACGATCATTACCGGTGAAAAATACAAGTGTTGTTGTATCATGCGCTTCTTCAATAGAGTCTGCAACCATTACTTCTAATTCTTTTATCCGTTTTCGTTCTTGTGGTTCTTTGTTCATTGTTGATCTCCAATTAGATGAACATCATAGAACAGGTTATTTTTGTTGTTGCCTGTAGAATGCGATCAAATCTGTACCAATGGGTGTTCCCCCGCTCTGCCGGATCATCGTCGTGATCTGTCCGCGGTGATAGGTGGAATGGTTCACCAAATGCTGCAATGACTGCCACACTATTTGAGAAACCTTCTCTCCTTTCAAATTATGAAAGGTCAGCGTTTGTGCTAATTGTTTATCTGTTAATTGAAGCAGATGTTTGTCCCAGCCAACTTCTACTTCCTTCCATTTCGTCTTTACTGATGCATAGGTCGGATATTGTTCTTTCTTCATAAACACTCCGGGATCCGACCCATTCATCCGTTGCAACCAGATATCCTCTGCTCCGCACAAATGGACCAGTGTTCCGTGAATGCTTCCGAAACTGTTTTTCAGATCAACATACAATAATTCTTCAGATAACGTATCAACTGCTTGTAGCGTGCGGGCATTTGCCCATGAGTTGAATTTGAAAAGTGTGATAAATTCTTGAATGGTCATGCAATTATCCTCTCTGCATATTCTCTTTTAATTTTGCTAAAAACTTCAACGCCTCCAGCGGAGTCATTGCGTTGATGTCAATTTTTTTGATCGCATCGCGCAGTTCATCGTCTTTCATCTCGAACATTGTTATCTGTGGTGTGTTCTCAATCTTCGACACTCTCCGTTTGATTTTCCGGACTTCGGTTGCATCCGCCGGATGATCGCTATGCGGTGTCAATTGAGAGTTTTCAAGATTCTCCAATATCGTTTTTGCACGATCCGTTAATGTTTCCGGCAATCCCGCCATCATCGCAACTTGAATTCCGTACGAATGATCGGCTGTTCCCGGTGTAACAGTATGAAGAAACACAACTTTATCGCCGTATTCTTTCACATCAACTTTGTAGTTTTTTATGCGCGGATAGAGCGAAGCAAGCTCGTTCAATTCATGATAATGTGTTGCGAAGAGTGTACGCGCACCGATCTGTTCATGCAAATACTCCGTCAATGCCCAGGCAATTGAAATTCCATCGAATGTGCTTGTTCCTCTTCCCACTTCATCTAATAAAATTAAACTTCGTTTCGTTGCGCGGTTGACGATGTTCGCCGCTTCATGCATTTCCACAAGAAATGTACTTTCGCCGCTGGTGATATTATCGCTCGCACCAACGCGGGTAAAGATATTATCCACCATTCCGACAATTGCACGTTGTGCGGGAACATAACTTCCGATATGCGCCAACAATACGATCAATCCCGCTTGACGAAGGTACGAAGATTTACCGCTCATATTCGGACCAGTGATGATGAGGATCTGTTGTTCTTTAATATCCAACTGCAGCGAATTGGCAATATACTGTTCGCCTAGCGGCAGTAAGCGTTCAATAACGGCGTGGCGTCCGTTGTCAATAATGAGTTCGTCCCCCTCATTCACTTCGGGAAGCGTGTATTTATTTTCTTCCGCAACCTGAGCGAGAGATACTAAACAATCCAAGACGGCTATTTGCTGTGCGTTGGATTGAATGACACCGGCAAATTGCGATACATACGCCCGCAATTCATTGAACAATCTCGACTCGATCGCAAGAATTTTTTCATCTGCATTCAATACTTTGTCTTCGTACTCTTTCAATTCAGGAGTAATATATCGCTCCGCATTCGTCATTGTCTGTTTACGGATATAGTCGCTTGGAATTTTATCTTTGTGTGTGTGAGTGATCTCAATAAAATATCCGAACACATTATTGAATCCGATCTTCAGTGATGAAATTCCTGTTCTCTCTCGCTCCTTTATCTGCAGATTTGAGATCCAATCTTTTGCAGAGAACGACAATGAACGGAGTTCGTCTAATTCTTTATTGTACCCGTTTCGAATGACTCCGCCATCTTCTAATTTTACGGGGGGATCATCATTCACTGCACGGGTGATCGCTTCGGTCAGTTCTTCAAGCGGTTGAATATGGGAATTAATTTCACTCAAAGTGTTGTCACTCTGAGCAAGCGAGTCGTTTTTTGACGAGTGCGTCGAAGAGTCATCCTTCGACACGTTCGTCTTCGACGAACTGCTCAGGATGACTTTATCCTCGTTCCCAAGCGGAGTTTGGAAGTGAAATATGATCTCTTTCAATTTTGGAATACTTTGCAGAATTCGCTTTAGAGCAAGCATTTCACGCGGATTAGCACGGCTTGTCGCAATACGGGCAATCAAACGCTCCATATCACCAATTTCTGACAGTTCGTTTTGCAACGATGTTCGAAGTGATAGCGAACCGATCATAGTCGTTACACCATTGGTGCGCCAATGGATCTGTTCGATCTTTTTTAATGGATTGCTCACCCATTTTTTAAGGAGTCTACCTCCCATGGGTGTATTGGTTTTATCGAGCACCGAAAACAATGTTCCGTCCGGTGAACCGCCAAGCGAGGAAGTGATTTCAAGATTTCGTTTTGTTGCGGAATCCAAAACGATCGTTTCATCTACTGCGTAAGGAACGATCTTTTGAATATGCGCAAGGTTCGCTTTCTGCGTTTCATTCAAATAATGCATCACCGCACCGGCGGAAAGAATGCCGATACTCATCTGATCAAAGCCGAATCCTTTGAGCGACTGCGTCTTAAAATGCTGGATCAGTTTGTCAAAACCGTAATCATATTGAAAAAGCCAATCATCAAGATTAGTATAGATTCCTTTGTATGATTGACGAAGTAATTCCTGAAGTGATTCTTTATCCCGTTTTTGCACAAGCAATTCTGCCGGTGCAATGGATGAAAGGATTTCGGGTAATTGTCTGAATGGAAATTCCGACGCGAAAAATTCACCGGTAGAAATATCCACGAATGAAAATCCAACAGGATCGTTCGCAGCAGCGATTGCACTTGGCAGCGCAACACATGCAAGATAATTATTTTGTTTCTGCTCAAGTATCTTATCGGAAAATGCAACTCCCGGCGTAACAACTTCAACCACATCACGCTTTACAATTCCTTTCGCAAATTTTGGATCTTCAAGCTGTTCGCAGACAGCAACCCGAAGTCCGGCTTTCAATAATTTTGGAAGATATGTTTCCAGTGCATGATACGGAAATCCTGCAAGCGGTGTTTCTCCGACATCACCCGCTTTTCCCCGCCGTGTAAGTGTAATCCCCAGCACTTTTGATGTCGTTCTGGCGTCGTCGTCGAATGTTTCATAAAAATCCCCCATGCGAAACAACAGAATCGTATCGGGATATTTCGCCTTTACCGAGGCGTATTGCTTCATTAACGGAGAGGACATAAAGACAATTGCAAAATTACAAAATTATCAAGATTGTAGTAGAAAGTAGAAAAAAAATGAGGTTGAAACAAGAAATCTCTCCATTGCCTTTGGGTCTCATTCTCTCTATATTTCCTCCACTTCATAAACATTCACCCCCTAAATAATGGAGCAATTATGAAACGCTTAAGTATTCTTCTCACACTCATTCTTCTGTTCTCTTTCTCGCAGGCGCAACTCAAAAAACGCGTGGCTGTCTCCCGTTTTGAGAATCGTTCCGGTACGAGTTACAATCATCTTGGCGAAGGTGTTGCCGATATGCTTGTTACTGCACTGGTGAAAAGCGGTAAATTTTCAGTCATTGAACGTCAGGAATTGGAAAAAGTGTTGAGTGAACAAAAACTTGGTGAAAGCGGGCTTGTAACAGCTGAAACTGCTCCAAAAGTAGGAAAACTTCTCGGTGTTGAATTACTTGTTGTCGGTTCTATTTCTGAATTTGGAACGAAAGAGAATAAGGTCTCCGGCGGATTATCGTTCATCAGCGGCGGCATTAAAAGTAAAACATCACGCGCTGTTGTTGATGTCCGCCTGGTGAATACCGTTACCGGTGAAATTGTAGCTGCTGAAAAAGAAGAGGGTGAAGAATCAACAACGGGCATTGCATTCGATTACGATGGAATTGATTTCAGCAATATGGACAGTTGGGATGATACCGATATCGGTAAAGCGTGCCGTGAAGCGGTGGATGGAGTCGTTGAATTGATCACTGAGAACATGTCTAAAATTCCATTCAGTGGAAAAATTTTGAAAATGAACAGCGACGGAACACTATTAATGAAACCTGGTTCTGAAGGTAACGTAAAGGTTGGAATGGAATTTGATGTCTTCCGCCTTGGTGAACCGATCAAAGATCCGGATACGGGACTTGACCTCGGCGCTGAAGAGACAAAAGTCGGCCATGTGAAAGTGATCGAAGATGCATTGAAAGGCAAAGCGGCAAAAGCGAAGATTACCGAGGGGAAAGATATTCAATCGACCGATATTCTCCGGGAACCAAATTAATTTTTTCTATGATCAATTGAAAGTGGACAATTGAAAATGACATATGGACAATTGTCCACTTTTCATTTTCAGTTGTCAGTTTATTATAATGTCTGATATCATTCTCCGTACGAGTAATCTTGGAAAACTTTATAAGAATCGCTGGGCTGCTCAGGATATTAATCTTGAAGTTCACCGCGGCGATGTGTTCGGATTTCTCGGACCGAATGGTGCTGGAAAAAGTACCTCCATTCGGATGATCCTCTCCCTCATCAAACCAACAACCGGAACAGTAGAACTTTTCGGTCACGATCTTTTTCAACAGCGCGAACTCGCCTTGCACGATGTTGCCGGCATTGTTGAAAAACCTGATTTCTATTTGTACCTCTCCGCTTACAGGAATATGCAAATTGCCGGTTCGCTGACACTTGGTAAAACTCCTGCCGATAAAAAGATCATGGAAACTCTTGATATCGTCGGGCTTACTGAACGCGCTCTGGATAAAGTAAAAACGTTCTCTCACGGGATGAAACAGCGTCTCGGGATTGCACAGGCATTGTTATGCGACCCTCAATTGATCATGCTGGATGAACCGACCAACGGACTCGATCCGCAGGGAATGAAGGAAGTCCGCGAACTGATTGTCAGACTGACAACCGAACGAGGCATCACTATTTTCCTTTCTTCTCATTTGTTGAACGAAGTGGAGCAGGTTGCAACCCGTATGGCGATCATCAACAAAGGCAAAATGTTGGTACAGGGAAGTGTTGAAGAATTATTGAAAACAAATGCCAACAAAGTTCTCTTCAAAGTCGAACCGGTAAAAAAATCACTGGGGATTTTACAGAAGATAAAATACGTTACTGAAATTACGCAAACAGAGGAGGGAATTGTCGCCCAAGTCGCGTTGAAGCAAATCCCGTCGGTCATCAATGAATTGGTTCAAGCAAAATGTAAACTGTATTCGGTACAGCCGAAACACAGCCTGGAAGAATATTTTCTGGAAGTTACGAACGAAAGTTAAAACAGAACAATTATTTTTTCTTATTAATTTTAACTTTTAACTTCACACTTTTATCTTATTATATGCTCAATCTTATCTACTGGGAACTCTTCAAAACCTACTCCAAATGGAGAACCTACATCGGCTTTATTGCCGTTGGTGTTCTCATTCCGGTCATTATGTGGATCATGTGGATCGAAGGGGGAAAATTCATTCAATATCAATTGCGAACAATGCAGACGGAATTTTTGATAACAGGAAATTTGTTCAACGGCTGGGCGGTCTCTCAGATCATTATGAATGGATTATGGGTGCATGTTCCATCTCTGATTGCTCTCGTTGCAGGCGATCAACTTTCGGGTGAAGCAACAGCAGGCACTTTCCGTTTAACGCTTATTCGTCCCGTTTCCAGGACAAGGATATTGAATGCAAAATATATTGCAACGCTTATTTATACTGCTTCACTTGTCGTTGGAATTGCAGTACTCTCCATTGGTCTTGGGGTATGGATCTTTGGCACCGGTGATCTAATCGCGCTCGATAAGGAAGGAATCGTCATTCTTCCCGAAGCGAATTTGATCTTCCATTTTCTTTTTGCGTACACATTGGCTATCTGGTCGATGTTTGTTGTAGCGTCGTTAGCATTCTTCATTTCATCGCTGGTAGAGAATGCGATCGGTCCAATTATTATTACAATGGTGATCATTGCCATTTTTTATATTATCACTTTTCTCCCTGTTGAATCCGTCGAGAATATTAAACCATGGCTTTTTACGACACATATGAATGTTTGGCAGCAGGCACTCCGCGATCCTTTTGACTGGGAAAGTATCAGGGATTCCGTTCTCATCTTGGGTGCATATAATGCGGCATTTTGGGGTGCGACATTGATAATTTTCAAACGTAAAGATATTTTGTCGTAATTTTTTTCATCTTTTTCTGTTTCAAAAAGGATACTATGAATATTTCCAAATCCATTGCTGAAATAAAATCGGGATTCCTCCCATCCTTTTGGGTTGCCAACGGAATGGAGTTGTTTGAACGACTTGCGTACTACGGACAGCAGATCGTTTTTATGGTTTATTTACGCAATAGGCTTGGTTTTACGGAAACAGAAGCAGGCACACTCTCCGGAATTTTCGGCGGTTTGATCTACCTCTTGCCGATTCTCGGCGGAACGCTTGCCGACAAATGGGGATTTCGACGTGCGTTCAATATTGCATTTTCCATTCTCGGACTTGGATATTTTCTCATTGGTTCAGTCGGAATGACGGCATTTGCCGGTGTCTATGAAGGACTTCCGCTGTATTGGTTGTTATTGGCATTCTTGATCTTCACTGCATTTGGCGGCTCATTCATTAAACCATCAGTTCTTGGAACTGTTGCTGTTACTTCAACGGAAAAAACAAAATCTCTCGGATTTGCAATTTATTATTGGCTTGTGAATGCCGGTGCAATGATCGGTCCTACGATCGCATATTTTGTCAGAGATAGTTTTGGAAATGAATTCGTCTATCTTGTTTCTTCCATAAGCTGCTTTGCAATGCTGATCGTCAATTTGCTTCTCTATAAGGATGTTCAAAGCGAAAAAATTGCATCAAGCGAATCGATGGGGAAAAAGATATCCAATCTTTTTGTTGTCCTTGGGAATTTCAAATTCATGATTTTTCTGCTCATTTACTCTTTGTATTGGATTATTTTCTGGCAGGAATTCATCATTGTACCATATTATATTACGGATTATATCGGGAAAGAAGCACCGTATGAGATCGTTCAATCATGGGCCGGTGCGGGAGCGATTATTCTCTTCCAAATACCGATCAATCGATTGACAAAAAATATACCTACACGTTCCGCAATATTGATCGGATTCGCGGTGTCATCACTCATTTGGGTTATCATTGCAATTCATCCTTCCATCCCGACGATCGCTGCGGGTATTGTTGCATTCGCAATTGGTGAAATGATACAGGCTCCCCGGTATTATGAATATATCTCTGAGATCGCACCAAAAGGTCAGCAGGGATTGTATCAAGGATATGCTTTTTTACCGATTGCTATTGCGCGATTTTTCGGCGATCCATTTGGCGGATGGATCTATCAAACATCAAAAGCGACCGGAAATCCGTCGATGATTTGGATCTCGATGATCGCTATAGGAATTACGGGAACAATAATGATGGCAATCTATAACAAAGTAATTGCTCACCAAGAATCAAAACTAAAGTAAGAATCTCAGAACATTTAAACAAACCTATGAACAACAAATTATTTTCCCGAACCATTCAACTTCTTTCAGTAATGGTTATTCTTTTGTTCGGCAGTTCTTTACCCTCGTACTCACAGGAGCTGTCTGCAGAAAAGATATTGCAGAATGTTAAAGCGAATTTCGATGTGGTGAAGGATTATTCTGCGATACTCACCGGAAAAGTGAACATGGAACGATTGAAGGTTCCGCAAATGAACGTGAAGATCTATTTTAAACAGCCGAATAAATTCAAAACGGAATCCAAAGGAACCTCCTTTATACCAAAAAATATATTGGATCTTAACCCCGGAGATCTCCTGACAAAATTCGATCCCTCTTTGATGGGAAAAGAAGAGATCGATGGGAAAGTGTTATATAAGATCCGACTCGTCACTAAACCGGAAAAAGGAAAACAGATCCGCGAAAGTTTCGTTTGGGTAGATGCAAGCCGATGGACGATCACGAAACTGGAAGCATTCCCGATGGAAGGACGAAAGATCGAAGTGCTGATCGAAAGCACCGTCATTGAAGGAAAATTTGTCTTACCGTCAAAGATTACGGCAAAATTCGATTTTAGTCAAAATGTCGATTCCCTCGCAGAAAAAATTTACAGTCCAAATCGTATGCCGAAGAAAGGAATGGTCGAGTTGATCTATTCAGATTATCAGGTGAATAAAGGTTTGAGCGATGAGATCTTCGAGCAAAAGAAAGAGCAATAAATTTAATTCGGAGTTATGAGCCGGATTTTTTAATGAAGACGATCGATGGTGTTACGATCATCTGTTGAAATTTTGAAGCTCGCTGTTGCATACCTGTCACCTTCCCCCTTGTAACGTCTCCGGCCCCTTGTTCATCGATCAATTGTTTGATGAATCCAACCATACCACTGCTGTGATTCTTCATTGGAGATTTTAACGGCGTATATAAGTGTAACTTCATAGCCAATCTGGTCCAGTACATCCAAAATTGAGTTGGTTGAATACCTGTTTTAGCGTACTGTTGCAAATCAAGACGTTTTCCATCCGGCCAATCTTCCCAATATCCCGTTCCCCAATCTTCGATCACATATAATCCGTTAGGCTTCAAATGATTAGTAAACAAATGCCAAAATGTTGTTTTCGTCACCTCACCTAAATGAGATGCATCGTCGATAATGATATCAAAACCTTCGGGTGCGGTTTGTTTTGCAACATCGGATAAAAATTTTGTATCGGCTTGATTTCCTTCAAAAAGTGAGATACGTTCCGTCTGTTTGAATCCTTTCGGAAGTTCTATATCGATTCCGATAATTTGCGCCTTGGGAAAATAATCCTTCCATAGTAATACCGACCCACCATGACGAACTCCAACTTCAAGAAGTGTAATATTTTTGTCCAGCCAAGTCTGAAAGATCGGATCGTAGTGATCCAGATAGTGGCTTGCAATTTTATCGGAATTGTATTGTTCTAAGTTAAGTTCTTTGCTGCGCATCGGAATGGCACTGTTAGTTTTTCTGTTTTTCCATCATTGAAATGAATTTAGAAAAAAGATAATCGCTGTCGTGAGGTCCTGGTGATGCTTCCGGATGATACTGCACGCAGAAAAGCGGGAATTGCTTATGTTCAAATCCTTCTACCGTCTGGTCGTTTAGATTGATATGCGTCAGTTCGATCTGTGATTGGTCCATTGATTTCCAATCCACAGCAAAACCATGGTTCTGTGAAGTTATTTCAATCACATTGGTGCGAAGATTCTTAACGGGATGATTCCCGCCGCGGTGACCGAATTTTAATTTATATGTTTTTCCTCCGAGTGCTAGACCGAGAAGTTGATGGCCGAGGCAAATTCCGAAGATCGGTTTTTTTCCGATCAGTTTTTTGATATTCAAAATTGCATACTTCACCGCATCAGGATCGCCTGGACCGTTTGAAAGAAATATCCCGTCCGGATTCATTGCCAATACCTGTTCTGCCGAATAGCTTGCCGGAACGATCACTAAATCGCAGCCATACGTTGCAAGGCGGCGGAGAATATTCTGCTTCACTCCGTAATCAAATACTACCACTTTATATTTTGCATTATTCGTTTCGCCATTTTTTGTTGTCAATGCATAGGCTGTTGTATCTATTGCACTCCAGTGATACTCTTTTTGTGTGGTGACCTTTTTCGCAAGATCAAGTCCATTCATGTCCGGAGATGCTTTGGCTTTTGCGATCAGACTATCGTCGTTCAGATCTGTAGTGGAAATAACGCCGCGCATTGCACCTTGATCGCGTAAAATTTTCGTCAGCATCCGCGTATCGATCCCCTGGATCGCAAGAATATTGTTTTTCTTTAACCAATCTCCCAGCGATGAATTTGCACGCCAGTTACTGTAAAAATCAAAATATTCCTTCACAATGAATCCGCTTACCTGCGGTTTTACTGATTCAAGATCATCCTCGTTCACACCATAATTTCCAATCAACGGATAGGTCATGGTGACGATTTGTCCCGCGTATGAAGGGTCAGTAAGGATCTCCTGGTATCCAGTGATACTCGTATTAAAACATACTTCACCGTATGTTTCACCTTCGGCACCGAAATGTTCTCCGGTAAAAATTGTTCCGTTCTCTAATGCAAGTTTTGCGATCATTGTTCTCAAATAATATGACGATGGTATCGTAGTTGTTCATCATGAAAATACAAAATATTTGTTGACAACTGAAATACAATTTTGTTTATTACTATAGTCTTAGAGGAGCGGTGCACACGAGTAATCACGCTGAGAACAGAACAGTTCAATGATGCGCGATGAAAAGGTTTGCTGGTAGTACCGCCGAAAGATGGAATGTGTTTCCATTCCATGCTTGGGATGCAAGAATACGACTTGCAGACTGTTGTTTCGAGATATCGGAACAATGAGCTATTGACGATCTGCCAGAATCTATTTTACCGAATTATTTCGGTGCATTTCATTCAAACGTGGAGAGTCCTTAGCGAACCCTCTGCGTTTTTTCATTTTAAACCAATTGGATGAATATGAATATTGCATTGATCGGATATGGCAAAATGGGTCACGAAATTGAGACTATTGCAGTCCAGCGTGGACATTCACTGAGAGAAGTTTTTTCCTCCAGTTTTCCTCTTCCGCCGGCATCATCAGATTTTTATAAAACCCATTCCATCCAATGTTGTATTGATTTTTCTCAACCATCACTTGTTCGTGCACATAGTGAAATTTGCAGCTTGGTAGGAATTCCGTTGATCGAAGGAACAACGGGCTGGCAACATCAGAGGAATGACATCCTTTCTGCTGTTAAAAAACAAAATGGTACTCTTATTTACGGAAATAATTTCTCCATAGGAGCACAGATATTCTTCAGAATTATACGAAACGCAGCAAAACTAATGGATGGTTTTACGGATTACGATGTATCTATTCATGAAACACATCATGTCAAAAAGAAAGATGCACCAAGCGGCACGGCGGTTACCATTGCACAAGAAATTCTGTCCCAACTGAATCGAAAATCTACGATCAAAAAAAACAATGATCTTTCGATCATCACACCCAACGAGATCGCTATTTCAAGTTCACGTATCGGAACCGTGTATGGAAATCATTCTGTGTTATTCCATTCACCGGCGGATGAAATTGAATTGATCCATCGTGCTCACAATCGTTCTGGTTTTGCTCAAGGGGCACTTCTTGCGGCAGAATTAACGCAAACGATCTCGGGAATTCATTCCTTCGAAGAACTCATCTTTGAACACACATTTACTCATCACTAAAGGGATTCAAATATGTCATCTCAATTTTCATTTCGCGGTGTAGCAACTGCACTGGTAACACCCATGCAGTTAAACGGAGAAGTCGATTCCGATTCTCTTCGCCGGTTGGTTGAATATCAAATTATCAACGGTGTGCAGGGACTTGTTCCATGCGGCACAACCGGCGAAAGTGCAACCCTTTCTCATCCCGAACATCACCATGTCATGGAAGTTGTTGCAGAGCAGGCCAATGGAAGGGTTCCCATTATTGTCGGTGCCGGTAGCAATTCAACTCGTGAAGCTATCTCATTAACACAACATGCAAGAGCAATTGGCGCTGATGCTGTTCTTTCTGTTGCACCGTATTATAACAAACCAACGCAGCAAGGATTCTTTGAACATTACAAAGCAATCGTTGATGCCGTAGATATACCTGTCTTTGTCTATAATGTTCCCGGAAGAACAGGAAGCAACATCAACGCAGAAACTACGCTTCGACTATCAGAACTTTCGGGGATTGCCGGGATCAAGGAAGCATCTGGAAATATACCGCAAGTGATGGAAATTTTACGGCATCGTCCGGAGAATTTCGTGGTGTTGTCCGGTGATGATGCGCTGACACTTCCGATGATGGTTCTTGGTGCCGATGGAGTTATTTCCGTTGTTGCAAACGAAGTTCCATCTCTATTTTCAATCATGGTGCGACTTTGTTTGGAAAGTCAGTTTATTGCTGCACGGAAAATCCATGAACGGCTTCTTGATCTGATGAATTTGAATTTTATTGAATCGAACCCGATTCCGGTAAAATCCGCATTGTCGATGATGGGAATTATCTCCGAAGCGTATCGATTGCCTTTAACTCCGATGTCGCTAGATCATAAATTCCAACTACGACGTACATTGGAAGAATTATCGTTAGTGGAGCATGTTGCATGAAAAAAGCGATTACAATACAAGAATCAATTGAACAGGAATTTAGTAAACCGACAAGAAATGCTGGCAAAATATTCTCTGAGTTTATCACATTGTTGGATCACGGAACGATTCGAATTGTAGAAAAGAAACAAACTGAATGGGTCGTGAATCATTGGGTGAAAAAAGGAATTCTGCTCGGATTTAGATTGGGGAAATTACATTCCGTCATTCCGGCAAAACCATTTACGTTTTTTGACAAACATACATTTCCATTAAAAAAAATAGTTGCAAAAAATAATGTTCGTATTGTTCCGGGCGGGACTTCTATTCGCAAGGGTGCGTATGTTGCATCATCAGTCATCATTATGCCTCCTTCATACATCAACGTTGGAGCATTTGTTGAAAAGAACGTATTGATTGATTCACACGCGCTGGTCGGTTCATGTGCATACGTGGGTGAACGTGTACATCTCAGCGCTGCTTCGCAGCTTGGCGGCGTGATCGAACCGATTGGGGCACTTCCTGTGATCATTGAAAATGACGTATTTATCGGAGGAAATTGCGGGATTTATGAAGGAACCATTGTTCAAAAGAGAGCAGTGCTTGGTTCCGGAGTTATACTTAACGCCTCCACACCGGTGTATGACCTGGTCAACGAAACGGTCATTCAAAAAAACTCAAATGGATCGGTAGTTATCCCTGAAAATGCCGTAGTTGTTGCAGGTGCAAGGAATTATAATTCCTCGTTTGCCCATAAGCATGGATTACATCTTTACACACCGTTGATCGTAAAATACCGCGATGAAAAAACAGATGCGCGAACAGCGTTGGAAGAGAGCTTGAGATGATGATTTTATGCTTCTTTTAGATTGTATTGTTGGATCTTAGTATAGAGTGTCTTGAGAGAAATACCAAGGATTTTCGCGGAGAGATTTTTATTCCATTTTGTATTATTCAATACTGCTGCAATGTGTTCAGTTTCCAACTCCTGAATGGAGATTGCAGAGCCGATCTTTCCATTTCCTCCGGAAGAACTATTCTGGGAGGAGGATAAACGCAATGGCAGTGCGAGATCTTTCGGACGAATGAACTCATCATTACACAATACAATTGCCCGTTCGAGTACATTTTCCAATTCGCGAACATTACCGGGCCAGGGATATTCGATCAATGCCTGGAGCGCGTCTGCATGGAGCTGTTTTTTAACGGTCTGTTTATTCTTTCGATCCAGGATACTTTGCGCAAGTAATGGAATATCTTCTTTGCGATTTGTCAGCGATGGTATAATCAGTGTGATCACATTGAGACGATAGAGAAGATCTTCACGGAACCGTCCTGCTTTCACTTCCTCTATAAGATTTTTATTTGTTGCAGAAATAATTCTTACGTCGGATTTGAAATTCTTATTTCCTCCAACCCGGCGATATTCACCGGTCTGGATGAAGCGAAGCAGTTTCGGTTGAAATACCGTACTGACTTCTCCAATTTCATCCAGAAATAATGTTCCTCCATGGGCAATTTCTACCAGACCTTGACGCATCGCTTGAGCATCAGTGAACGCTCCTTTTTCGTGACCGAATAATTCACTTTCGATCAATGTATCGGGAATAGATGCGCAATTAAGTGCTACGAATGGGTTCTCCGCACGCGGCGAATTTTTGTGAAGAAAATTAGCAAAGAGTTCTTTTCCGGTACCGCTTGCACCTTCAAGCAACACCGTAGAATCACTCGGCGCAACTTTGCCGGCTAATTCCAGCACTTTCATAAACTCAACGCTCTGCCCGATCAATTTTGAGGATTGTGCTAAACGGGAAAGTTCAGATTTTAATACTTTGTTCTCTATAACTAGTGTGCGTTTTTCTATTGCGTTATTTACGAGTGATAATAATTCATCGACCGCGTATGGTTTTGGAAGAAAGTGGAACGCACCCATTTTCATACAATCAACTGCCATCCGAACGTCAACCACCGCCGTTAACATGATCACTTGCGTATCGATAAAATTCTGTTTGATGAAATTGAGAACTTCAATTCCATCTACTCTCGGCATACGTACATCGAGCAGCACAAGATCGAACGGTTTTTCCTGCAATTGATTGATCGCAGCTACTCCATCTTCGGCAGTCATAACCGTATGACCTTCAGCGGTGAGAAGTGAATGAAGCATCGTTCGAAAATCAGCTTCATCATCAACAACAAGTATACGAGCAATATTTTTAGTCTTAGCCATAAGAGTGTGTGAAAATATAGGTGTTTATCCCTTCACCTGCAAAGTCATTCTTTCACCGTTGTTAATATTTTAGTATTATTCATTATATACAAGACTTCAACATCCATTGCCGGGAATTAACCTATGTTTACCATCGTTCTTTTAACTGCTTCAAATATTTTTATGACATTTGCTTGGTACGGTCATTTAAAGTTTAAGGATGTTTCATTATGGAAAGTAATTTTAGCAAGCTGGGGAATTGCCTTTTTTGAGTATTGTCTTATGGTTCCGGCAAATCGTTATGGTCATAGTCAATTTAACGCTGCAGAATTAAAGACCATTCAAGAGATCATTACATTGATTGTTTTTACTATCTTTTCAGTTGTCTATCTCAAAGAAGAATTGCGATGGAATTATATCGTTGGATTTTTATTTATCATTGCTGCCGCATTTTTAATTTTCAAAAAATGGTAAATACTCCCCTTAGCGCTATATTGTTTAAATTTACCGATTCCCCGCCTGAATTCACCGAAAAAAGTGCATCTTTTATGTTTTTTCAAAGTAAATTTATTTAGTAGTTCTTTGAAAAGACTTCTTTATCCGATTTATTAAATTTCTTTCATCTCATTGTAATAACAATGAAACTTAATTATATTGGAAACCGTAGAAACTAATCAAGTTTCCTACAATATAATTAAGTCTATAACGTCAAACAATGCAGGAACTCTGCATTTTTTATTGAAACTTCGGAAACCAAAAAAACGTAACAGGTTTCCATATTGCAAAGCAATAGGAGAGAAAATTGTCCGATTTAGAATTGAAAGAACGAATTCTTACAGCTGCAAGAGAATATTTTTTTACCAACGGATTCAGTAAAGTCACTATGGAAGAGTTTTCCCATAGTATAGGAATGAGCAAAAAAACTATTTATAAGTTCTTTCCCAGCAAGGATGAATTGGTAAAAGCAATCACACACGAAAAACTTGTCAATATCCATAATCGTTGTGAAATGTTTAGAAATGATTCATCAATGGAATTTATCGACAGGATCAAATCAACCATCGGGTACCTAACCACCGAAATGCAAATGATGAAACCGCAGTTCTATATTGACGTGCAACGTAATATGCCCGACCTCTGGAAAGAAGTTGATAATTTCCGAAATGAAAAAGTCACCAACGATTTTGCGATTATGGTTCAACAAGGTGTAGATCTCGGTATTTTTCGGAGCGATGTGAATGTGCAAGTATTTGTTTTGATGTATGCAAACGCAATGCGGAGTATCGTCAATCCCGAAACACTTTCTCATCTCCCTCTTAATTTAAGCCAGGCGTATCAAGCTGCTGTTACAGTCTTTTTTGAAGGAATGATGACCGATGACGGCAGATCAAAATATAGGAACAAATTAAATGAACCAATTAAAGAAAAGGTATTAGCGCAATGAGTACAAAAACAATCATCACAATTATTATGATCAGTTCAATGGTGGTAGCACAGAATAAACTGTCATTGACCATCGAACAAGCAGTTCAAACAGGATTAGAGAACAGCAAAGCGTTGAAATCATCGCAATTCAAAGTTGCTGCTGCTGAAGCAAAGACAAGTGAAGCCAATGCGGCAGGATTACCTTCGGTAAAATTGAATGCGGCTTACACCAAATTAAGCGAAGTTGATCCATTTAAATTAAACTTTCCTGCATTCGGCACTCTTCAGCCAGACAACAAAACCGTTCTATTCAATACGGTTGAAGCACAACTTGGCGATAATGTGACAAATAATTACACGTTACGAGCAACGGTACAGCAGCCATTATTTACCGGCGGTAAGATTTCAGGAGCAAAAGATATTTCAGAAGCCTCTTACGAAGCGACAAAAGAAGATTTCAAAAAAGATAAATCCGATCTAATCTATAACATTAAAAGCGCATATTGGAATTTATTTCGCGCCAATGAATTTAAAAAGATGGTTGATGAAAATGTCGGACAGATCAAAGCGCATGCTGCAGATGCAGAGAATATGATGAAACAGGGATTATTAACGAACAATGATCTCTTAAAAGTTCAGGTACAGTTATCTGATGCATTGGTCCGGCAGATTGATGCAAAAAACAATGTTACGTTATCAATGATTGCCTTAAATAATACTCTTGGACTTCCACTAACAACGGAAATTGAAATTCTCTCTCAATTACAAACAGGTATTTCAACATCCGCTGATATCAATGGACTTGTCAAAAAAGCAGTGGAAAATCGACCTGAAATATTAGGAATGAATGCCCGTCTTAAAATGAGTGAATCAAATCTTTCCATTGCTCGTTCTGGCTGGTATCCGCAGATATTCCTGGTGGGAAATTATAATTATTTGAATCCAAATCAACGCATTTTTCCATCAAAAGCGGAGTTCAAAGGAACATGGGATGTGAGTATTTCTCTTTCATACGATCTGTGGAATTGGAATACTTCCGGAAGCCAGTCTGCACAAGCGGAAGCTCAATTATCGCAAACGGAGCAAGCATTGTCACAAATGAAAGATGGAATTTTATTGGAAGTGACTCAAAGTTATTTGACACTCAACCAAACCAATGAACGCGCGGCTGTAGCCCGCAAAGGAGTAGAACAGGCAGAAGAAAATTATCGCGTGACCAATGAACGATACAAAAAAGGATTGAATGTCAATTCTGATCTTTTGGATGCCGAAGTCGCCTTATTGCAGGCAAAGTTAAATTTAACTCAATCATTGATCGATTACGAATTATCCAATGCGCGGCTCTCCCGCTCAATTGGTGAATAACTTTTTATAATACTTTACACTAAAATATTAAGGATAAATACAAATGACCAAATATAAGTTAATCTCAATCAGTGTGGTGTTGCTAGGTGTTTCACTGGGCTTCATGATGAACAGTCAGGAAAAAAATGAAACCAAATCATCAGCAAACAGCAAGATAACGACAGCGTACTCTGTTTCCGTTGTTACTGCTGCAAAACAGAGCGTTTCAGATAATTTTTCATTAATGGGAACAATTGCGGCAAATAATGATGTCGTCATTATGTCCGAAACTCAGGGACGTGTTGTGAAGGTGAATGTCCAAGTCGGTGAATATAAAACTGCCGGATCTGTCATTGTTGAAGTCGACGACGAGTTAAAAGAAGCAAATTATAAAGCAGCAAAAATGAGCTATGAAAAAGCTAAAAATGACCTTGATCGGTATGAAGCACTCTATAAAGATAAATCAATCTCTGAATCCCAAATAGAACAAGCTCGCTGGGCATTTCAAAGTGCTGAATCACAATACATTGTGGCACGACGTCAATATCGTGATACAAAGATCACAACACCAATTTCAGGAATAATCACCTCCCGCCCGGTTGATGTAGGATCAATGCTCCAGGGATCTCCCCAACCAAGTGTTGTTGCAAATGTTGTCGATATTTCAAAATTGAAGGTGAAGATCAACGTTGCAGAAAAAGATGTGTTCAAATTAAAACTCGGTGATAAAGTCGAAGTAACAACAGATATTTATCCTGATGCATCCTTTGAGGGTAATGTAATTTCTATTGCCGCAAAGGGTGATGATTCCCATACATTCCCTGTAGAAGTGCGTATTGATAACAGTAAGACACATCCGTTAAAAGCGGGTATGTTCGGCCGCGTGAATTTTACGTTGAAAAGCCGTGCGGATTATATCATCGTACCCCGCGAAGCGATCGTTGGAAGCTTAAAGAGCGCAAAGGTCTATGTTGTGAACGATAATATTGTAAATCTTCGACCTGTAAAAGTTGGAAATGATATCGGCACCAATGTTGAGATCATCTCAGGTCTCAAAGAAGGCGAAACGATTGTTGTGAACGGACAAAATAATTTAAAAGAAAATGCATCCGTTATTGTGCGTAAATAATTTAATACTGTAAGCCGAGAATTTTATTCTCGGTGCTAAAAATAATATAAGGATTATGTAGAATGACAATTACCGAATTATCTATCAAACGCCCAAGCATTATCGTAGTGATCTTCAGTGTGCTGGGCGTTTTGGGACTGTTCAGTTATTCATTATTGACCTATGAACTGCTCCCAAAATTCTCACCGCCGGTCATCACGATCAGCACGATCTATCCCGGCGCATCTCCGTACGAAGTTGAAAATAACGTTACCAAACAGATCGAAGATGCTGTTTCCGGTATCGATAAGATCGATGCCATACGGTCGACTTCGTTTGAAGGAATGTCTCTGATCATCGTTGAGTTCAAACAATCTGCAAAAACAGATATTGTCCTTCAGGATGCATCACGGAAAGTAGGAGAAATCGTTTCAAAACTTCCAAGCGGCTCAAAACAGCCGACACTTTCAAAAATAGCAATCGATGAAGTTCCCGTACTCCGTATCGGAGTAACAAGCCAGATGGACTCTCGCGAATTTTATCAATTCATGAAAGACCGTGTGCAGCCCAGAATTTCAAAGGTTGCCGGTGTCGCACAGGTTGTGTTGAGCGGCGGTGAAGAGCGTGAAATTCAAGTGAATCTTGATGCAAGTAAACTTCGCTCGTACGGTCTTTCTTTACTCCAGGTAACGCAGGGTATTAAAAATGCAAACCTTGATTTCCCTACCGGAAAGATCAAGGATCATGATGGACAATTTATCATTCGTGTTGCTGGTAAATTCACCTCAATAGATGATCTGCGTAATCTTGTCGTTGCGCGGTCGCGTCAAGGCGGTGATGTGCGACTTACCGATGTAGCTGAAGTTCAAGATGGTATCAAAGAGTTCACACAGATGAACAGGGTAAACGGTACAACATCCGTTGGAATTCAATTACTGAAACAGTCTGATGCTAATGCAGTGAACGTAAGTGCGCTGGTGCGTACGGAATTGAAAAAAATTCAGGAAGAGTTCAAGGAGCAAGGAATCGTTTTTGATATTGCTCAGGATAGTTCCAACTTTACTTTGGAAGCAGCAAATGCCGTTAAATTCGATCTGTTCCTTGCCATCATCATGGTTGCAATTGTGATGCTCTTGTTCTTACACAGCTTCAGGAATTCGTTGATCATTTTAGTTGCCATTCCTTCATCGATCATTTCAACATTTGTTTTCATGTATGCAATGGGATTCACATTGAATTTAATGACATTGCTCGGTTTATCGTTGGTGATCGGTATTCTCGTCGATGATTCGATCGTTGTTCTAGAAAATATCTATCATCATTTGGAAAAAGGAGAAGAACAACGGGCTGCCGCACTCCGCGGTCGTAATGAGATCGGTTTTGCCGCTCTATCAATAACACTTGTGGATGTCGTGGTATTCTTGCCTCTTTCATTGGTTGGCGGTATTGTCGGTAATATTATGCGTGAATTTGCTCTTGTCATTGTAGGTTCTACATTGATGAGTCTGTTTGTATCGTTCACTATAACACCATTACTTGCTTCACGATTTGCTAAAGTTGAGCGATTAACTGACAGAACTCTCCTGGGAAAATTCGCATTGGGATTTGAAAAGCTCTATCATAAATTCCAGGACCATTATCTGAACATGTTGAAATGGTCTCTTGGGCATAAAAAATGGGTTGGTGCAATTGCTCTTATTTTATTCTTTGGATCATTTGCTCTTCCTGCAATGGGATTGATCGGCGTGGAATTTTTTGCTCAAACTGACCGTGGTGAATTCAGTGTTACTGTTGAACTGCCTCCCGGTGCAAACATTGAGCAAACAAATCAAGCTTCGTTGACTGTTGAAAAAATTCTCTCTGAAATGCCGGAGATCAAAAAAGTATTTACTACAGTAGGCGTTTCTGCCGATGGATTTATCGGAACCTCAAGCAATAATGTTGTTCAATTGAATGTCGCTCTTGTTCCTAAAAATGAGAGAACAATTTCAACAACGCAGGTTGGTTTGAATATCAAAGAAAAAATCAATGAGATTCCGGGACTCAAGGTCTACATCAGTCCCATCGGTATCTTTGGCGCTGCAGATCAAGCACCAATTTCAATTGCTGTTACCGGAACTGAAATGAGTGCTGTACAGGCAGGTGCTGATACGGTAAAGAATCTTCTTGAAAAAATAAAAGGAACCGCAGACGTTCGTCTTTCATCTGAAGCAGGAAAACCTGAAATGCAGGTCGATATCGACCGTGCTAAGATGGCACAATTTGGTCTATCTGTTGCAGATGTTGGTGCAACATTACGAATTGCCCTTGCCGGCGATGATGATTCCAAATTCCGTGATGGAAACAATGAACACAGTATTAGGATCCATTTAGACGAATTTGACCGTTCACAAACATCAGATCTTGGCAGTATCACATTTATGAATAATCGGGGACAGCAAGTTGAGTTAAAACAGTTCGCATCGATCTATCAATCAGCCGGACCTTCAAAACTCCAACGTCAGGATCGTATCAATGTGTTATATGTAAATTCGCAGGCTGTTGAACGACCTTCGGGAACTATCGTTCAGGATTTCAGACGTGATCTCGCAAAAACAAAAATGCCCGAAGGGACTTCAATTGTCTATTTGGGACAAGAAAAGAACCAATCTGAAGGATTTGGAAGTATGGGATTGGCGATGTTGGCCGGTATTTTGTTTGTGTATCTGATCATGGTAGCGTTGTATGATTCATATGTGTATCCATTCGTAGTCTTGTTCTCAATTCCGATGGCAATCATTGGAGCATTTATTGCTCTTGCAGTATCAGGGAAAGCATTGAGCATTTTTTCAATGCTCGGTTTCATCATGCTCATCGGACTTGTGGCAAAGAATGCTATCCTTCTTGTTGATCGAACCAACCAGACAAAACTGGATAGTGGCTTGTCGACTTACGAAGCATTGCTTGAAGCAGGCCAATCACGTCTTCGCCCGATCTTGATGACGACATTGACAATGATTATGGGTATGCTGCCAATTGCATTGTCAAGATCAGCCGGCGGTGAATGGAAAACCGGTCTTGCGTGGGTTCTTGTCGGCGGGTTGACCAGTTCTATGTTCTTGACACTTCTACTTGTTCCTGTTGTTTATATGAAGGTTGATGACTGGAAAACACGGATTCCTGCATTCTTCAAACGTCCTTCAGGAATATTCGCGCGATTCAAAAAGAATGGTGTGAATGGAAATGGTATTGGCGTAAAAATCGATGGACGATTGGAAACCGCTGTTACAAAGAATTAATAAATAATAAAAAAACAAAACCCTGGAACCTTAAGAAAGGTTTTGGGGTTTTTTATGTACCGATAAATTTTAGCATACTTATCATAATACTGATACCATCTAGAACAAATAGGGAGAAATAATGCTTATTACCACAACCAATATCATCGAAGGAAAGAAGATTTCAAATTATTATGGGCTTGTCAGCGGCGAAGCGATTCTCGGTGCAAATATCTTCAAAGATCTTTTTGCCGGAATTCGTGATATCGTTGGCGGGCGCTCTGCTGCCTATGAAGAAGAATTACGCAGAGCAAAGGATATTGCATTGGAAGAGATGCAAATGCAGGCCCGCTCGTTGGGAGCAAATGCAATTATTGGGGTTGATCTGGATTACGAGACTGTTGGAAACGGATCGATGCTTATGGTCAGTGCTTGCGGAACAGCAGTCACATTGGAATAATGGATCATAATGACCGTCATCGTGCAGATGGCGGTCATTTGTTAGATCGCTTTTAATACTTCAACTGCTTTTTCTAATGCCCGCGCACGATGACTTAATGTATTCTTTTCGTAGATCGTCATTTCTGCGTATGTTTTTGAAAAGCCAGTAGGAATAAATAACGGATCGTACCCAAATCCTTGATCTCCTCTCAGCGATTCAAGTATTGTTCCTTCAACAATACCTTCAACCGTCTTTTCAATTCCATTTCCAACTATAGCTACAACCGTACGAAACCTCGCTCCTCTTTTATCTGTCGTAACAATGGACAACTCTTCCAGTAACTTCTTATTATTATCGGCATAGGTAACATTTTCACCGGCAAATCGAGATGAATAAACACCGGGTCTCATATCAAGAGCATACACTTCCAGTCCTGTGTCGTCAGCAAGTGAAAGTATTCCCGTCGATTGAAAAGTCTCTCTGGCTTTTTTCAGCGCATTTCCCTGCAATGTCGGTTGGTCTTCGTCCGTTTTTGGAATTGTAGTATCCCGAGCACTGTGAATTTCAAATCCGAGCGGCAGAAGGAATGATTGAATCTCTTCGATCTTGTGGAGGTTATTGGTTGCGAGGATGATTTTTTTCAAAACTCTTTCCTCGGGAATAAACCGTAAAAAAGATTAATAAGACTGGCTGCAGTCGTATAACTGTTCAGGAGAATTAACGGAAGGTTGTTGAGCCCGATTGCTTGCACCATCAACAAGCCGGCGCCGAGTGCATACATCAACAAAAAAGATTTTTGCATCGCCACCCGTCCATTTTTAATCGTTTCAACAGTCTGGGGAATCCAACAGATCGCCAAAAAAATAAATCCGCCGTATCCTAAAATATCCAATGTATTCATAATCAATATTGAATTTTATCTTGTTTTTGATCCCATTCATGGAATGCGGCGAGAGCTTCTTCCCGCATTAATTGTGTCGTGGGAATTTTTCGTTGAGAAAGTTTCGTGGAAAGTTCTTCATAAAGGAATTCGTCATCAAATCCGATCTTCGCAGCATCACTTCGTCCGTTGGCATAATAGATTCTATCAGGACGCGCCCAGTATATCGCTCCGAGACACATTGGACAAGGTTCGCAGGATGTATAGATCTCGCATCCGGAGAGCTGGAATGTCTTTAACTCTTTGCACGCATTCCGTATCGCTACAACTTCTGCATGGGCGGTCGGATCGTTGGTTGAAGTTACCGTATTCGTTCCGCGTGCAATAATCTTTCCATCTTTTACGATAACACAGGCAAACGGTCCTCCCTTGCCATCACGCATATTTTGAATGGATAATCGAATGGCTTCCCACATATATTCTGCATTCATGTTCCCACCAAATGTTTGATCGCTTCTTGAATAGTTTCAACACCAATGATCGTAATATCTTTTGTCGATTTCATTTTTTTAGCATTGGTGTTCGGTATAATAATATTTTTGAATCCTAATTTTGCTGATTCCTGAACACGTTTATCGCAATGAGCAATCGTCCGGATTTCCCCTCCCAATCCAATTTCACCGATCGCTACGGTTTGAGAATCGACTGGGATATCGCGCAACGACGATACGATTGACGCAGCAATTCCAAGATCCGCAGCAGGTTCATCAATCCTGATTCCACCGGCAACGTTCACAAATACATCGTGTGCCCCAGTATTGATACCGACACGTTTATCTAAAACTGCTAGAAGCATCTGTAATCGGCGGAGATCGAATCCTGTTGAGGTTCGCTGGGGCATTCCATAATTGCTGGTTGAGACAAGAGCCTGTACTTCAATTAATAACGGTCTTGTCCCTTCCAGTGTCGCAACAATAGTCGCACCGCTTGCTCCGTAGGTTCGTTCACTTAAAAATATTTCTGAAGGATTCAATACTTCGCGCAGTCCTGTATCATGCATTTCAAAAATGCCGATCTCATTTGTTGAGCCGAAACGATTCTTTATTCCGCGCAGAATTCTATACGCATAATGTTTTTCACCTTCAAATTGCAGCACAGCATCGACCATATGTTCAATAACACGGGGACCGGCAATAGCACCTTCTTTGGTAACGTGGCCAATTAAAATAATTGGGATATTCTTTTTCTTCGCAATTCTCGTCAACATTCCTGTTGATTCACGCACTTGGCCGACACTGCCGGGAGCACTTTCAAGATTTGGATTATACAGGGTTTGAATCGAATCGACAATGACAAGATCGGGCATTGCTTGTTCGATCACATCGGTAATCAATTCAAGATTTGTTTCTGCAAGGAGTTGGATGTTATTGGAAGCTTTTCCCAAACGCTCGGCACGAAGTTTAACTTGCTTCGGTGATTCCTCACCAGTAACATATAAAATTACCTTGTCTTTTAGATGAAGTGCAACCTGCATCATCAGTGTTGATTTTCCGATTCCCGGATCACCTCCGAGAAGAATGACGCTTCCCGTCACTATTCCACCGCCAAGCACACGATCAAATTCTGCCATTCCGGTAACAAAACGAACATCAGCAATGCTATCAACATCAGTGAGTGAGATAGCATTCAGTTTTGATGCAACCCCTCCGCTTTTTCGAACTACTTTTAATGGAGTAGTGGCTTCTTCCACAAATGAATTCCATTCATTGCAGTTCGGGCATTTTCCTGTCCACCGTGCAGAAACGTAACCGCACGACTGACAGACATATTTTGACGTTTGTTTAGACATAAGGAAAGACTACACAGAGAAAGATCGATGTTCTTAATCTAAAAATCTGCAGTATCACTTTCAATGAAAATGGTTTTCAAAATTACCGCACCATCCACAAACTCAGCTCCGGTACATACGTAATTAAGATCAATGCGATAAAGAGAACAAAGATGAACGGTAATGTTGCAATTGCTACTTCGCCAATTGTTTTTTTGAAGCGGAAACTTGCCATAAAAAGATTCAACCCTACCGGCGGTAACAGATAGGCAATCTCAAGATTTGCCAGGAAGATAATACCGAGATGAATCGGATCGATGCCGTACTGTTTTGCAACAGGAACAATCAACGGAACCACGACGATCGCAGAGAAAATCTCCATCATCATTCCAATGATCAGGAGAAATATATTTAGGATTACAAGAAAGAATATCTTGCTAGAAACAACCTGGCTGATATATTCAAATAATTTTTGCGGCACCTGTTGATCGATCAAATAACTGGTCAATCCCATTGCACATCCAAGGATCATCAAAATTGCACCGACGAGCACCATACTCTCTTTCATCACTCGGGGAACATCCGAAAAGAACTTCAGATCTTTATAAATAAATACTTCAACAACAAATACGTAGAATGCTGTCACCGCCGCAGCTTCCGTTGCGGTAAAATATCCGCCGTAAATTCCGAAGATGATAAAGAACGGCAGCGGAATTTCCCATGCAATGGCTTTGATCGCAGCCCATGCTTTTTTTGCATCAAACGGATGCCGGGGTACGTGAGCTTTACTTCCCTGCTGGATACTGTACAACGCTACAACGATGATAAGAATTGTGCCCGGAACGATACCAGCTTTGAACAGATCATCAACAGAAACTTCGGCAAACGTTCCATAGAGAATAATTGGAAGCGATGGCGGGAACAATAGTCCCAAACTTCCAGAGGTTGTTACAAGTCCGAGAGCGAATTTCTCCGAATACTTTTCAGAAATAAGGATTGGAAAGACAAGACCACCGAGTGCAACAATAGTAACTCCCGAACCACCTGTAAACGCGGTAAAGATTGCGCAGCTGATAAGCACAACAATTGCCAATCCGCCCGGCATCCATCCGATCAACGTTTGCGCCAAGACAACAATACGTTTCGGTGCATTACTTTCGGCAAGAAAATATCCTGCAACTGTGAACAACGGAATCGCAAGCAGAACAGGTTGACTTGCAAGACGGTATAATTCGATCGTTACAGCCGCAGCATCAATTCCTTCTTGAGAGAATCCATATAAAGAAATAGCACCGATGATGGTGAATAGCGGAGTTCCGATGAGAATAAGGACGACAAAGGCAAGAATAATAAGAACGATCGGCATTAGTGCGTTACCTCCGCTGTTTCCCAATTACCCCGGAAGATCTCTACAAGCCAATTCAATGCACGAACAATAAATCGGAATGTAAGCATTGCATAGCCGATGGGAATAATGATAATGAAATACCATGTATGCAGATCAAGGATCAAGGTGGATTCGGATTCCATTTCCAATTGCACAAAGGATATCGCAGCCTGCATCAAAAAATAGCAGATCACTCCGGCAAAAATACTGGTGATGATGAAAAATATTTTGCGGATCTTCTGCGGTACCAACTTACTGACAAATTCTATACGAAGGTGGCGTCCTTCACCCGTTGCAATGACTGCACCAAAATAGCCGACCCACAATACAAGGTGACGAAGGAAAATATCTCCCCATTCAATACTTGAATCAAAAAAATTACGGAGGATAACCTGACCAAATGCCATGGCGATCATAATCCCCAATAACAGTACTAAAATCCATCCCGAGATTTTTTCAAGCCATTTATCAACAAGCAGTATAGGTTTCATAGTATCGCTATTTATTCTTCGCTCTAATATCCGCCAATGCCTTTTCAACACGATTTAACAGATCTTCCGAATACAATTTCCCAATCAATGCTCTGCGTGCTTTTTTTCCGATCTCTTCGTACGATTTAACTTCATTCGCATCAGGTTTATTGAAGGTCATTTTGTTCTTCTTCATCACTTCAAGTGATTTAATGTTATCCTTTCGGCTTTGCTCAGTCAGTTTACGCATGAATGCTTTGCCATGCTTTAGCAGAATCTGCTGCAGATCGGCTGGGATCTTATCAAAATCTCTTTTTGAAATAACAACTGCACCGGACGCATTCGTCAATGGATAGTCCATTAAATGACTCGTTGCGGTATTCCATTGCAGCGAAACGATTGCCAGCGGCGATGCATACGCACCGGTGATCAAACCCGTTTGCAACGATGTGACAACATCCGTGATGGAAAGCTGGATCGGATTAATACCAATCGCTTTGAATGTCGCATCCGCAACAGGATCTCCTTCCCATTCCCACATTTTAATCGAATGAAGATCAGCAATTTTTGTTACCGGCGTCTTTGAGATAATATAGACTGAACCAACCTCTGCCCAACCCAACAGAACAAATCCGCCGCTGACAAATTCATTGGTAAACTCACCATCGAATTGCGTTAATATCTGGTCAACTTCACCGGTATTTTTAAATAAAAACGGTGCATCAAGCACGCGGGCTGATTTTGCAATTTCTCCAATTCCAAATCCTGTAATTCCTGCGCTGTTAAATTGACCGAGTCGGATCTTCCGCATCACATCTTTTTCATCACCGGCAACTCCGCCTGCGTAGATGGTGAATCCAAGTTTACCGCCGCTCTCTTTGCGTACAGCGGCATCATATTCTTTCATTATGTTGATCCAGGTACTTCCTTCCGGCGCAAGTGTTGCAAATTTAATCTTATACTCTTGGGAGAATAATAACGATGTGAAAATAACAATCTGAAGTAATAGAATATATTTTTTCATGAACTTTCTCTGAGAATGGGTTTAATAGAACAAATCATCAATTTTTTCCGACAACTTTCTAGCTTTTCGTTTTGCAATCGCGTTTACCAGCCGTTGTTCAGGAAGTGAATCAAGTGACGCTTCTTCAACTGTTGTCAATAATTTTTGGAACAATTCTTTATCCTGCATCTGAACACAATAACTTTTGGCCATATAGACATGCGGAAGAACGAATTGATTTTTACCGATCTCAAAACATTTTTCAAAATGATATCGTGCACTGTCGGGTTTGCCGCCAAGATTTTTCGGTGTGGTTGCCAGAATCGCCGCAAAATATAGATGTGCACTACCATAGAAATATGTTTCATCATTCTTCAACACAAATTCCATCATAGCGTTTACTTTAGGAAGATCACCAAGCACCGCAGGATCTGAAATACTTACGTTGATAAGATTCCCCCACGCATTTGCGGTCCAGAAAATCATGGGAACATCGGTCTTATCAAACTGTTCGAGACTTTTTTTAAATGCTGCCTGATCCTGTTCGAAAGCTGCTGCAAATTGATTGTTCTTTTTCAATGCTTTCAGTCCATAGTCCCGAGCACGCGTATACAATACTTTTGCACGGTCAGCATCAACATCTTCAACAAATCCAAGCGTATAACCGGTATATCCTTGAACCAGTAGAAAGGCAAGATGGTCATCATCTTTGTCTTTTGCTCGATACAGAGCTTCTAATAATGTGAGATTTCCCGGAATTGCTTTTTCCGCAAAATCCAGATCGGATTCTTCAAAAATTGAGACTAATCCGTAATCTACAATGTTTGTTGTAGCATTGACAGCAACTGAGTTCACAATGCCGCATGAAATATTGAGGAATGAAAAGAAGAACAGAAAGAGAAGGAATAAGTGTTTCATACAATAGAAAATATAAAAACGTTGCTGAATATCCAAGATTGATTATTCGTTCTAAAATGAATAATTATTAAGAAAAATCGAATGTTTACAAGAAGAATACTTGCTTCCTTGTTTGTAATCGGGTACTTTTATCATAACAATTACAGAATGACTATGAAAGAACAGAAAGCAAAGATACTCATCATTGAGGATGAGAAAAAAATCTCAGCACTGATCCGAAAAGGATTGGAAGAGGAAAAATATTCCGTGGATGATGCTTTTGACGGCGAAAAGGGTGAACAACTGGCTCTGAAACATCAATATGATCTTATCATTCTTGACATCATGCTCCCGAAAAAGGATGGTATCCAAGTTTTATCCGCACTTCGAACGTCAAACATTGAAACCCCGGTATTGATGTTAACTGCAAAGGGAACCGTTGAAGACCGCGTCAAAGGGCTTGATACCGGTGCCGATGATTATCTCGTAAAACCGTTTGCAATTACAGAACTTTTGGCGCGGGTTCGATCATTGATGCGCAGAAAAAAGGGGGCAGAAAAGTCTGTCACGGTATTGACGATTGCAGATCTTACAGTTGATCTCGTCTCACGTAAAGTGATTCGCGATGGAAAAGTGATAGATTTAACGACGAAAGAATTCTCACTGCTCGAATTTTTTATCCGCAATAAGAATAAAACTCTCAATCGCAGCACTATCACCGAACATATTTGGAACTATAATTTTGATACCGGGACGAATATTATTGATGTGTACATCAACCATTTACGTGCGAAGATCGACGGTGAGTTCGAAAAGAAATTGCTGCACACTATCCGCGGTGTCGGTTATGTTATGAAAGATCATTAACAGAATTTTTTGAATGAAAAACCTTCAGCGCTCAATTCGTTTCAGGCTCACGCTATACTATTCTCTTATCGTCGGCGGAACTCTGCTGGGTTTTGCTGTTGTCTCCTATTTTTACACTGAACAAAATCTTCTTTCCAGCCTTGATCGTTCGCTCTATCAAGAAGTCGTCACCATAAAAAATTATATCGAGCCGCAGGCAAAAAAGGTACGTTTAAAAAAACAACGCACCCGGCAAAAACCGCAAGCATCAATTGATAAAAAACTATCGACAGAAGCAGTACGGAGATCCGACGAAGTTGAGATGAAAAATGTCGATTCCATTGATGTTGAGTTTGATGAGTTATGGAATAAGATCTACGAACACTCACTGCAGGTTTCCAAGAAACAGATCGTTCAAATTCGGGACCGTAACGGCGATATCTTGTATAAATCCGGTCTTGGTAAAGAAGAAAATATCACTTTTGACGATGTGCCTCAGGATATAACAAAACTTGTCACTATTTGGAATGCACAGGGACAGCCGCTCCGGCTTGCTGTAAGCCAGGATCGAACGATGAAAGTGTATATCGCATATCCAATATCAGAGATCAACGAAGTATTAGGAAATCTATTTTCAATTTTTTTGCTGCTGATCCCAATTGCCGTTGTAATTTCAATCGGCGGGGGTTGGTTTCTGGCTGCTCGTTCGTTCAAACCGGTGGATGATATTACACGAACTGCGCGCGCAATCACAGCACACAACCTTGATCAACGGATAAAATCTTCGGGAGTTGATGATGAACTAGGTCGGTTAGTTGCTACATTCAATGAAATGATCAGTCGCCTTCAATTATCCTTTGCTCAGATCCAGCAATTTTCCAGCGATGCATCCCACGAACTTCGAACACCATTAACGATTATGCGTGGAGAACTGGAACTTGCGCTTCGAAGTAAAAAACAATCCCCTGAAGAATATCGGACCGTACTTTCAAGTTCATTGGAAGAAACTCTCCGAATGTCATCGATCATCGAAAATCTGCTCTCCCTTGCGAAAGCAGATGTCGCTCGTCCGACTGCAAATTTCAGTGATGTGTGGCTTCGTCCTATCATTCAAGAATTATACGAAGATTCGACCATGCTTGCAGAGAATAAACATATCACTGTTACTCTCGGCACACTGGATGATGCATTGATCCTTGGCGATGCTGTCCGGCTGCGTCAATTATTCCTGAACCTAATTGATAACGCAATAAAATATACAGCAGAGAATGGATTGGTGGAAATCTCATTGTTTCGCGAAGGGACCAATGTTAAAGTTCGGGTTAAGGATACTGGAATGGGAATTCCAACGGAAGATCTTGCAAAGATATTTGACCGGTTCTATCGCGTTGATAAGGCACGTTCCCGCGAACTTGGCGGCAGCGGACTTGGTTTATCAATTTCTAAATGGATCGTCGACATTCATGGCGGAACAATTTCCGTCGAAAGTGAGATCAACGTCGGCTCTATTTTCACCGTACTTTTACCGCTTAAAATTCCTTCACCCCAGCTAGAAATTTTCAAATAATTTCTTCTATGCATTGCATCTTGCAATGTGAATGACTATTTTTTTCGAAGTATTTATATAGTTGTTATAATCATCACCAACGGAGTTTTGAATGTCAGCTGACCAGCATGGAACAACACTTGCCCGCCGATTAACGCTCACCAATGCAATTATGGTAGTCATCGGATCCGTGATAGGATCTGGAATTTTTCTTACCCCTCAAAATGTTGCCGCCAATGTTGATATTCCAGGATTGATGATCGGAGTCTGGATCTTAACCGGATTGCTGACGCTTGCAGGAGCATTGACGAATGCAGAAGTTGCAAGTTTGATACCGGAAGCAGGTGGGCAATATGTTTTTTTCCGTGTTACGTTTGGTCAGCTAACAGCTTTTTTATATGGTTGGACCACTTTTATTGTCTATCAGACCGGTTCCATCGCTGCAATTGCAGTTGCTTTTGCTAAATATCTTGGTTATTTCGTAGACCTTCCCCACCTCGGACCTGAATTAGAAGCATGGCAGCTTCCGTTGCTCGGTAATATTTTTCCATTGAAGAATATTGGTGTTACAATGGTCGCGATCCTTGCAATCATCACTGTTACAACGATCAATTATTTCGGTGTTCAATTCGGAGGAATGATCCAAAATGTATTCACTATTTTAAAGGTTGTTGCGATCGGAGCGATCATTGTTTTAGCATTTTCATCAGGAAAAGGAAGTGTCGATCATTTCTTTCCGTTGTGGGGAATGCCCTCTTCCGGTTCTCTGCTTGCAGCGGTCGGCGTTGCAATGATTGCAACCTTATGGTCGTATGACGGATGGAATTCATTAACGTATCTTGCCGGTGAGGTAGTTGATCCTCAAAAAAATATTCCTCGTGCTCTTATTATGGGAACATTGGCAGTTATCGTTATATACGTAACAACAAATCTTGCCTATCTCTACATTCTTCCTATTGGTCAGATCGCTCAATCAAAATTAGTTGCGGCAGACGTGATGAATGTTGTCTTTTACGGATGGGGCGGTGCAATCATCTCCGCAATGGTGATGATCTCTACATTTGGAACTGTCAACGCAACATCAATGACCACCGCCCGCGTATTCTACGCGATGGCGAAAGACAAGATGTTCTTCAAAAATATGGGGGAAGTTCATCCTAAATTCAGAACACCGGCAAAGTCATTGGTCATTCAAGGAACTTGGGCTTCCATTTTGTGTTTGACGGGAACGTATGATCAGATTTTCACTTATGTTATCTTTGCGGGATGGATATTCTATGCTCTTGGCGGTGTTGCGGTTTTTATTCTTCGTGCTAAACAACCACACGCAGTACGCTCCTACAAAGTTCCGTTATACCCAATTATTCCAATCTTGTTCATATTTGTGGCAACGTGGTTTGTGTACAATACGATTGTTGAGCAAACAAGAGATTCAATGGTAGGATTGTTTTTGCTTGTTGCTGGTATTCCATTCTATCTTTATTGGAAGAAACAAATGACGAAAGTATAAAATGTTTGAACAACACTACAATAAAAAACCCGAAGTGAATCTTCGGGTTTTTTATTGTAGTTAAGCAGTAATTAAAAATCCCCGCCAAGCGAGAAATAATATTTTGGCGTCGAGAAACCATCTCCAGTGTATGACCACGCAACATCAATCTTCAACGGAAGCCCAAACAGGAACATTCGTAGTCCCATTCCGGTGCCGATCAACAGATCTTGAGTGACTGTTTTTCCGGTTGTATCTTTTCCAAAACCTCGAAACATGCTTTCTTTTGTCCACGACGATCCAACATCAACAAATGTTGCACCGGTAATATTTCCAAGCGCTATAGGTACGCCACCGGTAACAAGATACTGGATAAATGGATATCGTAATTCATAGTTCACTAACGCGAACTTTGTTCCATTCTTTACATTATAATTATATCCGCGCAGCGGCAGGGCCGGTGTAAGAAACGCAAAATCTTCAATATTCCTGATCGGGATTCCGCCATTCTCAAATTCGCGGTTGATCCATCCATCCGTTCCGCCGATAAAGAACTGTTGCGCATTTTTTCCTACGCTGATTCCACCTGAATACCTCATGACGAATGAATACGATTTCCAAAATTTGAAATATTTTCGATAGTCAGCAGTATACGTTTGAAAATCAAGTGAATTGCTTCCTAACGATGGACTGATCATTGCATTGATATTATATCGTGACCCATTGTTTGGCGAGGTATAACCCCACAAGGTATTATCATGCACATAACTGAGTGAAGGAATGAACATTGTTCTAGTTTGGCGAAGTGAATCGAGGCCAAAATCGAGGTTCTCTTTTGAAAGATTCATCCACGAAAGACCAAATTCAAGACGGTTAAACCGATCAAGAGGTAATGAAGCCGTTCCTGAAAGTCCCCATGTCCGAAAACGATACAATGATACTCCAATTGAAGGATCTTCAAGATATAAAAACCGTGCACTGTGATATCCCTGAAATCCATAATCAATGAATGCCGGTAGATAAAAATATGCCAACACATAATCACTGTTCTTCAGATCGAGCAAAAGGTTCGTGAGAAAATATATTTGATGATCACCAAGCATATCGCTAAATGACATCATCGTTGTTCCTTGCACGCCGTAGAATGTACTGAATGCAGCGTTTCCATAGACGATATCAGGTGAAAAATTCAATTTATATTTGTTGACCACAAAATTACTGTCGTCATCTACATTACCGGCAACGGCGATTGGTTTACTATTGACGGTTGGAAGTTCATCACTTTCTCCAGATTTTGCCGCATCATCGGTGAAGACATAATTATCAAAATCGATCCTGACTTTGTCGCCGTAGACACTTGCGGTATCTTTTTTCGATTCGGTTGCAGTGACAACAGTTACCGTGTCGATATTTTTCTTCGATATGGGATTTTTCCGTTTGATATATTCAGTCGGCTCTAATTGCGTTTCAGTCAATTTTTTTTCAAATGGAGTTTTCAAGAGGAACAGATCAAATCCCGCTTTATTTAAAGCAGAATATGCCAGTTTATTTCCATCAGCAGACAGAGACAATTGGTACACTCCTGTTATCGAATTAGTGATTGGTCTGTCCTCCTTGGTAAGAAGATTTCGTTCATAAACATTTCCGGTGCCATTCCTGTCTGAAACATATAATAATTTATTGCCATCAGATGATGTCACCGGCGATGTTTCATCACTATTCTCATCGTTGGTGATCCGTGTGATGCTTCCGGTTGTAAGATCATATGAATAGATATCCAATTGTTTATAATCGAACCGCACAATTCTAAAGTTTGCCGGAAGATTGTTCGCCGATGTATGCTCTCTTCGGTCGGAAACAAAATAGATCTTTTGACCGTCAGATGACCACGTTGGATCTGAATCAGAAAACAAATCGTTTGTTAAATTTGTCAGCTTTTTCGAAGCTATTTCATATGTATAAATATCGGATTGATAGGATGTGTTTCCGACAAAAACAAGTTTGTCGCCCTGGTGAGACCAATCAACCGTAAAGATTCCTTCCAATTCCAGTTCGATCTTTTCCTCGTCCCCTTCGTTCACATCAATAAGATAAATTGCATCGCGTTCACCGCTTTTGGCGGCAATTGCAATTCGTTTCCCGTCCGGCGACCAGCTCATTCCTGGTGTGAGCAGATGCAATTCTTCAAAATTATTCGTCCGCTGACCATCCAGTACTTTGGTGATCGTATTGTCTATTGTTGACATCACATACACATCAAAATAATCATCCCGGTCCGAGATGAATGCAACCTTATCGCCCTGTGGGGAAATTGCCGGACTGGTGTTATAAAAATTATTCTCTTTAATGTGATTGGTCAATCGCGTAGAGAAATCTTCCGGTTCTTCCCGTTTTGCAATATCGGGCCAATACATTTTCTTTTGTTCTTTCTGCCACCGTTCAGATAATTCCTCTACTGTTAAACCAATAGAGCTTTTAAATCCTGCATCAACATTGCGTAAACTTTTCACTTTGTGTAAAATTTCACTGATCTTTTGTTCCCCATATTTGTTGGCGATATAATAGAATACCGACTGTCCTCCACGATAGGCAAAATAACCCCCTAAATATTCTATCGGGGGAAGGTACGTATTGAGCGTAGCATCACGAATGAACATATCAGAATTGATATCCCATCGTAATGCTTCATATTCAGCAAATCCCTCGCTGATCCACAACGGCAGCTGGATTCGTATATTGTTTGAAATAATTGACTGAATAGAACCGCCATAGAACATATCATTCATCACCGCATGAACCAATTCATGATGGATCACATGGCGAAATTGTTTATAATTTCCTTCAAATGGAATGACGACACGGTTCTTGAATAATTCTGTTACTCCGCCAATGCCTTCTTCAAGATATTCACCGATAACATTGGTCTGTTGAAAATCGTTATGCGAGTTGTAAACCATGATCGCCACACGATTATTCAGCTGATAGCGCATTGTTTTGCTGATTGATGCATAGGCGGATTCTGCCGCAACAGCCGTGAAATTCGCGATTGGTGCTCCATCCTGATAAAAATAAATGTCGAAATGATCGGTTTGAATGAATGACCAATTGAAGCGTTTATATTGGACTTTATTCTTGCCAAAATTTCCCTCTTGAGCTGTCATTATTGACGCACAAATCACAATGAGCAACAATATTTTTCTCATATCCACCTCGTTGTTCTTCATCTAAAAAACACAGCAACGTTGAATTTAATTTCTTCCGTTCTTTTTCTTTTTTCTTTTTTTCTCTTCTTTAATATCCGTTTCTACCAAGACAAAATCAATCTGTCTTCTCTCCGGTGTGACTTTTGCAACCTTTACAGTTATCGAGTCCCCAAGGCGAAGTTGTTTTCCGTGGCGTTCGCCGATCAAAGCATATTGTTTCTCATCGAACACATAATAATCATCATTCAAGTCTCTGACATGCAGCATTCCTTCAACCAGCATATCGTTGATCTCTACAAATATTCCATACTGAATAACTCCGGATATGATCCCCTGGAATTCCGCACCCAAATGTTGACGCATATATTCCACTTGCATTACTTTAATAGAATCACGCTCCGCTTCAGCAGCAACTTTTTCCCGTTCTGAACAATGTTTACACATTTCCGGAAGGTCTTTATTGTGCTGATGTTTCCGTTTTTCACTCATACCGCCGGTATATTCCCATAACAGCCTGTGCACTATCAGGTCCGGGTAACGACGGATCGGTGAAGTGAAATGAGAATAATGATCGAATGCCAATCCAAAATGACCAATATTATCTGCTGAATAAACAGCCTTTGCCATGCTTCGCAGCGCGACTTCGTTAATAAGATTCTCTTCCTTTGTGCCGTGAACCTGCAATAAAAGCTGCTGTAATTCTTTTGACGTTGCCATTTGTGATAAGTTCAACTTATAACCGAACTTTCGTACAAATTCTTCTAGTGTCTTTAGTTTTTCTTTGTCCGGAAGATCATGGATGCGATAAACAAACGGAAGCTGTTCACCATCTTTTTCCAATGTTGAAATATGTGCAGCAACCGTTTGATTGGCAAGCAGCATACATTCTTCCACTAACTGATTACTTTTTAATCGTTTTTTTATGAAGATCTCAACCGGTTTTCCTTTGTCATCATATTTGAACTTTGCCTCTGGTGAGTCGAAATCAATACTCCCATTTTTCATTCTTTTAGCACGAAGGATCTTTGCAACTGCCCATAGCTGTGTCAACTCTTCCGAATATTCCCCTTTTTTATTATCAAGGATTGTTTCCACTTCCTCGTATGTAAAGCGCCGTTTTGAATTAATGACCGTTCTGGAAAATTCATATTTTCGCACTCTTCCTTTGTCCGTGACATTCATGAAAACAGAATATGCAAGACGATCCTGATTGGGGACCAAACTGCAGATGTTGTTCGACAATTTCTCCGGAAGCATCGGTATTACTTGATTTGCCAGATAAACGCTTGTCGCGCGTGCGAATGCTTCCTGATCAATAATACTTCCTTCGGTAACGTACGCACTAACATCAGCAATATGTACTCCGATACGAAATGAACCTCCTTCAAGCAATTCTATTGAAAGAGCATCATCAAAATCTTTTGCATCGTGCGGATCGATCGTAAGAATGATCTCTTCTCGAAGATCCAATCGTTTCTGCAATTCCTCATTTGAGATTTGATTTGGAATTTCAGCAGCAGCCTGCTCCACCTCTTTGGGAAATGAGGTAGGCAGACGATACGATTGAATCACAGAACGTAGTTCAACAAATGGATCGCCTGCAGAACCTAATGTCTTTATAATACGTCCTTCAGGATTTTTATAAGGGTCTTCCCACTCAAGCAGTTCAACGAGAACTTTATCACCTGATGTTGCACCATTCAGATCTTCAGGAGCAATATAAAAGTCTCGATGCATTCGCGGATCGTCCGGAAGGACAAAATAAAAATTCTTACTGCGCTGCAATGTGCCGCCGAATTCAGTGTGTGCACGGGAAATAACTTTCAGAACTTCTCCTTCGTTCACCGGAGCACTGTCTTTTTTTGCTTTTCGTGAGCCAAAGACTGCAACTTCAACGGTATCTCCATTAATTGCCGTTCCCATTGATTGTTTATCGATATAAACATCACCGCGGCTTGTAGTTACCGTGCCATTACCACGTTTGTCGATTACAATGGTACCGTTGATCTTATTGGAAGATTCCGCAAGATGGTACCCTCGGGCTTTCGTCCAACGTAATTCGGCATCATCCACCATCGTGTGAAGTACTTCGCGCAGTAATTGAAAATCTCTCTCGCTGGTCACACGTAATTGCCGACGTAACTGACGCGATTTATAACCGTCTTTGGAATGCTTTGCAAAGTACGAAAGCACCTGTTCACGCAGTTGTTCTGTTTTCATTTGATTGGTCAAAAAGTAAAGCGGTAGAAAAGACGTGCCGTATATGTTGGCCGCGCTTGAATAATATCATAGTTTTCTATTTTTCGTTCAACCTCCGCCATAAAGCTGCGGTTCTGTCTGCCTAAAATAGGATATTGGATACTGATATTCGTGTTGTTCAAATCAGAAAGTACGTTTCCACCCACGTTAAAAATAGCGGTCAATACTTCACCGCTGATATTCAGATCTGGTTTTGCCCGTTCAACATTCCGCAATTCGATCCGTTTCACGAATGGAATATTATTCTGCTTTACGAATTCCATCACAAGATCGGATAACATACTGTTGATGAACGTTCCGGTCAACGTTGATGTTAATTTCTCCCCTAATTTATTACGATCGAAAGCGGAAAGATCTTCTCGAAATTGTCCCGGTGTGTTCGGTGATGATGTCAATAGGAATGCAATGGCATCGTTTTCAACATCACCTTGACGTGGAATTTCGCGATTACTCTGATCGAGAGTGGCCAAGCCTATCTTCACTTTTGGATTCAAACGATTTCCGGTTATTTCTAATGATACGATAACTCGTTCCAACTCATCACAATCCCCGGTCGTAACATTAGCGCTTTTACAATGTGTGCCTTCATACTTTGCAACGATATTCAACTGAGGGTTCTGAGGATCGCCGACAAAGGTCAATGATCCGGATGCTTTGAACTCTTTGTAAAATCGATAGTTCGATTCACCGCTAATATTTATGGTTCCTGTCAACTGCTGGCCGGCTTCATCTTTTTTAAGAACCATTTTGCCATTCAATTCGGCAGAAAGAGCTTCATAGGCACCAGCGTTTGCATTAAAGATCATATTGATATTAACGTTTCCCTGTGTTTTGATCGTCAACTCATATCCAAATCCATCCAAAAAAGTGCGTTCAACTTTTTTGGGGGATATATTCTGTGAAAATGTTCGGGTGATTGTAGCCACACTGAGAGTATCAGAGAATATTTTTGATGTATCATCATAAAAAATAACATCATCAAATCTTGCATTTGATAATGAATTGGTCTGCTGGGTCTGCGGAAATATCAAGGAAGCCTCGCTGATCAATACATCGCCGCTGATTCGAGATCGTTCAAAAGTTCCTTCAAAATGTAGTCCATTGGATCCTGTTTGTGCGATAAGGGTTCCAAAAAATGATTGATTGACTGAACGCGACGCATTCGAAAGCACCAACAGTTCGCCATTTGCTGAGAGGTGGTACTCCGATGGAGAAAATCCATTCATCGCAATATATCCGCTGACATTGACCAATCCCGGAGAATAATCATTTTGTGTGTTTGTAATAACAAATTCCGGGAACATGATCTTTTGGTCGCCAAGGGTAACTTTTCCTTTAACCGCATATTGAATTCCTGTCATTTCAAGTTTGAACGAACCGTTCGCAAGAAGAACGGAGCCTTGAAGCGTCGGTTGTTTCAATGAACCTGTCAGGGATATTTCCCCTGTAACCAAACCGGTTATTTGGTCAACTTCCGGTACAAAAACATCAAAGATCTCTGCGGGAAGATTTTCTGTAACGATGTTTATATTCATTCCGGAGAGACTGGTTCTGTCTTCCACTGCCGTAAAGCTGAGATCGATAGGGACATTGCCTTCAAGATTGAACGATCGAGAGATTGTAGTATCCACTCCTTGATGAAGTTCCACTTTCAATCCTGCATTCTGCTTCGCATAGCGAAATGCAACATCAAGATCCCCAAAATTACTGTTTCGATAGGCAATATTTGTTCCTTCCAACTGGGCAATAATAACTGGATCCTTGATCGTTCCAGAAATATTTGCAGTTGCATCCACCCTGCCTCCTAAAGCGTATGCTTCCTCCCGGAATTCCGATGAAGTATTGACGAAAAAAATATCGGACAATGCAAAATTTTTGATCACTGCATTTGCATTCACAATTCCATGATAATTATACATTCCTTTTACGATAATTTCCTCTTCGCCACGGATGAACATTGAGGTATCGATCTGAATACCGCTACGGGTTGAAGTAACAACAAATGGGGTTGCATTTCGGATATCAAGTCCTTGATATTTTGCATACAGATCGTTGAACGTAAATCGATTAAGGAAATCTGAGATCTCTACCGTTCCTTTGGCGGCTAATGTGATCGTCGTATCAATATCAACGGCGGCATCATATGACCCTTGTTGATGATCAAAATCAAAATCAAGTTTTGCCGAACGGAACTTGGTGTTATCAATGTCAAACTCATCGCTGACCAAGTGCATGTTCATTTGAAGCGAGTACCCTGATTGTATGATTTGAGCAGGAGAGATATTGTTGATAGCATACTCTAATTTTGTATCGTGGAAACGAATGAATGCTGCTGTATCAGCATAGATTCCGTTCGAGACTGAGATCGTCCCTGTTGACGCTGCTGAGTTTCCGTTACTGCTCAATGTCCCTATCGCTGTTCCAACAATATCCAGTTCAGGAAATCTAAAAAATGTTGAAAGAGGTTTAAGATTTTTCATCCGCAGATTATATGAAAGAGATGATTGATTGTTCTTGGTCATATCACCATCCCCGATGGTGTCATTCAACACAACTGTCGATGAGTCAAATATTCCCCGCTGATATCCATAAATCTTCTCGAATCCTTTAAGGTGTGATTGAACTGCATCAACGATGTCGGTAATTGTAAATGTACCTTCTAACTCACCGTCAACAATCGGCGAGGCAACAGTCAATTTATCGTGGTTTGCAGAATCTTTCAGCCAGGTAAGCAGAATTCTTGCACTGTCGAACGATATTCCGTTGAAGTTTGATTGATAAAAATCGATCTTCATATCCGATTGTGCATCGAACAATGATAGATCTTTGCCTGAGCGTGTTATATCGAAAGATAATTTGGAAGAGTAATAGTTGTCATTCACAATTGGAGCAAGATCAAGTCCGCGAACTTGAGCAAAGCCATTATATGACGGCATGGTATCATTAGTAAAATCGATCGTGGCTTGGGCGAGAATATCTCCGCTTGGTGATTGAATTGAAATATCTCCGTCAATCGTTTTATGATGCGCTTTTAATTCTATTTTTGACCGATTCAGCGTTATATTTCTAAATGATGATGAATCAACTTCAATTGTCGCATCGGTATTGAGTGTTGCAAGTGAAGTTCCTTCACCTTCAATAAATATTCGTGTATTTAATCTGGAGACAAATTCGTTTGATGTAAATACTTTCTCTAAATTGACATTATTTCCTGCCAAAATTCCTTTGTAGTGAATGTTGTCTTCGGTGATAACCATTTGACCATCAATACTAACAGTTCCCGCAGCAGATTTCATCGTAGAAATAGCCAAAAAATCCAATGGTTTCCCGACAAATTGAAAATCCATTGTAATTGGCCCCAAATCATTGTATTCCGGAATTCCAAAGTACGGCAGTAACATTGGAACATCAGGAGGATTTATCACACTTCCTTTCGATACAATATTCAATCGTAATTCAACCGGTTGATAGATATTTGAGACCGATCCTGAAAGTGAAAGTGATGTTTTCCCAAATTCTGCAAGGAGTCTCTTGACAGACAGGTTCTCAAAATTTCCTTCAAATTCTCCCTCAAAAAGTACGTTTCCTTTCAAAAAATCCAATGATGGGAGGAATTTTTGAATGTCGTTTGTAACAATGTTTGACGGTGATACGTTCAAAACAACTTGAGAGTGCCTGAGATCGGAAACATCTATAATTTTGAATACATCGATATTCTTCAATTCTACTGATGCTTCAATTAGGGAAGTGGGGGTTACTATCGTTAATTTTTTTACGGAGCTTTGCTGCTCTGTACGACTAATGTCCGCAGAGAATTTCGTCAATGTAAACTTTTCACGTTTTGCAATAAAGGAAAGATTCTTAATAGAAACATCCATTGTTTTTGAGGAATATATTCCATTCATTTCCAGATCAATATGTTCAATCTCCATATTGCTGTAATTAATCACCGGCTGACCGCTGCGATCCGAATATGTTTTAGTATAGTCCCCTGTAGAATCGACCAGATGAAAGCGGGCATTCGTGATCTGAAGTTTTCTGGCAACTATGATGAGTGATGATTCGCTGCTGTCGTCCGGCGTTGTCGATTTCGAAAGGTGGTCCACATTCCAATCGCCATTCTTCCATCGCGTAAGATGGATAATAGGATTTTCCAGCTTTAATGAATCAATATTGATTTTATTTCTCAACACACTGATCAGCCGATAATGCACCGAAAGTTTCCCTGCTTCGATAAATGGGGCACCATCGATATACATCATGACCGTATCTACTGAAAAACCGGAGAAGAGATTCCCATTGATCTCGCCGATGTAGATGTTTGCGTTGACCTCTTTTTCAAGCAGTGTATAGATTGTTGCACGGAGTGTACTCCGAAACATTGCTGTTTGCGTAAAGATCACCGTCCCGGCAACCAACAGCACAAGTATCAACAGTGAATAGAGAAATATTTTTGATACTTTTCTTGTCATTATTTACTATTTGAAAATCGGTTAACAATTGTTTCAACAATATTCGAAGTAGAACGGTTAGGAACAAATTCAATCGTTTGAACTTTGCCCCCCGCTTGTTCAACAACATCTTTTCCAACAATTGCATCGATTGAATAATCAGCGCCTTTAACAAGAATATCCGGAACAACTGCTGAAATGAGATTCAGCGGTGTATCTTCATCAAAAAGACAAACAGCATCAACGCACCCAAGCTGGGAAAGGATGAATGCACGATCGTCCTCGCGTACAATTGGACGAAGATCCCCTTTGATCCGTTTCACCGAAGCATCCGTATTCATACCGACAATAAGAATATCACCCATCGATTTTGCTTTTAACAGATATTCAACATGTCCGCGATGCAGGATATCAAATACTCCGTTTGTGAAAACAACTTTTTTATCCTGTTGCTTCCACAGTAACCGTTGATTAACCAGTGATATTCGAGTATATACGTTCCCCATGGATCCCTATGTAAATCTATTGTTCAAAAATAGTTGCTCGAAGAATTGCAGGGTCGATCGTAATGATGCCCACTTCGCCGCATACAATTCCTCCCGCATAATTGGCAAGCAGTGATGCCTCACCAATCGATGCCCCTGCTGCCAGCATTGTTGTCAAGGTTGCGATCACCGTATCACCTGCACCGGAAACATCGGCAACATTTCGTGCATTCGTTGGAATGTGGGTAACGTTTCCGTTCTTTTCAAACAAGCTCATCCCTTTTTCACTTCGGGTCATCAAAATATTTTCAGCCTGAAGTTTCTCAAGAAGCACTTTCCCCGCAGCCAGTACATCAGCATCATTGGTCAATTTTTTTCCCAATGCTTCTTCGGTCTCTTTTTTATTCGGTTTGAATACGGTTACATTCTTATATTCAAAAAAATTATTGAATTTTGGATCGATCGCAATGATCTTTTTCTTTTTGTTTGCAAGATCTATGATGCTGCGAATCAAATCTTTTATGACGACACCCTTGTTATAATCTTCAATGATAATGCCGTCGATCGAATCGATATTATTTTCGAGAGCGGAGAGTATCTTTTGCTGAATATCAACTCCAATATCTTTTTTTTCTTCATTGTCGATCCGTACAACATGCTGGTGGTGGGCAATGACCCGCGTTTTCACTGTTGTCGGTCGAGAATGATCGGTAATGATACCAGCAGATGCTGCGTTCTGTGATTCAAGAATGGAGCGGAATTCCTTCCCCGAAAAATCATCTCCAACAATTCCGATCAGTAGTGCACTTGAACCAAGCGATACGATATTATTGGCAACATTTGCAGCTCCGCCTAAACGCGAAGATTCACTCTCTACTTCCACAATTGGCACAGGTGCTTCCGGTGAGATTCTATTGACATTTCCCCAGATATACCGATCAATCATCACATCGCCAATGACTGCGATTCGTTTGTTACGTGCATTGGTTAATAGTTCATCAACTCTATGCTGAGTAATAGCTACCATTCTAAGCTCATATATTTTGCATTATTAATAAGAATATACCCAATTTTGAAGCGACTATCAATTTTCGTTAACCAAATCAAAAGGTTTAAAACACAAAATCCCGCTGACAATGCGGGATTTTGCGGATGACTCTGAATCTACGTATTACTTAATCAGCAACATTTTCTTGGTCTCAGAAAAACCATTGGATGTTTTTAATGTATAGAAATATAAACCTGCCGAGAGTTCGCTTGCATCGAAGCTGACGTTATACACACCTTCTTCATATGTTCCGCTAGCGACCTGGGCAACTTCTTTTCCAAGAATATCAAATACTTTCAATGATAGTTCACTGGAAGTTTGAACTGAGAATCTGATCGTTGTCGATGGATTGAACGGATTCGGGTAGTTCTGTGATAGTTCAAACTTTGAAGCAACCATTCCATCAACCGGTTTTACAGAAGTAACTGCTTTACCGATAAATCGTTGAACAATTTCAAAACCGCTGGCATTGAACTGAGCAACATAAACGGTATCCCCTGACGGACTGAATGCAATACCACGGGGACGCGGATCGATTGTTGTGTTCGCACCGTTGATAAAGAAACTGTCAACAGGAGTTGAAAATCTAGTGATTGGAGTTTTAAATGCATAGAATGCCCAATCACTCCATTTATATTTTGTATACAATGAATCTTTAATGGAAGGAGCAAATCCATTACCGGTACTTACCCATACATATTTTGTCACGGGATGAATTGTTATTGACTCAACCGTCATTCCAAACATAATTGTATCTTTCAACACGTACGGTCCGAGTGAACCATTATCGCTGTGATAGATCATAACACCCGGCTGTGTATATGATGTCCAATAGACATCGTTGCCGTCGGGAGAAACACCGATCGTTCGGGAGAACCCACGTGATGTATCAACAACATTTCCAAGGAAGTTAAAACCATCATCATAAATCCGGATCGGACCGACAGAATTAAGAACATTCGCTACATACATTTCATTGAGGTCGTTGAATGCAGGCATCACCGGTGATGTTGCTTGCGGAATGACTTTATTCATGCCGGCACCGGTTTTGTAATTCATACGATAATATGCGCCGGTTCCTCGTGAACCAACAATGTTTCCTTTTTTATCTTTTGCTATACCGCGATTATTACCGGTAAAGAATGTATCGGTAACTCCGCTTACAGAGATCATTTTAATCGGCGAAAAAGAAGCTGGTGTACCATCGGCTTTAAAAATATAGGCCAAAGGGATAACTGCTTTGTTCACTCCGCCGACAGAGATACTATCCTTGTCCGGTTTGGCAAACGGTTGTATCCAAACTTTTCCTTCCGGATCTACCGCAACACCATGTCCGCCGCTTGCTCCTTTAAATCCTGTATCAGGAAATGCTCCCTTGAACTGGTAATTATATTTTGTTGTTTGCGCAAAAGCACTGAACGCAAACAGCAAAACAACTCCTACCAAAAATGATAAACGTGACTTCATGAATCCTCCATCTATTAGTGAGTGTTATTGTGAATTAGATCGAATAGAATTTGTTACAAATCTCCACGGCCGTAATATGGAGCGCCTTCTTTCCCTGTATTTACTTTAAGAATTGTTTTTGTTGTAACGCTGTTATCTCGACGCGAGATATATAATTCCGGTCCTGCACCCCAGGCGAAAGAAGTATGTTCTCCATTTTTAACAAACAGTCCTGGATAATACTTTTCAATGGTAACTCCATCGGCTTTTACAAGTAAAACACCATCAGGACCATTTGTGCCAACATACATTTCACCATTCTTATTGAACGTGATTGCAAAAACATTTGGTCCATTAAAACTATAACCGGGCTGTGCTGAAAGATCAAAATATTTTTGGAATAAACCAAGATTACCCGAACCATCAATGGCAGCACGCCACACACCGTTTGTGGAATCGACAAGCCCTCCCAGATACAGATGATCGTTGTAAACCCTGACAGTTTTGATCTTCGCAGAAGTTTTAAAGAAAAATGTTTTAATTGTTTTATCTGGCGCGATCGAATAGACGCTGTCATCGGTTCCGCCAGTCCAGATATTCATATTCTTATCAAAATCTAAATCATAAAAATTTGCACCGGATTTTTGAACGAATAACACCGGACTTGAACCAGGAGCTATCGTATACATCGCTCTTTGGTTTCGGCAGGAATACAATATTCCTGAAGGTCCAATTTTCAAACCTGACCAAATATCAACCCCTCCGCGAGGTGCATATGTGCTGGTATCTCCAGCAGGAGTATATTTTCTTATCCCTATTCCTATACCGCTCGATGCCATTGCGGCATAGAGATTTCCTGTTTTATCACATGCAATTCCATATGCTTCTTCAATTGCCTTTACACCACCAAATTCTGCTACTGCCGCTTTTAGATCAAAATATTTTTCAGTGCTGAATAATTCTGCTCCTTGAATCGAGACTCTGATTTTTACCGAATCCTTCGAAAAATTCGGCGCTTTTACCGTTATCTCTGTTACTGTCGCACTGATGTTTTTAGCTCGAACTGCATCAAAGAAAACTATGATCTTACCGGTATCCGTGGAAAAATTATTACCGGAAATAACAATCGTTGACACTCCAGCAAGTCCGTCTCCGCCTCCAACTACAGCAATGGAATTGATGATCGGAGTTGAACCTGACGGTGCATTTGGATCATAAATGGAATCTGCAGGATCATCTGCGCAGCTATGCAGTAACAGCATTGCCACCACGAGTCCGATAGAGTGCAAGAATGATCGAATCTTGTATGTTTGATTCATAATAATAGAGTTCTTTAAGTGAAATTTATAAAGAGAGTTGAATAGATAATCTATTCACGTTACCAAAAATTCCAAATGGAGCATACGCATAATCGATTCCGGCTGAGATCCCTTCAACCGTATGCCGGATACCGACTCCGGCTGTAAAACCATTCTCATCATTGTTGAACATATATCCCGTACGGACAGCGACAAGATTAAGTAATGTATATTCTGCGCCTATATTAATCTGTTCGGGATAGTCACGGGGATGTGTTGCATCAACAGAAAGAAGCAGCTGATCGGCACCTTTATCATCTGTTATGAATTCCATAGCATTCATCGAAATTCCAATCCTAAAAATGAGCGGGAGCTGGAATCCTTCACGCTGGAATTTCACTTCTTTGGAAAAATTCCGAACGCTCATTGCAAAGTTAAGACTTTTGTATCCGGTGTTATACAACATCCCGAAATCAAACGACAGAACTTCAACTGTATTCGAGGGTCGTTTTGAAGCATCAGTGATACCGGCAGTAGTAAGAGGAGTTTTGCCAAGATCCTGATGAACAAAATTGATATTGCCCCCGACCGAAAATCGATCGCTCAATGCTCGAGCATACCCGGCACCGACAGAAAATGCCGTCGGGGAAACATCACCAAGTTCACTATAACCGTCCGGCTGTGATGGATCCAATACAGTTCCTTCGATCAATCCATAATCGACGGTGTGAAGTGAAAAACCGAGAACACCATAGTCTCCGTTAAAAGGTGCAAAACTGAGACTGGCGTGCTGATGATTGATATCCGCAATCCATTGGGTCGTGCTGAATGCCACATGAGTAAACGATGTCATTCGGGCCATACCTGCAGGATTATAAAACTGTGCCATGGAATTTCCGGTTACAGATGTAACTGCTTCTCCCATCGCAACTGCCCGGGGGTCAGCAGATACATTCATAAATTTAAAACCTGTCTGAGCAAGTTTCACATTTTCTTGTGCTGGTGTTATACAAATGCCAACACCCAATAGAAGCATTGCAGTGATTAGTCTCTTCATAATATTTATGGTCAAAAAAGAATTAACGAATGACAATGAATTTTTTAATTGCTCGCTCACCCGCAGGGGATTCGATTACTGCAATGTACACGCCACTGACTATAACTTGTTTTGATGATGTGGTAAGATCGTATTGTTCACTTCCGGTTCCATCATTATGATCGATGGTACGGATCAATTCACCTAGTTCTGAATAGATCTTGATCGTACAGAATGCCGGAATATTTTTGAATACTATTTTGTCCTGCTCGCTTGGATATAAGAATCCGCCGATATGATAAGGATTGGGGACAATTCGTATGTTACTTGCAACCAATGCTGTTGATGCTAAAAGTTTACGGTACGCTGCATCATATGTTTGAGTGTAATACCGATTGCTTACCAATGCACCGCTTGTTTGACCCACACCGGTATTCTGCGCGGCATCTCCGACAGCAATAATGTAATAATAGTGTGCAACATCCAAAGCTGCTGAGGTATCAGAGAACGATCGTGCAGATGCATCTCCGGAAAATACTTTATGATATGTACTGTCCGATCTCCCGATTGCACGATAGATTTCAAATCCTTTTAATGCAGGATCAGCTCCGTACGTTTCCCATGACATTTTGATCGCTCCTGCTCCTGAATTGACATTAAAAATTTTTGGCGGAAGAGGTGGTTGAGAAATTGTGTATCCGGAATTAAAATTTGCGATCGCTCTGCGAAATGTTTTGAAGAGAGAATCCCTTCCGGTATACACCCATTCATTCTTTGTTTTTGTAATTCCATTGTACGTAATAGGAGCAGCAGGATTTGCCTTGTAGGCTTTACCAATCTCAATGTTTGCTTCACGCGTCAATCCCGAAGCTCCTTCAGCCATCACAATCCGAATTTTTTCGCCTGGCTTCAGAGTATACGGACCATAACCGTTGGCGAATGAAAAACCGCCGCCGCCGCCGTCAGAATTTGCTTGTTCGGGAAATCCATTGAGTCCAACTTTGTCTGCATGACGCGGAATCATATGTCCTTTGCTCATCCATCCATATTCCGATGTCATTTTTCCGTTGTTATACTGACTATTGTCTCGATTGTTTCCAGCATCCGAACCTTCGTACGCTGTCGTTGACGGTTGTGCAATATCATCCGTAGTGTCTGTTGCAGATTTGTCAGCATGAAGAGTTGCAATACCTACGAACTGTGACCCCCCGAGACGTCCAGTCGTATCGGTTTTATCATAGAACGGAGTCCATATCGGTGCACCGATATTGTCATACCCAGGAGGGAATGTTCCAAATGATGCCTTTCCATGCCAGGAAATTTGAGCACGAATATCGTTATCAAGATTTCCGGGAAAAAATGTCGTTGCAACACCGGGGTTTGTAGTATCTCCCCGAGTATCGTTCATCGTATTCAAGCCCCACCCAGTCGGATTAATTCCCACTACATACCGAACATCAGCATTCACTGCTAAACGGTATTGGAAATAGAAATAAACCCCTCGAAGCGTGGCGGTGTCACGTTTTACTTCTGCTTTATCAACGATACCAACAACACCGGAATTGGTAAAGGTATAGTCGTGAATGAAATAATTATCATGGAATTGCTGGCTGAATGCATGGATCTTCCTCTGCATCGTAATGCCAATCGATGTATGTACAATATTATCGATCATACGATCGGATTTGAGCGCAGGGTCAACTGAATCGTTGGTTACTGCAACAGTATACGAAGGATTTCCATCAACAAAAGTTTGCGGCGGTTCATATTTGCTAATCATTTTAAAACGCGCAGGGAAGAATTCCCCGTCGCCACGAACTCGAGGTCCAATGTGAACTACTTTATGTGCATATGAACCTTGTTGATCCGTAAAATCCTTTACTCCAATCCACATCCCCTTCGCAGCCTGCATGTCCTGATATTGATAAATAGACGGCCACCGAAGCCCATTCTGCTGACCATCCAGTTTTCCCTGACTACCGAGTGCTAATTCAATTTCACTTCCGGGACTCATATAAAAATTAGTAAGGGAACCAACGTGCAGCCAACGAACTTCTTGACCGAGCAGCGATGTTGTGATCACGGCGATTGAAATACAAATAGTAATTAATCTCATAGTTTCTTCAAGCTTGAACAACAGTGAATAATTATAGTTCTACTGAAAGTTTGATTCCGAAAAATATTGCCCGTGGATTAAGGAATACAAAATAATCCATGTTCGGCATGTCGATGTATGCTTTATCTTCAAGTACTTTGTCTAATTTCGATTGGTCGGCTTCAACCCAAGCACTTCCATTGTACTGCATATATTTTTTTGTTGTCTGATCATAATAAAATGCCGTTGTTGAAGGACTGGCTTCGCTGCTCAAAGATTTTGTTGAAACAATAGGAATATATGCTGCACCTTCTTTTCGGACATCTCCCGGCGCATCATCTCCGGGAACATTTCCATATTGAAGCGGATCACCGATATCTGCAGGGAGATGGAGTGATTTCATGTATGCTTCAAAATCTTTTGTATCAACAAATCCATATCCGGAAAAGTTTTTAATGTTCAACGCATTATTCATATCAACAAAAAGCTGGATGTTTGCAGGACCGAAGTCAATTGATTTGCTGAATCGCAGATCCATGCCCCAGGTATCCCTGTACTGAACATTATTTTCCAATCCTTGTATCGCATTTCCTCCGCCTCCAGCCCAAGTAATATATTTTCCGGCCGTCCAATTACCCGTAAGATTCAATCTCCAATCGCCAAGATATACACCATATTCTTTCGGCGTAAAAACATCAACATTCAATCGAGCATATGGTGAAGGAACCGGTTTAGTTTGATACAGATCTGTTTCACGATTTGTAATTTCGTATGAACGCTGAAGTCCTGAGCTTTCGTATAATTTTGCATAACCAAATCGACCAACAGTTCTTACCATATACGTATAATTCAAAAATCCTGTATACCACTCTCCTCGGTTTTTTGATAAGGTTAATTCGAAACCACGAATATCCTCGTAAGAATTTGGAACTGAAAGGAAATATGCAACATCATTACTACGGCTGACATATTCTATAGTATTTATTTGATCTGACACATCTTTATAATATCCTGCAACCCGGATCAAAAATTGTTCGAACAAACTATGTTCATATCCTAACTCGTACGCTACTGTTTTGGGGAGCGGGTTATTTGGATTTGCCAATCGGGTTACTTTATTATCAAACCCGCTTCTTCGAACAAGGAAAAGATTTTCCGGTGTCGGCATTGAATAAAAATGGCCATAATTAAAATAAAGTTTGGAATATTCTGTTACCGGAAAAGAGACGCCTAACCGAGGACTAAAAGTTGTTTGGTTTTCGGTATTCACATGTGTCAGCAGTGTATCAAGACCCGGTGCTAAAGGACCGGAAAGTGCCTTATCGAACGTTAGAAAATCATACCAGTATCCACCAGGTGCGCTATGGTCCATGCGAAAACCAATATTAGCGATCATTCCTTCGTATTCAAATTTATCCTGAATATACAAACCTAAACGTGTTGGATATGTATGCCAAACCGATCGCTGATTGCTTGTCGGTAAACCTTTGTCATATTGTCCATAGTTTACATTGTTGTCTGTATAGACAAATTCAAAGCCTGATTTCACCTGATGATATTGATTGAGTTGAGCAGTAAAGTCAATTTTTGACGTGAATGTTGTTACCGTACTTGTATCACGCGAATTGCTGAAACCTAGGCCAAATCGTATTCCTCCATAACCGGTGGTTGGATTCGGGTCTGGAGTAAAACCAAATGGAGCTTCATCGACATAATAATTGTTCCCAAATTTATAGATCTGCGCCATGTTCCTGTTTGTTCCCGGACTTGTATTGTATTTTGTCCCAACTTGGTTTAGGCTCGCTTCATAAAAAACAGCCGGTGAGAGAACATGCGTAAATTTTGCGCCATAACTATTTGTTTTGATGACGCTCGGTGCCCAATAATCTGTCGCATAAATGCGGGTATCGATATAACTTACTCTATCGAGAACTGACGCAATATCTCCTGCTGTTTTAAATATCCCAGGGTTTCCGGCATTATTATTATTCGTACCGGTTTGTTCACCCATGAGTCCCTGTACCATCAGTTTCATTCCCTGACCGATATCAGAAGTAAACTTGATTTGACCTGTATAATCATTATATCCGTCTTCCGACAGCGGCAAAAGATACATCGTACGTTGACTTCGATATGAAGCAAAAAATCTTAGATTTCCTAAATACTCTCCGAATGGAACCGGTCCGCCAACACCGGCATCAATATCATAGTCAGGTTTTGTAATATCACCTTGTTTCCGATGTTGAAATAAAAATAATCGTTGTGCGGCTTCGGGAGTTAGATCATTCGTTGGATCATTATCTTTCAATGATGCTTGGGATATAGCATTCCAGCCATCAAACTCCTGATATTGAGCTTGAACGAATTTATCCCATGTACCATTTTTCGTTCCAACCCAGGCAACTTCTGGATCGATGAATGGTCTAATCCAATACGAATCTTTATTGTAAACCGAAGGACCGAAATGTTTTTGAGTTGCAGGATGATATCGGGCAGTAGCACTGACGGAATATTTTTCCGTCGAACCTTCTTTTTGTACAACATTAACAACTCCGGATCGGATATTTCCATATTCAGCATTAAATCCGCCGGTTTGCACCTGTACATCTTGAACAGAACTGAGACTAATTGAAGTGATGGGAGTATTATTGCGTTCATCGCGCAGCGTCATTCCGTCGATCATAAATGCCGTTTGATCTGCATTATCAGAACCACGAATCACAAATCCCGCTTGAATTCCGGCTTGTAATCCGACAACGGCACTGATACTTGTCACCGGAAGTTTTTGAATTTCATCATTGGTAATATTCGCGGAACTGGAAGAGACATCTTTTTGAACTACCGGCCGGGTCGCAACCACAACAACTTCTTCACCCTGAACAACTTCTTGATTGAGAGAAAAATTCAATTCGGTGGTTTGATCGATACTTACCCGAACTTTTGTCTGAGTTACAGCTGCAAATCCGAGAGATGAAGCCCGCACCGAATATTCACCCGGAGGAACGTTGAGAATAAAGAAATTTCCTTCTATATCGGAGGATGCTCCGTAGGTTGTTCCTGTTACGGTGATGTTCACACCAACAAGTGCTTCACCAGATTGTGCATCCTTGACCTTACCGGATATTTTTCCAGACGTTCCGGAAAGCGCTAGTGAAGTGAACAGTAGAAATATACAGAGAGTAGCAAATGATTTCACAGACTCATCTCCTGATAGAAAAAGGAAAATTTAAAATACGAATCTAATTTTTTTTGGCGAGCAGTTCATATAGACAAAAGAGATTTTTTACCAGCAGCACTGTATCGATGGGATATTTTCTACCGCAATGTTAAGAAAAATTTGACAAATAAAGCAACTTTTAAATAACTATGCACAAAGTAAATAATTATACACGTTTTTACAATTGCCTCATTACAGCGGATTTTCGCTTGTTTTTAACGGTGCAGACAATATTAAAACCGAAACTCAACATTCAATTCTCGAATTCGATTGTATTATTTCTGTAACACCATTTTTTTCGATTGCACAAATCCTCCTGAAACGATCCGATAGATATACACACCACTGGCAAGATTTGCTCCGGAGAATTGATACGAATGGGTCCCTTCTTTCAATTCACCATCAACAACTGTTGCGATTTCTCTGCCTAACAGGTCGTAAATTTTTAACGATGTGTACAAACTGTTCTGCAAAGTAAACTGAATAGTTGTGACCGGATTGAATGGATTGGGATAATTCTGTTCAAGCGCAAAAGTGAATGGTGACAGAGCCTCTTCTTCTACACCTGTTACCACAAGATTGATCTTCGCAGTTGCTTCGCTTTCATTGTGTAATCTGTCGAATGCCGTCACCAGGTACGAGTATGATGTTCCGTTGACAACAGCATTATCAACAAATCGGGTCGTATCATTCGTTGTAATTTTGATGATCTGTTTTATATTGTTGATATCAATTGTATCAGGCGACTGCGCACGATAAATTGCAAAATATTTGACACTATCATTGTCTGATGCGGTCCCCGGCTTTTGCCATTGCAATTGTACTGTATTATTGACAACTGTTGAAATTAGATTGACGGGAGCCAGAGGTGCAACGTTATCCAACCATGGCATTGTTGGATGCAGAGCAGTATACTTGAATTGATTTGCGCGGAGGGAATCTTGAACTCCTTTTAAATTTCCGGTCACTGATTTTGAACTGAATGCGACAAAACCCTCTGCACGATTCTTTATTCTGTTGGAATCAATTTGTCTCTGAATTTCCGACGCCGGCCAGTTACTTTCTGATGCTGATAAACGATACACTGCATTTCCGCTATAAAGATGTCGCTGGTAAAATTTTGTATAGGCAGACCACCACGGCATCAGAACGGCATAATTTTGAGCTGAACTAAATGCCCAATACATTTGCGGTGTAAGATAATCCAACTTCTTATTTGAAAGCCAGTTTAACGGATCGCAATAGATTACGCTGTATGCATCAAGTCCCGGAACCGGTGTTCCGCTTTTCCAAATTCCAAACGGACTGATGCCAAATTTAACCCACGGTTTTACGGTTTTAATACTGTCATGCACCCGTGCAATAAATGTATTCACATTATTTCTGCGCCAGTCTGCAATATTATTGAATGATCCTTTATACGCAGAATAGGTGGCACTATCTTGAGTGGTCATTCCGCCATACGGATAAAAGTAATCATCAAAATGAACACCGTCAATATTGTATCGACGTACAACATCCATAATCACACTTAACGAATAATTTTGAACTGCTGGAATTCCGGGATCAAGAAGTTTATACGGACTTGCGCCGTAGGTGATATTCCAGGAGGGCTGCGTCTTTGAAATATGAGATGCATGGACACTGCTTCCCGAACCAACAACGGAACGGTACGGATTGAACCAGCAATGTAATTCCATTCCTCGTTTATGTGCTTCATCGATCCAGAATTGAAGCGGATCATAATATGAACTTAAATTTCCTCCCTGCACTCCAACCAGCCATTCAGAAAGAGGCTCAAGTCCACCTTGATAAAATGCATCACACGACGGCCGAACCTGGAACAGGATGGCGTTGATATTGCTTTGTTTATGCTTATCAAGGATTGCAATTGCTTCTGCTTTTTGAGCGGACGCAGTTAAACTCTTGCTGGAAGGCCAATCGATATTCGAAACTGTTGCAACCCATGCGGCGCGAAATTCTCGCTTCGGCGGTTGAATTTGAGCATAGAATAGTGTCGTGAAAACAAGAGAGAGAGAAATAATTATATAGATTTTTTTCATCAAATTTTCTGAGAAGTGATCGTGATCGGTGAACTTACTGAGGAAATGTACGGGATAAAGAATGACAATGCAATACAAAGTCGTAACACGTAAACTAAACAACCATGCGAATGTTCATTGAGTTATTTGATAAACCTTCGCATGGTTTGTCTATACTTATTTAAGTAACATCAATTTTTTTGTTTCGGTAAATGCTTTTTCACCATTTGATATCACCGTCAGTTTATAAAAATAAACCCCTGTTGAGACAGTATTTCCTGCATCATCTTTACCATCCCACTCCAATTCATAAGTCCCAATCTGTTGGATTGTATTCACTAATGATCGAACCCGCTGACCTAACATATTATAAATATCGAGTGAAATATTTCCGCTATGCCCCAGAGTGTAGCGAATTTGCGTTGATGGATTGAACGGATTTGGATAATTCTGCATCAGTGCATAATCGACTGCAATAAGAGGAATCCCCTGCGTATTTTTCTCAATATATTCTTTCTTTCCGGCAATCAACCGGAAATTTCGGCGTGACTCATTCTTCACCATTGAAAATTCATAGAGATACGTATCGTCGATCTGCATAACGCGTTCAGTCATTTTGTCAACTATATAAATAACAAAATCATTTGGAATATTGCCGAGTTGTTCCAGATTCAATGAAATACGAGCCTGTGCTTTTGAAGTAACTACATCAAAATCCCAGAACAAGCCTTCGTTATTGATGGAGCGAATATCCAATGCATATGATCCACTCTGTTGTTTCCAAGAACTGTTTTGAAAACGTACCATCACATAATCCGTCGGTGATGGAGGCGGTTCAGCAACATCAAATGCATCAAATTCATTTTTCGCGCCTTTCGCTACACCCGCATAATTTTCTATATCGGAAGATTTTCCCGATGAGGCACCAATACTGATTCTCCACTCCGCTTCAGCATACGCCGCAACAGCATTTCCGGATTTTCCAAGACCGGTGATATCTTCAGGATTGATGTAAATGGTAACACTATCACTTGAAAGATTCTTGACGAAGTACCCGGCGAATGGATCAAGCGCAAGGGATTCCGCTTTGAATGATTCACCGTCGAATTTCCAGATAAGATTCTGCGTTGAATCATGAAGTGAATTTTTCCAGCTCACTTTATACGGGAATGGATTACCGACCATAGAATATCCCGGACCAATCCTTATTGGATAATATGTTTGCACTGGAATGATGGTTGAATTACCAAGACTGAGGCCAAACGCACCACGGGTGATCAACCAATACGCCTCACCTCGTTTGAAGGATGTGAATTTCTCATTTGGAAATTCGAGGTACTTCAATGTGGTTGGATTATATCGACCGAACAATCTCCACGATAACGGGCTCTGCTCGCCTAATCCTTTGAGAACTGATTCGACATCGTTATTATCAAGATCGAACGGAATACTGACCAATTGATATTGCTCATTCAATGTTTTATTTGGAAGTTTAACTTCGTAATCTTCCGTTACACTAAACACATTAATGGCAAACGTGAGATTATCTTTGATCGAAATATTCGGAACTGTTTGCTGACCGTTACTTTGAGCAGAAGATTGTGCCTTCCACATATCGGCATCACCCAACAATAGAATTTTCCCTTTACCGATCTTACTAAGCCCTGCGACAACAGGTTGCGTGCGGATTGGATTACCTATTGTTCTTCCATTCACAGTCGTAGTGATCAAAGGAATTGCTGTGCCGGTAACAGTAACACTTGCACTTCCAAAAAACACCACCGTATCAACATTTGCAAAAAACGGGTGTTTGGCGTCTGCAAAGGTTGTCAATAATGGAGTTGCCGGGACAGAATAAAAACTCGACGAATCGACAACAAGATTTGAATCAAGTGAAAGATTCGTTGACCAAGATGTGTCTCTCAATAACGAATTCAGTGCAGAGGTATTATTCCCTTCTATTGAGGAATTACCGAGTGCAACCACTAATCCACCGTTGAGTACAAATGTTTTTATTGAATCGATCTCCTGTCGTGAAAACTTCTTTTGGGGATTTATCAGCAAAAGAATATCATTTCCCGATGGACGCAGATCTGTCCCTGTGAGTGTAATTTGAATTCCGCTCTGTTCAAAGAAATTAAACAGCCGATTGACACCGCTTGTAGTATCTGTCAATGACAGGAACGAATTATGCAGCGTGTCAACCAATAATTTTTTTGTCACAGCCAGCTTTGCAATAGCTGAACCGTTAGCAGTCAACACTATCGTTTGATTTTTAGGATCGTTGGTAACGAAAACAAAAGCGGTAAATTGTCCGCCGACAGATTTAGGGTGATAGGTTATAGTGACTGTTTTTTGTGAACCAGGAGCAATCGATGATATTCCTGCTGTATCAAGAATAAAATTGGGATCCGGTGTTAAATTGAATTCCGTAAATGCGGACACAGTTAAGGGAATATTACCTGTATTTGCAATCGTTGCAGATAATGATTTTGATCCGCCAAAATTAATTGAACCAAAATCAAAATTGTTTTGAGAGATCGAAACCCTCGGAAAACCAAATACCGTAACAATTGCCGTGTCAAGATTAATAAGAAAACCATCGCTAACTGCTACAACAATTGTATCTCTTCCTATCTGTGATACCGAAGGCTTCCATGAAAATGAACCATCAAGAAGAATAACTGCACCTGCAGGGAATTTCACAAATGAAAAAATGAGATTATCGTTGTCAGGATCGAATGCACTATATTTAAAATTCAATGTTGAATCGACCGGGAAATTAATATCGGGAAGTGTTGAAGTAAATTGCGGTCGTAGATTGTTATTTTGAACCGTAATGATCGCTGTATCCAATATACCACCTGAACCATTGGTGACACCTACAATAATGAGATGCTGTCCACCCTGAAAATTAGCCGGTGTCCATTGTAACAGTCCTTTTGGTGAAACAGTTAAACCTTGAGGACCAAGGAATAGACCAAATATCAATGTGTCTGATACATTGACACTCGAAGCTGAATATTGAAATGAAAATTGATTGTTTACTTTAATCGTCGTATCGGGAAGTGTCTTTGTAAAGAATAACGGACTATTACTTTTTAACACCAAGATATGTGCAGTATCGGTCACGATCGATTTTCCATCGTTCAATTGCACATATACATAAAATAATCCTGTTTGATTCTGGAATGCTTTGAAAGTAAAGTTTCCATTGTTGTCTATACTTGCGCCTGGCGGACTATTCAACAAAGAATATGAAAAGATTTCATTATCAAGATCGATGGCTGAATATTTAAATGACAGTTTTGTTGTGTCATATATAATCGTATCCCTTAAAACTGAAATAAACTGCGGTGGGCGATTCGTATTAACGACATTAATGTTCGTCTGTTTTGATGCATTCCCCCCCTTGCCATCCACAGCGAATACGACAAAACTGTGGAGCCCGGCTTGATTGAAGTTTGGCCTCCAATTCAGCATACCGGTTACTGTATCTATTGTCATTCCCAGTGGTTGATTTTGCAAAAAGAATTTTATTTGATCGTTGTCGGGATCGGATGCATCGTAATCAAACGACAATTGTTGATCTTCATTGATCGTTACATCACCCATTGCATTAGTAAAGAAAGGATTCGTATTCAATGAGGGAAGAATCGTGATCGATCCATTCTTCAGTGTGGTCGTCGGTTGAACCGGTGACGGTTCATTATTCTGATATTCAATAAAGTTCAACGGAGAAGCTTGTCCCGGAATTGTAAACTGTTTGTGATGGAACCGTAGTTTTGCAAAAATTCCTTTCCCTGAAATAGGTATTGTTCCGGCAAATGCCATACTAACAATTGAACCGGAATCTTTTACAGCCGGAACCATTCCGACACTGATCGTCCCTGCCGTGATTAATTCCGAGAACCGCACTTTTGCAGTGTCATAACTTATTTTTATTTGTGTCGACAGAATACCAAGACCGGTAACATCAGAAATATAAATTGGAACATCGACCGAATCACCCACGCGAACCGTCGTATCTGGTATACCTGCAAAAAAATCGTTGATCTTGATTGTAAATACTCCATCGAATCCTTGAGCATCAAAAACTTTTAGTGTATCAATTCCTTTTGATATTGCTTTAAACTTTCCTGTAAGGGAATCAATAACTGCTTTTGTTGTATCTGATACAAACCATTTGTATGGAGAAGTACCTCCTAGAGCAGTGAAGGTCAGCGTATCTCCTTTTGTCACTACTTGAACATTTGGCTTAAGTGTGATTACCGGTCCTTGTATCGGCGAAAATATACCATTGTCAACGGTTGCAGTCATCGATTCATTAAAAAGAATATTCTGCAGATCAAGATTCGAATTTTGAGTTGCGAACCGTTTCACTTGAAAACGAACATATGCCAAAATACCTTTACCGGTGAGTGTATCGGAACCCGCCATTGCAACATCCATTGTTCCTAATCCATAATTAACAGTCGGCACTCCCCATGATTGTGCTAACGTCCCGGCAGTGAATACACCTTTTGGCACAAGAGAGTTTGTATTATAGTTCAATTTCCATTGCGCTGAAATGATCCCAAGCGAAGTGACATCGGAAACTCGAATCGGAAGATCAAACGTAAGGTTTTGCATGAACGACGTATCAGGAATAGTCATTGTTAAACTATTCAACGAAGGAGAGTTGATCGGAAATATGTTTGACTGATCGAACAATCCTTGCGAATCTAAAACTTTTACAAATGTTTGACCAACTTTTTTCCCAACAAATTTTCCTAAAGAATTAATAGACGCAATGGATGTATCGCCTACACTCCAAATAACAGGCAGATTTAAATCTCCTGTGACCGAAAAGAGTATCGAATCACCGACAACTTTATTTTGCGGCGGGTTTTTAGGATTGATAAAAATATCCATCGGACGGAATGAACCATTTTGTAAAGCGACGGATGGTGTTCCCTCGTTCAGTTTTGCGATAGAGAGACTGAATTGTTCAGTGATATTAGGCTGAGCAGCCATATTAACAACAATCATCAAATAAAATAGAACACCCTTTCCGGTGATCGGTTCTGCAACGGAAAATGCGATCTGTTTTGTTGCTGCGTTGAATAGAACATTTTTCCCATTGAGCAGTGTTCCTACCGTATCAATTCCAATCACGGTAAACACATTGTTTGGCACATAAGTAAATTGTCCCGCAACAACAGAATCCGATGTTTTCAACGAATCATCACAATAGATCGGGTAGGCATATGTTGCGCCACGTTTACCAAATCCACTATACAAACGAAGATGAACAGAATCGATCTGTGCGTACACTGTTGTGGTACACACAGCAGTCAACAGGGCGATAAATAAATAGAAGAATGATTTTTTCATTGTAGTAATAATTATCGAACGTTATTTCAACAACAGCATTTTTTTTGTATTCACAAAAACATTCTTTCCTTGTGATTGTGCAATGATCTTATAGAGATAGACTCCGCTGGAGACCGATCTATTATTATCATCCGCGGCATTCCACATCAGTGAATAATATCCCGCGCTTTGTTCCGTGCTGATCAGAGTTTTTACGATTTGTCCGATCATATTATAGATCGTGATAGTGACATAGCTTTCTTTCGGCAATTGATAACTGATTGTTGTTGCAGGATTAAATGGATTTGGATAATTCTGCTTGAGATCGAATACTGTCGGGATCACAGAGGGATCGTTTAGAGCAAGAGAAATTCCACCAAAATCCTTAGCATAATCTTTTTCATTCAAAACAAATCTATCCATTGTAAAAACAATAGCATCAGTTGCAATAGCTGGATCCTTTACCGTGAACGTGAATTGAGCAATATCTCCGGCAGTGTTCAATGGTTTAATTCCAGCCAATGCGAAATTTGCTGTCCCACGCGGGAAAAAATATGACATCATCATACTATCGGTCAAAGCGGTTTGTTTCATGGTTTTTGGAACAATGACCGAAGAATCAAAGTGTAAACTCATGGTAATACCAAACACCTGTGATGGTTTGGTCACCGAAACATACATAGTATATTCACCTGTTGTTTGCGTTGGAGCAATTCTGAACGAGAATGCCGAGAACACGGCACTGGGTTGAGAATGTTTTCCAAGTCCGCCGGGAAAAGAGTTGATAAGTCCGACAACATATTGCAAAATCAATGATGCATCCGTTGATGAAATGGTGGAATCACCGCTGACATTTCCTACTCGTTTTTGTACGGTATCAATCACAATTGCCCCGACTTCATTACGCAAAATCATTCCGGCATCGAATGATGTGATTGCTCCATTTCCACTCACATCTCCAAAACGAAATACTTTGACAAGTACCGTATCATAGACATAAGAAAAACCGTCCGTTAACTGTACGATAAAACTAAATAATCCATTTGCATCAACCGGCGGATTCCATTGTAAATCCCCCGTCGCCGATAATGTTGCCCCGGGTGGTGACACAAATAATGAAAAAGAGAGTTGCTGACTATCAGGATCAAATCCCGTGTAATGGAATCGAAGGGTATCAAACCTCGCAACGGATGTATCCGGCATTGTTTTAGTGAACAGTGGCAAATTATTAATATCGGTAACTGTAATAACAGCAGTGTCCAGCGCAAATCCGCCGAATTTATCAACTGCCAACACAATTACTGTCTCTATTCCTGCCTGTGAATATGATGGCTGCCATTGAAGATTACCCAATGCTGAAACCCACAACCCGGGCAAAGGAGTTAATGTTGCAAACGATACGGTGTCAAGATCAAAATCATCAGCAGAATAATTAAAGGTGAGCAATTGATTTTCTGTAATTGTCGTATCCGGTAATACTGATGTGAATACCGGAAATTGGTTAAGATTAAAAACGACAAATACAACCTCCTTAAAATCAAATGCATCTGATGGATCTTTTGCCTTAAAAGTCGAAGAGTAATTACCCGATTGTGTTAAATTCGGTGTCCATTGTATAAGTCCTGAAATTGAATCGACAGTCATTCCCGGTAAAAGAGAAACTGCGTAATACTTCAGCGAATCGCCATCCGCATCAATAGCATCCATATCGAACGAAAAATTTTGGTTTTCTAGAAGATAAAACGTATCGGGAAAAGCAGTAGTAATGAGTGGAGCAAGATTGATATTGTTTACTGTTATCGTAAAAGAATGAGTCGCTGTACCATTTTCCTTACTATCAGTGATAACTATTGTTATCGGATAGATTCCGGCAAGTGAATTATCCGGTGTCCACGAAATTAAACCCGACATTGAATCCAATGTGAGCAGTGGTGGTTGGCCTGATTGAATGAAATATTTTACAACATCACTATCCGGATCTGGTGCAACGATACTTACACTATATAATTGTCCTTCAACAATTATTGTATCATTAGGTACAATAGAAAATACTGGAGTCCGATTTGAATCGACAACAGCGAATAATTGAGGATGAGAAGCACTTCCTCCAAAGAGGTCATGCGCTTCGATGACTCCAAGACGCATACCGGAATCCAGAAATGATGGGGTCCAAGTCATTTGTCCTGTAACGGAATCAATGGTCATCCCGCCTGGTGCTCCAATCAACGAATAATACACTGTATTAAGATCCGGATCATTTGCGGTTACTGTAAATGAAAATGCAATTCCTTCTTTTACAAAAAATGTGTCCGGAAAAATGGGGGAAAACGATGGTGGAAGATTTACGTTACTCACTGTTATAGTCAGTTGATGCAGTGTAGTCTGACCGTTTCCATCATCGGCTGTTATTTCAAACACATATTCATTGGCACTTGCAAAAGAGGGTGTAAATAAAAATTGTCCGGTTATGGAATCGATAGAAGCCTCATTCGCCGGAGCAGGATTTGTCGTTAAAAAATAATGCACAGTATGTCCGTTTGCATCGGTAGCGAAGAACAGTTTTGAATAAACATCTCCTTCTTTTATTGTTGTGTCGGACGGTGTATTGACAAATACCGGCGGAGAGTTTGGGATCGGATCAACAGTCAATGATCCATCAACGTATGCGCCATTAATACTTTCATTGACAATAAATTTTGTAAAGTGCAGAGTTTGAAAAGCAGAATTGACAATCGTTGATGTTGAGACAAACCGAAGTTTTAAAAAGAGTTGCTCATCGGTCACTCCTATCGGATTAATAGCAGCAACTCCGATTTTAAGCGTATCATATAGTTGATTAAACACTACAGACATAGAAGTTGTTAATGAGCTATCGCTGTTTAATCCGATAAATTTAAAAAGGGTTGTATCATACGGTAGCGAAATATCGGCAGACAATAGACCAAGCAACGGAGAATTGTTCGAATAGAAGACCCGGACTTCTGCGGTGTCGCCGTCTATAAACGTTGTGTTCTCAATTCGTGTTTTAAAAGCAAATGTACTGATCATTTGACTTCCGAAATTGCTTACACTGTCATTCACCGTAATTGTCACATTCGAGACCGATGTCATTACAACGACTTGAGCATCGGTTGCATTCAACGACGTAACAATCACTGAAGCTGGATGACTTGATGACCACGCATACGGTGCAGTTCCACCGGATGCAGTGATTGTTAGTGTATCGCCGATTTGAAGCGTTGATGGTAATCCATTAATACTTAATACTGGTTCAGCAAATGCAAAGACAATTCCACAACTAAGACATACTAGAGTGGTAAACAATATTTTCAATAGAAGTACTTTCTCTTATGGTTGACCATTATTTAACAAGGACCATTTTTTTAATCTGGGTAAAATGTTCTTTACCATTATAGCGTACATCAATTCGATAGAGATATACTCCGCTCGCAATCGATCGATTATCATTATCGGTACCGCTCCATTGAACCGTATAAAAACCTGCCGATTGCTGCTCATGAATCAGAGTTTTCACTTCTTGACCAAGCATATTATAGATCAATATTCTTACATTACCGTCCTGAGGAATCTGATATTTGATCGATGTAACCGGATTAAATGGATTCGGATAGTTTTGTGACAATCCAAACGTTGTTGGAACATCGGTAATATCTTCCACATTCAATATGATAGAGCCCACATCGGTGGTCAAATCATTTTCATTTATGACAAACTTCTTTACCGAGAAGATTGATTGCTGCTTAGCTTTTTCAGGATCACGAAGAATAAATGCAAATCGTATCACATCCCCTTCCGATTTCAAAGGTTTTGTTCCTGCCATTGCAACATGTGCAGAACCACTCGGGAAATAAGACACCATCGTCATACTATCGGTTTCGATTGTCTTTTTCATACCAACCGGAATAACCAATGTTGTATCAAATGAAAGATTAACATTCAGTCCAAATACATTGGATGGCTTTGTAAGACGAATGATCAGATCATATTCGTTTGGATTTTTTCCTTTCTCAATGGAAAATGCAAATGATGAAGCAATATCGGCATCGTATGATTGTTTCCCAAGTCCAGGAAATCCTGAGATCAATCCTACAACATAACGTAAAATGTATGAAGCATCAAGTGCACTGACCGTTGTATCACCGCTGACATTGGCAGCAATTTTTTGCGGTGTAGTAAGATTATGATTGATTGGATCGACTAAAAACTGCAAGATCATAGAACCATCAAATGCCGAGATTTGCCCGTTGCGGCTTACATCACCGGGTAAAATTCCTGATCGTGTGGTGAGGAATGGATCCCAATTAACATCCCCTGTACCGGAAATAAAAATCTGATTTCCTAATCCTGAAAGATTTGATCTATTCGCTCCGGTCGCAGGACCGGTTATTTTTTTAGGACCGGTCACAGCTCCCCAATAATTATTTTGTGCATTGGTATTTACTCCGGTAGAAGACGAATAAAGTCCATAGGTAGTATTCTGATAAATATTATTGCCATTAATTGTTGGAACATTTGACCCGCTGACATATATTCCGCTCGCATTGTGATGAATTTCATTTCCGACAACCATGGAAGGAGAATTATTAAACTGTATTCCCCATGTCTTTGCGTATGATACAAATGATGATTCGATCGATGCAGAAGATTGGCTTAAGTTCAATGAACCGGTATTGGATAAATCTCCATATCGAACAATGGTATTAAAAAAACGAGAACCGTTTGTTGTCGAGCCGGATAGTTGGATTCTATTCCAATCACCGGGAGCGGGAACTGTGGAAGCAGTGTCCCGATTCGTGTCATCTCCGTATGTATCATCCTTCCATGAAGTGAAAACGATCTTATTATTTGTCGTTCCTTCCGAAAGCAATGTTCCATTCACCAGAACATATCCGTTGCCGTATTCTTTGGGAAATTTAATGACGCTGCCGGGTGCAATCCGAAGTGTATCTCCTGATGCAACATTGAGATCACCCCGCACAGCAATAACCTTGGAATAGTTCGGTGGTAATGATGAGCCCAATCTCCCAAAGATGTTTTCTTGTGTCAGCATAACATCATTGTACGTATTCCCAAGTATAACATTATTGTCATAGAAATTGCCCAATGCTGTACCGGTGCCGGCAAGTGATAGTTGTCCGATCAGTCCAATGGCATATCGGTTTCCTGAAATAGAATCATCGATCATATATGCTCTCGATGAAAATATTCCTGCGAGACCGTTATTCCGAACTTTATTTCCTGCGATCATTAATAGCGTATCAATCGCATCATTACGAGCAAGTAAATACATTCCATGATCACCATTACTATTGATGGTATTACCAATCACGGACAGTGAGATAGTGTTGTTTTCAATGTAGAATCCTGTTTTTGTATTGTTAGAGATAATACAATTCGAGAGCACAGAGAGATTAGCAGGGCTTTGCACCCACACTCCGTAAAGGTTGTTTTTAATAATTTTTGAACTTCGTATTGATACTGTGTTAGATGCATTGGCACCAACATGAATACCGGATTCAGCACAACTATCAACAACAGTACTATCGATGATGATTGGTGTACTATTCACATAAATCCCTGAGGACATTGATCGTCGCACCAAATTATTTGAAAAAGTTAATGCCCCAACATTCGTTTCAAAAAAGACTGTTTTTTGTCCATCCCTTCCGCCATATTTAAATTGACAATTTCTGACAATCGAAGATCCACTGCCATTACGAAAAGCAATATAATTCCAGTCTCCGGGTGCGGGCGGAACAAAATCCGTTTGAGAAGTTGTTTTTCCACCAACAGTACTATCCCTCCATGAAGTAAAAATTATCGGCTTTATCTGAGTTCCATTTGCAATCAACGTACCGTAGACGTTGAATTGCTGCCAGTTATTTGCAGGTATCTGTTGGAATTTGATAATGACACCGGGTTCAATGACCAATGTTGTAGCTGCCGCCACTTCGAAATCATAAAGAGCAACGTACGTTTTGGAAGAAATGGCTAGTGGGAATGTTGCTTTTAAAGTATCTGAAATTTCTGCGTCCCATATAGCAATTGCATTATAGACATTATTTGAAATAATATTTCCGTCCACACCGCTCGGATCTGTATAAATATTTCCGGTTCGCCTCCACACCGCAAGCGGAAATCGGTTTCGTTGTATGGTGTTATCAATAAAAGTTGCCCGACTGCTCAAAATACCTTCCTCTGCATTGTCGGTAATGGTATTGCCGACAAATCGAAGATTCGCAGGAAGAATCGGAGGACTGTTTGTATAAATCCCTCCATTAGCATTATTGGTTATCGTGTTTCCTTGATACACCTGATCGATAGTGCCATTCGAAGTACCAATTCCCCATCCATTATTTCTTCGAATGAAACAATTGGATACTTCACGGAATGCAGAATTATTTACTGCCTGCAAACCAGCGCCGTTATTATCCTGTATTATGCTGTTTCTCACAGTTATGTCGGATGGTCTATTTCCCGCTACATATACTCCATACGATGCATTGCTATCAAGTGTGATATTGTCAAAAGTAATCTGACAATCACTAATATATATTCCCATCGATCCTGATTTTCTGCTAATGATATTTGTGATCGGATTTGCAAGAACGATATCATTGGTCATATATAAATTGCCAACACCATCCTGTCCGCCATATTTAAAAATGCAATTGTTGAATTTACTGCCGCTTGACGTGTTAGTATAGAGACGAACATAACGCCAATCAAGCGGTGCGGGTGCAGAATTATCAGAAAGAAGGTTGGTTTTCCCTCCATACGATGCATCTCGGTACGATGTAAAGACTATAGGATCTGTAGGCGTACCGCTAGCGATCAAGGTTCCATCAACTCGGAAATATATTGAAGGATACATTTTAATGATCACCCCGGGTTGAATAACCAGTGTTGTACCGTTATCCACAACAACTGAAGAATTAATATCAATAAGCACATAGGTCTTTGAAGTAATTCCGGCAGGGAAAATTGTGCTCAGGGTATCTTGTAAACTTTCTTGAATTCGGTTGGCACGAAGTCCCAAGGCATTGTTATATTGATTTCCAATAATAGTATTCCCGCTATAAGTACTATTAACTCGTCCTATTAAAGAAATTGGGTAGCTGTTTCCCTGAATAAGATTATTTGTGATATAAGCTTTTGAAGTAATAATCCCCTCTGCACCGTGATTAATGATCTTATTGCTGTCAATTGTTACAACAGAATTTACATTAAAACACCATATGCCGTAACCCGCTCCATTTCCCTCTATACGATTATAGGCAATTGTTTGAGCACCAGTACCGTACCAGAGATATATTCCGCCATTCGTGTTAAAAGAAATTACAGAGCTATCCAATGAAATGAGCGTTGCACTCGAAGCTCCTCCATCAGCAACAATACCATAGGTGTTACCGGACATGATTGACTTACGCACATTAAAGCGAGAATTTCCTGCTGCATAAATACCGTATGATCCATTACTGGATATCGTCGATTTATAAATAGAAGGATTAGAGCTTGGAATAAAAATTCCATATGTACTATTTGAACTAAAGGTTGAGTTTGTAACCGTAGAATTTGCACCACTATTTAAATACAATCCATAGTTTGAACTTTGAGTGCTATAGATACTATCGATAATTGGCGATGCACCATCGACCCGAACATTTCCGTTTCCAGTTGAACCACCCCATTTGAAAATACAATTGTTCAAAACACTGGTGTTGTTTTGGGCAGCATTGAGCCATACCATATCCCAGTTTCCTCTTGCGGGACCTGTAACACTACTATCGCCATTTGTATCACCGCCATAGGAATCGTCTCTTTCTGATGTAAAGACTACTAAACTGTCTGAAGTTCCAGTTGCGTCAATCGATCCGCTCACAGTCAATCGTACACCAAGTGCAAATTTAACGATCACTCCAGGTTTAATAGTAAGCTTAAACGTATTGTTCACAGAAATATCATTCTTTATCCAAAATACTCCGCTGGTCCAAGTTGTGTTGGCCGTAATATTTCCGGTCACAGGAATATAAGGTGATACTGGTGCAAGAATTGTCCACGGTTGAAAATCAACAAGGTTGCTTACCTTATCTCCTAAACCAGTAGGGTTGTTGCTTGAATTATATGGTCCAGCATCACTCCCCCAATAATTTCGTCGTGCTAAAACCGTTGTTGATGTACTGGTATTGAGAAATCCCCATGTAATATTATTGATGATCGTATCTTGTGTGATTGTTGGCTGCGTGGCTCCAACACCGGTAAATTGAATTCCAACATTATTACGACGAATATAATTTTTAGTGATTGTTGGAGCAGCACTGTTACTGATAAAAATTCCAATACCATTTGAATCAACAGCAGAATTAGTAATTGTCGCTGTTGAATTCACACCTATAAGTACGCCACCAGTAGTATTATTGGAAATTGTACACGAGTCAACAGTATAGTTCAACGATAAATCGGCAAAGATTCCATATCCTCCATTTTGTGTAAGAACAGTATTTGAAATGCGAGGAGATGACGACCGGGCATTAATACCGTGGCTGGAACTATATTGGATTATTGAATTGGAGATATTAATAGCGGGAGCACCAGTTTTATAAAAAATATTTCCGGCATTTGGTCCACCGCCTGCAAACTCGACAATACAGTAATTGATCATTGAAGAAATAAGCGCAGAAGCCTGAAGTTCAATTCCATTCCAGATTCCGGGAAAGGGCACACCTGCATTCGAAGTGAACAGGATCAAACTGTCCGATTTACCGTTAGCAGAAATCTTCCCTGCCACCGCAAGCATTTTACCCGTATTGAACTTTACGGTTGTGCCTGGTTTAACCGTCAGTGTAATGCCGACAGGTACAAATACTGAATCCGCAATAACTATTCCGGACCACGTCGTATCCGATATAATTGCACCGGACACAGTTTGTGCAGAAGAATTATTGAGAGCAAGAACTAATACTATGGACAACCAAAGTATCAAACGATTCATTGTAATCACCCTTTCGACAATATCCAATTATGAAATATCAAGTACATTTTTTCTTAATAAAAAATAACAGATTACTATAATCTGTACTGTTATTGCAATCACATTTATAATAATTATTTCAGCTTTTTTTTTGCTTCGTTTAATGAAAGTCCAGGGAAGGTGTGTTGTAAAACTGGCAATTTTACAGCAATAATGCAATTATGAAATGGTAAAATCTTTTTTAATTTCGGTAAATAAGGGAGCAATCAAATCTTTGGGAGAAATAATAGGATTACTCACATTCCATTCTATATTAAGTGAGGAATCATTGAAACGAATTGAGCGTTCGTGTTCTCTAGAGTAATATGCAGAGCATTTATAGTGAAATGTTGCTTTTTCTGAAAGCACTGAAAATCCGTGGGCAAAACCCGGAGGGATCCATAATTGCTTGTTATTGGTGGAAGAAAGTTCTATTGAATAATATTTTCCAAAGGTCGGTGAGCCGAAACGAATATCAACAGCAACGTCAATCACTGATCCGAGCAACACTTGGCATAATTTTCCTTGAGCAAACGCACCGACCTGATAGTGTAATCCGCGAATTGTATTCTTCACCGATTGTGAAATATTATCCTGAACAAAACGGACTCCGCAAATGTTTTCATACCGTTCTACACTGAACGATTCAAAAAAAGATCCGCGTTCATCGGTAATGACCTTTGGCTGTATGACAACAAGACCTGACAACGGTGTGTATTGAACTTCCATCTTAATCCTCACTCAAGATCTTTTCCAGATACGAACGATATGCAGAACGTGGTATTCCGTTAATCACCTTCTCGAACTGTTGTCGATTGATGAATTTCATCGTATAGGCGATCTCTTCAATACAAGCAACTTTTAATCCTTGCCGATCTTCAATGACTCCAAAAAAATTCGATGCCTGTAATAATGCTTCGGGAGTTCCAGTATCAAGCCATGCAACTCCGCGTCCGATCTTTTCAACATTCAATGCCCCTTCTGCAAGATAGAAATTATTCACATCGGTAATTTCTAATTCTCCGCGGGGTGATGGTTTCATATTCTTCGATATTTCAACCACTCGATTATCATACACATATAAACCAGGAACGGCAAAATTCGATTTCGGTTGTTTTGGCTTTTCTTCTATGGAAAGTGCTTTTCCTGTTTTATCAAAATCGACAACTCCGTACCGTTCCGGATCGTTCACTCGATATCCAAAAATCGTTGCACCGTGTTTTCGTTTCAACGCATTGTAAAAGAAGTCCAGTTGTCCGTAAAAGATGTTATCACCCAATACCAATGTGACATTATCGTTACCGATAAATTGCTCGCCAAGAACAAATGATTCCGCAATTCCATTTGGTGCCGCCTGAAGAACATAGCTAATGGATAATCCAAGATGGGAACCGTCGCCGAATAACAATTGATACATCGGAATGGTTTCTTTGTTAGAGACAATCAAAATATCTTTGACACCGCCCAGCATCAGAATAGAGAGGGGATAATAGATCAACGGCTTATCATAGATGATCGTTAACTGTTTACTATAGACTTTGGTAATTGGATATAAACGTGTACCCGATCCTCCGGCTAGTACGATACCTTTCATTCACTATTCCTTATAATTTTTTTTAAAGTTGGATGAATATACGAATCTTTTACGGAGAAGAAAATGAATAATCGTTACACCGAATATGTTTTGCGGATATACTGTTGAACAATTTCAAACTCTTTCAAGAGCGGTTGCAAAAAAGGTCTTGAGTTTTCAATTTCATTATTACGGGCAAAGTCTTCAATTGAAGAACAGATCTGCTGAAGTGCGCTGATGCCAAGATTGGCAGAACTGCCTTTCAGTTTATGTGAACTCTCTCGCAATAGCACTGCATCATTCGTCTTTAGACTTGTTTCTATTTCATTGATCGATATTTTTCCGTCAGCCAGAAACAATGCCAGCAATTCCAACAATAAAGATTCATCCCCAAGTTCAATGATTTCAGCAATCCGTTTAGGATCGATCACTTGATGGGTGGTAGATGATATAGATTGCACTGTGTTGTTTGACTCTTGAATGTTCATGGAAGTCCATTTTTCGATCATTGCTTTCAGATCAGCTTGTTTGATTGGTTTGGAAAGATAATCATCCATTCCTGCCTCTAAACATCGTTCTCTGTCCCCCTGTAATGCATTCGCTGTCATTGCCACAATTGTAGTATGCAGAGGAGGTGTTTCTACCTCGCGGATTCTTTTTGTTGCTTCTAGTCCATCCATTTCAGGCATTTGTACATCCATAAATACAATGTCGTATCGTTTATTCCGTACGGCATTTACAGCTTCCACACCATTAATCGCAATATCTGCGGTGATATTCATTTTGGAGAGCATCTTCAATGCAACTTTTTGATTAATGGCATTATCTTCAGCAACCAATATACATACATCATTCATGATTTTTAATTGCTCCTGTTTTTTAGGAGTATGTTCAGTCTCCTGAGGTTGCTGTTCATGATTGAATAACCCGGAGACCAATAAAAAGAGGTCATGTTTTCTGATCGGTTTGAGAAGAAACGCATCGATACCCGCTGCACTCCATTCTTCCCGCGTCACTTTCATGGATGAGATCATGACAATATTAAATTTTCGACCGTAGATCTGTCGAAGATGTCGTGCAAGTTGTAAACCATCCATATCCGGCATTTGCATATCAACGATAATCAAGGAAAATGGTTTATTCATTTCCACTGATTGATCTATTTTTTTAATGGCCGATGATCCCCCAACAGCTTCATCCACACTCATCCCCCAGGAAGTCAGATGTTGATTGAGCGTTATACGATTTGTAGCGTTATCATCAACAATCAGTATATTCATTGGTGGGGGCATTTCATTCTCGATCGGTGGGATATTTTCCTGAAGTTCAAATGGAATGGTGAACCAAAATGTGCTCCCTTTACCGATTTCACTTTCTAATCCAATCATCCCTCCCATTAATTCCACCAGTTGTTTTGAGATCGTAAGACCAAGGCCAGTCCCTCCGTATTTTCTTGTCGTCGATCCGTCTGCTTGCGTGAATGGTTGAAATAGTTTTTCCTGTGTCTTGACAGGGATTCCTATACCGGTATCACTGATAGTAAACTTCAACTCAATGGTTCGGTGGTACTCTTTTACCTTTAGAACACGGATGATCACTTCGCCGTGATCGGTAAATTTGATGGCATTCCCCACAAGGTTCGTTAAGATCTGGCGGATGCGGATGGCATCACCGCGGAGCATCACAGGCACAGAATGAGAAATATGTGAAATCAATTCAACGTTCTTCTCGTTTGCTTTGAAGGCAAGGAGTGATGCCGTTTCTTCCACAACATTTTCCAGATTAATATCCGTGACTTCGATGGATAGTTTTCCCGCTTCAATCTTAGAAAAATCAAGGATGTCATTGATAATTTTCAACAATGACTCGCCTGAATGCATGATGATCTCGGCGAATTCTCGTTGTTCCATTGTCAGTTTTGTTTCAAGCAGCAATTCCGCAATGCTTAACACGCCATTCATTGGAGTTCGAATTTCATGGCTCATGTTCGCAACAAATTCAGATTTTAATTTTGACGCCTGTAATGCTGCTTCGCGTGCTCGTATCAATTCCAATGATTGTTCTTCCAAAACAATGTTCTGTTGCTCTGCTTGCTGTTTTGCCCTATAAAGATCTTCAGCATACCGCGAAAGGATATCCTGAGCACGGCGGCTTTCCGTAACATCATGAAATTGCCATAGATGTCCTTTATATTCACCTTCGATGATAATGGGAACATAATCACGCTCCAGGATGGTTCCATTTCTCAAGGTCAACTCTTCGCGAACAACTGGTTCTTGTCTTTGAAGAATAACATTCACCCTCTGCTTGAATTCCTCGCCGTCTGCAAATGATTGTTCAATTGTTTGCTGGAGGATAGCAGAGTCCAATTTACTCAATTGTTCGATGTTCTGTTGTACATTGAACATTGTTCGAAACCATTCATTCACAAGAAGTATAGAACCTTCCTGATTTACAACAAGTACGCCGGCATTAAGATT
>CAYPEM010000015.1:73624-83846 GCA_964409765.1 uncultured Chitinophagaceae bacterium
ATACCAGAGAGATCCGTTTGATAAAAAACATCTTGAACATTCTCAAAGATCGTTCTGTATTTTTGTTCGCTCACCGTTAACGCTTCCCGCACGATCGCCATTGTCGTTACTTCACGATTGATCCCCACTAAACCAACAACATTGCCGTGTCCGTCTTTCAAACAAGTTTTACTGATCAAAATTGAACGGAGAATTTTTCCGGTAGATTCATCATGCAGTGTTTGCTCTTTATCAATGATGGAAGTACCGATACGCATCATATCCTGTTCTTCTTCAAATTCTTTCTGTGCAATTTCTGAAGAGATCAGATCGAGATCCGATTTTCCAATAAGTTCTTCGGCAGAATTGATTCCAACATTTTTCAATGCGTTCGCACAAGCGGAATTTGCAAGTAGAAACCTTCCTTTTCTGTCTTTCACATAAATTTCATCAGGAATGGATTCAAGGATCGTACGAAGCAAATTTCGTTCGTGGTACAGATTTGCTTCAACAATACGACGCTCGGTGATATCCTGTGATACTCCAATGAAACCGACAGGGTTTCCGTTGTCATTATTAATGATTGCTGTGTTCAACGATACCGGGAACTCAGTACCATCCTTTTTACAATTGAGAATCTCTCCCTTCCACCCTCCCGCTATTGTTGCAGGGAATATTTCATTGGTCAATGCAGGTGGATTATTTGGAGATCGTATAATATCAATTGACTTCCCGATCAATTCTTCTTTAGAAGCAAAACCGTAGGTCTTTACAAATGCATCATTAACAAAAAGGATCGTTTGATCCAGATCGGTGATATTGATGCAATCTTGTGTACTTTTTAATGCTAACGCTAATCGTGATATTTCTTCGTCTTTATTCTTTCGTCCTATGGCAAAGGCTATATGTTCAGCAATAATTTCAAGCGTATTGAAATCATCTTCAGAATAAAGATCGGGATTTGAATAACTTTGGAGACCGATGAGTCCAACGACGGAATCTTGAAGTTTCAATGGAACGCCAAGCCATGATACCGGTTTCGAAGCGATCTTTTTTTCACTTCCGTTTTTTTCTTCTGCGGCAGGTTCAACATCTTTTAGTAACAACGGTTTACCGTCCATCAACACTCGCTCCATCAACGAATGAGAACCTCGCACGGTGAACGTCGAATAGGTGTTTCGTTCATCAATAACATATGGAAGGGAAAGTATATCAGTCTTTTCATCGTATAATCCAATGAAAAAATTGGAAGCATCAATGATATTTCTTAATGCATCATGAATTGTTTTGAATAGAGTATTCAGATCACTGGTTGTTAACGTGGCACGGGAAATGATATTCAATGTCTGACTGATCCGAAAAGCCTGCTCGCGATCATTCGAAATTTGATCGTCGGAAGAATCAATATTATTCTTTGGTGTTTTATTAACCATTTAGTTTTCGTGTGACAATCTAATTACTTTTACCGATCTCTTCATAATATTTTCGAATCAGATCCATATAATCCTTGCTGTAACCCGCTTCTTCGGCTCTCTGTAGATCTTTTTGTAATCGTGATTCGGTTGACTGAGCAGGCAGTTCGCTGGGATTTCTTCGTTGAGGAGTAGTGCCGGTTGTGGCTTTCCGCTTTTGTTCAAAATCTCTTTCTCGCATCGAACGTTGTGCCTGAAGTAATCGGGATAATATCCGCTCCTGCTGTCGTGTCGTGTTCGGATTGACTTCGTTCTGCCGTAATTGTTCAACCACTTCTTTCATTTCATCGGCAATCTTGTCCAGATCTCCCATCATTTTATTTTTTTCAGGTGTTCCTTGCGATTCTCGCTGCAATTGCTCGAGTGATTTCCTCACCGCATCTTGCTGACGTGCAAGTCTGCCCATTTCCTGCATTTGCTGTTGCGACATTCCTTCCTGTTGTCCCATTTGCTGTGTCTGAGCATTGATCTGCTGCTGCTGCATTGCCATATTTCGTAATTGCTGCATCAACGACCCCCCACCTTTCCCCCCTTGCTGCTGCATCTGTTTCATTGCACCTTGCATTTGTGTTGCAGCTTTGTTCAACGATGCCATTGCCTCGTTCTGAGCTGTGCTTGCACTTTGACCGTTTCGCTGTTCTATTCCATTCATCGCCTGCTGCATTTGTGCCATTGCTTTCCCGATCTGTTTTCCCATTTCAGGAGTAACAACAAATGATTGTTGTGAAAGTTCTGCCATTGCATTTGCAATATTGTTCAAGTCTCCCTGAAGATTTTGCTGCTGTTGTGCCATATCTTTGAACTGCTGTGAATTAGGATCAAGCGAGCGGGATTGATTCTTGAGAGCTTCCTGCTTCTGTGAAAGCTGAAGCATATCCTGTATTGATTTTTTCAATGCATTCATTGTTTGCTGCATTTGATTGTTCAACATCTGTTCCTGAAGTTCTGAAAGCTCCTGCTGCATTTCACTGATGCCGCTGTTTGCCTGCTGCTGGGCAGTCATCGCCCGTTCCATCTGCATTGAGCGGAGCTGCTGTGAACTTTGTTTCATGGCACTCTGCATATCACGGTTATTCGCAGCTTCCTGAACATCATTCATCTTCTCTGTCGGCATTTCTTTGGGGAATTCTCCCATCTTTTTCTCAAGATCATTCAGTTCTTTTTGCACATCACCCAACTGCTTATTGATCTCGTCCTGTTTCTGTGCCAGTTCGGAAGCAACTTGAGGATCGTTCTGCTTCAATTGTTGGGTCTCTTTGTTCACTTCCTCCTGCGCTTGTTTCATTTGGTCTGCACGCTTTAGCAATTCATCTACCTTTTGCTCTATCTGAATGCGTTTTAGAAGATTCATCGTCCGTTCGATGCTTTGACGGAACTGTTCTTCGTTGAATTGTGCTTGTTTCATCGCTTCCTGCAGTTGATCCGGTGAAACATTTTGCATTGCTTCCTGCATTCGTTTCATTGCTTTTTGAAACTCGGGGGAATTCAACTCACTCAACGTTTTCTGTAACTCCATGTATTTTTCCAGTGTCTCTTTGGAGAGCGTGTTGTTACGCTGAAGATTCTGGGTCATTTCATCGACTGTTTTACTGACCTCATCGACTTTTTTCTGTATCTCTTCAAATTTCTTCACTGCCTCTTCAGCTTTATTCTGTTTCTGCCAATCCATCTGCTGATTGCGTTTCATATCATTGGAAAGATCTTCAAGATCTTTTTTCAATTCCTGAGCATCTCGCAACGATTCTTCCAATGTTTTTAAAGCATCTTCGTGAGTTTTATCTGCTTCGGCGAAGATCTCTTCCATTGATGGAAGCCGTATTTGATAGGTTTGACTCTTTGTTGTTTTGGGTCCATTGATAATATCGTTGTCCTGCACTTCAACATAATATTCAACAACATCTTCAGGAACCAAGCCAAGAAGAGATAAATCCCACAGATAGTGTACGATCTCATTTTTTATATTCAATGTATCATACGGTATGATCGTACCGTACGATTTTTCAGGCTTTTCGAATTTTGATTCTATTAAACGGAACGAAAGATAGATTTTGTTAATACCAAAATCATCATCGACTTTTAATTCCATGGGTAATTGCATCACTTCGGTCACATCAATATTCTTTCCCGGTGATACAATAACGATGGATGGAAATTCATCTTTCAAAAGATCAATTTTATATTCAATGGAATTCTGATTCGTGTTTCCCTGTTCATCAACCAATTCGATACAATATGATGTTTGATGTGTCACCGCAAAATCTGCCATGTATTGCTCACCGCTTTTAACCATTGAGTGCTTGGTTCCATCCTTGAACACAATCGTTGCCGTTTTGATTTCTTTACTCGGCGTAACATTCCATTGCAGGTTTGTTCCGGGCAGCACCAGCACATCGCCGATATTCTCTTCAAGCATTTCTTTTTTTAATTTCGTGTATGCCGGCGGTTCGATGGTAAGACCAAGTGAGCGAATGAACGGACGATCACCAACCATAATGGAAAATTTGTCGCTCGTAATTCCATTCTCTGTGGAAAGTTGATATTCCATCGATTCTTTTATTACCGGAAACAGATAGTGAAATTGACCGGAAGAGTCTGACCGAAGGGTTATCTGCTCTTTACTCTCAACACTTTTTTCAGAGAATATGAGATTGATACTGTTTGGGATGGAATGGCTTTCAGTTTGCGGAATGAGAACCGCTTGAATGGTTACCGATTCGCCTTTCACGATATCGATATTCCCCGGAGTGACAGAAATCACAAAATGCTGCTGCGGGATGAACTCTTGATCGTAATGTATAACCCGACTGAATGCATCGTGAAATGTTGAACCTGGTATCACCACCAGCAAAGCTACTATAGCACCGATCAGTAAAACGGTCCGCATCATTCGTTGCAGCTGCACAAATGACACAAGATGTGCAAAATTTATCCCGATCGTTGATTTATTAAAATGTTCCAAAGAAACTTCGATCAGTTCCGGAGAACTGCCGAAATCACTCTTGTTCATCATCTCCGCAAGATCGAGCGCATTTTCTAACCGGTCGGAAATGGTTTCAAACTTTGCTCCGATCATTCGAGCAACTTCTTTATCCGAATACGGCGTAAGAATTCCCATAAACCGCATCAACGGTTTCCAGAATATCCAAACCCCTAAAGCAAAGGTAATGAACACATTGGCATAGAAAAGAATAGTGCGGGGAAATGATCCTAATTCAGCAATGGATTCGGTTAAAATCAAAACAGTCCAAAGCAAACAAAAAACTGAAAAGAATTTTACTCCTGCAAGGTAGAACTCGTGCCGATAGATTGCCCTGCGTGTTTTATCGATCCGATCTTTGATCTGATTGACAATATGTTGTGTCTCTTGTGTCATGAATTATTGTATTAAACTCCAAATGATAATGTTTGTTCCAAATTTCAATGCTTCTTCCCTTTTTTCTTTTGGATCATTATGAATATCCGGATCAGCCCATCCATCGCTCGGATTAGATTCATACGTATAATAGATCACTAATCTGCCATGATGAAAAATCCCAAATCCCTGCGGAGGTTTGTTATCGTGCTCATGAATTTTCGGTACCCCGTTGGGAAATGAATACAAGCATGAATACAATCCATAACTAAACGGAAGCTCCACAAAATCATATTCCGGAAATACTTTTTTTATCTCTCTACGAATCGCCCTATCCAATCCGTAATCATCATCAATATAGAGAAAACCTCCGCTTTCAAGATATGAACGAAGGCGTTTTGTCTCATAATCTGATAGTGTTGCGTTCCCATGCCCCGTCATAAAGATAAAGGAATATGAGAAGAAATTGTCATTAGAAATTTCTACAAATTCGTATTTCGGGTCAGCATCAATTCCGGCATTTTGTTTAGCAAATGTAAGCAGATTTACTTCGGCAGAAGGATCGTTATACCAATCCCCGCCACCGGAATATTTAAGGCGTGCAATTCGAAATTGAGATTCAACGCGATTGGTTTGAGCACTAATATCGTCGAATATGCAGGAGATTACGCAGAAAGCAACAAAACTTATTTTCAATAATGACATCATTCTTATTAAAGATAGAAAATTTACGATTGGAATGATATTCCAAAAGTTGGAAAACAGTAACATTTTCACTTTTAAAGTCATTAACTTGACAACCTACTGAATATTTTTATATTAAATAGAGATGAAATCAATGCATTCATACCGTTCAAGCCATCATATGTACGTTGTTTTGCGACAATTGGAGCGACCCATCCGAATTTTCTCAATCGCAGAACTGCCGATATGCACTCCCCTTTCCCCGCGGCCGTAGCGGACACTATCATTTGTACATCCGCCTGTTGGAACGACAGTCTAAACGTTCTGCTGATATAATAATACGATCCTTGGTTTAATCAATTTTTTGAAATGTGGAGAATAGCATGAATACTCATGAATATATTTCATTAGAAGAACAATTTGGTGCACACAATTATCACCCTTTGGATGTTGTCATCACTAAGGCTGAAGGTGTTTGGGTAACCGATGTTGAAGGAAAAAAATATTTAGATTGTCTCGCGGCTTATTCAGCAGTCAATCAAGGACATTGCCATCCGAAGATTTATGCTGCATTCATCGACCAGGCAAAGAATGTAACATTGACCAGCAGAGCTTTCCGCAACGACAAACTTGCCCTGTTGTACAAAAAACTACACGATATCACCGGTTATGATCTTTCGTTACCGATGAACTCAGGTGCAGAAGCAGTTGAAACAGCGATTAAAGCAGCGCGTAAATGGGGATATACAAAGAAAGGAATTCTTGACGGACAAGCTGAGATCATCTGTGCGTCAAATAATTTTCACGGACGAACAACAACGATCGTCTCTTTTTCCACAGAGGATTCATACAGAAATAATTTTGGTCCATTCACTCCCGGATTCCGGATCGTTGAATTCGGAAATATTGATGCATTGAAAAATGCCATCACAAAAAATACCGCAGCGTTTCTTGTTGAACCAATTCAAGGTGAAGCCGGAATCATCATCCCGCCCGAAGGATATCTGCGTGAAGCTTCCCGATTGTGCAAAGAACATAATGTTTTGCTAATTGTCGACGAAATTCAATCAGGACTTGGACGCAGCGGAAAATTATTTGCGTTTGAATATGAAGGAATCCGTCCCGACGCAGTGATCATTGGAAAGGCGTTGAGCGGGGGATTTTACCCTGTCTCAGCCGTACTCTCAACAAAAGAAGTGCTTGGGGTGTTTCAACCCGGAGAACATGGATCAACCTTTGGAGGAAACCCTCTTGCTGCCGCGGTTGCGATAGCAGCGCTAGATGTATTGATTGATGAACGGTTGATCGACCGATCATTTGAATTTGGAAAATATTTTCTCGAAAAACTCCGCGCATTAAAAAATTCTCATATTGTTGATGTACGTGGACGCGGATTGTGGATTGGACTTGAGCTTAATGTATCTGCCCGCCCATATTGCGAGGCGTTGATGAAAGAAGGGATACTCTGCAAAGAAACGCACAATACTGTCATTCGTTTTGCACCACCGCTCGTTATAACAAAAGAAGAAATTAATTGGGCGCTGGAGAGAATTCAAAAAGTATTTCATCACTGATCTTCAAAAAAAATCCCGAAGTGATTGCCGCTTCGGGATTTTTTTCATTTCAGTGAAACATTTAGTTTTCAATTTGTCTCTTTCTTTAACAGCCAATCAACCATTTCTTGATTATTGAGTTCCGTAAAGAATCGCACTTTAACACCGCGAATGTGTGCAAGGTTTTCAGCAAATTTCATCCCTTGCATATTGTGTTCAGGATTTACGTCAATGTAGGCAAGACGCAGGTCAATAGATTTTGCTCTCGTGTAGTTTTTTGTGATCACAACAAAAATATCAAACGTATCGAGACCCGGACCAATCATATGCTCTTCAATTAATACTTTAGAGCAACGAAATTTTAGACATGCTTCGTACACCTCATCAATATAGCCGAGAATGTTTGTCAGCGAACATTGACCTTTTGCAGTAACATGGAGATACTGTTCTTTAAAATCTATCTTCAGATTATAACTCATTGTTCCATTCCAGTTTTTAACAGATTCACAGATTGATATTTCAGCAATCACTATAGTATATCCTTGCATTATATACTTCCTGCTGATTTTTTTAATAAAAAAATTGCCTTTTGATTATTACATCAAAAGGCAATCAATACTACAAGCATGGAAAATTATTATTGAAGACTTATTTGTCTATTAATTCGTGTCGGTTTATTCACCCAATTTGAACCATCCCAATACATCACTGCATCTTTCAATGATTTAATATATTGCTCATTCATAGGGTTCTTTAACTTTCCCTCTTTATATAGTTGATTGTGTGTGATCAGCATACCTGTATCAAATTTAACGTCCTTGACTGTGAATGTTGAATCGAAAAAATACTCGATTGCAATAGCCGAATGTTCCAAACGCGCCCGATTAAGTACCCGAACATATTTTTCATCTTTGTTTGTACTGTTCACTGCTACAAGATTACTAATTGAATAGTTGAGTACTTCGGGAATAGAGTATCTGATATAATACAATTCAGCCTCGGAAACGGGGAGACCAAATCCCGGGGTTGCCGAACTCTCACAATTTCCGACAATCTTTTCAGGATCTAAAATTATCGTGCATGCAAACGACCTTTTTGTTTCATCCTCGGTGTCATTGATGCCGTTGAGGATCAATTCTACGTTACCGTCAAGGTCAGCGTCGAATAACAAGACTGTTAAATGACCGAAATGCCAATATGAGCCAAGAAGATTTCCTGATCCATCGTACCGGAGAATGACAGTAGGCGATCTTCCATTATTCGCGGAGGCAAACAATGTGTTACCCGTGTTTCCACCAAATTCCAGACTGGATGGAAAAAAATTAGTCTGATAGTGTTTGGTTTTATATTGTATTTTATGGAATGGAATACTGAAGGTGTTTTTTGTTTTTCCATTTCCATCCAATACTCTTATTTGTGGCGTTGCAACTTCGTCGGATATGAATCTTAGAATTGTTGTAATGTCATTAATGCCGTCATGATCAATATCTGCGATCACGGTTCGATAGATCACGGTTGTAGCCAAAACATCAATGAGCGATGAAGCGTCTTCCTGTATTTTCTTCTCCCACAACAGCGAATCATATTTATCAAGAATGATCAACGAATTATTTTTTTCATTATACTTATAATTTAATGGATTTCTGTCGTTACTGCTAATGATTGAATTCAATGAAAAATATGATATAACAATAAATCCGAATGTAAATAGTGAGCTTGTTATCGGACGCTGTTTTGCAAAACGAACAAGCCGTGCTGGAAATGAATTGGAAATATATGATCCGGAAACAGTATATTTTCCAATGTGAGGTTCGATCGATACCGAACCGGAATTAATCGTTGAATCAGACAGTAATTTTTTGGAATCTTCCGCTAGAGTATAAAATTCACGTATCTCTTGGACCAACTCTCTGCAGCTATTGCATTCAGCAAGATGCTGTTCAATTTCAGCACGGTGTTTTTGCACATCCGTGCTGTTGCGAACGTACAACTCTAAAATATGTTCGTTGTAATGAGACATGAAAATTAGGAATTATGAAGGCTGAATGATGAAAAAAACTCTGTTCCAATAATGTTCAAAGTTTTTCATTGATAACCCTTTTAATATTCTTCCTTTCATTAAGCGTTATTTGCAGAATTATAAAAGTTCTTTTAATTGTTCGCGAACTGCCTTTTTGGCAAGTTTTGTCATATACTCAAATTGAACCCTATGATTCATTCGATAATCGTCATACGATAGATCTTCCATATACTGTCGTAAATACTGGTCATAACTCTTTTCACTTCCATCACTCCGAACAAATGTATCAATGATCATTTCTTCAATTGCCAGAAAGTAACGATCAAAGACATGTGCGGTTAATTTTCCTGTTTGGACATATCTAGTACAGAGATCATTTTTTATGTGAAGCAATGAGCGTACAACTATTGATTGAATATCCTGTTCCATTAAATGTTGTTCCACATCGAATATCTCTTCCATGGGAATTTTGTGCAATGCTGAAATTCGTTTTAACAATACTGTACAATCAAAAAGAGAATACATCTGCCGGTACTGGTCTTGGTCGATCAAGATGGAACGCAACACGGAAAGAAAATTTCCGGAAGGGTCACCCTGACGAAATCGTTGTGCTATTTCTTTTTCCAATTCTTCAAGCGGATATTCAGGCAGATGACTGTTTCGACCATCGTCCGAAGAAAATTGAAGGAACGTCATTCCGAATCTCTCATTAGTGGAAATGTCAGGAATTTTTTCTACTGCAATTTTTAAATTACGAAGAATTTTACTGAACACCGGATCATTTTCTCGGTATAATCGAAAGATGCCGTCGTTGAGTTTTGTAAAAACAAGCGAACGGAAATACGCAACTATATCATCGTCAGATAACAGATTCAGATCGTGATCAACAGAAAAAAAATGTTCCAGTTCAATGAACACTCCGTAACTGTCCCGTTCGAACAACTCCGCAATGCAGTCGATCGCTGTGGATTCCAGCGTGACAGGAAATGACTGCAGATGCAATCGTCCCGATGCTAGCAACTGCCGTAAACGGATCAGAGCAAAATGATGTGCATGACGAACAAGAGAATTTGTTTCTGAGAGCGACGCATTTCCCGAAAGAATTTTTCGCAGTAAGGGTGGAATATGTGATGAGTGAAATTCCATAAATTTCCCGAAGACA
>CAYPEM010000016.1:0-19052 GCA_964409765.1 uncultured Chitinophagaceae bacterium
CGCTTTTTTTTTGTACACCCGGAGGGATTTGAACCCCCAACCCTCAGATTCGAAGATCTGTGCCCCGAGATGACTTACTTAATTTTTCACAATCTAAGCAATTCTGTGTAAGATTCTACACAGGTTGCTCACTACAATACTACAAATGGGCTACACTGTAGCTACAGAACTGTTTGTTAAAGAACGTTGATTACAGAATTATAATAACTATAATTTGGGCATCTGTAAATGGTTGAATGGAATTTATTTTTTAGACAAAACACAGTACCTGGTTAGAACGCAAATTAGTTTACCATAGTTTTATAGCCAAAGAATTTGAAGCCGAACCAATATATGGATAAACTTCTCTTTTAGTATTTTGATCCACATAATATGAAACCGAATTCAGTGGGTAAAATTTAAAACAAACCGAATCACCTTTACCAAAGCCCCACGATTTTAAGGAATCATAATTGAACGTCGAATTTAAAGTGTCGCTGGATTTTGTAAATATCGAACCACCAATCCACGCACGAGAAATTAAAAAAAGACCAGATGAATAATCTAATGAGTTCGAAGATTTACTAACAATGACTAATTGATTAAAACCATTCATTGGAACAGGACTTATTCTTCTATAATGGATATATATCAGCGAATCAACCTCATAATTTGCGTATGAAACATCGCCAAAACTTATTGAGTCCAAGATAAAATTGTGAATCGGAGGAGAGCTAATAAATGCAATATATGTGTGCTTTTCTGAAATAGAGTCAATTACTGGAACAGAAACATTATATTTATAGTACTTAGGATAATTCTTGTACTCAAAAACAAAACTATAAATACCCAATGGTAAATTTGTGAACGAAAAGTAACCGGAAGAATCAGTAATAGTTGAGTCATTACTTCCTAAAATAGTTACTTTAACTTTGGATTGATCTCTCACAAATCCACTGATGCTATCCAAAAGAAATATTTTTTGTTTGTATGTGTACATTTTGTTGTCGGAACTGGTTGATTCATCTTTACACGAGATAAGAAACAGTCCTACCAAAAGTAATATTAAACCATATTTCATAATTTTTCTCCTTGTTGGTGCTGATTTTTGCGTTCTAACTAATGAATAGGTTGAATGACTCGACCTATTATTAAATGGCAAACATATTTTGTACACATAAGATAGAGAATACCGCTTGACAGTATCCCTTTATTAAATGAATATAATGTCGGAATTTGAATAGGAATTAGACTTCCAACCATCAGAGTAATGGTCTGATGCTCTGGAGAATATTACGGAGTTAATTGCGTTTTCGGACTTGAGAAATGGGGAAAAGCAGTTGTTGCCGGTCTACAAACAATACTACAATACTATCGCCTATCGGCGATTTTTGTTGATTTGTTGTACACCCGGAGGGATTTGAACCCCCAACCCTCAGATTCGAAGTCTGATGCTCTATCCAGTTGAGCTACGGATGCAAATGTTATATTGACTCAATTATTCTTTCTTATTCAAGTAAGAATTCATTGATCATTGAGTAAAAACAATTTAACAAATTTTTCTTCCGTTTTCAATAGATGGTTCTTCAATTCATTTCTGAAATTATTTATTCTTTTCGATACAAGCTTATACGTAAGACCTGATTCAAACTACAGGATCCATGCAGCAATGAAATCGAAAAGAGTCCAGTTCACTTCATCCGTAAACTACATCGCAATCAAAGGAATTAATAAAATGAATTCTATTGCAATCAGTAGTCCGACGATATATCGGGAGATGGAATTGAGAATCGAATTTGCAAGAGATATCGTAAAAATGATTTTTGAAATTTATACTTACGATCAACTACTACACATACTCTATACTCAGCAATGTCACTTAACAATGAAGCCGATTCAATGAAACTGATTTATAGTATACTTATTTTATTTTAAAAAAGTCATCTTTTTTACCATAGTATAGTCACCTGCTTTAATAGAACAGAAATATACATCACTAGCAAAGGACTTGGCATTGAACATAATAGAATGTCTTCCACGAGAGAATTCTTTACCGGCTAGTTCTGCAATTTCTTGACCAAAAGAGTTGTAGATCTTCATTGATATAAATAAGTTTTTTGGAATACCAAATGATATTGTTGTCGATGGATTGAATGGATTGGGATAGTTCTGATCCATAGTGAATCCATCAGGAATGGATGATTGTTCATGTTCATCCTCAACAGAAGTCGATGGACGAAGCGGACGGAGCCAATTAATCCATTTGTCCTGGTCATAGATATAACCTGGGTCTGATCTCATAATATTTGTATCGTCAGTACCGTTTCCAATGAGGAATTTCTTGACAAATGCGTTGACTTCAGACTGTTGAGATGAAGGAAAAGAACAATGACCATGGGCATTGGTTGCAGAGAATCCCATCTTATCCGGAACTGAGAGTAATTGCCAAATTATTTGAGCTGCGTTCGCACAATTCCAGGAGCTGTACGGACCGAGCCACAAAATTTCATTTTCAATGATCAGAATTGCACGTGGTGCAACCAGACCTATAATAGAATGCTGATCAAACGGAAGTTTTGACGCACTGTTTTTGAATTGTGAAAAATTCTCTCTGAACCAAACATTCTCTCCAACGATCTCAGACAATGTCTGTGTGTTCTGTCCGTGTGCAAACATGTAATCGGAAATACGCCAGCTCGCTGAACCGCCTGATCCTGATTCCTGCGGTATCGTCAGAACAATTCTTTCGTCGAATGCACCGCAAGCCAAAGCTCCTTTTCCATTCCTGGAACATCCTGTAACTCCAAGCCGTGCGGGATCAATATTTGCTGATGGAGTTTTTTCAATAGCATCTATTAAACGGTCAACACCCCAAGCCCACGCCATTAATGCTCCTGCAGAATGTGTGCTTCCGTACATGTCATAGAACTTACCTTTTCCGCGCGAAGCAGCATCGATTTGTTGTGCAATATCATTATTAGGGAAATTAATTACTGCAACTCCCATACTGGAGAGTTGAGAGTTGTCAAGATTGGAACCTCCGATACCGATCATAGCGGGATAGGGAGCAGTTCCTGTATTTGGAAATAAGATCGAACAATTGAAGGAGATTGTTTTTCCATTGTCGGTAACAGTTACCGTAATTGTGTTATTGTTAAAGGAACCGGTTGTAGCAGAATAAGGAGTGTTTGGTTTATAACCGTATTCGAATTCCTGAGCCAGAAGAGCTATTTCTGCGCGGCGGCATGGCCATTGCTTTTTACTCATCCGTGTACTATCCATCATTGTAAATGGATCAGGAAGAAGAGAGTCAACCGGCAATGATGAATATGAGGGAATCGCCGGAATATTACACCCGCTCGTGTCGATGATTTGTGAGGCTACCGTCTGCGGTTGTGCATAAATAGCTGTGATCAGAATAGTAAGAAAAGCAACCAGAGAACGAAATATTTTTGAGATTACATGCTTAAATTTTTTCATGGGTTGAACCTGTTCATAGGAATTATAAATGTGCTCTGATTTTTATAACCGCTTCCTTCACGTAAAGAGAATGGATTTATTTTTTAGATGCTGACCCGTTCCATCTTAGCACACAGCACATTAAATATTATCCAGGCAATAATGTAAGCTGAACTGCAAATTGCGAATAGAATAAAATATCCGGTTTCAATAGAATTTAAAGCTTTAAAATGATCCAATAATAATCCTGCTGATTTTGAAAATAGAATTCCTCCAATTCCTCCTGCCATACCTCCGATACCGGTAATGGAAGCAACCGCTTTTTTCGGGAACATATCCGAAGTGGTAGTAAAGAGATTTGCAGACCATGCCTGATGAGCAGCGGCTGCAAAACCGACAATGATGACGGCAAACCACATGCTATATTGACCTAATTGCTGAGCAAAAAATACCGGCGTAACACTCAGTGCAAAGATCAACATTGCTATCCGGCGGGATTTATAAACACTCCAACCTTTGCTAATAAAAAACCCGGAAAGCCAACCGCCAAAGATACTCCCGAATGTTGTTATCGTATAGACAAGTGCAATCGGAACAGCAAGCTCGGTTTTTGTTAATCCGTATTGTTTGTTCAGGAACGATGGCAGCCAAAACAAATAAAACCACCACACAGGATCAGTTAAGAATTTTCCTGCCACAAATGCCCATGTTTGTTTGAATGTTAAAAGTTTCAGCCATCGCACTTTATCTTCGACTGATTCTTTATCTGTGTTTTCCTCTTTATCGCAATGAATGTATTCCAATTCCGCAGGTGAAAGTTTTTTATGAAGTGCCGGGTTTTCATATATTGCAAACCAGAAAAACAACCATATCAACCCTATGAGACCGGTAATAATAAACGCCCATTCCCAACCCCATAACACTGCAATTAAAGGTACTGTCAACGGAGCTACAATTGCTCCAACATTGGCACCGGAATTAAAAAGTCCTGTTGCGAGTGCACGCTCTTTTTTAGGGAACCACTCTGCCACTGTTTTAATCGCTGCAGGAAAATTTCCTGATTCACTGATTCCAAGCAATCCTCGCGCTACCATAAATCCGACAGTACTCGAAGCAAATGCATGCCCTGCTGCAGCTAAACTCCAAACCAACAACGAAATTCCATATCCAATTTTTGTCCCCACTTTATCAATAAACCATCCAACACCAAGCATTGCAAATGCATATGATAGCTGAAAGACAATGACAATATTCGCATAATCCGATTCCGACCAATTAAATAAACGTTCGAGATAATCATCTTTTAACAGACTAATAACTTGTCTATCCAGATAATTAATTGTTGTCGCAAAAAAAACCAATGTGAGAATTGTCCAGCGGTAATTTCCAATTTTGTTTGACATAATGGCTTTCTCGTTGTTGTTCAATTGATGTTGAACCGTTTCAAAATAATTTCAAAAAAAATTCCCGAGACATTTTTTCTGCAGGAAATTTTATTGTGTATCGTATTTATCAGTACTGCGACTTGTTACTTCTAATTTAACTTTCTTGTAGACTCTCGAACAATAAATTCTGTTTCAAAAATTACCCGTTCCAACGAAAGCAATGTTGACGATTCAATATTCCTAATTAATATCTCTGCTGCTTTTTCTCCAATTTCATGCTGGGGGGCTCTGATCGTTGTCAATGGGACCGGGTATATTTTTGCATAATAAATATCATCATTACCGACAATAGAAATTTCTTCGGGGACTTTTATTTCCAACTGTTTCAATGCAGTCATGACCGCAAGCGCTTGTTGATCATTAAAACAAACAATTGCCGTCGGATAATCTTCCCTACTCCTATTTTTGAAATATTCCAATGTATTGACAAAACTTTCTTCATATACTGATCCAACAGAAACGATCATATCTTTACTGAATGCCAAAGTACTTTCGCTGAAAGCATATCTAAATCCTTCAATACGTTCATGGGTATGCGAAGATTTTGGCGGGCCCGCAAAATGAACAATTTTTGTATGGCCAGAGTCAATAAGATACTTTACCGCTTTTTTTATAGCTCGAATGTTATCAATTGCAACAACATTGGCTTGAATACCTCGTACATCTTCTAAGAGTACAAACGGGTAATTGATCATCTTTAACCTGAAAAGATGTTCAATTTCTGCAGTTCCCTCAACGATTGGAGCAATAATAACTCCTTTGATGTCTTTAGCAGAAAACAAATGTGAAAAATCTTTTTCACTTTGATGATTATTTTCGGAACTTGTAATGATGACAGAATATCCTTTGCTTTTTGCATAGTCCTTTACACCAGTTGCGATTGATGTATAGAATGGATAATTCAAATCCTTGATAATTATCCCAATGCTATTTATCTGTGAATCATTTTTCAAATTCCGAGCGATTCCTTTCGGTCTAAAGTTCAATTCTTTCATAACTTCAAGAATATGGTCACGAGTTGTCGGTTTAACCGTATTTTTTGCATTTATAACAGCTGAAACAGTTCCCTTAGAAACCCCAGCCCTTTTTGCAACATCTTCAATAGTATTTTTTTTCAATGTTCCACTCCATTCGTTTCAATTTAACTGAAAACATTTAAACAACAGAGTGAAATTACAGATAAAAAACTGCAGAATCAAAATGTATTTGAATCGGTTCAAATGTCAAACAAAAAGATGCAATTCTATGCTGTAATGAACAATAATTTTAATTGTTCACTAAACCATTTTTTGATTCTTATAATTTCTTGCAAAATACAGCGCTGTTGAATCGTTCCAATATAAACCCATCGAAATGATTATTGTCTTTATTTTTTACCATTTGAATTCTCATAAATTGCCCATGAACATAAAGATTATATTGTGTTTCAGCATTCAAAGTGAATTGTAATCCATCCGGAAATTTTACGATGAGATGATTTTTTTCTTCAACAATATCTACTATGATGTTGTCTTGAATTTGATACCTTCCGCAATATTGCCGAAAGATTTTTGGAGGGAGAATAATTTTATTTTTTTTGTAGGCGAACTGTAATCCTCTGGAATATCCCTCAGCCTTGCCTCCAGAATGCCCAGTATTTTCAAGAATTTTATTTTCTATTGTGAGTCCGTTAATTTTTTGAGTCTGCAGCGAGATGACGAACTTTTTGAACTCAGTCAGCCCAGTTTCCAATCCGCCTTCTGCAATATAGAGTCTTGTCGGAGTTTTAGATTTTTTTTTGAAATAGGATTTTTCAAATGAGAATACTATTTCTTCATCCCATCCTATTGCAGGACTAGTTGCAATATAACGCTTGAAGATTGCAGGTTCGGTGAAAAGCGAGTATACGGTGAATAAACCCCCAAGAGAACTGCCAACTAAAGCCCGATCATCTTTAACAGTTCTAAATTGTATATCTATGAATGGAATTAATTCGGTTTTAAGAAATGATTGAAATTGTTTAGCACCACCAGACTGTACAACACCACGAACAGTTGATGGAGTGAAATCTCTTATACGCAAACTGTCTGGATTTGGGTTGTTCCCTCCCCACGTAATCCCGACAATAATTATTTCAGGAACAAACCCATCATAATATTGTTGGCCGTACAACGCTGTCATCAACGTGAAATCCCATTGAGCATCGAGCAAATAAAGAACCGGAAAATTCTTGGTCGTATCGTTGTAAGTGCGAGGAAGGTGGATATAAAGATCATACTCCTGTTCGACAATTGAGGATCTTAACTTCAACACTTGCGAGTTTGGGATCTCTACTCTGGGTGGATTACTAAACGTGAAACCATTGTGCTGCTGAGCGGAAAGAATAGTAATCGCACAAAAAAGGATCCCCGGTAAACGAATAATAAATTTTTTCATCCGAATCCAATCATTATTTAACGTCATAGATCTGATCGTTCCCTTTATATTCGAACCAATCATATTCGGCAATTGCAGTGCTCGTAATGTTATGAGAAGATGCATACATAGCATAAAAACATCCGACAAATCCCCCTGCTGTTCTGGTGCTAAGAAATGTTGCATCAACTCCTTCTTTTAACGGGGTCCACACATCAGCAGTAAAGGAATAGAAAAAAGAATAAGTATCATCAGTGGATGATATTTTCAAATAAATACTCTCTTTGCTATACTCCAGAGGTATCGACTGCGTTGCAATGAGTTTCATAGAATATTTTGAACTATCATCATATTTATATAATTGGACTACCGGTACAGAATCTTGTACCGATTTACACAAAAAGTAAAAATGTCGTTCATTTTGAAAAATTACAATTCCTGATTTTTCATTTTCCTTGATTGCTGTAAAATCCATTTTCACTGCTGCAGAACTATTTAAATGCTGCTGCCTCCTGCCGATAAAACTCGGGTTACTATTTCCTGAACATATTTCCGGACGCAGCCGAAGCGACAAAGAATTATTTTCTTTGCGCAGAGTATACCATTGCTCTTGTGGTGTTCGTAAAAAATTCCAGTATAATTTCAATGAATCGGAATTGAATTCATCTCTCACTGTAAAATTCCCGCTGAACGGTATTAGAGATTTTTTATTTGAATTTTGAATTGGATATGGATACCGGTACTGCACTTCTTCGTTTCCGTGAAGAATATTCGGCCACCCGTTTTTCCATTGCACCGGTATAAGGAAAGTTTCTCGACCGGTATTCGTAAACTCTGTATTATTATCCATCAAACGATACGGTCTGCATCCCAAGAATACAGCCCACCAATCTCCGTTTTCCGTTTGAACAAAATCAGCGTGGCCGGCAGTTGTTATTGGGTTTTTTCTTCTTGTATCCAAATGCCGCTGTGTAAGAATTGGATTATCGTTGTACGAAACATATGGACCATCAACTGATTTACTTCTAAAAACTACGACTGAATGGTAATCTGCTGTTCCTCCTTCCGCACAGATCAGATAATAATATCCATCCTTCTGAAAAATATGCGGCCCCTCGATCCAAATCGGTTTTTGGGAAAGAACAGTTCCGCCATTTACCAGAATATTTTCAGTTCCCAACACCTTCAATGTATTGATGTCGAATTCATACATCCGGATCGATCTGTGTCCATTATAAAGAGGTTTATTTTCCGGTGCGACACTGTTATAGATGATGTAGGCTTTCCCGTTATCATCAAAAAACATTGACGGATCAATACCATCGATCTCCGGAATCCAAACAGGATTTGACCAAGGACCGGCGGGATCTTTTGCCGTGACGACAAAATTCCCGCCGATATCTACAAGAGTATATGTAACATAATACGTTCCATTGAAATATCGAATAGCCGGAGCAAAAAGCCCTCGAGAGACACCTTGTCCTTCAAGATTCAATTGTTCCTGTCTATTGAGAACATATCCGATCAGATTCCAATTCACCAGATCTTTACTATGAAAAATGTTCAGTCCCGGGAAATATGAAAATGTAGAATTGACCAAATAATAATCACTGCCGACCCTACAAATGCTAGGATCCGGATAAAAGCCGGCAATGATAGGGTTTGTGTATTCTTTTATTGACTGCGATATTGCGATAGAGCAGACAATCAATAACAGCACGGAAATGTTCCTCATAGCATATCTCAAATTAGATTGACGCACTAATGATCTGCTCAAACAATTCCTGCTTACCGCTGATCATCTTTGGTTCGCCGGTCTTTTCTGCAATTGCACGAAGATCTTCAAGGTTCAATTCTCCTTTTTCATATCGTGCACCATCACCGCTGTCAAATGATGCATATCGATTCTTCCGAAGTTTCTTGTAATCGGTTTCTTTAAGTATTTTTTCTGAAACAAGAAGTGCTCGAGCAAAAACATCCATGGAGGAAATATGGGAAATGAAGATGTCATCCATATCGGTCGAGTTTCTGCGAATTTTTGCATCAAAATTCACTCCACCTTGACTGAACCCACCACCTTCAACAATGACAAGCATCGCTTCGACTGCCTCATAGATATCGATCATAAATTGGTCGGTATCCCAGCCATTTTGGTTATCACCGCGATTCGCATCGATGCTTCCCAACAGTCCGGCATCAACCGCGCATTGTAACTCGTGCTGGAATGTATGGCTTGCCAACGTTGCATGGTTCACTTCGATATTCAATTTGAAATCTTTATCTAATCCATAATGCCGGAGAAATCCGATCACCGTTTCCACATCGAAATCATATTGATGCTTAGAGGGTTCCATCGGTTTGGGTTCGATCAAAAATGTCCCTTTGAATCCATGCTTGCGTGCATAATCTCTTGCAAGACCAAGGAATTTTGCCATGTGTTCTTTTTCACGTTTCATATCTGTATTTAAAAGCGACATGTATCCTTCCCTTCCGCCCCAGAATACATAGTTCTCTCCACCCAATGCAATTGTCGCATCAATTGCTCGCTTAACTTGTGTTGCAGCATGAGTCAACACTGCAAAGTCGGGATTTGTTGAAGCACCATTCATATATCGAGGGTTAGAAAAAACATTTGCCGTTCCCCACAATAATTTTACACCGGACGATTTTTGTTTTTCTTTTGCATATTCGACCATCGTCTGCATCCGTTTATCGGATTCGCCGATCGTCGATCCCTCTTCAACAACATCAAAGTCATGGAAGCAGTAGAAAGGAATCCCCATTTTTGTAATGAACTCAAACGCTGCATCCATTTTTGCTTTTGCTTTCGAGATGGGATCCGCTTCATTATTCCATGAGTATTCTCGTGTACCGGGACCAAACGGGTCATTTCCCGTTCCGACAAAACTATGCCAGTATGCAACAGCAAAGCGGAAATACTCCTTCATTGTTTTCCCGTTGACAACTTTGTTCTCATCGTACCATTTGAACGCAAGAGGGTTTTTGGAATCCTTTCCTTCATATCGGATTTTTCCGATTCCTTTATAGTATTCTTTATTTCCAATAATGTAATCCATAAAAGTATCCTTATTTATATGTTAGAGAAATTTTTGAAGCGCATTAAGCCATCGTTCATACGCATCGTTAGTTGATTGTATATTTTTTTGATCGGGGAGTACCTCACCGATCTTCGTTAAAGATTTGAAAGCTTCAGTCGGCGAAGAATATAATCCGGCACCAAGAGCCGCACCTCGAGCCGCACCTTGTGCACCGTCCGTGTCAAATAATTCAATGGAAGCACCTGCAACATTAGCAAGAGTTTGTCGGAATATTGAGCTCAAAAACATATTTGCTTTGCCAGCCCGAATCACATTGATATTCAAACCCATCGTCTTCATAATATCAATTCCATACTTGAACGAAAAGACAATTCCTTCCTGAGCGGCTCTGAACAGATGAGCATCGGAATGATGATTGAAATCCAATCCTTCAATGTGTGCCCCGATATTTTTGTTCTCCAGAATCCTTTCGGCACCGTTACCAAAAGGAAGAATCGTTACACCTTCTGATCCGATCGCGATGCATTCGGCAAGCGAATTCATTTTATCGTATGTTTTGCCCGAAGCGATATTTTTTCGAAGCCATGAATTGAGAATTCCCGTTCCATTGATACACAGAAGAACACCGAGTCGTGTCTGTTGTTCTGTATGATTCACATGTGCAAACGGATTCACTCTTGATTTGGGATCAAATCGTACGGTATCATTCACTCCGTATACCACTCCGGATGTTCCAGCTGTAGCAGCAATTTCACCGGAATTTAGAACATTCAATGAAAATGCATTATTTGGTTGATCACCAGCTCGGTATGAAACAGGAATTCCTTTTTTTAATCCGAGAATTGCCGCTGCTCTTTCAGTCATGGATCCTTGAATAGAAAATGTCGGATTTGGTTTGGCAAGAAGTTCAGGATCTATCGCATATTCCGAAAGAATATTTTTTGAAACTGAATTTGTTTTGAAATCCCAGAATATTCCTTCCGACAAACCTGATATCGTCGTGGATATTTCACCGGTCAACTTCATCGCAATAAAATCTCCGGGAAGCATTGCTTTATGGATTTTTTTATAGACAAGAGGCTCTTGTTCGTGGACCCACCGAAGTTTTGATGCTGTAAAATTCCCGGGCGAGTTAAGCAGATGCTGAAGGCAAATATCCCGTCCAATATGATCGTATGCCTTATTACCAATATCCACAGCTCTACTGTCACACCAAATAATCGAAGGACGTAATACCCGTTGATTCTCATCAACAATAACCAGTCCATGCATCTGATAGGAAATCCCGATCGCTTTGATTCCAGATGCATCAATATTTTTTTCTTTGATAATTTTTTTTGTTAAAAGGACAATATAGTCCCACCACATTTCCGGATCCTGTTCAGCCCAACCGGTATGTGGGGACGAGATCGCCATTTCCTCATCAGGATAGAATCCCTCTGCGGCAACTTTTCCAGATTCAAGATCAAGTATGGAGCATTTAATAGAGGAACTACCGATATCATAACCGAGTGAATACATAATTTATCCAGGTATTAAGTTGATTTTATTTTTGATTGTTGTTTTCAATATTCATCTGAACACGGTAGAGACCAGTCCGTGCGGTTACATACAATGTCTTTCCATCCTGATCTCCCCATGCACAATTGGTCGGTGTCTCAGGAATCTCAATCGTCTGTAAATGTTTACCATTTGGAGAAATTACCCACACTCCCGTTGGACCTGTGCAATAGATGTTCCCTGCTTTGTCTGTCTTCATGCCATCTGCATATCCTTTTATTGGTATTCCAAACAGCAATTTTTTGTTCACAATAATAGAGTCATCAATAACATCCCATACGAATATTTTCCCTTGCGGCGATTCATTGACATACAATTTCTTTTCATCCGGTGAAAAACAGATTCCATTTGGTTTATCAAATGTCGTATCCAGCACTTTCAGTGATCCATTTCTACCGAATCGGAAAACTCCCTTAAATCCCAATTCCTTTTTCTCTCCCGATGGTGTATTGAAATCGGGATCAGTAAAGAAAATTGAACCGTCCGATTTGACGACAAGATCGTTCGGACTATTGAATTTTTTCCCACGATATGCCTCAATGATCGGAACGATGGTTCCATCGCTTTTGCGTCGGGAAATCCGTCTCTTTTGCATTTGTGTAAGAATAAGTTCGCCGTTGAGATCATATGTTAAACCGTTGGAACTATCTGATGGTTTTAAAAATACTGTCCGCACTTTTTTCTCCGATGACCATCGATAGATTGTTCCGGGCCAGATGTCACTGAAGAGTAATCCAATACTGTCATGCCATACCGGCCCCTCAACGAATTGGAATCCTGAATCGATCTTCGTCACTGTTGCATTCGGAAAAACGGGTGATTGAGAAAATGCTGCTGCAGAAATCAGAAAAATATTTACAATGTATTTGATCATTACTTCTCTCTTTTGTTAGATTATTTTTTGACTTCGAGAACTACGATAGATTTAGGAAGCATCTCAACTTGCAATTCTGTGCCAATCATTTTAAACTGTTTAAACTCACGAACCGATATATTGTCCGGTTGAGCAAAGGTATTATGATCCTGCATGTTTTTCGATGTGAGTATCGATCCGGAAATATTTTTTACCGCAGCACCATTCAGAGTGCATGAAAGTCTAATATTTTTCGACGGGTTAACGTTCACAATGCTGATATGCATGACTCCTTTTTCATCGACCGAGGCAGAAGCACTAAGAGCTGGAATTCTTTTTCCATTCAACACATACTCTTCAGAGACCAGATCGAGGGGAAGCGAAAGTGCATTCTGATGGACTTTGTACATATCAAATACATGATATGTTGGGGTGACGATCATCTTTTCATTTTCAGTAAGAATCACCGATTGTAACACGTTCACGACTTGGGCAATATTACTCATCTTCACCCGATCGCAATGTTTCTGAAAAATATTGAAATTTACTGCTGCGACTATTGCATCGCGCAGAGAATTCTGCTGATAGAGAAATCCGGGATTTGTTCCTGGTTCAACATCGAACCAATTCCCCCATTCATCCACAATCAAACCAATTCGCTTCGTTGAATCGTATTTATTCATTATAGCCGAGTGCTTTGTTATCAATTCATCCATCTGTAATGTTTTTGATAGGGTTGCAAACCATTCGGTTTCATCAAAATTGGTGGCGGATCCTTTTTTATTCCAATCGTTCACCGTATAGAAGTGTAAGGAATATCCGCTCATGTAACCCTGAAGCCAGGCATCGGTATTGCTCCATTTTTTCATCAGAGTTTCTGTCCAGTGAAAATCTTCTGGTAATCCACCTGAAGCAATTTTATATAGTGAATTACTTCCATAGTTCTTCAGAAAAAAAGAATAACGTGCTATTTCATTCGAATAATGTTCTGCAGACATAATGCCTCCGCATCCCCACGATTCATTTCCAACGCCCCAATATTTTACACTCCACGGTTTTTCTCTTCCATTTTCTCTTCGCAGATTGCTCATGGGATTTTCACCTTCCGATGTAAGGTATTGAACCCATTCTGACATTTCTTTCACAGTCCCGCTGCCCATATTTCCGCAGATCACCGGTTCAGCACCAATCTGCTCACACAAATCCATAAACTCATGTGTCCCAAAACTATTATCTTCCGTGACACCTCCCCAATTAGTATTGACCATTTTTGGACGTTGATTTTTTGGACCAATTCCATCTTTCCAATGATACTCATCTGCAAAACAACCGCCGGGCCAGCGGAGGTTTGGGATTTTTATTCTTTTCAATGCAGCCACAACATCATTTCGAAGTCCACGTGTATTTGGGATCGAACTATTCTCACCTACCCAAATTCCTCCATAGATGCATCTTCCGAGATGCTCGCTAAAGTGACCGTAAAGATGTCTACTGATGGTATCTTTCCCTTCATTTGAAAATATTGTAAGGGTATTGATATTCTTTGGCTGAGAATACATTTTGGGACACAAGAATACAATGAAGACAAACAACAAGATTTTTTTAGAGATATTCATACAATTGGTATTTTATTGATTTAATATGATTTTTAGATCTATTTATTTTTTACGTTAGTGCACATTGCTCTTTTCATTGATCTGCATTACTGCCACACCTGCTAATATGATTGCACCAATGCCATGAATATCATTCAATGGTGTAGGGCGATTATAGTAGTGAACCAGATCATCGCTTGTTGCTGTTCCAGCACAAACGCCTTCAACTTGTCCATCCGGACGAATTTTTGTCAAGACACCTTCCCACCCTCGAAGTGCAATCGAAGCATATCGATCTTCGATATATCCTTTTTTTATCGAGCGGGCAACTGCATAGACAAACATTGCAGAACATGAAGTTTCCAAATATGAATCCGTTTTATCCAACAACTGATGCCATAATCCGGATCCGCTTTGGTAGCGGGAGATTCCGACAATGTGCCGTTGAAGAAGCATCAGCAATGTATCGCGTTTGGGATGATTTTTTGGTAATCGATCCAAAAGTTCAACCTGCGCAACCAATGCCCATCCATTTGCTCTTCCCCACATTGCAACACCATGACGGTCGATATCTGAATACCAGCAATGATACATCAATCCTGCATTTTCATTGAAGAGATATTTATGGAAATTGATCACCTGCTGTGCCGCATCATCGAAATATTTCGCGTCACCGGTCACTTCTCCCATACGAGAAGTAAAAGATAATCCCATGTAAAGATCGTCAGCCCACAATGTCCATTGATGAGGAAATGAACGAACAAGGGTACCGTCATTCAATCTGCTCTGCCGACTTAGTATATGTTTTGAAGCTCTTTCGATGTATTCCTTATATCGAGTTTGTTTTTCAGTACGATTCACTTCAATAACACTAGCACCAATTGCACCGCAATCATCCAATTCTTCCATAATAAAAAACTGACCAAACGGGAAATTCCATTTCCCTTCATTTTTGTATGTTGATTCAAAATATTTGTAACTATCGAATCCGAAAGCAACATTCTTGCGTGCAAATTCAGCGTATGCTGATTCGTGAAGTACTTCAGATGCATTTAACATTGCGATATTCAGAACTCCATTCCAGTACCGCCAATCGGTGTATGGACTTTCCAGACGGAGCCGTACATTATTCGGCATCTTATCCAATGAACTGTATCTGTTTCCTGTATTTTGATCCACATATCCGAATGTCGCATCCTTAACAATAGCATCGGCAACAAGTCGGAGTTTCCTTTGTGTCACGGAAATATCCTGCGCTAATGAGATCAATTGACAACAAAAGATGCTGCAAATGATGAATGATCGAATAATTATTTTTTCTCTTTTGAATATTTGTTTCATCTCTTTTGTGGTCTATTTATCAGTAGACTGATTCGTTCCACTGTAATTCCTTTTTGAAACTAGAAAGCGTTGTTGTATCATTGATCACCAGACATTCGATATCAACGATCTCAGCAAAATCAATCATAAATTGTGATGTGAGAGAAAGACTGAATCCAGTATGGTGTGCACCACCTGCCAAAATCCAGGCACCTGCTGCGGTTTCAAAATTCGGTTTCGGCTGCCATACTGCTCTTGCAACCGGAAGTTTTGGTAAAGGTTTATCCGGCGAAATCACTTTTACTTCATTAATGACAAGCCGAAAACGACTTCCCATATCTATTATAGAAGCATTAATTGCTTCTCCGGAAGAGACGTCAAACACCAGTCTTGGAGGATCTTCCTTTCCTCCAATTCCAAGCGGATGAATTTCCAGTTTCGGTTTTCCTTTTGCAATTGATTCACAAATCTCGAGCATATGTGCTCCAAGCACTTTCTTACCGGAGGGATTCAAATGATATGTATAATCTTCCATGAATGATGTCCCTCCTTTTAATCCTGAAGACATCACTTTCATCGAACGCAGCAGTCCTGCAGTTTTCCAATCTCCCTCTGCACCGAAACCATATCCTTCAGCCATCAACCGTTGAACGGCCAGTCCCGGCAACTGTTTTAATCCATTGAGATCTTCGAATGTTGTGGTGAATGCGGTGAAGCCGCCATCACGAAGAAATTTCCGTAAGCCAATCTCAATCGCAGCGCCATCTCTCAGGTTCTGATGTTTTTCGCCCCCTTTTTTCGCTGATGAAGCAAGGGAGTATTTATCGTTATACTCTTGAAGCAAATTATTGATATCAGATTCACTGACACTGTTTACATATTTTACTAAATCACCGACACCGTAACCATTTACTGAATAGCCGAATCGAATCTGAGCTTCGACTTTATCTCCTTCTGTTACAGCAACAGATCGCATGTTGTCGCCAAAACGAGCGATCTTCATTCTCTGCGAATCGTTCCATGCTGCCGCTACTCGCATCCATATATTCACCTGCTGATGTACTGAAGGATCATTCCAATAGCCGACGACCACTTTTCTTTTTTTCTTCATTCGAGAACAGATATATCCGAATTCACGGTCACCATGAGCGGATTGATTCAGATTCATAAAGTCCATATCGATCGTTCCCCACGGAATATCACGATTGAATTGGGTATGAAAATGAACGAATGGTTTCTGCAGTGCTTTTAATCCGGCAATCCACATCTTTGCGGGGGAGAATGTATGCATCCACATGATCATTCCGATGCATTTAGAATCCATATTCGCTTCAAGAGAAAGTGTATGAATTGCTTCCGGAGTCGTGAGAATCGGTTTGAAAATAATTTTTATCGGAAGAGCTCCCGAAGAATTCAACCCACCAACAATCGTTTGCGAATTTTTTGCTACTTGCTGTAGAGTTTCCGGTCCGTACAAATGTTGACTGCCGGTAACAAACCATATTTCATAGTTCTTAAAATCAATCATAATTTTCCTTTGCCAATGACAGTCACCCTAGAGGTGACGGTCGTCTTATGGTGATTATTTTTTCTGACCGTAATATGCATTCGGTCCATGTTTTCGTTGGTAATGTTTTTCGATGATATATTTTGGTAATTCTTTCATCGCCGGATTTATTTGCAATGATTCAAACGCCATCTGTGCAACCCGTTCGAGCACAAGAGCATTACGCACAGAATTTGGTGCATTCTTTCCGAATGTAAACGGTGCATGTCCTGCAACAAGAATTCCCGGCATGCTCATCGGATCGAGATTTTTAAATCTCTCGATGATTACTCTTCCAGTGTTTCCTTCGTAATCTTCATTCACTTCTTCTTCAGAAAGGAACCGTGTAACGGGAATTGAGCCATAAAAATGATCGGCGTGGGTTGTACCAAAACATGGGATTTCTTTGCATGATTGAGCAAACGATGTTGCATGAATGCTGTGTGTATGAGTGATCCCTCCAATTTCTGAAAAGGCTTTATAGAGCCGAACATGCGTAGGCATATCGGATGACGGACGAAGAGTCCCTTCAACGACTTTTCCATCCAAATCAACAACAACCATATCGCTTGCTTTCATCTCGTTGTAATCAACTCCGCTCGGTTTAATGACAACAAGATTTTCTTTGCGTGAAATACCGCTGACATTTCCCCATGTTAACGTAACAAGTCCGAGTTTTACCAACTCTAGATTTGCATTGCACACTTCTTCTTTTAATTGTTCAAGCATCTTTTTCCTTTCGAACCTGATCGCGTATTTCGAGAAGATCTTTCATCACATTATGCATTCCACCATTCCAACTCTCTGTTCCAAAACCATCATGCAATTGTTTGTAGAGAGCGTTCAGTTTTTTATAGGCAGCGTGATGTTCTGTAATCGGTTGAAATACTTTTTCGGTACCGGTCATGTTTTTCTTGGCTTCGTCCATGGAATCATATCCCCCCAATTGCTTCCCCGCTGCTACAGCACTGAACATTGCGGCTCCAAGCGCAGGGGTCTGACTGCTGCGCGATATTTTCATCGGACGCCCGGTCACATCGGCATAGATTTGCATTAGTACTGGACTCTTTGCTGCGAGGCCTCCACAATTGACAACATCTTTCACAGTAACACCATATTCTTCAATACGATCGATGATCGCAAGAGCACCGAATGCAGTTGCTTCCATCAATGCACGGTAAATTTCTTCCGGCGTTGTATGAAGTGTCTGCCCCAACAACAAGCCGGTCAACCGTACATCCACAAGAATTGTCCGGTTGCCGTTGTTCCAATCCAAAGCAAGCAAACCGCTTTCTCCGGGAGATAATTTCATTGCGGCTTTTTCAAGTTTCTTGAATTTTTCATCCTGTGTTTTTCCGTACGAAACAGGAACAAGATTGTTGACAAACCACAGTAAAATATCACCCACGGCAGATTGCCCTGCTTCAATTCCGAAATATCCGCTCTCAACGGACCCATTCACGATCCCGCATACACCAGGAATATCATTCAATTTCTCTGTGCTCGGATGGATCATAATATCGCAGGTGCTTGTTCCGATAATTTTTACAAGTGTTCCAACTGATATTCCCGCACCAACGGCTCCCATATGAGCATCGAATGCACCGATAGCAATTGCAACATTATTTGAAAGTCCTAACTTCTTTGCCCATTCTTTAGAAAGTTTTCCGGCGAGTTGTTCCGAGGTTTGGGTTTGATCATATAACCGGCTTCGGAGAGCACCGAGCCCAGGTGAAAGTGTCTCAAGAAATTCAACGTCGGGCAGACCGTTCCATTGTTCATTGAAGATTGCTTTATGTCCAGCTGCACAGACGCTTCGTTTCATGGTCTTTGGATTAAGTT
>CAYPEM010000016.1:19152-80832 GCA_964409765.1 uncultured Chitinophagaceae bacterium
ATTGCTTTATGTCCAGCTGCACAGACGCTTCGTTTCATGGTCTTTGGATTAAGTTCTCCGGTAAGATTCGCAGTAATCCAATCACAAATTTCAGCCCAGCTGTACGCTGCTTCGAAAACGTCCGGTGCAACGTTCTTACAATGAAGGATTTTACTCCACCACCATTCGGAAGAATATGTACCGCCGATCTTTGATAAATATTGAGGACGGATCCTCGAAGCTAATTCAGTAATCTTTGCAGCTTCGGAATACCCAGTGTGATCTTTCCAGAGCCACACCATCGCAGCAGGGTTCTTTTTGAATTTTTTATCGAAGCACAATGCTTGACCATTGACATCGAGTGGCATTGGACTACTCCCAGTCGTATCCACTCCGATGCCGATAACATCTGAAGAAGAGAAACTTCTCTTTATGGATTTCGCTTTTTTGATTGCTCCTTTAATTGTCGTCTTGATCCCTTTCAGATAATCAGCAGGGTTTTGACGCGCCAGGTGAGGATCTGCAGCATCGACAATCACTCCATCTTTTCCAGAAAGATACTTAAATATATGACTTGCAATCTCCTTACCGTTCGAAGTGTCAACGATCAACGAACGGCAGGAATTTGTTCCAAAATCTAAACCGATGGCATATTTGGACATAGTATTTACATTTTTGCTTTGCAGTTCCAGTACGCGAAGTCTTGAAACAATTTTATTAAACACTTAATTTCTTAACAAGAAATCTTATCAAATAACCTTGCAAAGGATATTCTAAAAATTACTTAAACCTTCGCAAGGTTTTAGACTGTTCAGCGGACCCTTAAACATTACCCTGCAAAATATATGTACGCCACGATAATCAACGTCATCACAAGTACGGATGAAACAACATCTTTTGCATCCCAACTTGCACGTGATTCTTTTTTATGAGCATCCGTTGTAGTAGCGTATGTTAATCCGCTGATTTTCTCTTCAGACGGTGCTTCTGTCATATAACTGACAACGATCATTGCCGAAGCAGATACAATGAGAATTAGAAGACTATAATATTGGAAAAACGTATTATTCATTATCCATAGGAATGTTCCTTCATCATAATGTGCGCCACCCAATTTTATCGGTGTATCGATGATGAGCCGAACAATTCCCATCGCAAAACCAACGATCAGTGCGGCCATGGATCCCTTACTGTTCATTCTTTTCCAGAATACTCCCAAGAAAAAGACAACAAAAATTGGAGGTGCTAAATATGCTTGCATCCCTTGGAGATAATCATATAAACCTCTCCCTCCTTGTATAACAGGAATCCAAGCAATGCCGATCAATACCATCACTCCTGTGGCAATTCTCCCAACCCAGACTAATTTCGCTTGAGAAGTGTTTGGATAAAAGCGGTTGTAAAAATCGATCGTAAACAAAGTAGCACAGGCATTAAAAGCACCGGCAAGCGAACTCATTAATGCCGCAAGAAGACCTGCCACCACAATCCCGCGAATACCAACCGGAAGAATGTGTGCAACCATCAGCGGAAATGCCTGTTGAGCATTATCGCGTATCACTTTTCCATCGGCACCAAGTATTGCAGATTGCAGCGCTGGAACTTTACCGGAGATTGCAAGTGCATAGCAGATAATTCCGGGAATAATGAATATAAAGACCGGCGTGAGTTTAAAAAATGCTGCTGCAATTGTACCGCGGCGCGCTTCGGTTTCATTCGAAGCAATGAGCGTTCGCTGAACGATATACTGATCAGTACACCAGTACCATAAACCGATAATTGGTGCGCAGAAGAGCATGCTTAACCAGGGATAGGCATCGTTGAAATACCAAGCCATTTCCGTTGATGTTTTTACCGGAGCCCATGTCCCTTCCAATCCAGCAGGAACAAGCGGTTTCCAGAGATTGAACATCTCCGAGGGAACTATAACGCGAAGTTCAGACCACCCTCCAAGCGCATGCAAACCAAAAATAGTGACAAGAGCAGAACCGATAATAAGAATGATCGTTTGAATAGCTTCCGTGTACGCAACAGCACTCATCCCACCTATAATAGTGTACAATCCTGTAATGATGACAACAAGCAATGACCCGATCCAGAAACTATTCATCCCCATAAAATTCATTTCGGGAAGAAGGACTCCGAACACGACGCCCCCAGCAAAAATACCGACAGCTATTTTTGTAAGGATATACGCAACCAGAGATATCAGCGACAAAAATGTGCGATTCGCCGACGAGAATCTCTTTTCAAGAAATTCCGGCATTGTAAAAATTTTAGAACGCATATAAAAAGGGACCATCACCCAGCCAAGCACCAACAAACACCATGCATGCAATTCATAATGGGCTAGTGCAACTCCATCGGTTGTCCCGGAAGCAGCAAGTCCCACTAGATGTTCTGAACCAATATTGGATGCAAAAATCGATGCGCCGACGACGAACCATCCCATCTCTCTACCAGCAAGGAAGTATGAATCGGAAGTATTCTTCTGTTTTTTTGAAGCCCACCACACAATTCCCAAAATGATTGCAAAATATCCGGTTATTACAATCCAGTCTAATGTTTCTAATGCACTCATAGATATTTTTTCCTTATGTAATAATGGTTATCTGATTTTTTATTTCGTCGAAAATTTATAGATAGTCGTTTGTCGGTATGTCTCCCCCGGTTTCAACACTGCAGAGGGAAAGTTCGATTTGTTAGGCGAATCAGGAAAACATTGTGCTTCCAGACATAATCCGGTACGGAACTGATATGCAATACCGTTCTTCCCTTTTGCAGTTCCATCCAAAAAATTACCGGAATAAAATTGGACTCCTGGCTGATCGGTCAGCATTTCCATGAATCGTCCGCTCGTTGAATTATATAGCGTTGCCATAGAATGAATTTTTCTATCATATTTTCGCAATACCCAATTATGATCGAAACCTTTTCCATATTTTATCTGCTCATTGGCGTCATTAATATGACTACCAATCTTTGTAGGGGTACGGAAATCGAACGGTGTTCCTTCTACTTTGTCTAGTTTACCGGTCGTGATCAATCCATCGTCAACCGGAGTGATCTCATCGGCCGCGATCATTAATTCATGATCCAAAATAGTTTTGGAAGGATCGCCGTTCAAATTGAAGTATGAATGCTGTGTCGGATTCAAGATCGTTGTTTTATCCGTGGTTCCAAGATAATCAATACGTAATTCGTTATTTTTTGTGAGAGTATAAATGACTGTTAAAGTAACTGTTCCCGGATAACCTTCTTCTCCATCTTTGCTGACGTAAGTTAACTTCAAGGCAGGATCAGTTGCACTTTCTATCGGTTCTGCTGTCCACATCACTTTGTTGAATCCACCCAGACCGCCATGCAAATGATTCACACCGTTATTGATGCTCAGTTGATATGTTTTTCCAGCAATCGAGAATTTTCCTTTGCCGATCCTGTTTCCGTATCGTCCAACAATTGCGCCGAAATATGACGAGCCCTTCTCGTATTCCTGAACATCATCATATCCGAGAACGATATCAGAAAATTTTCCATCGCGGTCTGAAACATTCAAGGAAACGACAGTGGCACCATATTCTATTATTACCGCTGTGATGCCGGAAGGGTTTTTCAATGTATAGGAATAAACCGAAGAGCCATCCGTTAATGTGCCAAATAATTGTTTTTCAATCATAGATGGACCTTTCTTTTGAGAGAGACATATTGAGGCTATTATAAAAATGACAATACCATATTTACTTAAAATTATTTTGCACATAATTATCCTCAATTTATTTTTGGATTGATGCTCGAAAACTCTGCGGTGGTCCCAAATAGCTTGGTTTTGCTCCACTCGTCTCGATCACGATTTTTTGTAGAACTACACCTGGATCTACCAACCAGAATTTAAGAGTGTGTTCTCCTACTTGTTCTACATCATGTGCAGATGTCACGATCCGAATATTATCACTTACTGCTTTCATCCATATATTTGGATAGACCCAGTCTTTGATCTGTTCATTGCCGTAAATGCTGACGAATTTTGGCTGTTCGTCATCAATAGAAACTGCATACCGAAATTCTTTACTGCGAAAATTCAACGTTGGCGAAAGATACATGTTCACTTTTATATCCCCTTTGTTCAAGAGGAATATCTGATATTCCAAATGCGGTGTTGTTCCACCGGGAGAAGCTACCGATGCGGTCACTGGATGGGAGATCATCGCCGAACCTGTCCGCCCGAGATTCGGAATTTTTTCCCAGGTACCAACTGATTGAGAAAAATTCTCCGCTTCGATGGAGACATATCCGTTGCTTTCCACAAATCCGCTGATCGTATTTCCTTTTATTTCTGCAGGATTGCTGATGACTGCATATACTTCAACGTTGTTTTTATTCGGACCGGAAATTGTTATCGGTACGCGATGATTTCCTGACGGTACTTTGTTCCAATCAACACTGATCCATACACGCTCTTCGGTTACGATCGTTCCTTGTTTCTTATCGACTACAAGCCACGGCTTTCCGGTTTGAAGTGAATATTCGAATGGTGTTTTCCCTCTGTTAAAAATCTCGATGTAATAACTTTGTTGTTGAAGTGCATCAAACACAGGAAGAGCTGCATCACTTTTCGTAAAACGATGCCACTCTGTTGAACCTTCGATAGCAACACCCATTTCCGCTTTTTCGGGAACATCCACGGTATACACTTTCGGCATCACATTAAATTCCGGCTGCTGCCAATACGTATAACCGATATGAGTCTGATCCATTTGGTGGCTCCACTTGCCGTTCGCCAGCGTATTGTTGTAATAATAGGTAAGAAGAGAATCCTGATCGAACAGGGTTTTTACTTTTTCTGCGAGATCGTTCGTTGCAGCACGGCCTTGCTGCGAATAGAGATGATTCTTTCCCGTTGTTACATACAATTCATTCACGATAGCTGCTGCTTTTACCGGATGGAGCACGAGTTGGAAGAATGCATCCTGATATTCCTTTGGAAGTTTATCCGAAATCCCTTGAGCTTTTTGTACGAGAGCGTTAAACTCTGCCACGACTGTTTCCGCTTCGCGGTAATTGACGAGACTATACGTTTTGGGATCGAGCAATTCCGGTTTCCGGCGGGAATTGAATTTTGTGTACGTATTCATAATGCCGGAAATCTCTTTGCTGTATTCATTTCCAAATTGTTCTGCAGACCAATCTTCAACATACTTCGGAAGATCTTGTGCTGAGATCTTTTCCGGATTCCAAGCATAATCGAGAAAGAATGAGATTGGAAACTCCATCGGCTTGATATCTCCGACATTCACGATCCATATTTGTTTTGCTCCATATTCGTACGCAAGGTGCATCTGTTCCCACGTCCGTTCGATCTGGTTCGTATTCAGCCATTTGTAATTTCTCGGCGCACCGACATAATCGAAGTGATAATAAATTCCGTAGCCCCCTTTTCGCGGTTTGTCGGTCAGATTCGGAAGTTTGCGTATATTTCCCCAATTATCATCGCACAATAACAGAGTAATATCATCATCAACTCTCATTCCTCTATCATAATAATCCTGCACCTCTTTGTACAAAGCCCATAATTGCGGGACGGTTGTGACATCTTTCCCAGTAACATCACCAATGATTTTTCGTTGATCGTTAATGATCCTTTTCAACAGTGCAACATTTGATTCCTCGCTCATCGGTTCATCACCGTCTCCGCGCATGCCAAGCGTGATGATACTTTCATTCGTTCCAATCCGTTTAATTCCATCTCTCCAAAATTCACGAAGAGAACTGTCGTTTTTATCGTAGTTCCATTTGCCCCCTTTGCCATACCGCTGCCATTCAATATGGGAACGCATCATCGGTTCGTGATGCGACATTCCGATAACAACACCGTAATCATGCGCCAGTTTCGGACTTTCAGGATCGTCGTCATAGATTGCTCTTCCCCACATTGCAGGCCAGAGATAATTCCCTTTCAAGCGCAAGATCAATTCAAATACATGCTGATAAAATTCGTGCCGAGGTAATTCACTTCCGTAATTCTCTTTCAACCAGCCGGACAATGCCGGTGCTTCGTCGTTGATGAAAATTCCTCGATACTTTACTTTTGGTTCTCCGTTTGTATATTGGCCCGGTAAGACATAGATGTTTGATTTTTTCTTTACAGGAACATCAGCCCACCAATACCAGGGCGAGACGCCGATCTTCTCGGAAAGATCGAACATACCATAGATCGTACCCCGCTTATCGCTTCCTGCTATGACCAATGCCCGTTCAACATCCGGAAATGGATTTTCAACTATTTGGATGAGGAATGTCTCCCATTTTCCAACGATTCCGCTTACATCAAGTGTTTTATCCTGCACCAATTTATCAATGAGAGGATTTTTACCAATCGTTCCGATCAAAACAATTTCCTTTGACAAAGGAATCGAATCAATAAAAATCGCCGGCTGAAACTCTGTTACGCTTGTAATATCTGTTTGAAGGAGTTTAGCTACACGATGTACACCAGCAAAATCGTTTGTGCTGATAATAATTGGTGCTGAACTTCCTAACTCTGAAAGAGTGAACAAGCCATTTTCTTTTTCTGTGGAGATGTATGAAACTTTAGTTTGCCCAATTGCGTTGCCATAGCAAAAAATAATTGAAAACAATACAACTTCAAGAGATAAATAAAATATCTTTGGAATACAGTTTATTTTTTTCATACTAGGTTTTTTTTAAGAAAATGCAATAATATCATTGAACTGGTGGATATGCTCCGATATATCTGACATCCTTTTTTAGTCCAAGAAGATTACGTACTTCCGCCGGAATTTGGGCAGCGGAATTGTTCTCCGGATTTTTTTGAACAGTCTGATACTGATTAATGACAGGTGTTTTAGATACCGGAACATTCTCGCCGAACACATACTGACTATGCGATAGCAATTCCGGATAGAGTTTTTTCAACATATCCAGCGATTCAAACACACCTTGACATTCATTATTCGGCACCGGACTCCACCACAGCAACGGATCGGTAGTTTTGTTCGATTTCCGGACAAACGAATTATAATCGAACTGCTTGAGCATAGATTTCGGAAGCCGAGAACACATTGAATCTGGCTGCCACACGAACATCAACGGGCGGTGGAAATATTCATCGGCGGTAAGCAGGTTGTTCATAAACACATGTCCATCTCTTTGCTCTACATCAGGCCCGGTACTGGAATGCCAGCCAAATGTACCGTCATTTGCCGGAGTCCTCGCATTACGTCCGAAACAAGCAACACTGTTCATAAACGTGTTGTTAAAGACTTGAACATTTGCGCTGTTGAGAATGAAAATTCCTTGATCGCAGTTAACGAACACATTGCCGGCGCAAATTGCCCCGGATGATATTTCGAAAAAGAATCCACTCTCACTCGGCCAGGGTCTCTTATTATCGAATGTTCTGTTGAAGTTTCCGACTCCTACCACCCTGTTGTTAATGAAGACACCATCCTTCTCACCAACGTCATACCAAATACCATTTGAGTATGGCAGATCGGTAATAAGATTATCACGGCAGGTAACGCGGTGGCTTTGATTAAAGATTTTCACTGCAGCAGGATAATATCCTGTGATCTGTTCGATGTTATTGCGGGAGAAGATATTTTTTTCCAGCAGAACATCCGACGAACCGATAATGTAGATACCTTCTGTACTTGTTTCACTTACTTTGCAATTCCGAATCGTCAATTGATCTCCACGAAGATAGGCGGCAACACGCGAACAGAACGTGATGGTGCAATTCTCAAGTGTTGTGCCGATAACATCTTTACCGTACTTCGATTCATCCAATACTTCCTCAGGCTCTTTTCCTTCTACTTCAAGAGCGCGATAGGCATATTGCGTGAAAATGATCCCACGGATCACCGGTCCTTTACGATCTGATTTTTTTCCGTGAACCTCTCCTGTCACTCTTTTGATCGCTATATCGAACGCAGTAATTTCCACCAAGCGGTTTGTTGGATCGGTTCCGATATAGACCTGACCAGCAGCATAGTCGATATAATATGAATCCTCAGCAACATCACCCTCTTTTCCAACAGCCTTTAAAAACTTTCCATCTACAAATACCATGTCGTTATTGAAAATATACAACGGTGTCTCTTTCCCAAACCTGTCACGATTCCACCATGTATCAGGTCCTGAAGGAAAGAACTTTGTCCAGGAAGTTTTCCATAATCCGTTATTCAGATTCTTCCATTCTGCTGCGACAAATGTTCCTTTCAATATTGGTTGTTCATCGGCATATGGTTGAATTATTATTCCCTGATTCAACAGCAAATTGCCGGTGCGATATGTACCGCCCCGCATGATTATCGCATCTCCGGTTTTCACTTTTTCAATTGCAATTTCCAGTGTCGTCGGTTTTGATAATGTTTCGCCCGATTGGTCTTTTTTGCCATCAACGGCAACATAAAAAATCTTTCCCGAAACTGTCGGAAGTTTATACGTCTGAGAAATTGGTCCGTACGGTCCGCCGGAGGGTTGAGCCATTGTTAGTGACGTAAAAATTCCACACCAAAGAAGAACATTGAAAAGTTTCATGATATTGTCCTTTTTGAAATAATTGTTGATAATATTTTGGGCACAATTTCTCGCGTATCAAGCGAATAGTATCAGATTTATTTAGTGCTCGTTTATCAGTTTTTTGCACAGGGTTTCGATCTCTGTATCTTTTCCCGGATCATAGACTGTGTCCCGGGGATCACTGGCATTACACCAGAGTATTTCATTTGTTGCTTTGTCAACTAAAAACAGTTTCAGCTCTACGCCGGTCCAATGAGACTCATAAATAAACGGACGATCATAGAAGAGTTTGAATGACTGTGATTGCACCATATCGTACAGTTTTGATGCTTCTGTTGAACCGAAAGCAGCTCCGCTGATAAAAAGGAAATATCGTGTCGATACCCGATCGACCATTATTTGCAGCTCAGGAGATACAGGAAACGACCGTTTGACATTTTTCACTTTCACCAGAGAATCGCTGAGCTGTCTGTAACGTACAAGTGATCTCAGATACTCATCAGGGTTCCAATTCTCTTCGGTCACCGAGTCGTGAACGATAACCGCAGATTTTGAGATGAACTGGCCTGAATCGATCAGTGATTTGAATATCTCACCAACTCTTCCTGAGACGAATCTGCTGTGGGGAGCTTTAACTTTTTTCACTTCTCCGCTTTTTATGGAATATTCAATGAACGGCGGCAGTATTGAGACCGTATCTATTGTTGATTTTACCAATTCAAAGTCTCTGCTCGACCAATTCGATTGCCCGCATCCGGTGAACACCACCGCCGCAAGTATTGTCAAAAAATATCCGGCTCCTTTCATGGTCGTATCCTTTCCAATAATTGTCATTTCAGTACGATGAGTTTTTTAGTTTCCGTAAAATTATTTGCCTGTAATTGATAAAAATAAACTCCGCTCACCAACGCAGAAGCATCAAATACCACATCGTGATTTCCAGCATGCCGGATCCCTTCAACAACAACAGAGACTACCTGACCAAGAAGATTGAACACTTTCAACGATACAAAACCTGAAACGGGAATCGCAAAACGTATTGTCGTCGTAGGATTGAACGGATTCGGATAATTCTGAGAAAGCATATATGATTCTGGAATGGCTTTCTCATTCATTTCATTAACGGATACGGCAACCGAGTTTTTTCTCCCAGGGGAGCCATGTCCGATCGAAGCCTTCCAATTAATTCCAAGAGTGTTGTCTTTCTCAGGATTTACTAATTCTAAAGTGGCACCATTGCCATCAGCTTCAAGTGGCCATGGAGATTGATCATCATACTCAAGCGAATCGACTGTAATTCCTTTCTCATTCATCAGTTTCATCGACTCACCAGAGCCACTTAAACCGAATCCCATTTTGTCGAAATAATTTTTCACATCGGGAAAGGATGAGACGAGTAGAGTGCTGTCTTCAGCAAGAACGACATAGTGATCCGGTTCTATTATTGTTCCTGACGGGAAGCTAAATGCATGAGTCGGATCACTGTCGGTGAATTTCCAACCACTCAAGTCAACACTAAATGTGTTGCCATTGTACAATTCAACCCAGTCACCGGAATTAAATAGGCTGGAAGAATTATAATTGATTTCGTTGATAATAATTTCCGTAGTTGCAGAACTGTCTCGTGAAAATGTTGCCTTGAGATTAGTTGATGCGCTAATTTTTAGTGATACTGTATCGAAGAGTGAAGTTACTGCTCCGCTCCATCCGTCAAATTTATAGCCGCGTTGAGAAATAGCCTTAAGATAAATCGGATTATTTTGGAAATAGATTCCGCTGAACGGCAGTTGCGCCGGCGTCAACGTGAGCGTGTTCAATTGTACGGAACCTCCCACCGTTGCGGTAAGTGTAAGAGTGCCGTCATTCCCACAACTAAAATAATTCCGCATATGCGTGCGCAAATATGCCGGACGCTCATTCGCGAACGTCGTCAGTTTAGTGAGATTTTCACCTGCAATCCCCCATCGGGTTCTGTGTTTTGGTATTTCACTGGCGATACGGCTTGCGATCGTATTGATCATTTCAACAACACGCGGACTCTTGAAATTTGTATTCAACAAATCGGCAACTTGATTGATAAAACGATTTCGGATGATCGGATTCTCAATAAGTTTCCGTTGAAGCAATGTAGACCAGGGGGGATTTGAGTATCTGGTCTCAACGATTGAAAACATAAATGCGATATGGTCTTCGAAAGGACCGTGAGCGTACAGACCGAAGCCAAAATCGAGACCGAACAAAAACCATCGCCACTTTCCGGTTGCGCTTCGTTCTCTCCAAAATTTAATATTCGTTCCCGGCCAGTCCATATTATCATAATACGCCTGCGCGCCAAAATAAAGAATGCATTCATCCAGATCGATCACAGAATCAAGATATGCGAATGCTGTAGTGGTTTTCATGTCTTGAGTGCTTATATAATCGATCAGTCTCCGGTAATGCAGCGAATCTCCGTTAATGACCATCATATTATTCTCAAGCAGATCAACATTGTCCGGATCAACACCATATCGGTGTTCAACATAATGTTCGCTGATCTTTTCACGGATATTATAAATACCCCAGTATTGTCCGTTAATAAACGTCGTTGCTGGACGATACTCCTGATAATCTATATCCAGATCCTTAACAAGCATCTGCATCATCGCGTCACGAATATGCGTGTACTGAAAATCATTTCCGGAATTCCTCAAGACGAACGAATCAAATGTCTTCACACGAAAACCCGGGAAGAGATTATATTCAATCTTTGAGACACCATAATTCTGTTTGAATTTTACTGCCAGTGATTTTTGTGGAAATGTTGCACTTTGACTGCCATAGATATTTATACCGCAATCTTCTGAGAATCCCGGACTTTTATCATCCTCAAAGAATTCAACATGAGCAAGTCGTTCCCAGTCTTTTGTGTAATTCGGATAGATTCCGAAATTAGCATCAAAAAGATCATACGGAGATGCCGAAAGAGAAATTACCGGCAGTGATGTCGATTCATTGATCAAAAATGTGTGGGTAATAGGACGGGTCGTCAGATAATTTTTCTTGTAACTGATCGCTTTAAGAACGGAGGTTTTTGTGATCGTAATTGGAGCAGAATATTTTGTCTTCGTTGAATCGGGAAGTGAACCATCCAAAGTATAAAATATTGTACTGGCACCGGCAGAAAGCGTCACGGCAAGCTGCGCCGGATAAAATCCACCGCGGTGCGACAATGATATTGAATCAGCCCAGCCTTCAATTTTTGTTCCTGTGTTGCTCGCACCCGGTGTCGGTTTCTGCATTTCCCATTGAACCGCTCCATCGGTCATTCTTGCGTATGAGATGTCAATTGCAGAGAGCGGAACAGCAACTTGATCAATGATCACACCGCTGCTGTCGGTCAACACCAGGGTTTCTCCGGAAGCACTAATTTTGAAATTGGTATGAAGATGACTGACATATCGATTTTTATCCGATGCAAAAATAACAAGATAGCCCCCTGCTTGTATTGTAGTGTTATTAAAACGCCACTTCATACTCTCCGCGGGATCATCGCTTAATCCAAAACCTGAAAGATTGACCGATTCACTTCCCGGATTGTACAACTCAATCCAATCGGATGCATCACCATTTTCATCGAATAACGTTACTGCATTTGAAGCCATCACTTCATTGATGATAACGTGTTGACTAAAGACCAACGATGGAGAAAAAAGAAGAAAGAATATTATAATGCTTTTCATGTCATACATCGTTTCATGGTTTGTGTAAGGATAAAAACAAGCTGTTGAACTATTTAATGTCATGTCTTCGTGCTTGCATGGATTATAAAACATTTTTTTTGTGAGACAAAAATCATATAACGATCATTTCCACTGATCGGTCCTAAATGGAGATGCCGGAAGCCCCTCTTTATTGTATAGATTCACCGCAGCAGGATTATCCTGCCACGCATATCGAACAGCAATGGGTTTTTTAATCTGATTACTCCAGACAATAATAGTATTCTTTTCAATCGAAGCATCAGCCCAGACAAATTTCTTATCTTCACCGGCAATTGCAAAATGGCGTAATTTTTCTCCATCGTTTGTTGTTAAACCACTGCCGGTATTTGTGAAAGAAATTACAATCTTCTTCCCCTTCACTTTCATTGATTTGTACATCGGACCTGACGACACTAGTTTCTGTTCGCCATAGGCAATCTTTTCTGCACTAAGAGCAAGCCTGATCCCGACATCTTTCTTATTCAAGGGATGAATGTCATTCCATTCGCCGATATCGATCATTACCGCTAATCCGGTGTTCGGTACGGATAAGGTTTGCAATTGGGCCTCCCTCAGCAACGCCCAATTGCTTTCTGAGGGTTCGGTCTTGGGCTCCATAAAATTGGGAAGTTGCGCAATGACAAAAGGAAAATCACCTTGTCCCCATCTTTTTCTCCAATCTTTGATCATTGTTGACAGCAACTCTTTATACTCATCCGGCTTTTTTGCATTGCTTTCACCTTGATACCAGATGGCTCCTTTGATTCTATAATTTAACAACGGCGAGATCATCCCATTGAATAATCCGACAGGTTTCCAGCGAATAAATGTTTGACCTGCCAAAGATTCCATTACGGCACCAAGCCGATATTTCCATGGTCCAACCAAATTGATGGTGGTATCTGACAAAACAAGGGCATATTGTTTGTCAGGTACAAATCCGCCTCTTCCTGAACTATTGATCACTCTAATCACAATCGTATTGGTTCCTGAGGACAAAACACCTTCTGGAATAGTGTACCGACGCGGAGGATATTGATAACTGACGGTCCCAACAAAAACTCCATTGACAAAAACAGAATCTGCATCGACGATTCTCCCTAAAATCAGCTGTGCAGATTTTCCTTCCAGAGTTGAAGGGATGTTAATATTTTTTCTGAACCATACAACACCGTTGACATTTCCTAATTCTGACTCAGCCCAATAACCCGGTATGTTCATCGATTTCCAATCTGAGATTTCCATCGATGGACTAATCCATAGATGTGCTGAATCAGCATACCCTTCATCTTTTTGCCGTAACAGAACATTCCATTCACGGATCCTTTTATTGTCACTCTCTTCAGTATTCTTGATGAGCATACTATCTTTATATTTTTGCGCTTCATCGAAATACACAGGGAATTTTTTGATCGCTTCTTCACTGATCCAGGATTCTGCAGGAGAGCCGCCGAGACTAGCATTAAGTATTCCAATTGGAATTTTGTATTTACCATAAAGTTCTTTTGCAAAAAAATATGCGGCAGCTGAAAAATCGGGAATGTTTGCCGGATTTGCACTTTTCCAGCTTCCATGCGGCACATCGTTTTCTGGAAAATTAAAGTTATACCGTTGCGGTACGATGAATTGTCTGATGAACTTATTCTCAGATGATTCAATCTCACCAGGGTAATTCCAACTTACTCGTTTCATCGGCAGTTCCATATTGGACTGACCTGATGCCAGCCAAACATCCCCGATCAAAATGTCATGAATAATTACAGTATCATTTGACGTGATCTTCAGTTCATAAGGTCCTCCCGCTTTCATCTTTGGGAGAACGATATTCCAATTTCCACTTCTGTCTGTTATTGTTTTATAGGTTGATTCTACAAACTGAATTACGATAAGTTCCCCAGCGGAAGCCCATCCCCACAACTTCACCGGTGCGTTTCGCTGAAGAACCATTCCGTCACTGATGAGTTTGGGTAACCGCACCTGACTCACTATTGAGAATGAGACGATTATTGATAGACAGACTATTGTGATAATTCTTTTCATGGGTATTCCTTTTCTACACTAAAACAATATCATTGCGACTACCGGAACCGATCTTCTCAATTCATTACTATACGGTATAAGAAACCGTCATTTGGTCGAACGGTAAGTGTCTGCAATTGTTTTGAAATTTTCCTATTGTTACTGATCTCAAATGAACGATTATCCATTCCTCCCGTAATAAGCATACTTGGTTTTGAGTTTTGTATGAAGCTAAGATCAAAGGATAATTTTGTTTCTGTTGGTTGACCATTGATGCCGGCAATGTACCATACGGAACCTTTTCTTCTTGCAATCACAACATATTTTGCAGGATAACCGTCAATGAATTTTGTTTCATCCCAAGCAGTTGGAACTTCTTTTAAAATCTGTTTCACTTCATCAGGAACTTTTGACATACCTTCGGGAACTTCGGCATAGTGTTGTATCCCGGAAAGAAATAAAACTGACAACGCAAGTTCAAAACTATTTGTTGTTCTTCTTTTGATATTCGGCACCTCGCTGAAACAGACTGGCGTAAAATCCATCGGGTCAAAAAGATTACGGGTAAATGGGATTGCAGCACAATGAATCGCCTGTTTATCTGCGTTTGTTTGATCAAACGTAACGAACTCAAACCCCTTGATTGATTCCAATGAAACAAGATTGGGATATGTTCGCTGCCATCCCCGCGGGACGGTTGCTCCATGGCAATTCACCATCAAACCATATCGGGCGGCATCTTCAATAATATCCTGATAATATGTCATTACTGATTGACCATCACCTCCGAAGAAATCCACTTTTATTCCTTTGACTCCCAGAGAGACAATCTTTTTGAATTCTAATTCTCGAGATTCTTTTGTCAGCATTTTATCTCGCGGAGTCAACGGTGTCGTGTTCCAGCTTCCGGCAGAATTGTACCATACAAGAACCCCGACATTTTTTGCTGCTGCGTACGTGCAAAGCTCACCAAGCTTTTCATAACCGATTCTACGATCCCACTCCGCATCGATCAGACAATATTCCCAACCCATATCGGATGCATAATCAATGAATCGCTTTTGAACCGAAAAAATAGTCGAGTCATCTTTATACAATACCCAGCTCCAGGCAGATCGACCCGGTTTAACGAACGAAAAATCACCTGAAATTGATGGCTTTGCCAAGTCTGTTCCAAGAGTTGATTCAACCAAAGTTGAAAGAGTATCTCCAATGGTCAAAATACGCCAGGGCGAATACCACGGAAGGTACGATTCGGGATTCACTACACCTCCCGGCATTGTTTCGGCACTGTGGGGAAACCCAATTTTAAATATCGTTGTTCCACTATCATGAGTTAAACGACAGCCGCAGAAATTTCTGTCCGGCGCAGTTTCTGCTAATGCAATCCAATATTTCCCGGATTTGAATAACGAAGGAAATACCCAGCCGGCTTTATTACTAGGAAGCAAAGAAATATCAATTTCATTAAAATAGTGTTCTTCAAAAGATGGATTTGAGGCATTCCATCCTGATTTTGCATCTGCAATTGGTTGAATCCAAGCAACAGTCTTTTTGTGAAAATTAAAGAACGTCATTTCGTTGATAACGCTTTTCACACTATCCGATTGTTCACCGGGAAAAAAGTAACGGAATCCAACACCGTCATTCGATACTTGGAAAATAATATCAAGTTTTTTCTTTTCCTTGTTTATAAAGTGAAACACTTTTTTATTGGCGGTATAGTTATACTGACTCTTTTTTCCATGCAGAAGAGTGTAATGATCCTCTATTTTTTCTGTATTGGAAAACGAGGTGATTCGAAGTCCATGAGAAAAATCAGCATCATCCCTAATCAGTCCCAAACGGTTCATCGACATCACTGAATTATTGTTATACAGAAGACTGTACGTGGGAGTTCCTGTAGTGCTGACAGACAATTGAACTTCTATCATACCGTTTGGGCTTTTTATTGATTCATTCTTAAGCTCTGCTGAAGCCATAGAAATAATCAGCAACAATGAAATGACCAAGAGTATAATTTTGAATTGCTCTGACATCTTACTTGCCACAATTCTGAAATGAGAATACTGTTTGCTTCATAAATATTTTATTTCATCAGGATAAATTTTTTCGTTTCTGTAAAGAACCGTTCTTTTGAGGTGATGCTTCCCCCATCAGTGTTTGCACGTAATCGATATAAATACACTCCACTTGAAAGCTCTCTTCCATCAAATGCTGCTTCGTAATTTCCGGGTTGGCGGATTCCTTCAAATAACGTCGCAACTTCCTGTCCGAGAATATTGTACACTTTGAGACTCATTTGACTCAACTCCGGTAACTGATAATTGATCTGTGTCGTAGGATTGAACGGATTCGGATAATTTTGTGCAAGCTCGAAATGTTTGGGTACTTGCTCAGATTGTATCACACCAAGAGCAGTTCCCGGGTTCAGTTTATCGGTAAACATCAGCCACTGAAGCATGAATAATTTTCCGGAACCAATTCCTTTGAATTTTAAGTAGACATCATGCGTACCGGAAAAAGAAGAGAGAACTTTAGTCGCAAAGGTCGCGTAGGAATTCAAACTTCCGGTATTGCTGATAGTACATTCTGCAATTTTGGTACCCGAATCGAGTGAATCGAGCCACACTTCAACAGCGCCGCCGGAAGAAGTGCACGAAGCAGTAATTTTAAGAGTATCAGGTCTCCTTAAATATTCATCGTTTCCAAATTCCACCCCGGCATATAATGCCCAGTCATTGTCATGAATATTATCTAACGAACTAATGCCATTCACTTTGGTAGAAACCGTTGTGCCAAATTGATTGGCGGGACATTCCGCTAGTATCGGGGTATAAGCATCACGATAGATATAATAATCAAAGTCCGCCGAAACTCCACCCTGAACGAACAAACCTTGCCTGTTCCCTGTCCATGCGTTATAATTTGTTTGCTGATTTTCCATGTCAGCAACAGAAATACTGCTTCCAACCTGAGTCCATTTATAATTGTCGAAACTGAAATAGCCTGTGAGAAGATGGTTGACCCGAACTAACTTGAGCAGTAAAATATTCTCCCCATTGTTTGCTGGAGTATTGATCGTAAAGTAATTGGTTTTGTAACTGAACGCGATAATTTTGGTTCCAACACTATCAACAGAGCTATACAGTTTTGCAGAAAGTGTCTGCAAGCCATTAAAAACCCAGATACCGGCTTGATCATTTACCGACTGTGGGGAAAAATTTACTCTCGTAATAATAGAATAGTTATGTTCCCCATCGTTCTTAATTATTGTATTCACTTTACCTTTTGACGACAATGTAAACGCTCCCAGCTGCTTGGTTAGCGAATATGAATTTGCCGGTGTAAAACCTAAAAAGGACCATTCGGGATTTAATTTATCGGAATCAAAACCATCCGTATGCGGTACCATCCATGGAATACCGCTGCTTGATAACTTCGGTGCGTCCTTTGGAGCGTTTACGGGAAAATCAGCGATAGGTCTACCGCTCGTATCATAACGAACCTGATTCAATAATCCCTGTCTCCCCTGTCCATACCATTCATTATTGTTTGCACTTCTCCATGTCGGATGAACAACCCAACAGGTGCTATCGTCAATCATTACTGCAGCAGAACTGTGATTGGGTCTTTGGAATAACGATTGTGTTTTTAATGGATCACTTTCGTTAAAAAAATCATTGAGATATTGCCAAGACGATGAGTCGGATGTAAGGGTTTTGCTTCTAAAAACTTTTTGGTTTCCATACACATGAATTGCAAAAGAGTAGTAATAATACCCTTTGTATTTCCACATCACAGGTCCTTCAGCCCAGCTGAATGGGAATGCCGGTGCAGGATTTATCCATCGCAGATCATAAATAGCACCTTGCGGCTGACCGTTATCTCCTAGTTGCAGTATCCAATTATTTTCCTGACCGTTTTTCACTAGAAGATACCATTTGCCGTCGTCATCAATAAAAATGGAATTATCAGCACCCAAACCAGGGACACCTGCCGGAGCGTTTATCTGTGTTGGTTGAGACCACGGGCCACGAACATCATCAGCGGTAACAAAATACATGACAAAATTTCGTCCGAAAAAATCCCACCACTTATTATTGTAATACACTACCTGCCCACCCCAGCATCCGCCGGAAGGTGCGTCACCATAATTGGACCATGCAGCACTCACTGGCTGCGCAACTGCTTCCCAATGAACAAGATCGGTAGAATGATAGATAACAGGCGTTGGATTGAATGATGAACCTGTTGTGTAATAATCATTACCAACCTTTGTTAGCGTACAATCAGAATGGTCACCGGGAATGACTGGATTCATAAATGTTTTAAACGAAGACGATTGCCCGAATGCATAGCACAAAAAAAGAAAACAAAAACTTAGTTGTTTGAAATAATTTCTCATTATTCTTTACTCTGATATTGAACTACTATTCATTTTAAACCATTCGAAATCCACATATCCGCCGATAGTGTTCGTTGCATAATTGAAAAGACAAAATTTGTTTCCGGTGAAAATTTTAAGATTGAATTTCATCATAAGTTCGTTGCCAATCTTAACAAACGATGTATTATCCAAACTATATGAGAATGAAGCATCGCCCGTACCAGGTACTGCTTTGCCGCCATATAATAGCGCAGCACCAGAACCAAAAATTGCTCTTGCTTTTAAATATATCGTTGATCCCTTCACTGGAGTTGAATCAATCGTCTTCCCGTTGTTAACCATAACAATATAATTTTGGCCTCTAAGTTTTTTAATTCCGATATATGCATAAGGATCTTGAAACACTGCTAATCCGGAAATATCTCCCTCTTTCATATTTCCAAAATCCATTTGTGCAGTAGCAATCGATGCTACTGTATCAGAATAATAACTGAACATTCTCTGTGTAAGTGTATTGCGCGCTTTTTGTAAACTATCCACAACCTTGACAGTTTTGAGTCTTAAAAAACCCGGCTTTTCTGTGAGTGACCATTTGGTTGAATCAGGATTGTGGTTCCAGCCCCATTGCATACCAAGCGTTGTCGTATTGAATTCATCTGAAGTTGGAAGAGTTGCAGCAGGATACGTTCTCCCAACATTCGGTTTTCTATATCTCATAACAGCTTTTCCATCTACCCCAACCATCGGCCATCCATCTTCCCAAGTTACTGGCTGTAAGAACGGAAACCGTCCGAAAGGGCCGCTATCCACAAAAAGCATCGTCCACCATTCTCCGGTTTCTGTTTTTATCAGAGCCCCTTGATGGATACCATATGTCGGACCATGTGTCGTATCCCGTATTACCACCTTTTGTTCATACGGACCAAAGATATTTTTTGAACGAAGAGCAACTTGTATTCCATCCAATCCGCCGTACGTGCAGTACAGATAATAATAACCGTTGATCTTATAAACATGAGCTCCTTCAAGACCTCTGCGGATATCTCCAGTGTAAACCAAAGAATCATTTCCACGTGGAGCAAAGTCTTTATCAAGTTCAGTTATACTTATTTTACTATAGCCATGTGCTACATATATTTGTCCATCGTCATCAAAGAACAAACCGGGGTCATAAAATCCTTTTGGTAATTTTTTTATATCCCAAGGACCTTCCGGTTTTGTCGCTGAACAGATAAATCCACCTTCATCAAGTGTAATAAAGAGCAAATAAAATTTCCCATTATTGTATTTTAAACTTGTCGCCCACTGACCATGACCATATCTGTTGCAGCCATCCAGATTAAAGCAAGGGCTAAAATCCATTCTTTGAACTGCATTACTGCAATATTCCCAGTTCACCAGATCGTACGATTTGAGTATAGTTACTCCCGGAAAAATAAACATGGTCGTTGATACCATGTAATATGTTGTATCAACACGGATTACATCTGGATCAGGAAAGTCAGCAGCGATCACCGGATTTGTATATATCCCATCTCCGTTATCGCTGTGAGTCTTCTGTGCGAATAAACTATTCGACAACAAAAGCATATATAAAAAGAGACAAACTATTGTAATATTTTTTATTTCTTTCATAATCATTTCTATGAATTGTCTTGTCCGAACAGTCAGATCAGGCGTTTCCAAATACTCCAAATCGTTTACCGGACATTTACCATCTAAACAAAATCGACTTCCTGTATTGATTTCATTTTTGAATTTTCCTAAAGAGATCTTCGTTGAATGATTATACGACTCCATAGGTTTATTGAATTTTTATTTTTTCTGTCTTTAAATCTTTTGCATCTGAGCTATTGCCGTACAACACTTTATATTCTCCTGCAGTCACAACCATCTTACCGCTTGCTCGGTCGTAAAACTCAAATGATGTAGACGGCAGGTTGATCACTGCCTGATTGGTTTTCCCTGAGGCAACGCTAACTCTCTTAAATCCTTTTAAGGTTTTCAGCGGTCCATCAATGTCGTTTGCTTTTCGCACATACACCTGAACAACTTCTGTTCCGTCTCGCTTGCCAGTATTGGTTACAGGGATGGTAAGTTCAACCGATTCATAATTGCTAATTTCAGTTTTACTGATTTTTGCATTCCCAATCGAAAATGTTGTATAGCTCAAACCAAAACCAAACGGGAAAAGCGCGTCAGACATGTAACGATACGTTCGGCCTTTCATTGAGTAATCTTCAAAATCACCCAACTGACCAGAATTCTTATAGAATGTTACCGGCAATTTTCCCGATGGATTATAATCACCGAACAATACATCGGCAACCGCCTGTCCGCCGGATTCACCGCCATACCATGCTTGCAGTATCGCATCACAGTGTTCAATTTCGGGAGTCAACGCAATGGCAGAGCCGGAACAGTTCACGAATACAACTTTCTTCCCAGCTTGTTTCAATGCTTTTAAGCAATTATGCTGTACTGAAGGTAATTCAATATGAGTTCTATCGCCCCCTTTGAAACCAGGATAGGATACGGGCATCTCTTCTCCTTCCAACATAGAAGATATACCACCAACAAATACCACAACATCAACTCCATTAAGTTTCTTTAAGAGATCAGTATAATCAACATCTACCTCTTTGCCGAAATTGAATTCGATATTTGCTTGCCAGTCGTATAGCTGTGCAAAGCGTATCTCTATTTTATATTTCTTTCCGCTTTCTACCTTGTACTGATATCTCGATGGAAGCGTTCGCCAATTTATAAAATTTGCGAGAGTATCACCATTCATCAACAGCTCAAAAGATCCTGTTGCTCCACATTTGAAAGCAATCTCTCCGTTTTGAGATGGCGTAAATTCGGTTTCATACTTTGCCGAAAATCCCTCGAGCCGGACTCCAGAGGCAAATTCATGCTGTCCTGCGGTTGTTAATTTTATCGGGTCTTCAATTTGTTGTGTCGCAACAATATCTCCTGTAAAGTCTCTGGTGTTCCAGTAGGTAGCTTTAAAACCATTTTTACCTTCCATCGAACATTGTGAGAAATAACTTTCGGTTACTTTATCTTCAACCAGATCGCATCCCTTGTCATAAATGACTCTTTCAGAAGGAAGTTTCGAGGTAATACCGTCGAGAATTGTTATTGTACGGACCGGTTTTCCGTTATAATTACCCCATAACAATGGTTCATTATCAGCGTTAGGTCCAATGACCGCAATTTTTTTGACCGATTTTTTTAACGGAAGGGTATTGTTTTTGTTTTGAAGAAGAGTCATCGATTCAAGAGCCATCTCCAATGCAAGTTTTCTATGCTCTTCATTGTTAATGATCGATGAAGGAATTTTGGACCAGGGAACAATCGCATCATCATCCATTTCACCCAGATCGAATCGACCAATTAGTACACGCATTAAACTTTTATTTATTTCTTCTTCGGCAATTAAGCCGCAAGAGACGGCATCAGGCAATGTTTTATAAGGATAATTTTCCCACACGCATTCTACATCGGTTCCGGCTAATACACCTTTCGCTGCTGCGTGAACGGGATCCGAAGAAACTTTATGGCTGGAAAAAAAATCTGCGATGGCACCGCAATCGGAAACGACGACGTACTTGAAACCCCATTCATCCCGTAAGATTTTCTTTAACAACCTTGTGTTGCCACAGCACGGTTCGTCATCCAATCGCTGGTAGGCACACATTACCTGACGGACACCTGCTTCCTGAACTAACGATTTGAACGCAGGAAGATACGTTTCCCACAAGTCGCGTGGATCGACATTGTTGAGATTAAGAGTATGACGGCTCCATTCGGGGCCGGAATGAACCGCATAGTGTTTGGCACAGGCAAGAAGTTTTCTGTATTTAGCATCATCAGGACCTTGCAAACCTTTTACTACCGAAATACCCATTTGTGAAGTCAGATAAGGATCTTCACCATACGTTTCCTGACCGCGTCCCCAGCGTGGATCTCTAAAAATATTTATGTTGGGAGTCCAAACCGAAAGACTCAGGAAGCGGCGGTTCTCCTCTCCCTTTTGTTTTGCCTCGTTGTATTTCGCACGAGTCTCATCTGATATTGCATTGAAAATACGGTACACTAATGCATCATCAAAAGAAGAAGCCATACCGATTGGTTCCGGGAAAACAGTAACATCGTTATTATTGGCAAGACCATGTAATGCTTCACTCCACCAGTTGAATTTTTTTATTCCCAGACGTGGAATGGCATCAGACTGGTCACACATTAACGCAGCTTTTTCTGTCAATGTTAAACGGGAAATCAAATCCTTCGCCCTTTCTTCCGAACTTAAATTAGGGTTCTGATAGGGCAATATTTGACTCCAGGAGTTTATTGAAACCAAAATTGTCAAACCGACAAGTAAAAATGTTTTCATAATATTCTCACCATAGAAATCTTTGAAATCATTATCATATCGTATTTGATCGATAGATTTCCTTGATGTATGGTTGTTATAAATCGATAATAACTTTTACCCAAATTCTTTTATTTAGTAAAGAGGTCTAGTGTTTCCAAATATTCCAAATCATAGACCGGACGTTCAATCTCAAATGGAATCGGCCGCCGGCTGAATTGTTGAAAATACAGTAAACAGGCATCCTTCCAAATTTGCGCATCGTGACTATGTTGACGAAGTTTACTCTGCACTTCTCCAAACCGTTGGGAATCAACAAACGGTTGTACTGCATTCCAAGTCTTTTGAAATCCACGCACCTGTTGTACACCATTATCATAACGGTAGCAAAGTTCATCCCATAAGATTCGTCCGTTCTTCATTTGATGATCCCAAGGCAGATGGTGAAACCATAGCAAGTATTTTTCAGGACAAGTATCAAGTTCATTAAATTGAGAACTAAGCAGCTCGTGATACTGACTTACAGCGTTACTACCTGTTCGTGTACGGTCAAAACCAATACCATTCGTATCTGCCTGATGATAATAAGGAGGAGTCCAATCCGCTCGCATCCCTTTTGGTGCAAACCAAGGACCGGGACCATAATGATGATGACCTGCAAAAATATGATGAAGCCCTAACGGCATCATGTAATTGACGGCAGCTTCCCAACTATGAAGCATCATTTGTTTTATTGGTACGAGGAAATATTCCTGCCAATCATTCTTATTCTGCGTTTGCGATTGATGTGAAAAAGTAAGCCTGATCCACTCGTCGGCAATTCTTTCACTTGTCAATTGGTTATTCCATGCCAATCGACCATACGCATACCAATTAGCTTGGGCAAAATGATGTCCGCACCAGTTCGTGTCGAGTCCAATGTTGGCGACACCGGCAATGGCTGTATATTTTTGAGTGTTGGTGCTTCCATCGGTACAGCGTGCAACAGTGCTTCCCGCTCCATTCTGATACGTATCGCTGTTTAGGAATTCTTCCCACATCGTTGACAGAAATACTATCTGTATTGAATGACCCAAATACTCCTGCGTTATTTGGAGTTCCGGCATAACGGAAGTTTTGTTCATAGCACCAAACAACGGATTAAACGGTTCTCGAGGTTGAAAATCAATTGGCCCATTTTTCACTTGAATGATTACATTGTCGCGGAACTGTCCGTCGAGCGGCATAAACTCAGCATATGCCTGCATAGCCCGATCTTTCTCTTTTGGACTGTAGACAAATGCCCGCCACATGACAATCCCACCGTAAGATTTCAGTGCATCAGCCATCATGTTTGCACCATCTGCATGGGTGCGTCCAAAATCCTGGGGACCTGGCTGCCCTTCGCTGTTGGCCTTAACAAGGAATCCGCCAAAATCAGGAATCAAGGCGTAGATTTCCTTCACTTTGGTTTTCCACCATCGAATGACTTCAGGGTCCAATGGATCAGAGGTTTTTAAACCGTCTAAAATTGCAGGCGAAGAAAAATTAACTGATAAATATGTTTTAATACCAAACGGACGAAGAACATCTGAAATAGCTTTTACCTTTTTCAAATATTCTTTTGATAATATCTTTGGTGAAGCATTGACATTATTAAGAACTGCACCGTTGATTCCTAGTGAAGCATTTGCACGGGCATATTCGCGCCACAAATTTTTGTCTTGTTCAGTAACAGTGAAAGAATCTTTATCACTACGCCAAAATATTGAATATCCTGCATAGCCGCGTTCTATCGTTCCATCCAGATTATCCCAGTGGTTCAACAAACGAAGTTGATAAGAAGGATTTGAGATCTCAAGCTGAACTGCTTGTCCCATGTGTTGACGGCGTAATAGTTCATATACTCCGTACAGAATTCCAAATTCCGTGTTGGCTTGGATACTTGCAGTATCAATCTTAAAGCCATCACCGTTGATCGACTTGTCAGATTTTATTTTAAGTGATATGGATGCACCGGCTTTCCCCTGCCAACCTTGCTCCAGTTCCTGACGGGCAATATTTATTGTTGCAGAATTCTTTGAACAAATAACCTTCACCTGAGCAGCTGGTCGCACTCGAAGCCACAATTGATGCCCATCTTCCGATTTCATTTCAACGACATACAAATGCAAAACTATCGTGAAGAATATTATTTTATTTGTTACACTTTTAAATATGAAATTCATCATAATTTGTTTCGCTAACTGTACGACACTGTGTCGTCGAATAATTCTTTAGTATGATACGAATGTTGTGATACTCGAAGGTTCCAGAGTAACAGAAAAACTTCCGTTTTGAACAGTAACTGAATTTCCAAGAAGACAATTCTTCGTGCTTGTTGTTGTATAGGTGATGAATTTAGTTGCGCTGCTATTCTTCAGATTGAATGTTTGAACAATCGGCTCAGTATCAGTATTGGTTGCAACAATTACCACTTTAAATAGATCATCTGCTGCTGCAGTAATATTAACACTGGAACGCGAAGATGTCGATTTGATGATATGGTATCCGGGACGAATGAATCTGGCAAACTGAGACATGGCATAACCTTTTTTGGTAATAGTCCCTTTAGGTCCGGCAATACCCGTTTCATCACTCATTGGTCCATAATATCGTACCAAATACCACCAGATATACGCACTCATTCCGGCATTCAAGACATTGTGCATTTCTGATGCCACCGGCACAACCGTTGTCCAATCGTTTGATTGACTTGTCTCACCGGTCAAATGTTCGGTCATCCAAACCTCTTTCCCTTTTTGAGCAGCCAATGGATAAGGAGATAATCCGCCTCCATATATATGTGCACCAACAATATCTAAATTTGCACAAGCAACAGAATCGTTCAAAATTGGATCGGACATATTGCGTCTAAACTGAAAGGATTCCGGTGCTATTATCTTGTTGTCTATCGTATGAGCTTGCTCTTTCATGAATGTGAACATTTCATTCGGAGTCCAGCCGGTCCAATCATTCGCATAATCCGGTTCATTTTGGACAGATATCGCATACAACGGTGCACCATTATTTTTCATATAGGAATTAAATGAATTAAGATGTTTCGCATATGCACCATACTTATCAGGACGAACTCTAATTTGATTATTCGCAGTATCCGTCAAAATGGGCGGGGCGTTCCACGGAGAAGCAAATACAATTGCACCCAATTCATGAGCTTTCTTTGCTGAAGCAACATTCATGCTCCACTGATTGCTGTCCGGTTGGACCATCAACCGTAAAATCGTGAAACCAAGTTGTCCATCCTCTGAACCAAAAGCAGTTTCAATTTCAGAAGTGGTCATATCCGGTCTCCAGGGGAGGATATTAGCCGCTCCAAATCCTCTCACAATTTGTCGAACACTATCGATATAGACATCTGCTGTTGCAGATAAACTCTTTTTTTCAACAGTGATATTAATGATTGTATCTTTTGAGATAAAAACGTTATCGATGACTTTTGGATTTATTAATGGCAATGTTTTATTACCATTGTTGATTCTTATCTGATACGATCCGGCTATCATAGTTTTGTTCAACGTTTGTTTCGGATAATCGGAAAGCACAGAAAATGATGATGAGGGGATATAATTATTATTTAATGAGTTCTCTACAATCATTTTCTTTGTGATCGTTTTACTCCCAACCTGCATTGAATAGAAATAAACACCCGATGCTAATTTTACACCAAGATCATTTCGTGCATCCCATTGAACGCCATGAACTCCTCTATTTTTATTTCCTACGCTGAATTTTTTTACCTGTTTTCCAAGAACATCATATATAGTCATTTGAACATCTGATTGAGTATTCAGTTCATATGAAATTGCCGTAGAAGCTGAAAAAGGGTTCGGATAATTCTGCCCAAGTTCAAATTCAGAAGGAAGAGATTCTGATAATTCTACTGATGTCGTTACCGATATTGTATAGTTGCCTAGAGCATCTGTCAATTTGGTAATCTGTTTTGTTGTATCATTCTTATCGACCAGAATTACCATTGCCGCTGAAATGGGTTTGTCTGTTGATGTAACTTTTCCTGTGATACTGAAATTCTGGCTTCGTGAAAACAATGAACATATCAAAACTAAAAACATGATCGATACAGCTCTCGACAGCAAGATGTGTGAAAATACAATTAATAACTTTAGCATATAGTTTCGTCCTTATATCAATTGCGTGTTTTTACGATAACAGTAGATTCTTTAAGTCCAAGTGAATTTACCTTAACGGTAAATGAACCTGAAACTCCCTCTTGAAAACGAACGATGACTAATGCTAACCCGCTGAATGCTTCACGCTCGTGCGACGGAAACGGCACAAGGTTCGTCGGATCGCCATTGTCGGTCGCTGCAATTTCACCAGGACCTTCGATTTCAAATTTAATGAGGTTGTTCGCTCTGGGTACGGTACACCCTTTTTTGTCAACCACACGAACAGTGATGAATGCCAGATCTTTTCCATCGGACCGAATCCTACTGCGATCAATTGATGCTTCTAACCCGGCAGGTTCGCCTGTGGTCTTTACGATATCATCAGCCCACTTCTTTCCGTTTTTGTACGCTATTACTTTTAACTCACCTGGTGCGTATTTCACATCGTCCCAACGCAGACGATATTCATATTGATCTTTTTTCTTTTTACCGAGTGATTTTCCATTAAGGAAAAGTTCTGCTTCATCGCCTGAGGTGAAGACATGCACCGGCGTGATCTCTCCAACTCGCTCCGGCCAATTCCAATGTGGCAGGATATGCGCCATTGGATAGTCTGGTCGCCAGTGAGCTTGATAAAGATAGAAGCGGTCTTTTCTGAATCCGGCTAAGTCGATGATTCCGCAGTATGAACTGCGGGATTCGTAGTACGGTGTTGGCTCACCAAGGTGATCCCATCCTGTCCAAACAAATTCTCCTGCAACAAATGGATGACGTGCAATAGATCCGAAAACTTTGTCCGGTGATGAGCCAAAATCTACAGCGTTAAGTTCATAGGAGGAGACATGACGGTACTTCGAATCTCCTCCTCTGCCATCTCGAACGATATCGCTGTTTTTTTCAACCACAGGAAATAAATATTTTCCACGGCTGCTGAATGTGGATGCGGTTTCGGTGCTGAGAATAACTTTGTTGGGAAATTTTGCATGAAAGGCATCGTATTGAGGAGCCGTACGGATTCGATCTGTTCCTTCAAATTCAGGTGATTGACGAATTCCTTCACCTTGATAGTTGACGCTGATAACATCCAATTCAGCAGGCAAAGGCATATCGGGTTTCGCCCAGTTCATTGCAGTAGTTGTGGGACGGGTGGAATCTTCTTCAAATATATAGCTTCGCAGACGCTTTGCAAGTTCTGCTCCTTTTTCAGCGGTGTATTGTTCACCAACTTCATTACCAAAGCTCCATATAATAACCGAGGGGTTATTTCTATCTCTGCGAACCATCGTACGTAAATCCTGTTCGTTCCAATCCGGAAAGATGAGATGGAAGTCGAGCGGATTCTTTTTCAGCTCCCACATATCGAAAGCTTCATCCATCACAAGAAAACCCATCCGATCTGTCAACTCTAGTAGTTCGGGTGCAGGAGGATTATGTGACATGCGGATCGCGTTGCATCCCATTTCACGCAGCCTCTCGAGTTGACGTTCGGCTGCGCGGGTATTGAAAGCAGCACCCAATGCACCAAGATCGTGGTGCTGATTGACGCCTTTAATTTTAATAAGTTCACCATTCACAAAAACACCGTTGTTCGGATCGAAACGGAGTGAACGAACACCAAAGCTTGTTTCATATCGATCGATCGGTTTTTCATTTTGCAGAATCGTCGTGACTGCAACATAGCGATTCGGAATCTGAGTCGGCGGTGGACCCCATAATCTTGGATTTTTTAAAGTAACAACACTTCTGACGTTAGTTTTCTTACCGGCTTTAATTGTAGTTTTCTGAAGTGCGAATGAACTAACAGCCTTACCGATTTTTTTACCATCTTCATTCAAAGAGAAGATTTGTGTTACAACATTCACCGCAGCATCATTTTTTGAATCATTGTCGATAGTGACTTCAAGATTAATTGTTGCAGATGACTTTGAAATATTACTTGTGGTTACGAAAGTACCCCATTGGGCAACATGGACTGGATTGGTTTTCGTCAGCCAAACATTTCTATAAATTCCACCACCCGGGTACCACCGCATTGAACTGGGAGGATTATCCAAACGAATTGCCAGCTGATTATCTTCACCCGGTTTAACATATGGTGTAAGGTCTACTCGCCATGAAGAGTATCCATAGGGCCAACCACCAACGAGGCTTCCGTTCAACCAAACCATTGCATACGACATTGTGCCTTCGACAACAAGAAAAATGGATTTTCCGGCGTCCGATAAAGAAATATCTAGTTTCTTTCTGTACCACGCAACGCCAGGACTTGGTAAACGACCCATGCTACCACCAATTTCAGCATCACGACCTTTTATGAATGGTCCCTTAATCGCCCAATCGTGCGGCAGAGATATGTTTTCCCATGAACTATCTTGAAAATTATTTTGAACAAATGGAAAATCGCTTCCCGGATTACCTTCAGGTCGGAAATAATGTTTTGATGGATCTTTTATAAAGTCATTACCGGTCGGCATTATCCATGGTTTAAGCACAGCGCGACTTGCTTTAACATCAACTGCTTCTGTTGGTTTAGCATCGGCAGGTCCTCCATCTCTTCGCTCTTTCACCTCAGGACGTACATCATAGATCAAGTCATCGACCTTTGCTGTGGAATCGTACTTGTAGAACCGCCATCCTTCGTTGATAGAAATAATTTGTCGAGCGTTGCTATTGACCTCTGCTATTGCTGTTTGCGCAAAAGATTGTGTCCCGACAATGACGATAAAAATCTGGAATACTATTATTTTGCAAACATTTACATTGAACAACTGGTAAAACATGATAAATCTTAAAAATATCGTTTTCATTTCTTCATTGGATTGTTATTTCAGTAAAACAAGTTTCCTTGTCTGTACATGTCCGGTATTCGTCTGCAGCTTATAGAAATAGACACCGCTTGTCAATCCGCTGCCATCGAACGTCACTTCGTAATTCCCCTGCTGGCGATTACCTTCAAACAATGTTGCAACTTCCTGCCCGATCTGGTTATACACATTCAGCTTGACATAACTATTGTAAGGGATAACATACTTAATGTGAGTAACTGGATTGAATGGATTCGGAAAATTCTGTGACAGCATAAATCTTGCAGGAATATTTTCAAGCTCTTGAACATCCGAAAGATAATCACCTGTCGTAAAACTTGAGAACGCAGAATATTCACTTGTATCACGGTTATTTGCGGCAGAGATCCGCCAGAAATATTTCTTGTTCGGATCGAGCGGGAACAATTTTTGGCTTGTATCAGGGAATTCACCAACATCCAGAATAATAGTTGTGAAGAGACTATCGGCAGCAACTTGAATTCCATATTGCGTCGCGGTTTCAGTCGAGCTCCAAACTAATTTTGGATTACGGGGAACACCTGTTGCGTATTTTGTCGGTGAAATGAGCGTTGGTGTCGGCGGTGCTACAACATATTTACGAAGCCATTGGAGAGCAGGACGTTCCGCGCCCGAGACACGTCGCAAGTAGGTAGTAGCTTGCCACACTTGACCCTCAATATATCCCCAAATGGTTATTCCTTTTACAGAAGGATGTTCCCATAACAATGAAAATCGTTGCTTATATAACGACAATTGTACCGAATCATTGACCGCTCCTTGATTGAGAATGTTTCCAAGATCAAATTCAGTGATATGTATCGGCAATCCGGTTGATCCGAGTTTGTCCAGATTGCTTTTCAATTGTGATAATGGTGCGCTTTCAATTTCAAAACGGTGGCCTTGTATGCCGATTCCGTCGATCAAATTTCTAGCCTTTAATGTATCAATAAGCCGTTTATACGTATCGGTACTTCCGTTATTATTCAGAATATTGTAATCATTGATAAACAATTTTGCTTTGGGCATGTACTGTCGTGCTTTCTGAAAAGTCCACACTACCCAATCCCACCCGGTTGTTCCATTTCCTCCAAGGGCATTTCTATAGGTTGCAGGTGCATGTCCGGTCAACGGTTCATTCACAACATCCACAAAATCGCAGTCGGGATATCGTTCACCGACATGCTTTATCCATTCTTCAACTTCTTGTGCCTTTTCGGAATCCGGCAACGCATCGATCCATCCGGGATATTGCTGTCCCCAAACTAATGTATGCCAGCGGAATGGGATATTTCTTGTTTTAGCAAAATTATAAGCAACATCGGCTCCACCCCACGTCTCATCATCTCTGTTATTTTCACAATATTGCCATTTACCCGAATTTTCCGGTGTAACTTGATTCCAATATAAATCCCAATGAGGTGCCGGAGCGATATTGCCATACACATTTCCCAGCCATTTACTTTTTGCGGCGGCGAAGGGTTGAGAGAAACCTTGTGCTATTGGCAACAGTAAAAAACAAAATACCATTAATCCAATACGCTGAATATTGGTAGGAAATTTCATGTCAAGTATCATCGTTCTTTTCTTCCCTTAAAATAATTCTATAAATTATTTTGCCAAAATAAATTTCTTTGTCTCTACAAAACTGTTGGCTTTCATTTGATAGAAATATACGCCGCTCGCAAATCCTTTCCCATCAAATGAGGCAGTGTAATTTCCCGGCTGCTGAATTCCTTCGAATAGTGTCGCTATCTCTTGACCGAGCTGATTAAATACTTTTAGGCTCATCGCGCTTGTTACCGGAATATCATAACTGATTGTTGTTGTTGGATTGAATGGGTTTGGATAATTTTGACCGAGTATAAAGGTTGATAAAACTCTCCCATTATCCGAAACGCTCGCTACACTAAGTTCATAAATTGAAATCAATAAATTGTCTCGTGCAATGCCTAACAGTGTATCAGCTGAAAGTGATTTAGAATAGTTCTGATCTCTCGCAGATTTGGCTGCGGCTAATGTTGTAACAAGCTTCGCCCACGAAGTTGGCGTGTACATATTTTGTTTTAAACTGTCGGCATGATGTATAAGAGAATCCAAGGCATTGTAATTGATACCGACATTCACCGCAGCATAGAACGCAGGTTTGCATTGATCTGTTGAAGTCCATAACGAGGAAGATTGATTCGTAACAAATGTCCATTGGTCATTTAAGCCATCTTTGGAAACACTGATTATTTTACCTCGGCCTGATTTCTTACTTCGCTCAACAAAACATTTAAATAGCTGACCATATTGATTTGCTTGCGAAGCTAGAATTGATGCTGATGGTGTATTCGTTCCGCTCCCTGTCGAAATGTCAAACTCTGTTACTGCCATTTCAGTACAGATTGTATCAAATTTGTTATAAGTCGCAATCCATTGTGCGGCAGTTGGAGTTGATAAATTATCATGTTCCTGCATTCCGATGCCATCCAATAATCCTGCACGATAAATCGGACCACACACTCTCACGATCCCATCTGCTTTCGCCGCAGTGGATGTATTGTAGTCGTTATAATAGAGTTTCATCTGTGATTCGCCGTACTGGAGTGAGTACTTTCTGGTAAATTCAAACGCTTTCATAATATAACTGTTGTCTCCGAATGTTACGTACCATTCGCTGTCGTTCGTTCGGTCTGTACCGTTTTCGTTCACTGCTTCATTCACAACATCCATTGCCGATAGTAATCCAGGCCAGCCTTCATGGATTATTCGAATCGTCTCTTTGATAAAATTTTCCATTCGCTCTGTCATTTTTTCTTTTGTCAGACGTACACCGCCATTCGTATACCCTGAACGGAAAAAGGAAGTACCGGGAGTTTGATTGTGCCATACTAACGTATGACCGCGGAATGTGAACCCTTGTCTCTTTGCCCAATTAAGCTGTGCTATTATATTTCCGTTAAACGTGATTGTAGGGTGAGTATCAATTGAATCTTTTAAAGCCTGCGTTGCAGCGGCATTGTACGCCGATGCACTTCCTGCAATATTCACAATGTTTACCGGTTTCATCCAATTACCCGGACTCATTGAATTCATATGGTATTTTATCAGGTGTCCGCCATTGACATCAACAACCGTCGATTGCCCCGGTACAGTGGGATCGGTTGAAAAACCAACATGAGCATACGACAGAAGACAGCCGATAAAAAAATCATTCTTATAGACATCTTTAAGTGCAGGAACGTCTGTTTGAATTTGGGCAAATGAGCTTGTTGAAATTGTAATGAGAACTGCTGTAAAAAATTTTCTGATCATCATTCACTTTCTGAACTTTCTACTTTGATTTTTTCACCCGGTAGATGTTTCCGTACTACGTTACGGATCTATCAATATTTTATTTTTGTGCAAGAACTCACGAATTGAAACAAAACTTTCAACCATAACCTGTTTGCTAAAACCACCATGACGTGCACCTTTAATGGTAATAAGTTTGTTCGGCACTCTTGCTTTTTCCAATGCACTATGAAGACGTACACTTTGAGAATACGGAACAATATCATCCTGATCGCCATGAATAGAAATAATCGGCGGTAGACCTGGTCTAACATATGATATCGGTGAAACTTGCTGCGCAAGATCTTTGCTGTTGCTCATACTGCCGAACCACTCTATCGCGTAGTGTTTTGCATTCGGGCCGTCGATCAATTCTGCCACATCACTGATACCAAACCAATTAACAATTGCAGCAATCGGTACTTCTGGTTCTTTTCCGCTGTTCCATCGAATGCTGTCGTGTGTTGGACATTGGCGGTCGAACTTAGAATCTTGCGGAAGCATTCCGGTAATTAATGCAAGATGCCCACCCGCTGAACCACCTGTCAACACTATTTTTGACAGATCAAAATTATATTCCTTTGCATGATTCCCAACCCATCGAAGTGCACAACGACAATCTTCAACTGCTGCCGGTGCAAGTGCAGTACGTGCTAAGCGATATTCCACATTGATCACTGACCATCCCATTGATAAATAGGGAAGTAATTGAAAAACATTTCTCTCTTTTAAGCCGGCAACCCACCCTCCGCCATGAAAAAGTATTAACACCGGATGTGGTTTTGAACGGTCTTTTGGCTGGTATAGATCCAGTTTAAGATCAGTATTACTCGCTGTAGCATAGGTGATATTCGGAAAAATATCGTACTCACTGGAAGCATAGTCCACCCACGGTTCAACTAACGCAGATTGTGAATACCCCACAAACGAAAAACACAATAATAGGATTACAGTAAAAAATATTGAACGAGTCATACGTTTCTCACCACTGATTGATTGTATTAATTACACGTTAAAAAAAAACAGCCCATCCGTGAATCAAGGACGGGCTGTTTTTCATGGTACTACATATTACTTCATGAGAAGAAGTTTCTTCACAGAGGTAAATGTCCCAGTTCCATCTTCATTCTTTGAAACCATTCGATAGATATACATACCGCTGCTAAGACCGGATGCATTCCATTTAACGGTGTAACTATTCGCAGAATGTGAACCATCGACCAATTGAGCAACAACTCTTCCTAGAATGTCATAGACATTGATCGTCACGTAGGCATTCGTCGGGACATCATAACCAATTGTTGTTGATGGGTTGAATGGATTTGGATAGTTCTGTGTTAACGCAAATACTGTAGGAATTTCACTCTTCTTCTTATCGACAGCCGTAACAAATGTGGTTCCTGTTGTAAAGAATGCTGCAGCAGAGAACACTCCTTCGCCGCCAATATTGATGGAAGAAAGTCGCCAGAAGTAGGTCGTTAATGCTTTTAATGTATCTGTTGTCAACAACCTAAAAGTTGTATCTTCTGTCGTACGATTGACGACAATATTTGAAGGAACTGAAAAATCATTAGCTGTAGCAACCTGCAGATGATACTTGGTTGCATTCACAGCAGGTCTCCAGACAAACAACGGATTCTTTGGTTCACCGTCTGTACCTTTCGGTGAAACGATAACAGGTGCAGCAGCTTTTTCAATAGCCGTGGTGAATGAATCAAGTGCAGAGAATGTGCCCGGACCGCCTTGGTTATACGCCATAACTTTCCAGTAATATCTCGTCCGATTCAACAGCGAAGTGTACTTGAATGATGAATCTTTCTTGGTCGTATCACTTCTCATAACAAGGCCTAAGGAGTTGTAATATGAGAGTTGAATAACATAATTACTGTCACCGGCAACTCTCTTCCATTTCATAACCAATGTATCAGGACGAACGTCCGCCTGATTAGTGGTTGGGCTTGCGAGTACTGGTGTAGCCGGCAGATACATAATTGTGAACGAATCAACCGTTGACCAATTTGAATTACCTGCTGGATTCCATCCACGAACTCGCCAGAAATATTTCTTCCCGGGTGTCAATGCAGCCATTGTAAACGCTGTATCTAACACGTTCACTGAATCATTCAGAACAAATGCACCGTTCTTTACAAATGCCGTGTCTGATCCAGCTACCTGGATATGATATGTAGAAGCTTCTGCAACATAACTTACCTTTAATAACGGTTTTGCCGGTACCGTCAACAAATTACTTGCCGGGGCAAGTTTTGTTGGAACAGTTGTACATGCAATTACTTTTGTTCTGAAACTGTCAACAGCAGACCAAACACCGGTGAATCCGGCACTCATTGCTCTAACACGCCAATAATACTTGGTTGAAAGACCAAGTCGCACTATTGTATTTGTAGCGGTTAGTCCGGAAACATCCTTTAATATGGTTGCGAATGAACTTGCATTAGAAACTTGAGCTTGATAGGTCACTGCACCGGTACCACCTGCTGCAGCGTTCCACTTTAAAGTATCAAACGGTGTTAACGATGTATCGCCAGCTGCCCAGCTTGGTCCTGTTTTTACTACTGCAGCCGGAATAATGGCACCTTGTTTTATCGTCCAGTATTTATTTGTAAGCGTAACACCTCCGTTTGCAGAAAGCTGTGTGCCTGTCCAACTATTGATTGTGCCATCCGGCCATTGTACTTTCACACTATCAACATTTCCAGTACCCAGACCAAATAGTGCTCTCACTTCACTTCCACCTGCAGCACCGCCGCTTGCTCTAATGTCGCGAATTTGCTTGGTAGCTCCTGAATATACTGTAAAGCGAGCTCCAATTGCCATCATGTTATTCCCCGAACCGATAGGAATGAATCCGATCCATTTGTTTGTGTTACCATTATTTTTCTGTAACACTGAATTACCGCCTGTATACTGATAAATATCCAGAAAACCGTCATTATTGTAATCAACAAAGCCACCGGCACGTTGACCACCACCTGTTACAACAGCTTCTGCTGTTACATCAGTGAAAGTACCATTGCCATTGTTTTTAAATAACCACTGTGCTGCAAAGGTCGCGCTGATATATAAATCTTGTTTACCATCATTATTATAATCGCCAATACCCCAAGCGCGGGTGTTTCCTGCGTTATTCACTCCGTTTACTGCGGTATTAATGCCATCCCATTTGTATGTGTATGTACCATCTCCCTTACCGTAGATGATAACTGTGTTCTTAAAACCTCCAATGCCATCCCAGTTATTCGCTTCGGTTCCAGTCAAGATCAAGTCCTGGTTACCATCACCGTTAATATCGCCAAATTGGTTTCCTATGGCGTTGAAGTGACGAACTGTATCATCAACAATAATTCCAGTATCGTTCACTGCATGACCAATAGTGAATTTTCCGGTGAATGAAACTGAATCGACGTTATAGATTGTGCGACCTAAGGTAGCAGCGGTTGGAATGATAAATTTCCCCGTACCATCGTTCACAAACTGTACGCAACCTTTTCTCGCACCAGCACTATCCGGACCATCACCTGTTCGACGATATCCATGACGGAAACTTGGCATCATAAGATCCATCCAACCATCGTTGTTTGCATCGTAGAATCTTGGATCCCAAGCTTCATATGATTTAGAAGTATCAATTGCAAGATTTCCGGCAGTTGCCCGAACACCAATATTTGTGAAACCGGACGGACCTCCTTTGAGAAGCACCATTCCTAAGCCTGCGGGGAGCACCAGATTATCATTATAAGTAACTGTGCTGTTGTGAGGAATTACTACGCTCAGATAATTGCTATGATCGATAGGTGCGACCCCTATTCCTTGAAATAGTTGTCCATACGTTGGTACTGTTGCCAGATCACCCGTACCGGTTGCTGCTGTTAATACACCTGCTGTATTATAATATAATCCGGTAGCAGGACTGCCACCATTTGTTGTCAATAAATCAGGTAGACCATCTCCATTGAAATCTGCCAATGCACCACCGACGGAATTCGCATTTAAGGTAATATTCGTCGTCATTGCTGTTGCTACAGTAAAACTCGATATAGTATTCAATAGAACATTGTTTGAAGGAATCCAAACATCGAGATTGCCATCACCATTCATATCCGCCCAAGCGAAACCGCCGTTTGCCGCGCCCGATGTCGGAGTGACGGTTGGTCCGGCAGAGTACACTTGCGCATTCGATATGCTCAGTCCAATGAAGAGAAAGAGCACTCCAAATGTAAATAACTGTAATAACCTTTTCATATCTTCTCCAAAATATTGTTTTCGAAAAGTTGTTTATTGATGTTTACCGTCGTAGTGCATTCTGTGTCGAGACACCTCCTTTTGGACAATCTTGCAAAGGTTATAAAACCTTTGCAAGATGTGTTGACAGGTTTATAAATTATTATTTCATGAGTACTAGTTTTTTTGTAAGAGTAACATTTTCACTTTGCAACTGGTACATATACACACCGCTTGACAATGTAGAAGCATTAAAGTCAACGACGTGAGTTCCGGCATCCTGAACTCCGGAGAACAATGTTGCAACTTCCTGACCGAGTGTATTGTACACTTTGAGAGAAACATAACCGTTCTGGGGAACAGAATATCTGATCTGCGTTGTTGGATTGAACGGATTTGGATAGTTTTGTTCTAAGATGTACTCCATTGGAATTGATCTTCCTGAAAGCTCTTCAACTCCAGTAGTCGTGTATAACAGGCTATAGATTTTGGCATCTTCTACAGCTTTCTGTGCTTTCCAAGTTTTATACTGATTAGGATACCAATGAAACAGGTCACCCAATGGAAAACCACTCATACCGGCAGTTTTGAGTGTATTATTTGTATAGGATAGATTCTCTCCCATAGGCCAGATCTGTTGTATGCCTGATAACGGATCATAGGCCCAACTGACATCTTTTCCTGTAAACCATCTACCCAGTAAAAAGGCTTTAAGGCTATCCTGGTTGGTTGGATTTAATAAAAAACCGGGATCGTATGTAGCATCATAGACAGCAGGATTGGCACTATTCGTCGTATCTACAGGTGGATAGATATTCATCATTTTCATGTACGGAAAGTTCTTTACACCGTTTGTAGTACCGTGAAAGAAATTATAGGTCTTTCCACTCATCATTGGCATACGTCGAATTTTCAAAAGATCATTAGTCGCCCCTGTTGGATTACTATTTATATAGTCGATATACCATTTTTCATGCGAATAGCTGTTGTTGGCAAAAAGGATGTGACGTTGCTGCAACATCGGAGCAGTTGGATTATCAGTAAAGGGAACAGAAAACGAGAAGGATGCCGCACTGTCAATATTTATCACACCGCCATTAACTGTTTGGAATTCGTTACCTGCAGTAGGTTCTACTCCTATCAAAAACGAATTTGCAAAAATGCTATTCGTTACCGACAGATTCCACCAATACGATGATTCAAGTGTGTACATTATAGTATTCAAGAAAGTACAGTGGTTAAATGAAACGTAATCTGCATAGCATGGTGCCTCCTGCATATATCCGTATCCTACATTTGCAATGGTACAATTTTCAAAGATAAGAGTATCGGTGTGCCACGCTGTACTATTATATGTCCATGATACAGGTCTGCCGTAGTACCGATAATGAGGATCGGTTAAATTTCGGAAATAGGTATTTGTTATTTTTCCGACGAACTTTTTGCATGAAGGTTCAATCGCTCCGCCGCCATTGCCGATACTTTGGTATTCCACTACGCAGCCATCCATCACTAACCGTTCCCCTTTACCACTCAGATTTGCAAGTGAATCATCTTCCATAACAATGCTCGTACCAATTTGAGCACCGGTTGTATTAGCACAAAGGAACCAAACATTCTTTACTGTAAAATCTCCATAACAATCGAACGTAAAAGTTGTAGTTACACCACCGCTGGAAGTCCACAATATTTGAGGTAAGGAGGTCTCCGGAGTATTTCCCGGCTCTGGTCCGACAATAGTTAGATGAGATCCTTGAGGTGTAGTGATCGTACCGGTAAGGATGTAATAACCATAATGTTCCAATTTAAAAACTTTTTGGGAGAGCAATGCTCCGGTCGGATCTGCATCAATAACAGCCTTAATTGCTAGGTTCAGATTTCCCTCGGTGCTATTCGTGGCATCGCTGATAACAAGAATCGTATCCTTCTGAGAATACAGCGATACCGACAATACAGCTGTTATGAAGAACAGTGTAAATGCAAATTTTTTCATAGTGCTTCTCCTTTAATTGTTTATGATTTTATTAGAACTACGTGGTCTCATTTTTTAGAGATAAAATTATAACACTATCTTTTGACTCATTCTTTTTCAATGACTGTATAGAAATTCTAGTGTAAAATATTTCCATCTCCACACCCTTTACAAAGCATATCTAACACCTAAATTTGCAGTAATACCATAATGATTTTGCGAGGTAAATCCGTTGATCGTTTGCTGAGCCGATATATTTTGCGCACTATTGATATTGTTCACATCTAAGAATAATTGGATTCCTTCCCACGGCAGCATTTGTTTCATTGATGCATCCACACGGAAATAGTCTTTCGAGAATCCATCGGCCTCAGGATAGGCTCCGATGAATGTAACAGAATTTCCCTGGAACAGACACGATACTCGGGCGGAAAAACCTTTGTAATCATATCCGATATAACTATTAAAAATATCATTGGGTTGATATACCAAACGTCCGACTCTGATGCTGTCCGAATACCATGTGATAACTCCCCGACTTGCTTTTACATCGTAGATTGGATAGGACGCTTTTGACCAAATACGAGTATAATTAACACCAAGCACTAATCCATCAAACGGAGATGGCAAATACCATAGCCTGGTTTGAAAATCTGCTTCAATTCCTCTCACATAAGCTTTATAGCGACTGTTGATGAATGTGTTCAAACGTGCACCGGCATTTGTGCTCGTCAATCCAAAAGAATTTAAAGAGTCGAGTCCAGTAATTCCAAATTTGTCATAAACGCTTTTACTATAGACTTGATACGTCGTGGCATAAGTGAATTGGCTAATTTCTTTATAAAAACCGCCAACCGATAATAGACCAAGATCATTACTGTGAAATGTAAGGAAGAAATCATGGTTCGTCGCTTGTGCCGGAACTAATTTAGGATTTCCAGCATTTATTTGAAGTGGTGAATCAGCACCAATGGTGAAATGCGGAGTAAGTTGGGAATATGCAGGTCTTGCAAGTGTCTGTGTATATGAATAGCGTACATCTCCCCACTCAAGAAATTTATATCGAGCCTGAATCATTGGAAGCCAGTAATGGTTCTGCGGATACACTGTTACAGTACTATATTTTTGAGTTACAGGATTGCGCTCGTCCCGAAGATTATATGCAAAGAACAATCCTTTTGTTTGTTCATATCGTGCACCTCCAACCACCATTAAATCAGTCCCAAAATTTAATTCAGACATGATATAACCGGCATAATATCTTTCGATATATTTGTAGTCATTGGGAAGATTCTGATACGGACCATTGAACCATCCTCCTAAAGAGTTGTATGCTGTTAGTGCAGGATTCGTACTAACAAAATTCACAATACTGTTCAGCATACCGGCATCAGGAGCCCAATATACTGCTCCAAATTTGTCATCAAGAAAAGCATCAAAAAGTTTTGAATCACCACTCGTGAAGTTCGATGCCATTAATTGACCCGTGCTTGAAAATCGCAGACCTGGAAATTTAGCTAAGATGGCATCTGAGACCATTCTATCTGGGCTGTCAACTCCGGCAGTTCCGCGCTTAATCGAAACATACGGTGTACTCTGATCGTTTTGGTGTTGGTTATATCGATATACTCCGCCAAATTTAATGAAGCCTGCAAGATCTGAAACGACATTGACTGGAATCTTCAAATCGACCTTATAGGTTTGACCGTTTTCCTTATAATCAGAACTGAACATATTTGTTGATCCCAAATATGTTAATGAGTCATCTCCGAAGTTTACAAAATGAACGAGATCTTCTGGTACTTTCATTGAGTCACCGGTGACAGAATGTTGATGACTGATGGCATCGTTTTGGAAAAAAGTGAAGTACGGAGAAAGTGGAAGGTGATTTCTTGAATAACTATTTGACGCCTGTGCATCAATGGAGATAAACCCGAAGTCATTTTTTATTTGCAAAGAATTCGATCCGAGATCGGTATTTCCATCACCTTGGCGATAACTAAAATCTACATTATAATTGCTGCTGCCGTAATTCAAAGTCGTATTATAATCATTATATATCGAGTTGAGCCGGCTAAACATATTTACTGATTTGATAATTCCATTGGGGAGTTTATAATCCAAAATCACATTCCCGCCATATCGTTTTCTTGTTTCGATATGACGGCTCAGCGTTACCCCGGTAACACGGACCGGTCTGAATCCGCTGGGCCCAATCGTAGAATTAGCAGTTACATACGATGCTGACATATTATCTGAATTTCGGTCGTATGCTTCTGCATTTCCGAGAACATAAATCCCAAGGTCCTCATCAAAAAAACGATTACTTAGAGACACAACACCGCGGTAATTTCCATACGTATTACTTTTCTGAGTATAACCTGATTGCCATAATGCATCTCCATGAATTCCCGAAGGAGCTTCCCTAAATTCCAAATTCACAGTACCGCCAATAGCATTTGCTTCCATATCTGGTGTAAGAGATTTATAGACTTCAATAGATTTTATCATATATGGGGTAATCATGGAAAGGTCAACGCTTCTGTCATTATTAACAGCACCGGCTGTATTTCCAAGAGAACTCACACCAATTTGACTGCTGCCGGTTGAAGCAGCCGTAATTCCTCCAACTGAAACTTGGTTATACTGTGGGGCTAATCCCCTGATAACTATTTTATTTGCTTCGCCGGAACTTTGAAGCGTTGATACACCGGGTAGACGTCCGATAGCTGCCGCTGCATTGAAATCTGGCAACTCTTGAATCTTCGCTTCAGAAACGACATTGGAAATTTTATTTGAAGAAAGTTGTTGGTTGATCGCCTGGATTTGGCCCATTCCTTGAGCAGTGATGATTACTTCTTCACCCTGCAGTGTCGTTGTCGCCAGGGAAAAATCGAGCTTCAACGTGCTATCTTCTACAATATTTACTTTCATCGATGTTGTTACATATCCAAGATAGGAAACAACGATAGTCTGTTCACCAGATGGAATGTTATGAAGAACAAATACTCCATTTAGATCTGTTACTGTTCCAATTCCGGTTCCTCTTACAACAATGTTTCCACCGGGCAATTCTTCTTTAGACGTTTTATCAAATACTTTCCCTTTGATAGAACCTGTTCCCTGTGCATGGATAACGGGTGCAAAAAACAGCGAAAAGAATATTAAAGCACTAAAAATTTTTCCAGCAATATTTCTAAGACACATAGTGTCCTCCTTCTTAAATTTCGTATTGAGAGAATCGATTTATTAGTCTACTGTAATTTGATAAACGCTTGACCATTGTGAAAATATTATTGTATAATTTTTACAACTGCGTTAAACGCCGGCTTGGGTTTTCCATCTCGACCGAATAACAACGGATAATTTGTCCTTCCGGGAACAGGGAATCCATTCAACCATGAAGATCCATCATCGACTCCCCAAAATGTTACGCGAGTTATCTTCCCACTGTTCATTCTAAAAATCTTGAATAATTCTTCATACCGTTGGGTAAATTCTTGTTGTTTACTTTCCGGTAATCCTTTTTTAAATGGGTTGAGTTTTTCTTGGTATTCAAAACGGTTAGTAATTTCAGCACTCAGAGACTGGTCTGGCCGAGGAAGAACATCTACATCTAATTCAGTCACCATAACTTTCGTTCCGAGTGCGGCAAATTCTTTAATAGTGGAATCGATCTGACCTAATGTTGGCCAATCCATTAAATAATGTCCTTGCATTCCAATTCCTGATACTTTAATTCCGGCAGCCTGGAGCTTCTTCACTAACTTTATGACCCCGTTTCGCTTTGGAATATTTTCGACGGAAAAATCGTTGTAATACAATTCTGCATCCGGATCAGCTTCATGAGCATATTGGAATGCCTTTACAAGATATTCTTCTCCAATAATTTTCATCCACATTGATTGAATATACGATCCATCATCGACGACAGCTTCGTTGACGACATCCCATCCTTTGATCTTTCCTTTATACCTGCCAACAACAGTGTAGATATGATCACGCATGCGCTCCAATAATTTTTCTTTGGAGATCAGATTACCGGCAGTATCTTCAAATACCCATTTAGGGGTTTGATTGTGCCATACAAGAGTATGTCCAATAATTATCATGTTATTCTTTACGCCAAACTCTACAAATTTATCCGATGCGGTAAAATCATATCTATTCAATTCCGGATGAACCACGATCCATTTTAAAACATTCTCCGGAGTAATTGTATTGAAATGCCGTTGCACGATATCCACTCCCTGTTTATCACGTTCAAAGAAATGATTGTCATTCAATGCAGCACCGATCAAAAAATCATTGTTAAAAAATTCCTTTAATTGCGGTTGTAGCTGTCCCGCACAGTTAACACAGAAAAAAAGGGTGCAGAGTAGAATTATTTTCTTCATAGATTTGATATACATTGTGTTCATATCAGTCAAATGATTATGATGCTAAAGGATTTCTTCGATCAGCTAATTCATCAGCCATTTGCAATGTCATTTTTTTGTCGATCTGGTAAACGACCAGCAGAACTGTGCACACTGCAAATAGAAGTCCGACAATAATTCCGCTGCACATTCGGTACCCTTCTATTGCTTCAGGCATTGATGGAAGTTTAGTATCGTAATTGAAAAACCCTGACATGATCCAAAGGAATGAAGAAGACCCCAATGCCAGTCCTCCTTTGAGCGCAAAGCCAATAGTGGCAAAAACGATACCTGTAAAGCGATATCCAGTTTTCCATTCAGAATAATCTGCAACATCTGCATAGATCGCCCAGATTAATGGTATCGTCGGAGCGTACGCAATGGCTATAAGAATCGTAAGTACAACCATGCCGATGATATTTTCCGGTCCTAGAAAATAAAATGCCATCGAACCGATACTTGCGAGACCAAACCCACCAATGGCAACAGCTTTCTTTCCGAAACGTTTGGAAAGAGAAGGTGAAAGTAGAATAACGATGATCGTAACTCCGGTCCCGATCATATTGATGATGCTATTTGCAACATCCGCAACATTGGAATTGGTCAGATTTGACCGATCTCCATGAACGATATATCCCAGCCATTCTAGAATTCCTCCCGGAACTGGTTCACCCGCCAATAACGCTGGTGCCGTCAAGCCGATTCCTTGTAACCAATCATATAACGCCGCTTTATCTGCATAATGATGATAATAGTTGTACAACGCTCCGCCTCTGAAGGAAAGAATGGCGAAATGCACCAACGTCATAAAGAACATTACTTTCCATGGATTATTCTTTAAAAGATTGATAAAATCTTCTTTGGGTGAAGATTTTTTTTGTGCCACTGGTGGTTTAATGCGTTCTTTTGTCGTTGCAAAGGTGATCAGGAATAATATCAAGCATACAACCGACCAAATGGTCATTGTCATTTGCCAGCCGTACTGTCTGTCATGTCCAAGGGCAAATTTCGCTACCAGCGGAAGTGTAAATCCACCGACAATAAATTGTGCGGCATTCACTGCAACAAAACGATACGAATTGAGTTTTGCACGCTCATTTACATCACCTGTCATTACTCCGCCGAGTGCTGAGTAGGGCATATTGTTTGCCGAGTACAGCGTCATCAATAAAACATTGGTGACTGCTGCATAAGCAATCATAGCGCTCATATCCCATCCCTTTGGAGTAGTATATGCCAAAACCATAACGATACTCCAAGGAAGAGCTGTGAATAAAACCCAAGGACGGAATTTTCCCCATCGTGTATCGGTGCGATCCGCAGCTACTCCGACAAGTGGATCGATAAAAGCATCCCATAACCGAGCAACAAGAAGAATGGTTGCTGCTGCACCGGCAGTGATCCCAAAAACATCCGTATAGAAATTTGTTTGGAAGAGAATCATCGTCATAAAGACGAAATTTGCCGCAGCATCACCGGCACTATAACCGGCTTTTTCTGCAAAGGAAAGTTTTTGTTGAAAATGTTGTTCGGCCATAAATTATTTTTTAGAAAATGCTTTTTATTTTTCGACAGTGAGAATAACTTTTTGCAGATCGGAATCGCGTGATGAATTACCCACCATAATCTCAAAATCCCCCGCTTCAACAACTAACTTTTTATCGATATTTGTAAATGCCAACAATTCAGATGAAAGAACCAACGTGACTGTTTTATTCTCCCCCGGTTTTAAAGTAATTTTTTTAAATCCTTTTAATTCTTTGACAGGACGAGTAACAGAACTGAAAAGATCGCGAATGTATAACTGCACAACTTCAGTTCCTGTTTGCTTACCAACATTTTTCACATCGACCGTTACAGTAACGGATCCATTCGCCTTGATGGTTGACTTTTCAAGTTTCACATTACTAAAGCTAAATGAAGTATAACTCAAACCAAAACCAAACGGGTATAATGCAGACACATCATCACCTAAATAACCACGGCGATCAGATGGTTTGTAGTTATAGTATGCAGGGATATGTCCAACAGATCGAGGAATCGAGATCGGGAGTTTACCTCCGGGATTAAAATCCCCGAAAAGAACATCAGCAACCGCTTTGCCTGCTTCTTGACCTAGATACCAGCATTCAAGAATTGCTGGTACATGGGTATCGATATATGCAATTGAATTAGGTCTACCGTTGAAGAGAACAACAACAACCGGTTTACCTGTTTCAACAATCGCTTTTACAAGTTCGTTTTGAGCTCCAAATAATTCTAAATTCGCTCTGTCTCCAAGATGAGTTTTGCTCCACGCTTCACGTGATGTCTGTTCATTCCCTCCAACAACCAAAATGATTGTGTCTGCTTTTTTTGCTACATCAACTGCTGCCTGGATCGAATGACGGTCTTCTTCTGGATTAGGAAAAGTAACAACATCATCATTCCACGATCCGCCAATGGTAATTTTACATCCTTCACTATATAAGACATTAACATCGGATCCGACTTTTTCCTTGATTCCCTGATATACTGATGTAAAATATTTAGGAGTGCCGCTATATCCCCCCAATAATTTATGTTTTGCATTCGGTCCTATGACGGCTATCGTGCTGTTCTTTTTTACATTGAGAGGTAAAATAGCATCATCATTTTTTAAGAGTGTAATAGTTTCACGAGCTGCTTGCAAAGCGATCGTTCTATCGTCTTTAAGTTTTTGTTCACTGTTCAGTACATTCAATTCAACATAAGGGTCTTCAAACAAACCAAGTTCAAATTTATAACGTAACAGTGCTGCAACCAAATCATCAATTGTTTTTTCTTTGACTTTTCCACTACGAACAAGTTGTACTAAATTCGGATAACAATCGGGATCAGGTGTCTCTAAATTTACTCCTGCCTCAACAGCGAGAACAGCAGCTTCCAGTTTGTCCTTTGCCACTGAATGACTGATTGCTTCATCGCGTCGATGTAATTCTCCAACCGCATAATAGTCTGAAACTACATATCCTTCAAATCCCCACTCTTTCCGTAATACATCTTGCAATAACCATTTACTTGCATGCGACGGAACACCATCGATTTCATTATACGAAGCCATCACACTGACTGCTTTTCCTTTTTGAATTGCTTCTTTGAAAGGATAAAGAAATGTATCTCGCAATAATCGTTCTGAAATATTTACCGGACCGCAATTAGTGCCAGATTCTGGCTGTCCGTGTGCCGCAAAATGTTTTAAAGTTGCGATCACTTTTTTCTTATTGGAAAAATCTCCATCACCCTGAAAACCCTTGATTGCGGAAAGTCCCATTTGTGCAACAAGATATGGATCTTCGCCAAAAGTTTCTTCAACTCTTCCCCATCTCGGATCACGCGCAACATCCACCACCGGAGTTAATGCCTGATGTGCTCCTCGTGAGCGAGTATCTTCCGCGATAGCGGAATAGATCTCTGTGACTAAGTCGGTATTGAATGTAGCTGCTAAACCAATCGGTTGAGGATAACTGGTTGCTTCAGGACCGGCTAATCCGTGCAGGCATTCTTCATGGAAAATTACCGGAATGCCCAACCGTGTTTCTTCAACGAAATATTTTTGCAAAGCATTGGACATCGAAGCCATGGCACGAGCATTCAACCCACCATTTGTATCACTCAATCGTGCAATTTGACCAATCCCATCATGAAGTTTCAATTTCATTTTTTCAATATCAATTTTCCCCTCTTCATCAAAGAGGTAAGATTTTTTTTGTCCCCAAATGCAAAGCATCTGTGCCACTTTTTCTTCGAGTGTCATTCGAGACAATAAATCAGTTGCTCGTTGCTCATCCGATAAACTATTATTTCGATAATCAGGAGTAACTATTGAATCAGGTGTTTCGGTCAGTATTGAATTATCCATCGCATTTAATCCAAAAATATAGCAGTGTTTTGCTGATAACTTTAGCGTTAACTAAGTTTAAACAGTTTATTATTAATTGAACCGTTTCAATAGTAAATAAGTTGTTCGTAGAAAGCAAGTAAAATTTTACAAGTTTGTTAAAAATTTTCTCGGCTAAAACCAGTTAAAACAGTCTTTTATTACATCATTTTATAATTAGTTAATTGAAAAGAAGACTTCAAATATGATGTAGGAGCATCATTTCCAAAATTCTTTGTTAGAAAGGATGGGTGCTACTTCTCATCACGTCAAAATCAAAAAACCGACCGATTCAATTTTTTCAATCTTTAATTTACTTTTTGACATCTTGCCGCACACAGGGAGTATCAAAAAATATGAAGGTAATTTTCAAATCAAAATGTGATGATGGTATTTCAGTTTGAGAATTGCCTAAAATATTTTATTGGATCTTATCCGTGTCAAAAAACAATTCCAGAAATTTTTCTCCTTCGTCAACTACTTTTCATTAGCGATTAGCGCACAGAAGAATATTTTGTGCAACTTGGAGTAATTTCACAAATGATCTCAAAATAATATAAACCCTACGAAATACAACGATAGGATTTTTTCATATTACTTTTTCAAAAATGATTTAAGAATAGTTCTTCAAATCTCTCCGTTTATATTAATAATAAATCAACATGAGATATTACACAAATTGAATGGACTAATTGAATGTGAATCATCGAAGTATTCTTATCAAATATTTTTATATTGATATTAAGAATTTATCTTTCTACTATTAAACCGATTCAATCAGATTTGAAATAGAATAATCGTTCCATCCTAAAAATACGGTATCCCTTCCGTAAAGGAGCACCATTATGAGACCTGAACAATGGGAAATCTTTAAAAAAGCGGCACGTCTTGAAAAATTAGACACGATCCCTATGGCGATGATCATTGACAGTCCGTGGATTCCTGGATATTTGGGGATCAAGCATATGGATTATTTTCTTGATCCTCAATTGTGGTTCCAATCTAATTTGAAGATCCATAATGAATTTCCCGATATAATCTTTGTCCCTTCGTGGTGGATGGAATATGGTATGGCTGCAGAGCCATCAGCATTAGGATCGAAGATTAAATTCTGGCAGGATAATACTCCGAGTGAATACCATACACTCTATCATATAGAGGATATGGAAAATTTTCCGGACTACGAAGTTGAGTCAGATGCTTTTATGGCGATGACGCTTCATCGGATCAGAATGCATCGCCAGCAAATTCTAGACACAGGCGAGATTCTTCCTTTGGTCACCTCACGCGGTCCGATGTGCACAGCAGGATTTGTCCGCAGCACCACCGACTTTATGATCGACATTGTTGAAAAACCGGACTGGGCGCATAAACTGCTCGATCGGTGTACAAATCTCATTATCGATTGGCTGAAAGCACAGCATAAAGCAATGGGAAACACGGTCGAAGGTATTTTTCTTTTGGATGACATTGTCGGCTTTGTGAATGAAGAGCATTATTTAGAATTCGCTCATCCATATTTAAAAAAAATCTGTGATGCATTTCCGAAAGACTGGGTAAAAATATATCACAATGATGCTGATGTATCTGCGTGTCTGGACCATCTACCTGATGTCGGCTTCAATGTTTTGAATTGGGGAAAACAGACCGATATAGCAGAAGTGAAAGAACGTGTCGGCGACCGGATGTGTCTGATGGGAAATGTAAACCCTCTCGAGGTAGGCGTCCGTGGAACTCCTGAAGAAGTCCGGGAAGCTACTTTTGATGTATTGGAAAAGAGCGGTGGAACGGGAATTATTCTTTCGGTCGGCGGCGGTACGAGTCCCGGCATGCCAAGACAAAATATTTTAGCAATGAAAGCTGCGCTGGACGAGTATAATTCTAAACGATAATGGAAGCGTTTGAAGATTCATGTTTCAGGTATAAAACTTTTCCCTGAATCATGAAACTAGGATCTTAGATTTCAAATCTTAACAAAGGAATTACCTATGCCTGATTATGCATTAATGAACCAGTACATTTACGAAGGTAAAGCCAAAGAAGTTGAACAGATGACCATTGACGCTCTGGCGGAAGGACGATCGGTACAAGAAGTGTTATCTGAAGGTTTGATCGCAGGTATGAGTGTGGTAGGAGAAGATTTCAAGTACAATGTACTGTATGTTCCTGAAGTTTTAATTGCTGCGCGAGCAATGAAAGCTGGTATGGCTGTATTAAAACCCCTCCTCTCTGCAAAAGATTCTGTCGTTCAACCGGCAGGCGTTCTCCTTATGGGAACTGTGCGGGGAGATCTGCATGATATCGGAAAAAATCTAGTCTGTATGATGGCTGAGGGAGCCGGTTTTGAGGTACACGATATCGGTGTCGATCAAAGTATCGAGAAATTTCTTGCCGCCACTGAACTATATAAACCTGACATCATCGGCATGAGCGCCCTGCTTACAACCACGATGACCTATATGAAAGTAGTGATCGACGGCTATAAAGAAAAAGGACTCGATAATATAAAAATGGCGATTGGAGGCGCTCCCATCAGCCAAATGTATGCCGATGAAATCGGTGCAGACGGTTATGGAGCTGATGCATCAAGCGCCGTTGATCTATTCTTAAAACTAGTCGGAAAGAAATAATATCCTTTATGGCAAATTTTCAAATTCTCTTTTGGCAGAATATCCCTTCACAAATAAAAGTTTGGGATGATTTTGATGAGATAAAAATCGAACTCCCGCAGAAATTCATTGCACGTATAGATTCTGCTGCACAAAAACAAGGATTGACCCACGGAAATGATTATCTTGCTCAATGGAAATGGAGCGACGAAGAAGAGCGTGACGGAACTGTTGAAGAAGTCGCTGCAATTGTGCAAAAAGAGATAGAAGCAAAATTTCCATAAAGCAACTTCAATAGCGAAAATTAAAACATTTATCATGAAAAAGCTTTTACACGAAGCAATACTCCAAAAAAGACTTGTCTGTGATGGTGCGATGGGAACACAACTTATGCTTGCCGGACTTGAATCCGGTGGGTGCGGCGAAATGTGGAACCTGAATCATCCTGATCGTATTATCGCGATTCAACGCCGATATGTTGAAGCAGGTGCTGACTGCATTATTACCAACACATTCGGCGGAAGTCGAATCATGTTGAAACGTCATGGACACGAAAATGATCTACGAGCAATCAATCAGGCAGGGGTGAGAATTGCTCGTGAGGCGTTTGGCAGCCGCGATGGATATGTCTTGGGCGATATTGGACCGCTCGGAGCAATACTTGAACCGTACGGCGATCTTTCTCAGGAAGATGCATACAACGCATACAAAGAACAAGCAGAAGCATTGGTTGAGGCAGGCGCCGATGCGATCATAATTGAAACACAAACTTCACTTGATGAACTAGGAATAGCAATTGATGCTGCAAAATCTGCCGGTGCACTAAGCATCATCGCTTCACTTGCGTATGATTTATCAGCAGACAAATCTTTTTACGTTACAATGATGGGGGTCTTTCCGGAAATAGCAGCGGCATTTTTGGAAGAACGAGGTGCAAACATTATCGCCTTAAATTGTGGAACGGGGATGGATATGGAAGGTGCTGCAAAAGTAGTCTCTCTTTATAAAAAGGCAAGTAATCTTCCGACAATGGTCCAGCCGAATGCCGGACTTCCAGTTTTAGAGGGGGGTAAAGCAGTGTATAAGCAACTCCCCTCCGATATGGCGTTAGGTGTTCCCAATGTCCTGCTTTCGGGAGCGAACATCATCGGTTCATGCTGCGGAAGTAATCCAGATCATACACATGCGATCCATCAAGTGGTCAACGATTACAACCGCCAGAAATAATATTTATTGGCTCACAAATATTTCGTTTTCAGTAATGTTCAATTCAACACCGGCTGTTTTTGCAGCATCGTGAAGAGCTGTTTGCAGCATAACGACCGGGTCACTGCTCACATCAATCCTGCGCATTAATCCCTCTCCCTTTTTTGTCCCGATCACAAGAAGGATCTTTAATCCTTTTCGTTTAAAGGAAACGCGCGTACCATCTTCCAATTTTGCGTTCATAGGTTTGATAAATGCATCGGTATAATGCACTCCAATTCCCGATTTATCATTTAAAACAGGAGGGAGTTTTTGAACTGCTTCTTTATTAACGTCGCAAAGTTTGACCATAGTTTTTCTTTCTACTGTGAATCATTTTATGATGATGATTTTTGTAGTTCAAATTTTTCTTGATGCACCAATGCATAATGTAACACTTCGAACACTAATCCCCATTTATGTTCTCTGCTCACCATACTGCAATAACATGCCGAAGGATTGTACTCCCGCTTCCAAGAAAGAATATCATTTAATGGTTTTCCAAGAAAAGGTTTTTCAGTCGCGATATCGTTCATCATTGATACTGGATTTTCGATATACCGGCACATAAAAGTATATCCTGCATCTTCAGGTGCAGGCTGGCAGTTTGCTTCAATGATCGTATAGGCCATTATTGGAGATCCAATCTTGATATGGTAATCGAACTCCAAAAAATGCCCTAGATTTGAACATGTAGTCCCCTGATAACGGAATGTAGCATTGACCGATTGGTCGTCATTGAATTGTAAATGAAGTCTCTCCTTCGACCATTTTTCCAACGCTTTTGAACTGAATGAATATTTAGCATTCACATTCAAAATTGAATCTATGCCTTCTTGTAATTTGCTATTTAAATTTCCAACATCTTCAATCAGTAAGGGGGCTTTGTTGTACGCTCCTCTTCGGTATTGACAATTCGCCAGCGAACAATTGTGACAAGGAATGACATTTGCAGTTTTTCGAACAATATCCAAATGTTTGGTGAGCCCAAAGAGTGCAAGAAGGGATTTTTTCGGATTCAACATTCCGCTTTGCAGTATTTTAATTTCTTCCGGGAAACGAAAATTTGAACGGTCAGTAATAACATCAAATAATTTTTGCTGTTCCTGGATATCCCAAGTGGGGTATCCGGGACTATATCGAGGCAATGCAGCCATAGATTGTTGATCTGCCCATGTGCATATTTTCCCTGAAGCATTTGCAATCAAATGTTCTACTACTGCTGAAGCATATACTTCCATGAAATAATACTCATCCGGTTTTTCCTCATCCCATAATTGACGCGCGTGTAATTCACAATTTCTACCAGCACTGACTGCTACGGCAACAACCTGATCCCCCATGGTCTTCTTCATCTGTTCAATAATTCGTTCCGAATGAAACTCATGTTCGTTGATGGCAAATTTTGTATCGGATAGTTCAAAGGATTCCATTTGACGGACATACATCCATGGCTTTCCATGTACTCTGTACCATTCCCGTGTGGAAGTCATGAGTTCTTTTACCCTGTCCGTAAGGACAAACTCCGGCGGATATCCAAGCAACCGCTTGAACTCTGATTCTTGAACATTGCTATCCGGAGTGTTGTCTAAAAATTCAAGCATTGTATTTTATGATTTCAAACCGTTGCATCCATTGATTCAACAGGAATAAACTGACAACCATCGACATAATAATTAAAAAAATTTGGATCAGATTCTAATCTGCAATGTGTAATATTCTTCACGGCACTTTCCAATTCATTTCTCTTTCTCCGTGACAATAATGCTATACATGCTCCTTCTATAGATGTATTTCCAACTTGTATGATTTTCGTTTCATCAATATTAGGAATCAGCCCTATCCGCTTTGATGATGTTATGTCGAGATGTCTGCCAAATCCCCCGGCAAGATAAAAAACATCCAGGTCCTCAAAATTGATCCCGTATGAATTAAAGATAACATATAAACCGGCAACATTAGCCCCTTTTGCCTGAGCCAGTTCGTTGATATCACTTTCAGAAATGAATATTTTTCTGTCAGATTGCGGGTTCAGCACAAACTCCTTTTCATCCTCATGAAAACGTCCAAGTGTATTTATTTTATTTGTCCGTATCAATTCGCTGAGAAGATCGATCAAACCTGAACCGCATATTCCTTCCGCTACTGAATCTGTTATCACACTGTACATAATTGATCCATCATCGTTCAATGAAACTTTTTCGATCGCTCCCGGAAGACCAGGCATGCCGCAGGTTATTTTACCTCCTTCAAATGCGGGACCAGCCGGACATGAGGCGGCATATATTTTATGTTTATTGCCAATAATCAATTCCGTATTTGTTCCAATATCCATTAAAGCGATCAACCGATCTTCATTCATCATATCTACTGCCAACATGCACGCGGCAGCATCGGCACCGACATGACCGCTGATGATCGGCAACCCATAGATACGCGCTTTAGGATGAATCGGAAGAAGTAATCGTTTTGCATTTGCAGTGATACTCGTTGTTGACCGCTTTCCTTCTTGCATTTCTAATTCAGTGATCGATCGATATGGATTTTGACCAATAGAATAAACGTTTAACCTGAAGAATAAATCACGCATTGTCGAGTTACCCGCAACAACAACCTCATAAATAGATTTTGGATCTACCGGAAATTCCTCGATAGCATGAGTTAGGTAACCTGCCAATGTCCGCTGAAGCAATTTGCCAGGATGAACAGTATCATAATGAATTCTGGACATCACATCGGATCCTCCAAACCGTTGCGGATTTTCAAATGAAGAATCGGCAATAATCTCCCCCGTTTCCAGATTTAGCAGCCTCACGACAACTGTCGTTGTTCCAAGATCAATGGCAAGACCATGAATCGGTCCGGTGGATTTTTCTATTTCGACTCCATCTAACAATATCCGCTCTCCATCTCTCGTTACACAAGGATCCAAAGCAAAATGTTCACGATGTACAGGCAGGTTCATGGCATGCTTTTCGATCTTCATTTCACCGCGCCGCATCGTGTGGCAACGAACAAACCCTTCAGTTCCAATAATTTTAGTCTGGCATGATAATCGGAAGTTTTCCTTTAGATGATCTTCCTTGGATGTTTTCTCAGAAAGAAATTCCATCCCCTCAACAATTTCTACAATACACTCTTTGCATTTCCCCTGTTTAATGCATGATGTTGGGACATTGATATGCAGAATTTCTGCATACTCAAACAATGATATTCCCGGAACAAAATCAGTATGAAGGTTATTAAAATGTACTGTTATACTCATATAACAACTAGAGGAAATGTAATTCTGAACTCTTTACATTATTAATCCGTAACATATTTCCATGTCTTCCAAATAAAGAATGTTGAACCTGCGGAAATTACACTCAATATTGCAGCGAGCAAATACTGGGAATAAATCAAATATCCCGTTGCAAATAACGACCCGTAAATTGCGAAGCATCCAGCAACCATGCATGCAATGCCGAGAGGAAAATTGTTCTTTCTGAGTTCGGTGTCGATGATTTCTCCATCTGCTTTCGCTTGGACAAGAATTTTTTTCCAACCAGGTCCAGAAGGTTGGGTCTTTTTTAAAAAACTGATCAGTGTTTTTTTATCAGTTGGTGCAGTCACGAACGTCACTCCTATCCATACAACTGTCGTTATTGCAATACCGATCACTAGTTCCTGCCATTCCTTAAATGGCGCAACAATTGCAGTGGCTTGTTCGATGCTTATTCCTGAACCGATAAGAACGTTGATCTTTTCAACGTCGATATTTTTCTTCACCAGAAAAGCGAGTGCAACTGCAAATGATACGATCATCGCTGAGATTTCGGAATAAGCATTGATCCTCCACCAAAACCATCGCATGATGAATATTAACCCGGTTCCTGCTCCAATCTGAAGTAGGATTGAAAATGCCTGTAAGGCATTTTGAAGATACAATGAAAGTATGCTCGCAAAAACCATCATGACGATAGTTGATATTCTTCCGATCAGAACGAGTTCTTTTTCCGATGCTTGAGGTTTAATGAATCTTTTGTAGCAATCGTATACAATGTACGATGATCCCCAATTGAGACTTGTAGAAATCGTGGACATATATGCAGCAATCAAAGAAGCAACCGCGAGTCCAATAATTCCAGTCGGAAGAAAAGTGAGCATTGCAGGATATGCCATATCGTTTCCGATCATTGCCGGATCGACATTCGGAAATGCTGTTCGAATTGATTGGATATCCGGAAATACGATTAACGAAGCTAGGGCCACGATGATCCATGGCCACGGGCGCACAGCATTATGTGCAGCATTAAAAAAAAGTGTAGCACCAATTGCATTCTTTGCATCTTTTGCAGCGAACATCCTTTGCGCAACAAATCCCCCTCCACCCGGTTCAGAACCAGGATACCAAACACTCCACCACTGAACAGCAAACGGAATAATCAGAACGATGATGACCTCTTCAGAATTCGAAAAATCCGGTAAGAATGACAATTTTGAAACTACAGCTGGATGGGTAAGAAGATTGTGGAGACTGCCAATTTGAGGATGTTGCAATGCTACGATTGCTGCAGCGATCGATCCGATCATTGCAATTATAAATTGAATAAAGTCAGTCAGGAGTACACCCAGTAATCCTCCCATTGAACTATAGATTACCGTCACTCCCCCTGCAATGATGATTGTTTGCAGTGGCGACAATCCTAGCATGATCGCCCCCACTTTTATTGCAGCAAGTGTTACAGAGGCCATAATAACAATATTGAAGAAAAACCCAAGATAAATTGAACGGAATGCGCGCAACAGTATTGCCGGTTTTCCACTGTATCGAATTTCATAAAATTCATTGTCGGTAAAAAGGTTGGATCGTCTCCACAATTTTGCATATATAAAAACCGTCAGCATACCGGTAAGCAAAAAGGACCACCACATCCAATTGCCTGATATGCCATGGACACGCACAATGTTCGCAACCAGGTTCGGAGTGTCAATGGAAAAGGTCGTTGCGACCATTGATACTCCAAGAAGAAGCCACGGCATATTTCTTCCCGACAGAAAATATTCTGAAGAGCTTTTCCCTGAACGTTTCGTCGCCCAGAGACCGACAATGATATAGAAAATCATGAGTCCAATAATCAACAGCCAGTCAACCAATACTAAATGCATACCTAATCCTTGCTAAGTACGAAGTGGAGATAATGTAAACTGCTCATTGCTGTAACTTTTCTTTGAAAAATAATTTCATTCAAGATGCAACAGTGCACCATTAAAGAAATCTTGTTCCGAATTCATGAAGTTGTCTCAACCCCATCTATCGACAGCAGTGCGAAGTAATTGAATATGTTCTTTTTTTGCAGGAGGTGCAATGGAACAGGCCGTACTCAGGATAAAGCCTCCATGCCGTTTTCCAATATCTATTCTGCGATGCACATCCTCTAGTATCTCTTGCTCTGTTCCAAAGAGAAGGATATTCACCGAGTCGATATTACCCTTAATGAACCCTTGATCTCCGATACGTTGAAATGCATCTTCCAATTCAACATTACCTAAAGGCTCAGGGTCTAAGCATTCAATTCCTGAAACACCTGCTCCAAACATCAATTCCAGACGATCGCTGATCGATCCGCAAGTGTGCGTATAGATCTCGATTCCTTTTGCACGAACTGCGAGAGCCAATTCCCTTTCATATGGTTGAACGAATTGTGCGTAAAATTCCGGGGAAATAAATGTAGATCCGGCAAATGGTGACGAAACTTTGATCGCATCGATTCCTGTGTCGCACATTTTTTGTGCACATTCTTTGATGAGCGTCGTGAAATGCGCAAGAATAGCATGTGCTTTTTCAGATTCTTCAATCAAACCCATCAACGCGTTTTCGTATCCGAGAAGGTCAAGGTAATAATCAAAAGGAGAGGTGATTTCTCCATGGATGGAATACTCATCTCCTACTTTATTTTTCAGAATTTTAAAAATGTCGAACGGATGATCCCAATCGATCTGAAAATATAATCCCTGGGAAACCGGAATATACGAGAGCGTTTGAGGAAGTGAATTGAGATCGAATTCCGCCGGAGAAACACGTAGAATTTCTTGAGCTTTATGATGCCTTGGCAAATCATCAAAAACATGTTCCGTTGTATCACCATTCTTCCAAATGACTTCCTCGCACTCTTTTGTCATTTTCCTCGAGAGAATGTTATCACGCCAATGTGGATTATGTCCGTGTAAGCTTACCAAAATTCCGTCGAAGTTGTATGTCTCCCGCATTTTGATAAGACCGTCCGCAAAGGCATTCACATCATACCAAAATTCGGCGGGAGAGCATTGCAGTTGTAATTGCATGTGCCCGATGCTCATCTGACACATCAACGGTACTTTATCAACTGGCTGCATTCTCATTGCGGCACATACTCTTTCACGTGGTGTCATTGAGTGCCTCGTATAACTTTTGTTTTGATAAAACACATTTTTATCTCGCTCAAAAAATAATTGAATTATCACTGCACAACTATCAGAATAAACCAAACTGAGGAAAAATGTAAAAGAAGAAAAATGATTGTGTTGCTGTTTCCAAGAATCCTTTTCATGTATAATCAAGATAAGAAATCAAAATTACACTTTCGTTGTAAGGATTTTCCGAAATTTATTTACTCACTCAGTTCCATCAGACAATATTTATTATGATTGATATAGTGAATTTAATTTTATATAATTAAAACGGTTCAATAATTATTGAACCAATAATAAGATATATTGCATAATATTCAAGTTTTCGCCAAAAATTAGCTTTCCTTGGCTAGTTCCACATATAAGAATAACGGTCGGAGTCTATCTGTAATTACTTAATTCTCAAAGGAATCTCAATGGAATATACAAAATCATTATTTAGCGTAGAAAACAAGGTTGTCGTTTTAACCGGGGGTGGTGGTATTCTTGCTGGTGCGATGGCTAAAGGTTTTTTATTGGCTGGGGCAAAAATTGTTCTTCTAGACATTAATGAAGAAAACCTTGCAAAAATAATTTCATCAATTAAAGCAACAGAAAATGAGATCATCGGTTTGAAGTGTAATGTACTGGAAGAAGAGAACATTGAAATCGTCAAAAAACAAATATTGGACAAGTTCAAACGGATCGATGTTCTTATCAATGCAGCCGGCGGAAATATGCCGGGTGCTACCATTGGCACCGACCAAACCATCTTCGACATTAAGATGGATCAGTTCAAAAAAGTGATGGATCTAAATTTGTATGGAACTATTTTACCTACTCTCAGTTTTGGAAAATCTATGACCGAACAAAAGAAGGGTTCTATCATCAATATTTCATCGATGGCGGTTTCGAGAGCGATCACACGGGTGGTTGGGTATTCATCATCTAAGGCCGCAATTGATAATTTCACAAGATGGATGGCGGTAGAAATGGCACAAAAATTTGGAAATGGTATTCGAGTAAATGCAATCGCACCCGGTTTTCTGCTGACAGAACAAAACAGAACTCTTCTGACAAATCCTGACGGCTCTCTCACCGACAGAGGCAATACAATCTTAAAGCAAACCCCATTCAAACGATTCGGAGAACCGGAAGAACTGATCGGTGCAGTCCTATGGCTTGCCGGTGACGCTTCTTCATTTGTAACCGGTGCAGTTATACCCATTGACGGCGGTTTTAGCGCATTCAGCGGGGTGTGATTCCAAGAATAGTATATAATTCAAATTTAAAATAGACGTATTTTATATTTATAAGCAAAGGATAAATACTATGGCATTCGAACAGACATGGAGATGGTACGGACCGAATGATCCGATCTCTCTTAAAGAAATTAAACAGACTGGAGCGACAGGAATTGTTAACGCACTTCATCATATTCCTGTCGGCGACATCTGGTCAGTAGATGAAATCATGAAACGAAAAATAATGATCGAAGCAGAAGGATTAAAATGGTCCGTCGTTGAGAGTTTACCGGTTTCGGAAATCATCAAAAAAAAACGAGGATATTATAAACAGCTTATCGAAAACTATAAAATTTCGCTCCGAAATCTTGGACAATGCGGTATTGATATCGTCTGTTATAATTTCATGCCGGTCCTTGACTGGTCACGAACCGATCTCACTGTACCATTCCGCGACGGATCGATAACGACAAATTTTGAAATGAAAGCACTTGTTGCTTTCGATCTATTCGTTATGAAACGGCCCGATGCTGAGAAAAACTACACAGAGAATGAAGTAACGAATGCAAAGAAACATTATGAGAGTTTGAATGATGCTCAAAAAGAAAAACTTTCACACGTCATCCTGTTAGGTCTCCCCGGATCCGGAGATAAATTCACATCGGATGAATTGCAAAAAGCACTTGCCGAATACAACGATATTGGAGATAGGGAACTTCGTGAGAATTTGTATTCCTTTTTGAAAGAAGTTGTTCCGACCGCCGAAGAAGCGGGAGTACTTATGGCAATTCATCCTGATGACCCTCCCCGTCCCCTGCTCGGCTTACCACGAGTCGTCAGCAATAAAAGAGATTTGGAAATGATCGTTTCGGCCATTGATTCAGTATCAAACGGTATTACATTTTGTACCGGTTCGTTAGGTGCAGGGTATTATAATGATTGTGTTGGGCTCGCAAAACAATTTGCTTATAGAACAAACTTTATTCATTTACGGAATGTCAGCAGAAATGTCGATGGAGATTTCTTGGAGGATAACCATTTAGACGGCGATGTTGATATGTATGCTGTGATGAAAGCTCTACTATTCGAACAAAAGAAACGGAAAGAATCGGGAAGAAAAGATTTTCGAATGCCTTTCCGCCCTGATCACGGACATTTGATGTTGGATGACCAGCACACTCGAAAATATTATCCCGGTTACTCATTGTATGGAAGAATGCGCGGACTTGCTGAACTGCGAGGTTTAGAAATGGGAATATTGCGATCATTAGAAAATTGATAAACAACTATTTTCATTGTTTATTTGTAAATTATTATGACTTGTCTAATTCTATTTCTGCTTTTGATTATGCCATTAATTTGAAACCACCAAATGTAAAAATTCACATTGAATTATAATTACTTTCAGGATAATTAATATTTCCTGATATATTCAATTTTAAATCATTAAGAATCCAGAAAATAACTCCACTGACAAGTGCTGCAAAAAAACACCACACGGAAGTGAGATATTGAATAAATAATATTGCAGTTATTAAGCAAGAGATAAACATTAACACTCCTAAGAGCCGCGTTCTTTTAATGCTTGAAAGAAAAAGAGGTGAAATGCAAGCAATAAAGTAGATGATAAAAACTGGAACGGCTAATGATTCTGGGAAATCAGAAATATATTGAATGTGGTGTCCCTTAATTTGCGGAGCAACATGAAGGAATAGTAAACAGTAGGAATAATACAATGAAACGGAAGAACCCATAGCGAGTAAAACAGATAATATCTTTTTTCTTGTTAAATTCTCTTCCATCAACAAAACGGAGAGAGGAATCAACATTGGCCAAAGAACTCTGGCCATGAGTAAAAAGATATAAGTGGTATACTTTTGGATGTTTGAGTATTCAGGATTTAATAATGCTACCCACAAAAAGCCTTCAGAGATTTGTTGAATCCCAAACAACAACGGAATACCGGCAAATAATAGTTGCGATGGTTTACGAACTTTTTTGATTGCGGCTACACCGATCGAGGATATAACAATTCCTCCTGCAAAACTTGCTTCTGCTGAAAAACACATATCTTTAATCCTTCTAATCGAGATTTTTTTTATTAATTCATTTTTAACAATATATGCTGTAATCATTATTAGTACTATAATAACAAAATTATACTACTAAAAATAAGGATACAGTATATCGAATTCTCGAATAAAACAGAGGAAGAAATTGAAAAAAACAGCTGTTACGCTGTCGGGGGAAGATACATTCGGATAACTCTCCAACGATTGCGTTCA
>CAYPEM010000017.1:0-5344 GCA_964409765.1 uncultured Chitinophagaceae bacterium
CAAGCACATTAAAAGATGGTGACCACTGTGACGTTGTAGGAGGAACACATTCTGGAAAATCCGGAACCGTCAGAGATATCCACACAAGCAAAACCGGACACATTACGATTACAGTTGAGCAGGCAAATGGGGTAAAGTTTAAGACTCTTGGTAAGAATGTTGTTCGGAAAGTCGGCAAAACTTGATAAATTATACAGGTTAAGGAAGAGAAGATATGGCTGATATACTTCACGATTTTCCAATAAAAGCATCAGCACAGCGAGTGTTCCAAGGAATATCTACTCCCAATGATCTAGATGCGTGGTGGACGAAGCGTTCTTCCGGAGAAGCTAAAGATGGTGCTGCATACACACTTTGGTTTGGTCCGGAATACGATTGGCGCGCAATCGTCTCTCGGTGCATACCAAACAAAGAGTTTGAGCTTACAATGACAGTTGCTGATAAAGATTGGACTGCAACACGAGTCGGATTTTTTCTCACCGAGAATAATGGTATTACCCAAGTGCGTTTCTATCATGTGGGTTGGCCCGAATCCAACGAGCATTACCGCATCTCGTCCTTCTGCTGGGCAATGTACTTGCGGCTTTTAAAGCTGTATCTTGAGACTGGCTTGGTGGTACAATATGAAGATCGTCTTGATGTGTAACAAAATTCAATTAGTGGTCATCTCATTCCCAACATCACCAATCCCCGGAAGATCTTGGGAATGAGAAAAAAATAATTAAAAATGTAGACTGAAAATCATTATGAAATCTTTATCAATATTATTGTTAAGCTTTATTTTATTGAGCTGTTCTTCAACCGATCATTCCACTCGCCCAAATGGATCCGGTAAAAGATCAAACACCACTGCTGACGAATCGTCAACTCTGGTAACGCAATCTCAAACGTGGGCAGATTCAGTCCTTCAACAAATGACTCTTCGCGAAAAAATCGCACAGATGTTCATCATCTGGACAAGAGCCGGTTTTCTTTCGAATGACACGAAACAACTGCAGGATAATATTCGATATGCTCAAGAAGTTGGAGTTGGTGGATTCTATTTCTCCACCGGTAATGCATATGGTTTTCCTGTCAATGCCAACAAACTACAGCGCATTTCAAAAATCCCTCTGTTAATGACAGCAGATTTTGAGTGGGGTGCCGGAATGCGAATTCAGGAAGCAACGACATTTCCCCGAGCAATGGCTCTTGGTGCAACCCGCGATACGAATCTTGCATACGAAATGGGGAAAGCAACTGCCCGCGAAGCGAAAGCTCTCGGAATTCATCAAAATTATTCACCCTCCGTGGATGTCAATAATAACCCGAAGAATCCGGTCATCAATACCCGATCGTTTGGAGAGGACCCAAAATTAGTAAGCGATCTTGCACGAGCGTTCATCCGCGGATCGCAGGAAGAGCATGTGATCGCCACTGTAAAGCATTTTCCGGGGCATGGCGATACGGATACCGATACACATCTCGATCTGCCGTCGCTCAATTTTTCGCGAGCACGATTTGACAGCGTTGAACTTGTTCCATTTAAAGATGCGATCAACGGCGGAGTGATGAGTGTGATGATCTCACATATCCATGCAACAACATTTGATGACACCAATGCAATTCCTTCAACGGCATCCGGAAATATTGTGACTAAACTGCTCAAAGATGAAATGAAGTTCGGCGGATTGATCGTTACTGATGCGCTTGCTATGCGAGGTGTTACAAAAATATTCTCTCCTGGTGAAGCGGCAGTACGTACGGTAAAAGCAGGATCGGATATGCTTGTGATGTCTCCCAATACTGATGAAGCGATCGATTCATTGGTTGAAGCGGTTAACAGAGGAGAGATCTCAGAAGAACGGATCGATAATTCAGTAAGAAAAATTTTGCAATATAAACAATGGTGCGGACTTGATATCAACAGATTTGTTGATGTGAATTCAGTTTCTGAAGTGGTCTCAAATAATTCCCATAAAGAATTAGCACAAGAAATAGCGCGCAAATCCATTACTGTACTGGGAAATGAAGATGGATTATTACCGCTGCGAAATCTGAACGGAAAAAAGGTTATCGATATTGTTTTTTCGGATACGGAAGAGCCGGAAGATGCTAAAGAACTGCATGAAGAACTCTTCAGCCGCAAACGAATGGAATTGGTTCGCATCGATCCGCGAAGCAATCAGATGGAGTATGATGATGTATTGAAAAAGGCAAAAACTGCTGATCTGATCGTCTGTCAGTTCATGTTCTATATTCGTTCGGAAGCTTTGACCGGAAGATTGCCCAAAAAAATATCCGATCTGATGAATGAGATCGCCGCATTGAAAAAACCGATCGTCGCAGTTTCAACGGGCAATCCGTATGTTGCAATGGATTTTCCATCTGTCAACGCTTTTGTTGTCACTTATAATTCAAGCACACCATCGATTGATGCCGCGGCAGAGGTGATCTTTGGCGAACAACCTGCTCTTGGAAAACTACCGATCACCATTCCGGGCAGATTCCGGTTCGGACAAGGTGTTGAATATAAAGCAATTGCTATACGCAGCGGCTCTCCGGGCGAGGCAGGATTTGACGCGGAATCTTTGGCACTTGTCGATCCGATCATTGAAAAAGCGATCGCAGATTCAGCATTCCCAGGAGCGGTGTTGCTTGTCGCACGAAACGGAGTGATTGCACATGAAAAAGCATATGGCAGATTTTTATACGATTCAACGTCCGAGAAGATGACAACCGATGCGATCTTCGATCTTGCTTCGGTAACAAAAGTAATCTCAACAACCAGTGCCGTGATGAGATTGGTTGAAGAGAAGAAGATCTCGTTGGATGATAAGATCGTTAAATATTTTCCTGCGTTCGGACAAAATGGAAAAGAGAATGTCACCATCTACAATCTGCTTGTCCATAACAGCGGACTGCAGGCGTGGAGAAAATATTATGAATTCTGTGATACTCCCCAATGTGTTTTAGATTCGATCTTCGTCGCGCCGTTGATCTATCCTACTGGCGACTCAACGTTGTACAGTGATTTAGGATTGATTACAACAGGGAAAATTGTTGAGAGAGTAACCAAAACAACGCTTGCCAATTATGTCGATTCGGTATTCTTTAAGCCATTGGGAATGAAGAATACAATGTATAATCCATCCGTCGAATTATGGAAACGGCTGGTACCGACTGAAGTAGATTCACTGTGGAAAAAAACATATACACCGGTGCGTGGTCGTGTCCACGATGAAAATGCTGCAACACTTGGCGGAATTTCCGGACATGCCGGTTTATTCTCCACTGCATCCGATCTTGTAAAGATCCTGCAAATGGAATTGAATTACGGAATGTATAATGGAAAACGATATCTCGATTCTACGACGATTGCTGCTTTCATAAAACAGCAGTCAAAAAATAGCAGCCGTGCAATTGGGTGGGACACACGCGATGTTGGAAGGTCATTTACCGGACAATTTGCTGCGCCGACATCATTCATCCATACAGGTTTTACAGGAACATCGGTCGTCGTTGATCCGACAAAAAATACGATCATTATTTTCCTTACGAACAGAGTATATCCAACTCGAAATAATTTAAAGATCTCTCGGGTTCGTCCGGCAGTTCATGACGCCATTTTTAAAGCGATAAAATAGAAAAACAATTAGAGTTTTACGCTAAAAAACCAGTTTTTTCCCCGCCGAAAAAATCGTATCTTTTCCTATAAAAATTATCAATCAGACGTTCCAGGTTTCGAAAACCTGGAACGTCTTAATTACTACGGAGAGTATATGCCAACCAAATTTAAGAATGAACCATTCACAGACTTCACAAAACCGGCGAATAAAAAAGCGATGGAAAAAGCCCTTGCCAAAGTCCGAGCAGAACTAGGCCAGGAACATCCGATCGTGATCGGCGGAGAGAGAATAACAACCACGGAAAAATTGTATTCGTACAATCCCAGCAAACCATCCGAAGTGATCGGCGTTCATCAAAAAGCGAATGTGGATCTTGCGATCAAAGCTGTTGAAACAGCATCAAAAGTATTTGAAACGTGGAAAACCGTTCCTGCAAAAAAACGTGCTGACTATATCTTCAAAGCAGCTGCGTTGATGCGAAAACGGAAATTCGAATATTGCGCAATGCTTACCTATGAAGTCGGTAAATCGTGGGCGGAAGCAGATGCTGATACAGCTGAAGCGATCGATTTTTTGGAATTTTACGGAAGGGAAATGCTTCGACTTGCTGCACCTCAACCGCTGATAAAAACAGCAGGTGAAAAAAATGAACTGCGATATATTCCGCTTGGTGTCGGTGTCTGTGTTCCGCCGTGGAATTTTGCCCTTGCCATCCTTGTCGGTATGACCTCTGCAGCAGTTGTTGCCGGAAATACCGTTGTCTTGAAACCATCCAGTGATTCACCGACGATTGGTTACAAATTCTTTGCATTAATGGAAGAAGTCGGTTTGCCAAAGGGTGTCATTAATTATATCACCGGACCTGGCGGTGCAGTCGGCGATACTATGGTTGCACATCCGAAAACGCGTTTTGTTTCGTTCACCGGTTCAAAAGAAGTTGGTGTGCACATCAACGAACTTGCTGCGAAAGTCGTACCGGGACAAATTTGGTTGAAGAGAGTTGTTGCGGAAATGGGTGGAAAAGATTCCATCCTTGTTGATAATGAAACAGATCTTGATTCAGCGGCACAAGCAACCGTTGCATCAGCATTTGGTTTTCAAGGACAGAAATGTTCCGCTGCTTCCCGTGCAATTGTCGTAGAATCTGTTTATGATAAATTTGTTGAGAAGGTTGCTGAACGGACGAAGAAATTGAAAGTCGGTGTGCCGGAAGATGGTTCAAATTATATGGGACCGGTGGTGAACAAAGGTTCAATGGAAAAGATCTTGAACTATATCGAGACAGGAGTGAAAGAAGGGGGGCGAATTGTTGCAGGGGGAAAACGAGTCGGAACAGACGGATATTTTATTGAACCGACGGTCATTGCCGATGTCGATCCGATGGCAACAATTTCACAGGAGGAAATTTTTGGTCCGGTCATGGCGATCATCAAAGCGAAGAATTTCGATCACGCACTTGAAATTGCAAACAATACGGAATTCGGTCTGACCGGAGGAGTCTGGACAAAGAATAAAAAGAAACAAGAACGTGCAAAGAATGAATTCCATACTGGGAATTTCTATATTAACCGGAAGATCACCGGCGCATTGGTCGGTGTTCATCCGTTTGGCGGATTCAATATGAGCGGAACCGATTCAAAAGCAGGCGGAAGAGATTATCTATTATTGTTTACACAGGCAAAATTGATTTCGCATAAAGTAAAATAATTATCATCGTCATGCTGACGAATGTCAGT
>CAYPEM010000017.1:5444-10563 GCA_964409765.1 uncultured Chitinophagaceae bacterium
AATTGATTTCGCATAAAGTAAAATAATTATCATCGTCATGCTGACGAATGTCAGTATCTTTCATCTAAAAATGGATTCCGATATACGTCGGAATGATGTAGGAAAAAATTAACAAGGAGTTCCAATGAAAATTCATGAGTACCAGGGAAAAGATATTCTGAGAAAATTCAATGTTCCGGTTCCAAAAGGAGAAGTTGCTTTTTCCGTTGACGATGCGGTCAATGCTGCAAAACGTCTTGGAGGTTCTGTATGGGTTGTGAAAGCGCAAATCCACGCCGGTGGACGAGGTAAAGGTGGCGGCGTAAAAGTTGCAAAAAGTCTGGATGAGGTAAAACAATACGCAAAACAAATTCTCGGAATGACATTGATCACTCATCAAACCGGTCCGGAAGGACGTTTGGTAAAACGACTGTTGATCGAAGAAGGAGCAAATATCGATAAAGAAATGTATGTCGGTATCACGCTCGACCGCGCACAATCGAAGAATGTAGTAATGGTTTCTACCGAAGGCGGAATGGAGATCGAAAAAGTTGCTGAAGAACATCCTGAAAGAATTGTGAAAGAAACAATCGATCCTGCGGTTGGATTCCAGCAATTCCAGGCTCGTAAACTTGCGTTTGCGCTCGGACTCAGCGGCGATGCATTTAAGAATGGCGTAAAATTCCTGCTGGCATTGTATCGTGCTTATGAAGCAACCGATGCATCGTTATTTGAGATCAATCCATTGGTTATCACCAAAGAGGGAAATGTTATCGCGCTCGATGCAAAAGTCAATTTTGACGATAATGCATTATACCGACATCCCGAGTTTGCCGAATTACGCGATATCGATGAAGAAGAACCGCTTGAAGTTGAAGCGTCAAAATCCAACTTAAACTATATAAAGCTTGATGGAAACGTCGGCTGTATGGTGAACGGAGCCGGTCTTGCGATGGGAACGATGGACATTATTAAACTTGCCGGCGGTGAACCTGCAAACTTTTTGGATGTCGGCGGTGGAGCAAATGCAACAACTGTAGCCAATGGATTCAAGATCATACTTGCTGATAAAAATGTAAAAGCAATTCTCATCAACATCTTCGGTGGAATTGTCCGCTGCGACCGTGTTGCAAACGGCGTGGTTGAAGCGGCAAAAGTTGTTGATGTGAAGATTCCGATCGTCATTCGTCTTGCAGGTACCAATGCAGATATTGCAGCTGATATTCTGAAGAATTCAGGAATGAAATTCCTTGTTGCTGAAAATCTGAAAGATGCGGCTGAAAAAGTAACAAAAGCGTTGGCGGCGTAAAATAAATGGAGAGAATATGAAAGGGATCGAATACGTTGTTGATACAACAAGTTTATCAAACATCCATTGATTGAACTAAATAGCTGCTAAATTTGAATCTTAAAGTATGGATAAAAATAATAATCAACCTTTAGCAGAAGTCTTTGGATTTCCAATTGAAAATCAAACCGATAGAGCAAAACGTTATAGAAAAAATAAACTCTGTCCGTTTAATAATATCATATCCAATTGTACAAAGAACAGTATTGAATTTCCTTTAGGAGTTTGTAGTCTTAATCATAAAGGGAAGCCTGTTGTTATTTGTCCAATTAGATTTAGAGAAGATTGGACAATTATTAGCGACGTAGCAGAATTTATTTTTGATGCTAAAACTTCATGGACTCATATTGGAGAAGTAAGGCTTAAAGACAAATATGGAAAATCTGCAGGTAATATTGATTATGTCTTAGTTTCTTATGATAAAAATGGACGTGTTAAAGATTTCGGATCACTTGAAGTACAATCTGTTTATATCTCTGGTAATTTAACGGGCCCATTTACGGCATATTTGGATAATCCTACAACATCATTTGCTTGGACACAGGCATTAAAATATCCAAAGCCTGATTATCTTTCTTCATCGCGTAAACGTCTTATCCCTCAAATTATTGCAAAAGGTTCCATTCTCAAACAATGGAATAAAAAACAAGCTGTTGCTTTACAGACAGCTTTCTATAACACTTTACCCCCTTTGCCTGAATGTGATAAATCAAAAGCAGATTTTGCTTTCTTTTTATATGATCTTAATCCTGAAAGGAAAACAAAAACGCTTTCTCTTAAGTTAGAAAGGATAGTCTATACAAAATTTACAGATGCGTTAAAACAAATAGCAAAGTTCGAAGCAGGCTCAATACGCGAGTTTACTAATCTTTTGCAGAAGAAACTTGACTCGAAACTTTCTGGTAACCATGATGTTAACAGTTCTGAGAATATTGTAGTAGAGTGATGATAAACCGACAGATGACTATGTTTGAGATTTCTGAATATGACAATATAAAAGATATTGTTAATGTTGCGTCAGTACCTCAGCGTAGTCCGTTTCGTTATCCTGGTGGGAAAACTTGGCTTATACCTACCGTGCGTCAGTGGTTGAAACAAAATATGTCTGTTCCATTACTGATAGAGCCTTTTGCTGGTGGTGGTATTGTTAGTCTAACAGCAGCTTTTGAGAAATTAGCAGAGCAAATTATTATGGTGGAACTGGATGAAGAAATTGCTGCTGTTTGGGAAGTAATGTTGAGTAGTAAAAATAAAATATTAGCCGAGAAAATACTTTCTTTTGATTTTTCTCGTGAAAACATTCAATCAGAATTAGACAAACCCAATAAAATGATTCAAGATATTGCCTTTTGCACAATACTGAAAAACAGAGTTTATCATGGGGGAATATTGGCCAAAGGTTCTGGGATGATTAAAAATGGAGAGAATGGTAAGGGTATCGCTTCCCGATGGTATCCAAGGACTTTGCATGATAGAATACGAGCAATTGAAACTATTCAAAATAAAATACGCTTTATTCCCGGGGACGCGTTTGAAATTATAGAACAAAACGTAAATAATAAAAACGCATATTTATTTATTGATCCCCCGTATACAATTGCGGGTAAACGTTTATACAATTACAATGCTGTTGATCATGAAAAACTATTTAGTTTAGCATCAAAACATTGTGGGAAAATGATGCTGACTTATGATGATGCAATAGAAATTCGAGAGCTTGCTGTTAAGTATAAATTGCAGTATAAGACAATTCCAATGAAAACTACCCACCACGCAAAGAAAAATGAAATTATTATCTCTGATAATTTTGATTGGTGAATGTATGCAGATACTAATAGGAACGACTAGAAATAATGTCCATCTACGATAAATACGAAGCCGTTATCGGTCTTGAAGTTCACGCACAGCTTTCCACCAATACGAAAATTTTCTGCGGCTGCTCGAATAAATTCGGCAGCCAGCCGAACTCGAATGTCTGCCCCATTTGTTTAGGAATGCCGGGTGTTCTACCAGTATTGAATAAACAGGTTGTGGAATATGCAATCCGAATGGGATTAGCGACTCATTGTTCAATCACCACAAAATCGATCTTTGCCCGCAAGAACTATTTCTATCCCGATCTTCCTAAAGGGTATCAGATATCTCAGTACGAAGAACCGATTTGTCAGCATGGCTATGTTGATATCGAACTGAACAATGGAAGTTCTAAACGGATTGGTGTAACGCGAATTCACATGGAAGAGGACGCAGGGAAATCGATTCACGACGCAGGGAATGAAACGCTTGTTGATGTGAATCGGTGCGGAACTCCATTGTTAGAAATTGTCAGTGAACCGGATATGCACTCTGCAGAAGAAGCAGGCAAATATCTTATTTCAATCTGGCAGACGGTGAAATATTTGGGAATCTGTGACGGTAATATGGAAGAAGGGAGTCTGCGGTGCGACGCGAATGTTTCCGTACGATTGAAAGGTGAAACGAAACTTGGAACGAAAGCTGAATTGAAGAATATGAACTCATTCCGCAATGTTGAGCGTGCGATTGAATATGAGATCAAACGACAGATCGATCTGATCGAAGAGGGTGGAGCAGTTGTTCAACAAACGTTGCTATGGAATGCGGATAAGAATATCGCCACACCAATGCGGAGTAAAGAAGAAGCGCACGATTACCGGTATTTCCCTGATCCTGATCTTGTTCCGGTGATCGTCAACAAAGAATGGATTGCATCCGTTGAGAAAGAACTCCCGGAACTTCCTGTTGCTCGGAAAAAAAGATTTGTGGAAACATTCAAGCTTCCTCCATATGATGCGGAAGTCCTTACGCAAGAAAAAGATCTGGCTGATTATTTTGAATCTTCACTGAAGGGTCTTTCCAAAAAGAGTGATGAAAATTATAAATCTGTCAGCAACTGGGTGATGACTGATGTTCTGCGCGTTGTCAACGATGAGAAATTATCGATTGCCGATTTTCCCGTTTCACCGGAACATCTTTCTGCAATGGTGAATGTTATTGCTGACGGGACGATTAGCGGCAAAATTGCAAAAGATGTCTTTGCAGAGATGCTAAAATCAAAGGAGCATCCGAAAGCCATCATCGAAAGAAAAGGATTGGTGCAGATTTCAGACACTAGTGCAATTGAAAAGGAGATCGATGCGATCCTATCAAAATTTCCAAATGAAATATCGCGGTACCGCGGCGGCGAAGGTAAACTTATGGGATTCTTCGTCGGCGAAACAATGAAGGTGATGAAGGGGAAGGGAAATCCCAAAGTAATTAACGAGATTTTGAAGAAAAGGCTAGATGATAAGTCGTTGAGTAGTTAGTCGTGGAGATATTATGCATAAATTTCAAGATCTTATCGTTTATCAAAAATCATTGATTTTTACCTCTAAAGTTCGCGAAGTTACCCAACAATTTCCAAAAGACGAACTGTTCGGACTAAATACTCAATTTAAGCGGGCAAGTGATTCGATAGTTCTCAATATTGCAGAAGGGGCAGGAAATTCCTCCGATAAAGAGTTCGTCAGATTTTTGGACTATTCAATTCGCTCTGCATTCGAGTGTATGGGTTGTGCCGACATTGCGTTAACAAATAACTATATCAAAAAAGAATTACGTGACAATTTATACAAACAAATAAACGAACTTGTTGCAATGTTATATAGTTTACAAAAGAAATTTAAATAACGAGTCTTCACGACTCCATTTCTTCACTACTTCAAGACTTCTACTATTATGCGTACAAAAATAATTGCCGGAAACTGGAAAATGAACAATGACATTTCCCAA
>CAYPEM010000017.1:10663-21782 GCA_964409765.1 uncultured Chitinophagaceae bacterium
TATGCGTACAAAAATAATTGCCGGAAACTGGAAAATGAACAATGACATTTCCCAAACAACCGACCTCATCAATGGAATCAAATCTGCAATTTCATCTTCATCGTCAACAATAGCAATTGTCTGTCCGCCGTATACTTCGTTAATGACTGCCCAGCAGTTGATCAAAGGAACATCGATCAAACTCGGAGCTCAGGACGTTTCGTTGTATGACAATGGTGCATATACCGGAGAAATTTCAATTTCGATGTTGAAATCTGTCGGGTGTGAATATGTGATTGTGGGACATTCTGAACGCCGACAGTATCATGCGGAAACCAATGAGATCATCAATCAAAAAGCAAAGAAAGTGTTGGCAGGAGGTCTTGTTCCGATTATTTGTGTTGGTGAAACGCTTGAACAGCGTGAAAAAAATATCACAAACCAAATTTTGACTACTCAGGTGAAAGGTGTTCTTGCAGGATTAAATGCATCTGAAGTTGAAAAATCGATCATTGCCTATGAACCTGTATGGGCGATTGGAACCGGTAAAACGGCAACAAAAGAACAGGCTGAAGAAGTCCATTTGTTGATCCGCACATTAGTCGCTCAGTTATACTCATCAACCACTGCTGAAAAGGTAATTATTCAGTATGGAGGAAGTGTAAAACCTGACAATGCTAAGGAATTGCTTTCGCAACCCGATATTGACGGAGCACTTGTTGGCGGAGCTTGTCTTAAAGCTGATTCATTCTTAGCAATCATAAATGCCGCATAGAGTATTCTAATCTTAACAGCCTCAGAAACTACATTTTTTGTAGATTTGAGGCTGTTTTACCTTCTTACAATTCAAAAATATCGCTTGGTTTCAGCGGGTTCGTGTGTTATATTTAGATTGTTTTATAAAGAAAAATCCCTTAAAACAACGAAAATTCAACAACTTCGGATCAATAGTTGAACAAATTGCTCTTTCGATCATCAATTTATCTGTTTGTTTCAGTCCTTGTCGCAACCACTCTATTTTCCCAGCAGTTGTTCCTCGAAAATGGCACGCCGTCGCATCCAAATGTATTATCCTATAACTCACCGGCTCGCACTATCATTGACCTTTCGGGAGAATGGAATTACTCGCTAGATAATGGTGTATCGTGGAAGCAAGTTAAGATTCCTTCAGCGGCTAACTACGAAGGAAAGATCGTTTATAGAAAAAAATTCTCCGTTGATGAACGTTCCATACTGAATAACGCATTCACCATTGTTTGCTATGGAATAAATTATCAGGCTGAAGTATTTATCAATGAAACGTTTGTCGGTCGGCATGAAGGTGGATATACTTCGTTTGAGCTTTCGGTTCCTGATAATATCATCCAGATCGGTTCAGAGAATGTTATTCGCGTGGTTGTTGATAATAGGTTAGACCATAGAACGACATTTCCTTTACGACAACAAATAAACGGCTGGAAGAATTATAATGGAATAGTCCGTGATATTTTTATTGTCGCTGCTCCAAAAGTACGCATCGAAAAAGTCAATGTAGTTGTTGAAGCGATCGAACCAAAAGCAACAAAATTGCTTGTTACAGCTACAGTTTCTGCAAAAGATATTCAGGCGTTTGCGCAGCTCTCCGACAAATCATTCCAGCTTTCAGCAGAAACTGCTGAAACAGGAAGCGGTATGATTATCGGAAAACCGATCGTTGTCTCGGTAGTACCGCAGCCCAACAGCACAGTCCTGGCGCAAATATTGCTATCCATCCCCAACGCAAAATTGTGGTCGCCGGATTCGCCGGAGCTTTATTCGATAAAAGTTTCACTTCTAGCAAGTGAAGGAAAAAAAGATTCGTTGTTGGATGCTGTCAGTGTAACGACCGGTATCCGCACATTTACGAAAGATAACAACACTCTTCTTTTTAACGGCGCACCGATCAAACTACGAGGAATCGTATGGATCGAAGATTCAAAAATGTACGGCAGTGCATTGACCTATGAAGAGATGGAACGTGATGTCGCTTTGATCAAAAATCTCGGAGCAAACACCATTCGGATCGGATTTCATCCGGCGCATCCTTTCTTTATTCAATTATGCGACCGTTACGGACTTTTGGTACTTGAGGAAATTCCGAACTTTGAAATACCGGCAAAGATCATTGATGATGAAAATTATAAGACACTGGTCAATAACTATCTGGAAGATATGATCGGCCGCGACCGGTATAATCCTTCGGTGATTGCATGGGGGTTGGGTGAAGGATCGGGTTCGGGAGGTGATGTTGAGAGGAATATTGTTTCACAGCTGCACCGCACGGCAAAATCACTTGATGACCGATTGACATATTTTATAACGCGCGGTGGTGACGATGAAGTGTTGACAGTCGCTGATATCTGTGCAATCAGCTTTTCAAATATTGACATCAAGAAATTCCGTACTCGAATCGCATCATACAAGGAATCAAATTCTAAAAAACCGATCATTGTTGCTGCATACGGGAAGGCGGTCGAGAAAGGAAATCGGAACGGATACAGTGATCCGAATTCCCAGGAATCGCAAGCCCGATATATTCAACAGCGATATGCGGTCATCAAGGATATGAACCTTTCAGGTTCAATGATCTTTGCTTTCAATGATTTTAACAGTGATCGTCCTATCATGCATATCAAACCGACAACACCAACCGTACACACTGTTGGTATTGTTGAACTAGATCGGGAGAAAAAATCAGCATACGATGTTGTTCATTCTCTTTATCACGATCAAAAGATCTCAGCACTTCCCATTGGGAATTATGTGGCCGCTTCTCCGTACGCATATGTTGTGATCGGACTTTCTCTGTTGATCATTGCGGCATGGTTGGTAAACGGCAACCGCAGATTCCGAGAAAGTATGTGGAGAGCATTGTTCAAATCGTACAATTTTTTTGCCGATATACGGGATCAGTTTACTCTTCCGTTGTTTCATACAACATTGACCGCATTCATCATTGCCATTACATTTTCGGTCATCTTCTCAAGTATTTTCCATCATTTTAGAACAAGTGCAGCGCTCGATTATGTCGTGTCGTATATCTTTTCGGATACCTTCAAAGAGATAATAATTGAAATGTCTTGGAATCCTATGATCGGTGTTGGATATCTTTCCGGGGTGATGGTGGTTTGGTTTTTAGGTCTTACCATAATGATTCAAATGTTAGCATTAATGGCCCGGGTTAAAATTCGATTGTTCCATTCGTACTCCATTGCAGTTTGGACAGCTCTGCCGTGGCTCTTCTTTATTCCTGTTGGAATGATCCTCTATCGAGTATTGGAAAGTGAAGTATATGTTCCATGGATATTAGGATTAGTTGTATTGATGTCCGTTTGGGTCTATTCCAGAACATTAAAAGGTATATCCGTCATTTATCATATCTATACGCCAAAAATGTACATGATCGGCGTGACAGTGCTGCTCGTTATTTGCGGAAGCGTTTATGCATACTTGGATTATATGTATTCGTTTTCGCTATACGTTGAATATTTCACGACACACATTCTTCCCTTTGTTAATTAATTTTTTCTGCTAACGAATGTATCTTTCTAAATTAGAAATAGTTGGTTTTAAATCGTTTGCAAACAAAGTGAATCTTTCCTTTGATGCCGGACTCACCGCTATTGTCGGTCCGAATGGGTGCGGAAAGACAAATGTGGTCGATGCTATCCGCTGGGCACTTGGAGAACAAAAACCGAGCCGTTTGAGAAGCGATAAGATGGAAGATGTTATTTTCAACGGGACAAAGAACCGCAAACCTTTGGGAATGGCAGATGTTTCGTTGACCATTGAAAATACCAAAGGAATTCTCCCTTCCGAATACAAAGAAGTTGTCATCACTCGCCGTGTGTATCGTTCCGGTGAATCGGAATATTATCTGAATAAGACATTGTGTCGTTTGAAGGATATCAAAGATCTTTTCATGGATACCGGAATGGGTTCGGATGCATATTCGGTCATCGAATTGAAGATGATCGAAACGATCCTGAGCGATAAAGCGGACGAGCGCCGTCGTCTATTTGAAGAAGCCGCCGGTGTAACGAAGTATAAAGTTCGGAGAAAAGAAACTTTCAACAAACTCGATCACGTACAGCAAGATCTTGTTCGTGTGCAGGATATTGTGAAAGAAGTTCAGAAGGCAGTCAACTCCCTTGAACGACAGGCGAATAAAGCAGAACAGTTCAACATCATTTCACAGGATCTACGCGCAAAAGAAATTATTCTGCTTGAGCGCGAATTTTCGGACATCATTCTTTCGATCGATCCGCTCAAGGAAAAACTCACCTCTGCAGTTGACGATAAGAAAAAAATCAGCGATGAACTTTCTTCCGAAGAGACATTGTTGGATGATCTCCGGGAAGAACTGACGTCGTTAGAAGAACGATTGAATGAAGTTCAGTTAGAATTGACCGAGCATCAACAAAAGATCAATCTTTCGCAGCAAGCCCGCGTGAAAGCAAACGAGCGGACAAACTCGCTGACCGAATCGATCGATCGTTTTGCAAAAGAAAAAGAAGAATTAGCTCATCAGCTTCCTGAATTGGAAACGCGGGCCGCAGAGTTAGCGGCATCCATTGAACGAACTCATGCCAACGTTCATTCCTCAACAGAGCAATACAATGAAAAGAAAGAAGAGCTTGATAAGTTCACCGTAGAACTTGAAAAGAAGAAAATTGAAGTAAAAGCAAAGCAGGATGAAGTGATCGCATTGCTTCATGAAATTTCTTCCAAGCGGAATGAATACGAAAGAACCAAAGCGCGTTTAGAGAATATCAACGGACGATTGGATTATTCCGGAGAGGAAAATGCAATCTATACGGCTGATATTTCGAAAAATTCCGTAACTGTAGCAGAACTGACAAAACAGGATAAAGAACTTCGCAAACAGTTTGCAGAAGCAGAACTGAGGGCGATGGGTGAAGAGTCAAAAAGAACAGATCTTCAAAAAGAAGTAGAAACTCTTCGTAATGCAGAATTTGAAATCCGCTCACTGCTTGAACGACGCAAATCCCGGTTGGATTTTCTCCAAGGTCTTATCGAAAGTCATGAAGGTTTTTCAGAGGGGGCGAAATATCTGATCACCAGCAACGAGTGGAAGAACTCCCTGCAAACAACCGTTGCCGATGCTTTTTCAACAGATGCAAAATATCGAATTGCAATTGAAACTGCGCTTGGAGATGTAGCAAATTATATGGTCGTTCAAACGATCGATGATGCGCACCGCGGTGTTGAATTGTTAAAAGCAGGAAATAAAGGAAGAGCAACGTTCGTTTGTCTTGAGTCGATCCCGAATTTACCTGATGAAAAACTTGATATTATCGAAGGCGGGGTTATTTCATGGGCAAGCGACAGCGTACAATGTGATTCGAAATATTCAACATTGCGTGATTTTCTCTTTGCCGGAACAATGATCGTTGAAGATGTTCAGACTGCCAAAGCATTAGTGCGGAAATATTTTTCATTGAAATGTGTTACGCTGGATGGTGAACTTGTCACCGGTTCGGGAATTCTTCGGGGCGGCAGTATACGTGCTGAAGACGGCGGGTTCATCGGTAAGAAAAACCAGATCGAGGAACTGCAAAAGGAAATCATCTCACTTAATTCGCAGATCGATGCAAGCCGGAATGATATTACAGACAAGGAAAAGCAGATCGCTTTAATCGATGTAAAGTCGTTGTTCGACAGTGCGAAAAAGATCGAACAGCAGATGACCACGGTTGAAATGCGGATCGCCCAGATCGAATATGAGAAGAAGCGGATGGCGGAGAATGTGGAGAGAAATGATGTTGAAAACACCCGCTTACGGGATGAAGCCAATGCTCATAATGCGGAATTAAAAAATCTTCAGCCCACCATTGAGGGGCTCGAGAACAAAAAATCGTCTGCGGAACAACAATCGGGAGCGACCGCGAGCGAATTGGAAACGATGGAAGTGATGTGGAATGAATTTTCAAAAGTGGCGACCGATGCGCAGCTTGAAATGATGCGTTTAGAGAATGAAGAGAAGAATTTTGCCCGTGAATTAGAGTATACCAATGCAACGATCGCAAATCTGAGAAATACATTTGCACAGCGCGACACGGACATTGAAAATGCACGGCGTGAAATCGAACGATTACAGGAAGAACTTCTTTCCAATACAAATATCCTTGAAGGACTTGATCAGCAGCTGAAGGAAATTGTTGAACGGAAACGAGTTGCCCAATCCGATTTTAATTCCAAACGAACTCAATCACATGATATCGAATTAAAACTGAAGGATGCCCGCCGCTTGCACGACAGCTCAATGTCACGTTCACATGAGTTGGAGATGAAGATCTCTGAACTGACGATGAAAGCGCAGAATATTGTTGCACGAGGCAAAGAAGAGTTTGAATATACAGTTGAACTGAAGGAATATGGGCAGGATGATCTGTTCGATATTGAATCCGCACGCGAAGAAATACGACAGATGAAAGACAAGATCCGTTCGCTCGGTGCGGTGAACTTTGCTGCGTTTGATGAATATAAAACGGAAAAGGAACGGCTGGAATTCATCACTGTACAACGCGATGATCTGATCGAAGCAGAAAAAACGCTCATGCAGACGATCGAAGAGATCAATAACACAGCCCAACGGGAATTTATAACGACCTTTGAAAAAGTGCGCGAAAATTTTATAGCGACATTCAAAGGATTGTTTGACGAAGGGGATGAATGCGATCTTCAATTGGAAGATGGAGTTGATCCATTAGAAGCACGGATCGAGATCACTGCAAAGCCAAGAGGAAAACGTCCGACATCGATCGATCTTTTATCCGGCGGTGAAAAGACCTTGACCGCAATTGCATTGCTGTTTGCGATCTATTTGGTGAAACCATCGCCGTTCTGTATTTTGGATGAAGTTGATGCGCCGCTTGATGACTCGAACATCGACCGTTTTGCACGAATCATCCGGAAATTCAGCGATAATACACAGTTCATCATTGTGACCCACAATAAGAGAACGATGGAAGCTGCAAATGCGATGTACGGCGTAACGATGGAAGAGCAGGGCGTTTCAAAATTGGTTTCAGTTCGTTTCAATCAGGATAAGATTGCTACGAATTAGAATTTATTGTTCCGGAGTGGTGAGAAGCAATGGGTGAAAATCTTTCGTATATCGTCTTTACTGATTTTGACGGAACGATCGCTGTCGAAGATATCGGCGATGCACTGTTTGTGCAGTTTGGTGACGTGAATGTTTGTTCAGAGAGTTTTGAACAATATCGCAATGGAAAAATTGATGCACGAGATTGCTGGAGAAAAGGTTTTGCATCAATCTCATCGGTAACGAGAGATGAGTTTACGGCGTTTGCTGACTCAAAAGCAGTTGATCGTTATTTTAAGCCCTTTGTAGAGTTTTGTTCCGGAAAAAGTATTTCGGTTACTGTATTGAGCGATGGATTTGACGCGTATATCGATCCGGTATTAAAACGGGAAGGATTGGATCTTCTTCCTCGGTTTTCCAATCGTCTTCAATTCAATGACGATGGAACCGTTGAACCGATCTTCCCTTATAGCGATGCAGAGTGCAAGCGATGTGCAAATTGCAAACGAAACCATCTCCTGACTCGATCGAGCGATGATAATGTCATTGTCTATATTGGCGACGGGATTTCAGACCGCTGTCCGGTACAATTTGCCGATATCGTTTTCGCGAAGGATGCATTGGTCAGTTTTTGTGAAACACACAACATAACGTTTCATCGATTCGAGAATTTTTCCGATGTGTTGAAAACTTTTCGAACGATCATCGAAACGAAAAAACCGCGCAAACGACGCACGGCAGAGCTTGCACGCAAAGATGTTTTTATGATGGAGTGACAATGGATATTCGATTGAAAATATTTGAAATGCGAAGTTATACTCCAATACCGTTCCTTCTGGTGATGGTAATTTTTGCAGAACCGACAATTTCTACCTTGATTGCTGGCTTTGCTGTAGCTCTCTTAGGCGAAGCGATACGATTCTGGGGTGTTTCCATTGCGGGGAGTGAAACTCGTACGACCGGTGCAGTTGGTGCAACAAATTTGATCACGGATGGACCATTTGGTTATGTGCGGAATCCGCTGTATGTGGGGAATATGTTGATGTATGTCGGGTGCGGAATCATGTCCAATGCACTTGTTCCATATTTAGCATTGACAGCATTTCTATGGTTTGCTGTCCAGTATCATTTGATCGTATCACGGGAAGAGGAACATCTTACAATTGCATTTGGTGATGAGTATTCAACCTACTGCCGCAATGTCCCGAGATTCATTCCGCGAATGACAAAATATTCCGGTGAACATTCATTCCATCGTGAGCCGAATTTTTCCCGCGGCATTCAATCAGAAATGAGAACACTGCAGGCATTCTCTGCAGTGATTGCAATAATTGTGCTGCGATATTTTGTGAAATAAGATGAAGCAGCGAGTGATGATAGTGGCGGGCGAAGCATCCGGCGATTTACATGGAGCCGGTGTTGTCCGTGAGTTGAAGAAAAAAAATCCATCAATGGATATATTCGGCATCGGCGGAGATAAGATGGAGAAAGAAGGAATGACATTGACATTCCATGTGCGGGAGATGTCATTCATGGGATTTGTTGAGGTTGTTAAGCATCTTCCATTGATCCGAATTGTTGAAAAGACCCTTGAGCAATTATTGATCTTGAAAAAACCGGATGTTGTTGTATTGATCGATTATCCAGGTTTCAATTTGAGGTTTGCGAAGACTGTAAAGAAATACGGTATAAAAATCGTCTATTACATTAGTCCCCAGGTGTGGGCCTGGAAAAAAGGACGCGTTGTAAAAATGCGCGGATTGATAGATAAAATGCTGGTGGTCTTTCCGTTTGAAGTTCCGATCTATGAAAAAGAAAATATTCCGGTTCAGTTTGTCGGACACCCGTTGGTTGAAGAGATGCTGGAACTGATGAGCAAAGAGAATTTTTATAAACGGTATGATCTGGATATCTCAAAGAAATTTATTGCCGTTATCCCGGGAAGTAGAAAACAGGAAATCGAGAATCTATTCTCTGTCATGGTTCGTTCGGCAGTTGAGATCGCCGGCTCTGAAAAAGAAGTCGTGGTGGCAGTAGCGCCGAATCTTCCGATGGAATTGTACAAGAATAATCTACCGCCGAATATGAATGTGAAATTTATTCAGCATTCTACTCATGAAGTTATGAAATATGCTGAGTTTGCATTTGTCACATCTGGAACTGCAACACTCGAAACGGCATGCGTCGGGACACCAATGATCGTTGTCTATAAAACATCGGCAATTACTTATTGGATCGCTCGGCTAGTGGTAAAGATCAAGAATATAGCATTGGTCAATATTGTCGCAGGCAAAACGATCGTCCCTGAAATGATTCAAGGGGATGCGACGGTAGGGAAATTAGTGAGCGAAGCACGCGCAATATTGAATTCTCCGGAACATTATTCTGATTTGAAAAACGAATTGAATATCGTCCGACAAAAACTTGGCGGGATTGGAGCATCGGTGAATGTGGCAGAAGCAATTCTTGCCGTTTGATGTATGAAAAAGAAGATCATCCTGATTCTACTGCGTGTTATTCTTTGGAAAGTGGTTCTGTTGTGGTGTAAGACATTGAGGGTTACCAGGATCAACTCCGAAAATTTCAATGAGTTGAAACAAAATAATAAGAACGTTGTTGTTGCCTTTTGGCATGGGTCTATGTTTGTGGGTTGGTTTTTGCATCGGCCGGAGAAGAAGCGGAATATTTCTGCATTGGTAAGTCAGAGTAACGACGGTGAATTTCTCTCAGCGATCCTTGAACGCTGGAATTACACAATGATCCGTGGTTCAAGTCATATCGGCGGAAAAGAAGCGATGCAGTTGATGGTAGATGAAGTGGAAAAAGGGAATTCATTGGCGATCACTCCTGATGGACCGCGTGGTCCGCGTCATGAAATGAAAATGGGAGCGATTCGGGTTGCGCAGCGTACAGGCGTTCCTTTGATATTGGCAGGAATTTCAGTTCGAAAGAAGAAGCTCTTGCGGAGTTGGGATAAATTTGAAGTCCCGCTTCCCTTTTCTTCGATCGTTGTTAAATATAGTGATCCGATCATCGTTGCAAAAGAATTGAATAATGAATCGCTTGATAATTTCAAAGTGATTATGCAGAGAAAGATGATGGAATTGACTGAGCAGGCATCAGAATTCTCAATTGAAAAAGGTGAATCGGAGTGAAACCGAGCTGGTTTTTTTTGCCATTAGTTCCCTTGTTTGCATTCGCAACACTGCTTCGGAATTGGTTCTTTGATATAGGTTTCTTTCGCACAATTGATGTTGGTGTTCCTGTGATTTCTATCGGTAACATAACAACAGGCGGTACAGGAAAAACACCGATCGTAAAAAATGTCGCAGCAATGCTGTTATCGGATGGACGACAGGTAGCAATTATCAGTCGAGGGTACGGACGAAATTCAACCGGAACGGTTGTCGTCAGCGATGGCAAAAACATTTTAACGGATGTGCGTTCAAGCGGAGATGAACCAATGCTTCTTGCTGAACAATTACGCAATGCAATTGTCATTGTTGATGAAGATCGTGTTCGCGGAGCAAGAATAGGAATTGAAGATTTTGGTGCGACAGTTATTATTCTTGATGATGGTTTTCAGCATCGGCGTATTCATCGATCCAAAAACATAGTATTGATCGATTCTCAAAACTCACCATTTAGAACGATGCTGCTTCCGGCAGGGTATCGGAGAGAATTGATCTCCAGTTTCAGAAGGGCAGATGCAGTTGTTGTAACAAAATCTAATGATTTGACTGACGCACTTCGATTGTTGCAGTATAAAGAACTTGATTCAATTTTGCATAAATTTTCAAGCTCGTTTCAACCGACTGGTATACGTCATGTGTTTGGCGGTGTTCAACAATCGCTGGAAATGTTAAAGGGGCATACGGTCGTTGCATTGAGCGGTATTGCTCGTCCGGAGAGTTTTCTGGAAAGTCTTGAATTGTGTGGAGCTCTTGTCATAAAACATTTTAATTTCGCTGATCATCATGAATTCACTCATGGTGACATTAAGAAGGTTGTAGATGCATTTTCTAAAACCAATGCTGATTTTATCATCACAAC
>CAYPEM010000017.1:21882-72539 GCA_964409765.1 uncultured Chitinophagaceae bacterium
TTTTTACCACAGAGGGCAAAGTCCCCGAAAGGAACAGTGTGTTATGAAACTTTCCGATTACAAATATCCGGTTCCGCGAAATCTTATCGCAAAACATCCGGCAAATCCGCGTGATCATTCACGCTTATTGGTGATCAACCGTGCCGACGAGACATTCGAAGACCGTCATTTTTATGATGTGGCCGAATATTTCGACAAAGGCGATACAATGATCGTGAATGAGACGAAGGTGTTCCAGGCTCGTCTCATCGGAAAAAAAGAAAAGACAAATGCAAAGATCGAAGTGTTTCTTCTTCGTCAGTTGAATGTCGAGGATAATATCTGGGATGTGATCGTAGATCCGGCCCGTAAGGTGCGTATTGGGAACAAGATCTATTTTGATAATGGAAATCTCTGGTGCGAAGTGATCGACAATACCACGTCTCGCGGCAGAACGGTCCGATTCAATTATACGGGAGATTTTTTTAAAGTGATCGATAAGATCGGTCTGACACCGTTACCGAATTATATCAAACGAGAGCCGACTCCGAAAGATAAAGATACCTATCAGACGATCTTTGCGGATAAAGTGGGTGCCGTTGCAGCGCCAACTGCAGGACTTCATTTTTCCAAAGGTCTTCAAAAGAAAATGGAGAAGAACGGCGTCAGTTTTGCACCGGTCATTCTTCATATCGGGTTAGGCACATTCCGAGCAGTTGAAGTAGAAGATCTTACTAAGCATAAAATGGATTCAGAATTCTTCCAGGTTGATGATCCGACCGTGAAGATCGTTAATAAATCGATCGATGCTCGCAAGAAAGTGTGTGTTGTCGGTACAAGTGCCATGCGTGCCGTTGAGTCAAGCGTTACGACAGATGGTCACTTAAAACCACTGAAGGGTTGGACGGATAAATTTATTTTCCCGCCCTATGATTTTAAGATCGCTGACCGATTGATCACCAATTTTCATATGCCGGAATCGACGTTGTTGATGCTTGTAGCAGCATTTGCAGGACACGAATTAACGATGCGCGCATACAAACATGCAATTAAAAAAGGTTACCGGTTCTATAGTTACGGCGACGCGATGCTCATTCTCTGATAAAAAATGGAACTCTTCCTCACTAAGCAATTTTTTGTCACAACAGCGATCAATCTTGCGTTGATCAGCGCGTTCGGCTATTTAATGACGCGCAAACAACTGTTGTCATATTTTTCAAAGGGGCGATGGTGGCTCACATGGCTTTCAGTGGCAATCATAACCCTGATGGATGAGTTAACATCGATATTTTATGCTCCAAGCGAAGCATTTCGAGTAATTGGTGCAAATGCGATTTTATTCATTCTTCTAACCTCCATACTTATCAGATTTCTATCGATGAGAATGACGGAGATTGCCGAGATATTGGAGTTCCATAATATCAAAGGTGGAGGAGTATACTCATTTTCATATCTCGTACTGGGACCAACAGTTTCTTTTATTGCTGTCGCCTCTATTATTGTGGATTACGTTCTGACTGCAAGTCTTTCAACTGTCAGTGCCGTTGAGAATGGACTTTCATTCTTTCACGTCTCTGAAGCCGGTAAATTTGCATTACAAGCGGGTATTATCTGGTTTGTGGCGGGATTGAATATCATTGGGATAAAAGAAAATGCGAAATTCACGTATATGATCTTTGTGATCGCAGCAATTGTGTTGATAAATCTCGTCACTGCCGGAATGTTCCACATGACACCTGATAGCATACACACAATTGGAAAAAGTTTTACGAATTTTGCCGCAGGAATGAGTGAGGGAAATTGGTTTAACGCTTATTTTTTTGTCATAGTCGGTGTTTCTAGTTGTATACTTGCATACTCAGGTATTGAATCAGTTGTTCAAACTGCGGGACTGGTAAAATCATGGAAAGATGTAAAACGAGCATATATTTTTCTTGCGATGACCACCGGAATATTTACTCCGCTTCTGGCGGCAGTAGTACTCTCGTCAAATATCAATGTCAGTAAGCATGAAACCGATCTTATAACGCAGTTTGCACGAATGGTCGGCGGTGTTCCTTTTGGGTATATCGTAGGAATTCTTGCAAGTATCTTATTGATGATGGCGGTGAACACAGCGTACGTTGCATCCAGTGAATTAATGGAACGTGTTGCTCATCGATATGGTTTCCATTGGATTCTTAAAACGAATAATCGACAGTCGCTGTATCGGGTTCATATTGGTAATGCCATATTCTACACATTTATTGTTTTTATTACCGGCGGCAATCAAATGTTGCTAGCGGAAATGTACGCAATCGGTTTATTGGCAAGTTTTTCTATTAACCTCGGAAGTTTACTGATTTATCGGTACTCAAAGGGAACGAAAGATGTTCTGGCTTTTAATACGCACCGTTCTGGAACCATAGTATTATTTCTGATAATGTTTTCCTGCTTTCTGTATCTGGGATATCACAAGCCTTTTGGCACTCTGATGTGGAGTACGGTTACTGTAATATTTTTATTCATCGGAATACGTGTCGCAAAAAAACGTGCTCCCGAAATAAAAGAGATCGCACAGACCGATCAGCCGTTAAATATGATCTTCTACCTGGTCGAATCTGAAGCAGAAAATCTTCATATCTATTTCCGTCGTCCGAATGAGCATTCCCCAAGTGTTGATGATACCTCTTCTGCTTTTATCAGTCTTTATCATCCTCGAGCTGGAATTCCGGAAAAATCTGCAGTGAATCATTTTCGATTTGCCAGCCAAAGTCAATCCATTTACCATGGAATCACAGAAATTTTATATGCGCTTGATTATGAACTGCCGCATAAAAAGATTACGATCCATCTTGGGTGGCCGACCTCTTCATGGATCGATCGGTTATCAATCGGCGTCATGATGATGAGTGTCATGAAACTTCCGAAATTATTCCCTCGATTTAATTTTGTGATCGAGTATTTTGGAAAACCGAAAGCAGTGAAAGAGTAATATGATTACGAGTGTTATCATTCCTGCGGCAGGGTTCGGAGAACGGATGGGGGCGACCATCGGTAAGCAGTTTTTGCTGATGAATGACAAACCGATTCTCGTACACACATTGGAACGGTTTGAACAATGCGCAGGAGTGAGTGAAATAATCGTTGCCACTCAGAAATCGTCATTTGCGATCATTGAAGAGATCAAAAAAAAATATTCATTGCGTAAATTAAAATCCCCCGTTGAAGGGGGACAACGCCGTCAAGATTCCATTGCCAATGCTTTACGCTTTATCGATCCGAATGCTGAAATTATTGTAGTACACGATGCAGTCCGTCCTTTTGTTCATCTCAAGGAGATCGTTCAATCCATCGAAACGGCTAAATATTACGGTGCTTCCGTTGTGGCTGTTCGTGCCAAAGATACAATGAAACAGGCATCGACAGATGGTCGTGTAGAAAAAACGTTGAATCGTTCATCACTTTGGAGCGCACAGACTCCGCAGACATTTCAACGGAAAATATTGATCGATGCATACACCCATGCAGAAAAAATGAACATTACAGCAACAGACGATTCTTTTTTAGCAGAGCAGATCGGTGTTCTTCCGATCATTGTTGAAGGAAGTTATGAGAATATCAAGATTACAACTCCCGATGATCTGTTGTTAGCAGAGTTATTGGTGAAAAGATTCGTTCCGTAAATATTCATCATTCTTCTTGCTTCTAATTGATTGATTTTACTATTTTCCTTTACAGTATACAGTTATCATTTGTACTTGGGGAACCCACTACATGGAAAATCTTATTGTTGTCTTACTGATCAGTTATGTGATCGGTTCTATTCCTACCAGCATTATTGCAGTGAAGATTGCAAATGCCGGAGATATTCGTAAATTCGGCAGCGGTAACGCAGGCGGTACAAATGTATTACGAATGCTCGGCTGGAAAATCGGAGTTGCAGTGATTCTGTTCGATCTGGTCAAAGGAGTGATTGCAACATACTATGTTCCACAAATATTCTGGGATCCAAATCCACTTCCATTTAATAATGCGACACCATTCCAAGATTTTACGGTCGTTCAGATCATCTGTGGTATTGTTGCAGTATTAGGACATATTTGGACATTGTTTGCAGGTTTTAAAGGCGGCAAAGGAGTCGCAACTGGTGCCGGGATGATCCTCGGTTTAGCTCCTGTTGAATTTGCTGTATCCATAGGCGTCTTCACCATCGTATTTTTACTCTGGAGATATGTTTCGCTCGGTTCAATATTAGCAGCAATGGCTATTCCGGTTTCAATGTTCATCCGAGAGAATTTCTTCCATGTTGACATTCCCGGTTATCATACATTGGTCTATTTTGCTGTTGCTGTTTCAATGCTCATTACGTATACTCACCGTGAAAATATCAAACGTCTTATGGCGGGAACTGAAAATAAATTGATGCACTTCAAAGGTACCCGCAAATAGCATACAATACTGCCCACGTCTAAAGGTCTCATCATGCGCATTTCAGTTCTTGGAGCCGGAAGCTGGGGAACAACGCTCGCCATCGTTCTCTGTGAAAATTTTCGAGATGTAACATTATGGAGCTATCGCGCTGATCAGTTTGAAGAGATGCGCGACGCCCGAACCAATAAAGATTATCTTCCAGGCACCGTTCTTCCCGCACATTTAAAGATCACCCACGATGTTGAAGAAGCAGCCTCAAAAAAAGATCTGATCGTCACGGCAGTTCCATCGCAGTTCCTCCGGAACATTCTGAAAGATATCGCACATCTCGATTTGAATAAAACGATCATTGTCAATGTGGCTAAAGGGATCGAGAATAAGACGTTGATGACAATGTCTGAAGTGATGATCGATATTCTTGAACATGAAAAAAAATCCAATATTGCAATCCTCTCGGGACCAAGTCATGCAGAAGAAGTGGTGAAAAAAGTTCCGACGGCAGTTGTTTCTTCGTCATTCAGTTCTCGGACTGCAAAGATCGTTGCACACACTTTTGCCACACCGTATTTCCGTGTTTATGTCTCCGATGATATTCGCGGAGTTGAACTGGGCGGCGCGCTGAAGAACGTGATCGCAATTGGCGCTGGAGTTGTCGATGGCGCAGGTTTTGGCGACAATACAAAAGCCGCTATCATAACCCGCGGAATTGCGGAGATGACCCGGTTAGGAGACAAAATGGGTGCATTACCGAGGACATTTTCCGGACTTTCCGGAATTGGAGATCTGATCGTTACGTGTATGAGTAAACATAGCCGTAATCGTCATGTTGGAGAACAGCTTGGACGCGGACGAAAACTTGATGCAATTCTGGGAGAAATGGTGATGGTCGCAGAAGGTGTTGCAACATGCCGTTCGGCAGTCGATCTTGCAAAGAAACATCACACTGAAATGGCGATCTTCTCCGAAGTATTCAATATCATGTTTGAAGGGAAAGAACCTCACCGCGCGACAGAAGATCTGATGTCCAGAACGATCAAAGGGGAACATTAAGATTTTCGGAGTTTGAGATTTTGGTTTCTGAAATTGTGAATTAGTGTTGGTTCGATTGAAGCTGTTTGCAGGGATTAATCTATTCAGACAAAATTCATTGAGCATTCCATTCACCGTATTAATTCAATTCGTATGAAAAATTTACCACTGTTTCTCCTGTTCCCAATCCTTCTTCTTTCTCAACAATCTGCCGACATTATTTTTATTAATGGAAAGATCTGGACTGTTGATAAATCGAAACCGGAAGCCGAAGCTGTTGCAGTATTCGATGGAAAAATAATAGCGGTCGGCTCATCGAATGAAATTAAAAAATTTGCAGCTGCGTCGACCAAAGTGATCGATCTGAAAAAGAAGCGGATGCTTCCGGGATTCATTGATAATCATACGCATTTTATGAGCGGTGGATTCCAGCTGCAAAGCGTCGATCTTCGTACGGCTAAAGATGAGAATGAGTTTGCATTGATCATCAAGAAACGAGCGGATGAACGTCCGACAAAATGGATCACCGGCGGAGATTGGGACCACGATCTGTGGAAAAACGGAAATCTTCCGACAAAAGAAATGATCGATACATATACTCCCAACACTCCGGTATTCGTGAATCGGTATGACGGACATATGGCATTGGCAAATAGTTTTGTGCTGAAACTTGCCGGAATTACAAAGGATACACCCGATCCAGTCGGGGGAACAATTGTTCGCGATCCAAAAACAGGTGAACCAACAGGTTTGTTAAAAGATGAGGCAATGTCGCCGATCTACAAATTCATTCCATCCCCTTCTGATGATGATATGTTGAACGCCGCTCGTCTTGGTCTTGCCGAAGCGAGAAAATTCGGATTGACATCCATTCAAGACATGGCACATTATGAAGGTTCGAGAGATATCACAACATATCGTGAATTGCAGCGTCGCGGTGAATTGACTGCGAGAATGTATTGCAGAGCATTTATTTCAAACTGGAAATCACTTCGCGATGCCAGTGTACAAGCTGGTTTTGGTGATGGGATGATCACACTTGGTTCTTTAAAAGGATTTGCCGATGGCTCGCTTGGCTCTTCAACTGCATTATTTTCAGAAAAATTTTTGAATGAAGATACCTATGGTCTTGGAAATGATGCTTTGCTCGATGGTCGTTTGGAACTTTGGTCGCAGAAGGCTGATAGCGTGAAATTACAATTATGCATCCATGCTATCGGAGACAGCGCTAATGGATTGATACTCGATATGTATGAGCGGATAGCTGCAAAAAATCCGAAATGGGACCGGCGGTTCAGGATTGAACATGCTCAGCACATTCATCCGGGAGATTTCAAACGATTTGCTCAATTAGGAGTGATTGCATCCGTTCAACCATATCACGCAATTGATGACGGTCGCTGGGCGATCAAGCGGATCGGCGATGAACGGTGCAAAACGACATATGCATTCAGAACATTTCTTGACAGTGGAGTGAAAATGTGTTTTGGCAGCGACTGGACCGTTGCTCCAATAAATCCGCTGCTTGGAATCTATGCAGCAGTAACCCGCAGAACAATTGACGGTGCAAACCCGAACGGATGGTATCCGGAACAGAAGATCTCTGTGAAAGAAGCGATCGAATGTTATACTATCAATAATGCATACGCTGCATTTGAGGAAAAAGAAAAAGGAAGCATCACGGTCGGTAAATTTGCAGATTTTGTTGTTCTCTCCGATGATATTCTGTCAATCGATCCGGTGAAGATCGAAACAACATCCGTTGAAATGACTGTGTTAGGTGGGAAAATTATTTTTAAGAAATAAAGGGACGGTTTTTTCCGTCCCCCAAAAAAACTGCTTTGTATTCTTAGTGTCTTAGTGGTAAAAAAGCTTTACATAGAATTTAGTCGAAACTTAAAAGGCACCGTTACCCAAACACTGACCGGACCGTTATTCATAATTGCAGGAGTAAATTTCCATAATCGAGCAGCTTCCAATGCATCTTGATCGAATATATTTGATGTCGATTTTACAATCTCTGCTTGTTTTACATTTCCTTCTTTTGTCACCCACATTTTAATAAATACTGTTCCTTCAATTCCTGAGCGTCTGGCAATTTCCGGATATTTAGGAGGTGGATTGTACACTGGTACCGGATACTTTTCAATTCCTGGGATGAAAATCTCAGGTACAGTTTCGTCTCCATCGATCCTTGTTCCTTCAGAAATGATCGTTCCTTCTCCGCCGCTATTCTCAACTCCTGTTGGGTTATTCATTTCGATCTGTGTAGGAATTGTCGTTTCGGGATCGATTTCGGTGTCCGGAATTGGAACAGGGACGCCAACATTGGTTTTCACGGATTGAGCAATAGAAACATTTGGTATCATCGGTCTATTCCAAATTGTCGGTTGAATATAAATTTCTCTTACTCTTTTTCTCCAGGGATTGTCAACGTCGCTATCTCCATTGGATGATTGCAAAAGAAATTGAATACTTCCGATGACGGTGATATGAAATAATCCGGCGATCATCAATCCTTCGGTCATGTATCGATGTGAGAGATTTCGCAATTCCATTGTTGCAGTGTTTATCGTGTTTTTCATAACTGCCTCATAATTATTATTTCCCCTCCTCACTTGAGGAGGGGATTAAGGGATTGTGGTAAGATTATTTGTTCTTCCTGGTTTTATAGTTCTCATACTGGATCGATTTTTTTGCTTTCCGTGAATCATCTTCCTTTGCAGATTTTTGATATGATTCGATCTTGCCTAATTGCGAACGGACCGATTCTCCGCTGGCACCAGCAGCAGAAACAGCCGGTGATGCATTCATCAGATCCTTCGCTTCATTCAAATGCATCTCTGCCGCCGCCTGATCACCGCTATCCATTGCTTGCATTGCTTGTTCAACTTTACGGGTCGATACGGCGATATCAGCTTTTGCTTGTGTCGAAATGTCTCGGTTCTTTTCAACTTCGGCATAATCTTTTGTATACGTTACTTTTGAAGAGAATGTTGGATATGAAGCGATGATCGTGGAGCTTTCATATCGCAATTCTCCTGTTGCGACAATTCTGTTTCCTGTTCCCGGAGGAAGTGAAAGCTCAACGGTAAACTCTCTTGTCTCATTTGCATAAAGATCTCCGATTGGAATTATATAGCGTGCATTCTCATTCTTAAATTCACAGCCAACAACATCCTGCACATGAACATTATCACCCAAATTGAGATAGATCGCACCATTCTGCGCAACAACCGATGAAGCCATCTCGAATTCCTGACGAATGATTGCAGCCAGTGAATGCGGATGTTCAATGAAATAATAATTTCCGCCGCCGCTTTCAGAAAGTCCCATCATCAGATTCTCATTGTAATCCAATCCAACTCCCATTGCGGTAACGGAAATGGATTTATTGCGATATCGTTTTGCAATTCGATTCAATTCGACTGGATCGGTAACTCCGACATTTGCCAAACCGTCCGACAGCAGAACAACACGATTGATGAACTCTTTTCCCGCATATTTTTCGGACTGATGCAATCCTTCGGCTAAACCGCCGCCGAGATTCGTCGAACCGCGCGGATAGACTTCATCGATCATTCGTTTGATGGATTGTTTGTCATTACCGACAGTTTTTGCACGGCGGATAATATCGACAACATCGTCATAGATCACGATTGAAAGTATATCATTAGACTGTAATTGGTCAATAAGGGAGACAAATGCTTTTTTTGCATACTCCATTTTTCGCTGATCGCTCATTGAACCGCTTCTGTCGATCACAATGGAAAGATTCATCGGTTTTCGTTGTTTTTCACCGATAATACCGGGAGCAGTGAGTGTTAGTTGAAGATATGCTGTTCCTCCTCGCTCAGAAATGACGGGACAGTTCAGTTTTCCATTTAATGTAAAGATCGGAGAAGGGGGGTACAGTGTCATACCAAAAATGCTCAATCCATTGAGCAGCATAACAGCAAGAATAACAGCAAACCTCTTTTTCATAACGCCTCCTTTGGTATTTGTGGAATTGAATTTGTAATTTATTGTATTCACCTCTTGTCAGTGTATGTCATTAACCATTGAAAGGTAAATGAATCTCCCGATGCTTTTTTTGAACGACGACGCTAAGATCCTTGATCTGATGAAGAACGGTGACGACGATGCATTGGTGATGATCTATCAGCAGAACCGTAAAGCGATTGTTTCATTAGTTTTAAAAAACAGCGGCAGCAACGATGATGCAGAGGACGTGCTTCAAGATTCAGTGATCATTTTATGGGAACGGGTTCGCAGCGGCAGATTTGAATACACGGCAAAATTAAGCACATTCCTTTTCGCGATTGCAAAGAATGTCTGGTCTAGAAAACGAGCAAGGAGACAACGGGAAACACCGACTGAGTTTCAAAATGATTTCATAGAATCCGATGATGCATCTCAATTGGAATTAATGGTTGAATCAGAACGTTCTAAAACCGTTGCTTCGGCTTTAGAACAGCTTGGTGATCCTTGCAAGACTCTTTTATTGCTTTATTATTGGGAAGAGAAATCACAGGAAGATATAGCGGTGCAATTGGGATTTGCCAATGCGGCAACGGTAAAATCCAAAAAATATACGTGCAAAAAAATGCTTGAAAAGATTTTGCGGGATTCAGGTTTTAGATTGGATTTGATTTAAAATACAGAAATGGGAAAACCCACATCTTTAGATGTGGGTTGAAGAATCCAAAAAAAATAAATTTTAGAAACCGTTTCTAACGGTTTCTAAAATGGGAAAGAATAAAACTGCAGTAGGTAATAATGTCACACTCACTAACAAAAATATGGATTCATGCGGTATTTGGTACAAAGGATAGAGAACCGTTGATTCATCAAAGTCTTGAGAATAAACTATATCAACATATCCGTGAACATCTCGAAAGAGATTTTAGATGTTCTGTGAAATCAATCAATGGAATATCCGATCATATTCACGTTTTATTTCTATTGAATCCAAATTTTGCACTAAAAGATATTCTCAAGAATATCAAAGGAGAATCATCGCATTGGATTAATCAAGAAAATCTTACCAAAGAAAAATTCGCATGGCAAACGGGATATGGAGCATTTTCAGTCAGCGAGTCAATTATTGATAAGGTGAATCTATATATTTTGAATCAAAAAGTGCATCACAAAGAAAAATCATTTGCAGAAGAATATGAAGAGTTTATGAAAAAACATGGATTATTACTTTTTGACCAAACCGATAAATCGGTTGATGAATAATGTATCACATGTTGTAACCCACGGATAAATCCGTGGGTTTTAGCCGCGAATAGTAAAAACATAAATGGAAAATAATAAAAAATATTGGACAGACGATCCTGAACTTATTGAGAAATACATTCTCAATAGAATATCTGCAGAGGAGAAGAAGCGATTGGATGCGGAAATTGCAGATTGTGAACCGTGCAAAGCGAAACTCCAAGAAGAAATGATGATTGCGGTTGGTATCCGACATTATGGACGGGATATTTTGAAAGCGAGATTGCGGAAAAAACTTCAACGCGAAAGAGCAACTCAATTTTTCAATTATCAGTATGTCGGTCTTGCGGCTGCAGTGGTTATTATTGCCATCGGACTTGGTGCATATCAAATATGGTTCAGCGATCTTGTTGCACCGAAAAAATTTCATAAACAGGAGATTATATTTAAACAATCCGAAGATTCATCATCCGCCAAATCAGAATTATCAACTAAGGATGAACAGAGTGATGCCGTAACACAAAAGAGTGAACTGAAAGAATCTGCTCAACGGCTAAAACAATCATCTTCAGAACAAACAAAGGAGTTTGCAGAACAGGGTGAAGCAGTTCAATCTGCACCTGCTGTTTCACCAGAGGCTTTAGGAAAATCAGATGAAATGATGAGCGATGTTACAACAACCGAAAGCTCACCTTCTGCAATATGGCTGATCGGGCAAATTGTTGTTGTCAGTGAATCGGTTCGTGATAGAGCGACAAGTGCATCTAAAATTCAAAAAGGAAACGATGCAGTACTCTCTGAACAACGCCGTTCAAAGACAAACCCGCAATCGCTGGAAACGATCACATTGAATAAAAAAGTTAAAGCAGGCACTATCGTTCTCCAGCAACGTGCAATGAAAGAACTTCCACTTGAACGTTCGCAACAGCAGAGAGGACAACAACGAGAGATTGAGACTTTGTTGGAACGAACAGACCATGGCATTCAACTGACGTTATACGATGACTCGATCAATGAATCGGATATGAAAGATGCTGTTGTGGAACGATTGTCAGAAGATTCCATTGTCGTTTCAGTCTCGAATCAACGTATTGCATATCGGCTTCCCTCTGGTTGGAACACAACATCTTCCGGTCGACGATGAACGGACAATCTTCCACAGAAATTCAATACGTCAAAGGGGTCGGTCCAGTCCGCGCGGCAGTGTTGAAAACCATCGGTGTTGATTCACTTCAAAAACTTCTCTACTACTTTCCGTACGACTATCTTGATCGTTCGCGCATCACTAAAATTAAAAAACTTCCAAAACTCATCGAAGCAGGAAATGAAGTAACGATCATCGGTTCGGTCTTTCGCACGGAATTGAAATACACCCGCAACCGAAAGAAGATATTCTTCCTTACCATTAAGGATGAAACGGGATATCTTTCCTGTGTTTTCTACGGTGCGGTTGATTGGTTTCAGAAAGCATTTGAAGTCGGAGAGATTCTCGCCATTTCTTCCGTTCCTGAATTAGATAAATATAATCGAGTTCAGTTCATTCATCCCGAATTTGACAGATTGAAGACCAAAGATGAAGAGGACGAAACGGATTGGAATTCGTTGCTTCACACCGGTGCCATCATCCCAAAATATTCTTCCAGTGAAGAACTTCGCAATGCAGGACTCGACAACCGCGGATTCCGAAGGATCCTTCGAAATGCGATCAACAATAATCTCAATTCGTTAACCGAACATCTCCCGCGCGAAATTCTGCAGCGCAATACGCTTCTAGATATCTATTCATCCATTAAGATGATCCATTTCCCGAAATCGTATGCAGAACGGGATCATGCTTTACGGAGATTGAAGTTTGATGAATTGTTCTATTTTCAGTTATTGATGGCATTTCGTAAACGAGAGTTAAGGGGTGAATTGAAAGGAATTCAATTCAAACTATTACGGTCAATGACTGCAAAATTAAAAGCATCCCTTTCGTTTGACTTGACCAATGCTCAAAACAGAGTAATTCAAGAAATTCACAACGATATGATGCAGCCGGTACCGATGAATCGTTTACTGCAAGGTGATGTCGGAAGCGGAAAGACTATCGTTGCGCTCTTTGCAATGCTGACAGCGATAGAAAATGGATATCAATGTGCGTTAATGGCTCCCACCGAAATCCTTGCAGAGCAGCATTGGCGAAGCATCAAAAATTTCCTGAAAGATATTCCGGTGAATATTCGACTGCTGGTTGGAGGGCAGAAGAAAAAACTGCGTGATGATGTGCTGGAAGATGTGCGAAGAGGAACGGCGAATATCGTCATTGGTACACACGCATTAATTCAAGAGCATGTTCAATTTGCGAATCTTGGTTTTGTGGTGATCGATGAGCAGCATCGGTTTGGTGTTTCGCAAAGGGCGTTATTACGGGAAAAGGGGAAACAGAATCCTGATGTGCTTGTGATGACTGCAACGCCAATTCCACGAACACTTTCTTTGACGGTGTATGGTGATTTGGATGTTTCTATTATTGATGAACTGCCGAAAGGAAGAAAAGAGATACGCACTGCAGTTCGATTCGATAAAGACAAAACAAAGATCTTCAATTTCGTCCGCGCAGAAGTGAAAAAGGGAAGACAAGCGTATGTCGTTTATCCGTTGATCGAAGAATCAGAAAAGATCGATCTTAAAGCAGCAGTAAAGGAATATGAATATCTCAGCACAAAGATCTTCCCGGAATACTCGATCGGTCTTCTGCATGGAAGACTCTCATCGGAAGAAAAAGATGAACTGATGCAGCGCTTCAAAAAGAACGAAATCCAAATTCTTGTCGCGACAACGGTGATCGAAGTGGGTATTGATATTCCGAATTCGACGATTATGATCATTGAAAACGCAGAGCGATTCGGATTATCCCAGCTTCATCAATTGCGGGGGAGGGTCGGTCGAGGAGCAGAACAAAGCTATTGTATTTTGATCACCGATGAGAATTTTACCAAACGGACATTGCAGTTAGCAACAAACCGAGCAGAAGCGCATCGCGAAGTGAATGTGACCAAGAAAAGATTAGAAACAATGGTGAACACCAATGATGGATTTGTCATTGCAGAAGTTGATCTTGAACTGCGCGGAGCGGGTGACTATTTCGGCACACGCCAAAGCGGACTTCCCGGATTCCGGTTAGCAAATATTATCAGCGATGCCGATCTTCTCACCGTCGCGAGAAAAGAAGCGTTTGATATTGTTGAACGCGATCCGCATCTGGCGCGAAGCGAACATAAAAATATCCGAAAAGAATTTGAGCTTGTTTTTAAAGATTTGTTGTCGTTGGTAAGGGTGGGATGACTTATTTAAAATATTATAAAAAAATATTGTTTTGTTAACGCAAATTGGATTTGAAAAAATTTACAAGAACATTTATTCTTCATCGTCTCTAAAAAATTCTTCTCCTATCCTCCAACTCGCTCCAAATTAAAAAATCAAAAACCTTTCCTGTCTACGATTCGTAGAGAAAAAATGTCCTAACCACTTGACAACTTTGTATAATTCGTTATATTAGTAGTGAAAATAGATTGTAAAAGCGGTTCCGATACCGCCCTTTGACATATCGACAGGAATAAAAATCATCACGATAGAAAAAATAATGGAGCGAGTGAACGATGATAAAATTTAATTCTCACAAATAGAGAAAGGGTTCCAAAATATTTTTTTGGTACTCCTCTGAATGGACGTAGCATTAGTCTACAACGTGAAAAAGGAAGAGGGAGTTGACACAGCGAGTGTCGCTCAACCTTCGAGTCAGGCTCAACACACGACTCACACAAACATACAACTGGCTCCGAGTGCGGATGCTTTTGCGGAATGGGATACGATCGAAACTATCCACGCCGTACGAGATGCCCTTTCTCTCCGACATACTGTCTCCCTTATAGAAGCTGATGATAACGCTTTTGACACTTTAAAGTCTGATCGACCGGATATCGTGTTCAATATCGCTGAAGGACGCTTCGGCGCATCACGCGAGGCACAGATTCCGGCAATACTTGAGATGTTGAACCTCCCATACACCGGTTCCGATCCTCTAACCCTCAGTGTTTGTCTAGATAAATCCCGAGCAAAAGAAATTCTATCATACTATAACATCGCTAATCCAAAATTCGCAGTAATCTCATCTCTTTCCGAACTTCAATCACTCAGTTTTCCTATTCCTGCGATGGTAAAACCATTGTTTGAGGGTTCGAGCAAAGGGATTTTCAATTCGTCATTGGTTCATACACAAGAAGAACTGGTCAAACAAGTGAAATCAGTGGTCGAAGAGTACGGGCAACCGGCATTGATTGAAGAATTTCTTCCCGGAAGAGAATTTACGGTTGCGATGCTCGGGAATGGAAATGATCTGAAAGTTCTTCCGATCGTTGAGATAAAATTTGACTCACTTCCAAGCGGGGTAAATCCAATCTATTCCTATGAAGCAAAATGGATCTGGGATCAATCATCCAATCCGCTCGAAATTTTTGAATGTCCTGCAAAACTCGATGATAGCCTTAAAACGGCCATAGAGAACCTCTGTCAAAACTCCTATAACATCCTGCGCTGTCGGGATTGGTCTAGAATAGACGTACGGTTAGACAAAAATGGCAGACCGAATATCATAGAAATCAACCCATTGCCTGGAATCCTCCCTAAAATTGAGGATAATTCGTGCTATCCTAAGGCGGCAAGAATGGCAGGACTTAATTATAACCAAATGTTAAATGCAGTATTGGATGCGGGGTTAAAACGGTACAATCTATTATAATGTCAAAACCAGTTCACATAGCAATTATCTATAACGAACCTACTGTTGAAACAGATACCGGCCGTCAGTTTGCGTTCGATGCCGGAATCAATCACCAACATAGCGGTGTTTGGGTTTCTGCAGCAAAATCGGATGGTAAGATTGATCTTTCAGAAGTCGGAGTGATCGAAGAGAAAGAAGATATCCAATCCGCGTTGCGTGCATTGGGATATGAAACATCGATCTTCAATATGTCTGATGATCTTGACAGATTTCTTGGGTATCTGAAGGCGATGCAGCCGGATGTAATTTTCAATATGGTTGAAAGTTTGGGAGATTATGCAATTCACGAGATGCACGTTGCCGGGGTGTATGAGTTATTGGGAATTGCATACACCGGTTCTGGTCCTCTGACGTTGGGAACATGCTTGAACAAAGCTCGAACAAAAGAAATCCTTCAACAAAATGGAATTCCGACGGCAAAGTTCATGCTTGTTGAGCATGCCGATGAACTTTCCGCGGAAACTTTAAAACTTTCATTTCCGATCATTGTTAAACCGAGCGCAGAAGATGCAAGTGTTGGTATCGATAACAATTCAATCGTTCATACATTTGCAGAACTGCAAGAGCGGATCAATTTTATTGCGAAAAAATTTCAAGAACCTGCGCTGGTTGAAGAATATATCGAAGGGCGGGAACTGAATGTTGCGATCATCGGGAACAATCCGCCAATAGTGCTGCCGATCTCTGAGATTGATTTCTCGGGGCTTCCCGCTGGATATCCGAAAATTGTAACGTATGATGCAAAATGGATGGACGGAACAAAAGAATACGAAGGAACGAAAGGAATGTGTCCTTCAATTCTTCCTCCTGAAGTTGAGAAGGAAGTAAAGGAGATTGCGTTGAAAGCGTATAATCTTATGGAATGCCGTGATTACGCGCGGGTTGATATCCGATTGTCCAAAACAATGAAGCCGTTTGTTCTGGAAGTGAATCCGAATCCGGATCTTTCGGATGATGCGGGCTATCATCGGTCCGCAAAAGCCGCCGGCTATTCGTATCCGGAAGCGATCGGGAAGATTGTTGGCTTTGCTGTTGAACGTCACCTGCAGATAAAATAAATTTAGAGCGACGAATCTATTCGTCTGAATGATAATTGAATGATCGTCCGAAAAACTGAGCGTCAAGATTTTGAATCAATTCGATCTATCGTTATCGCGACTGAGGTGTTCAATAAAGAAGAGATCGAGATCGCGGTTGAACTGCTGGAAATATTTTTGAACGATCCAAACCAGCAAGATTATGAAATTTATTCGTATATTGATAGCGAAGAAAAAGTATGCGGATATATTTGTATCGGTCCGACGCCTGCAACCGTTGCAACGTATGATCTGTACTGGATCGCGGTCGATCCTTCAGCACAGAGCAAAGGAATCGGAACTGTTCTTTTAAATTTTACGGAAGATGTTCTTCGGCAGCGCGGTGGACGATTGTTGATCGCCGAAACATCATCGACAACAAAATATGATAAGACGCGCGAGTTTTACGAACGGAAGAAATTCCAAAAACTTGCACATATCAAAGAATATTACAAACCGGGAGACGATCTCGTCATCTACGGAAAGTATTTATCGCAGCCATAAAGCTTGCGGTTACAGCGAGTTGAAAAATAAATAATATTTTATTCACAATAGAAGGCACTTTTTATGGAACTCTGGCAGGAAATGCTAAGAGCAAGCGTTGACAGCGGAAAAGATCTTGTTGATCGTTTCGGTTTCGACAAAGATTTAGCGGATAAATTAAATACGCTGTTTCATATTCGAATCAATCCCTACTATCTTTCATTGATTCGTTACCCCGGCGATCCGATCTGGCTGCAATGCATTCCCGATGCAAAAGAACTGGAGGAGGATGGTTTCTCTGAAGATCCACTGAACGAAGAAGCAGACAGTCCCGTTCCAAGCATCACCCACCGATATCCGGATAGAGTGTTATTCTTAACGACAAGTCAATGTTCCATGTATTGCCGTTTCTGTACGCGGAAACGGAAAGTAGGAGATTCAGGAAAGATCAGCATGAAATATATCCAAACAGGTTTGGATTATATCGCTGCACATCCTGAGATTCGCGATGTTATTTTATCGGGTGGCGATCCGTTGATGCTGACCGATACAATGCTGGAAAAAGTTGTTGCCGGTCTGCGAGCAATTCCTCACGTCGAAATAATCCGTCTTGGAACTAAAATGCCATGTGTTCTTCCGCAGCGCATCACTCCCGATCTTGTGAACATGCTGAAAAAGTACCATCCTGTGTATGTTAATACACATTTTAATCATCCGTGGGAAGTGACACCTGAAGCAAAACGCGCCTGCGAAATGCTTGCTGATGCCGGTATACCTGTCGGAAATCAAGCAGTATTGATGAAAGGTGTAAATGACGACCCTGATGTGATGCTGGAATTGATGAGAAAATTATTGGCAATGCGCGTTCGTCCGTACTATCTCTATCAAGCCGACATCACGAAAGGTGCAAACCATTTCAGAACACCGGTGAGTGTTGGCTTGGAAATTATGGATAAATTACGCGGACATACTTCTGGTCTTGCAATTCCTGCATATGTTATTGATGCTCCCGGCGGCGGTGGAAAGATACCGATTCTTCCACAATACGTTCTTGGTCGCAACGGAAACAACATCATCATGCGGAATTATAAATACGAGATCTATGAATATCCCGATGTAGAAGAAGCGGAGAAAAAGATGCCGACTGATTCGCAACAGATCGAGAAAAAATATCTGCGGAAACGAAAAAGCGTTCAACGCAAAAAGACATACAAAAAAGAGAAGGTCGAAGTATCTTCGTAACAGACTAAAAAGTCCCGCTTCTGCGGGACTTTTATTTTATACTATGAAGTGAACCGCTCAACTAAAATGAACGGTTCACTTCAATCCAGCTAACAGTTTATGACAAAATCGAAATTGATCATAACATTGTGCGGTTACGGGATATTGATCTATATTCTTATTCTCGTTTCGCAAAATCTTTATACCCCAACCCGATTCTTTAACCTCTCCGGTATGTTGTGGTTCATTCATCTTATTTTGCTGTATATTCACGAAGCAGGTCATTTATTCTTTGGAATTTTTGGCAGAACGATCGGCATCCTCGGTGGATCGCTCAATCAAATTATTGCACCGGCGGTTTGGTTTTTTGTGGCGAAACGGGAAGGCTCACCGCTTTCCAATGTTGCGCTCTTCTTTACCGGAGTCAGTATTGTTGACGTGAGCCTCTATGTTAAGGATGCCGAACTGCTTCTTCTACCGCTCATCGGCGGATTGAGTAAAGCACACCATGATTGGAAAAATCTTTTAGACGGTTGGGGAATGATCGATTGGAGTTTTCCTATCGGCGAAATGATGTTCTGGTCCGGAATGATACTTTCGGTCATCGGGCTTTTTCTGGGAATAAAAAACGCGATAGAAGATTATCGCGGTATTATTGTTCCAAAAGAGTAAAACAGTTCACCTCATCCGATTTTTTTTTCGGAGTTCATCAATACTACAACGGCATGCGCCAATTGCTCTGATCCTTCCCGTCTTGCTGAAAAGAGGAACCGGCGGATGATCCCGGTTTCTAATGTAAAGGTGATCTCATGCGCATCAACCACACCTGATTTTGACAATAAAACCTCAATTGGCTGTACAATCTCTTTTGGAAGTTCCGTGAATATCTTTTGTAGATCATAGATTGTATTTGCATTGAACATATCTAACATTGCCTGATTGGAATCCAGCACAACCCAGGAAGAATAATTAAACTTCATCATTCCAGCCAATGAATTTTCAAACAACGCTTTGTATCGTTGCTCACTTTTTTGGATTTCATCGATTTTCTTGTATTGTTCATGGATAATCTTTTTGTTTGTTGAAAATATAATTGCAATATATGCCGCCGCAAAAAGGGCAATGATGGATGTTGTCAATACGATCATCAAAGATGTACTGTCTAAAATGTTTTGCACAAATAACTCCTAGCAAAAAATACGTTTGCAATGATCGTGAATCCCCAATTGATATGCCATAACATATTAAAATATTCTATTCCCATACTCAAGATGGTGTTGCTCATTGTCAGGACGATAATTGTTCCGGCGCTGTAGATGATTGTACCGACTGCAATCCAAAATACTGAATATTCGGTAATCGCTGTTTCGGAATTCTTTACTACATGACTGAGAGTAATCATCGATGCTACAAGCATAACACTGTTCGCAACAGTTGCAATGTGCGCACGGAAATCTACCGGAAACGGTAAAAAAGATACATCAAGGAACCAGAATACGAAGTACATCAAACCGGCAATCTTTAAGGTATCTTTTAACCATATTTGCCGAGTCCAGTTAAAGAATAAATAAAGAATACATTCAAGAAATACCAATCGATAGATATTTGAAAGAAACTGATTTGAAATCCCTAGCCGTCCTAAAATAAATTCAATAACGATACTAATGATTGAATAGATAGAAAATATCGAGAACACTTTCATGAATTTATTGAGATTCTTCCAACGAGTAATTCCTACGACAGCGGGGATGAGATAACAACCTGCAGAAATGTGAGCAAAAATTGGAATTTTCATAGGTTGTTATTTCACCAATTCGGAATTTAGATCACAGTAGGGAGGACATGGATAAATTGCTTCTGCAATAACACCTTTTGTCAGATCTTTTCCGGTACTATCCACACCGACAGCAACGAGTGTTGGATTTCCATCATCAGTTTTTGCAAAATAGAAGCGTAATGCAGCGACACCTTTTTGCGATAATAATTTATCAAAGACATCACGATAGAAGAGTCCGCCGTTGATCTTGGGTTGCATTGCATCCTTCTTCAAGTTGGCAATGTATTTTCTCGCAGTATCACTGGTGATCTCATGACTATGAAGTTTTTTAGGAAGCGATTGAGAAACTGCAAAGTTTGATCCGATAAAGATCAATAACGATAAAATAAATTTATGGAATAGTGATCGAAGTGCCATTTGAACTCCTTCTGATTGTTAGAATTGAATATTTATTTTCCGAAAACATACATTTATTTGAAAATCAAATCAATAAGTTCTGTGAAACATAGGAAAAAATAACTCTCATCACAACAACGGAAATATTTAAAGCATTCATATCTACCTTTCACAATGCAGTAAAATTCATTATCTTTTAATCATGAAAATTCCACAGGATAAAATAGATGAGATTCGTGCTGCATCCGACATTGTTGATGTGATATCGACAAGACTTCAATTGAAAAAACGAGGCAAGGACTATCTTGGTTTATGTCCATTTCATCAGGAAAAAACCCCATCATTTAGTGTCAGTCCAAATAAACAAATGTTCTATTGTTTTGGATGCCATCGCGGAGGTGATGTCATTAAGTTTGTCATGGAATATGAAAAATCCTCATACATTGAAGCATTGGAAATTCTTGCAGAGCGTGCCGGCATTTCGATTACACGAACAGAAGAGGCATACGAATCTGCCAATGAAACAGAGAAAATGTACAGCGTGATGTCGTTTGCCGCTCGGACATTCTTTGCCAATCTTACTAAAACTACCGAAGGGGAATTTGCCCTCAACTACTTTAGAGAACGCAGTTTTACAAACCAGACAATGACCACGTTCGGACTTGGATACTCATTACGCGGATGGGATTCATTGTTGAAAAAAGCCCAAGATGAAGGGATCGAACCAGAACAACTGGAAAAAGTCGGTCTTGTTCGCCGTCGTGAAGATGGAGGTAATTATGATACATTTCGTGGCCGTGTAATGTTCCCAATTTTCAATACAAACGGGAGAGTTATTGCTTTTGGAGCACGTAAAATATATGAGGATGATAATCTTGGAAAGTATATCAATTCTTCCGAAACACCGATCTATCACAAAAGCAAAGTGTTATATGGGCTTTCGCAGGCAAAGGATGCAATCCGTGAACGGGATTTTGTCGTATTGGTAGAAGGATATGCTGATCTTATATCGGTCTTTCAAGCAGGAACCAAGAATATTGTGGCATCCAGCGGGACAGCGTTAACTATTGAACAAGTTCAACTCATTTCACGATATACAAAAAATATTACGCTCGTTTATGATGCTGATTCTGCCGGCGCAAATGCAATGATGCGCGGAGTTGATCTTATTCTTGAAGGGGGGCTTGATGTGCGGATCGTGCAGCTTCCTGAAGGGGAAGATCCCGATTCTTACATCAGGAAGAATGGCGGGAAAGCATTCGAAGATCTTTTAAAACGCTCCGTAACATTTATTGACTATAAAGCGAATGAATTTCAACGCGCTGGAAATTTTGATACCCCGGAAGGGAAGGCTGAAGCTGTACGGGGACTTGTCCAATCAATCGCAAAAATCGGTGACCAGTTGAAACGCTCGTTCTTTATTAAAGAAGTTGCTGAAAAATACAATCTGTATGAATCCATGCTCTATAGTGAGTTGGAAAAATCTACTCGTCGTGTTCCGCAAAAATTTGTAGAAACTATTAAAACAGGAATTCCTGAAGAAGAACGCGCAACAAATGAACGAAAAGTGCTTGTTGGAGAAATTCCAATGGAGGAAAAGGAGATTCTCTCCGCTGTCCTTGAAGATCCGAAAGAAATGATCCCATTCATTTTTGGGAATCTAAAACCTGAAGATTTTATTCATCCCAGTTCTCGAAAAATATCTGAGTTAATTCTGACTATATATGATGAAACGGGTGAAGTGGATGTCAACCATTTGCTGACATTGTTGCCTGATGATCAAGAAAAAACCATGATCGCCAATATCACGTTCAACAAATATCAACTGGGTGAGCGGTGGAATAAGATCGGCGGCAGAGTAAGCGAATCGCGTTTATATGAGGTTGCTCTTGGAGCGATAAAGACTCTTAAGAAAAAACGATTAGAAGGCGAACTTACAGACAATAGAATTCAGATGAAGAATGCTTCACACTCTGGAAAAGATACGATTCCATTCTTAAAACGTCAGCAGGAAATCCTTGCATTGTTGAAAGAGATCGACGGATTAAAATTGATGAAAGGGTGATTCGATCTTGGACAATGATTCGTTTTACGAAAGATTAACTCCCATCGATAACTTTGTTGATATCTCTGATCCATCTATATATACTGAAATGCCAGATGATTGGTATATTGCAGTATCCGATGTTAAAAATTCTACCGAGTTGATCCGCACAGGTCGTTACAAAGATGTTAACCTCATCGGTGCTTCAACTATCATGGCCCTTCTGAATCTTAAAAAATCATTCTCTATTCCATTCATCTTTGGCGGAGATGGTGCTTGTATTTGTATTCCTGAATCAATGGTTCAAGAGGCAAAACGATCTCTTCTCGCAACAAAACTAATGGCCAAAGACCTATATGGCATTGATCTGCGGGTAGGTGTAGTACCAATTCGGTTTGTGCGTGAGCAAGGGTACAATGTGTTGGTTGCACCCTGTAGATTGTCAAAATCATTCGATCAAGCTGCATTTAGCGGCGGCGGATTACAATTTGCGGAAGAGTGTCTTAAAGATCCGAAAACTGAATTTCAATTTACTCTGAGAATCGGCGATGACAAACCAACGGCAGATTTTTCCGGTTTGGAATGCCGCTGGCAAAATGTTCCAAGTACACAAGGAGAAATTGTAACCCTCATTGTTCAAGCGCTCAGAAAATCCGATATGGAGAAAAATGAAACCTATCGAGAAATTATTGGTGAAATTGGTGACATTTATGGGAATGATGCTAAATGCCATCCCCTGCAGGAAGAACTTTTGACAATGTCGTTAAGCGAACAACAACTTGCGGGTGAGTCAAATATTCGATCATATTCCAAAGGGATACTTTATAGGATTTTTTATTGGTTCAAAATTCGTTACGGGGTGTTGTTGGGGAAATTGATGATGGCACAAAAAATAAAAACCGAAATGACAGATTGGGGTAACTATAAAAAATCATTGATCGAAAACACTGATTTCAAAAAATTTGACGATAAACTTCGGCAGGTTCTTTCCGGTTCCGTTGAGCAGCGTGAACTACTCACATCATATCTTGAAAGAAAATATCAATCAAAAGAATTAGTGTATGGTATTCATGCTGCTTCAAGTGCATTATTGACCTGCCTGTTATTCAATTATCATCAAGCTCATGTTCACCTTGTCGATTCGAATGACGGTGGATATGCAATGGCGGCGTTACAATTGAAAGAACGATTGCAAAAGTTATAAAAAGGTAACTGCTGATTTAAAATAAAAAACCTTCCTCGTTTTATAGACGCGGAAGGTTTTGTTTGAATAATAGTATTACATCTTTGCAATTATCGCATCGCCAAACTCGGAACACTTCACTTCTTTTGCACCTTCCATCTGGCGAGCAAAATCATAGGTAACCGTCTTCGCGGCGATTGCACCGTTCAATCCTTTAATGATAAGCTCAGCAGCTTCGATCCAACCAAGATAACGAAACATCATTTCTCCGCTTAACACAACAGAACCGGGATTTACTTTATCAAGATTTGCATACTTGGGTGCAGTTCCATGGGTTGCTTCAAATATAGCATGTCCCGAAATGTAATTGATGTTTCCTCCCGGTGCTATTCCAATTCCGCCAACCTGGGCAGCGAGTGCGTCAGAAAGATAGTCGCCATTCAAATTCAAAGTGGCGATCACATCAAAATCTTCAGGACGCGTAAGTACTTGCTGGAGCGTAATATCAGCAATAGCATCTTTTATCACAATTCCAGCACCTCGTTTTCCTTCCGGAATTTTGCACCATGGTCCACCGTCAATTTCCTCTGCGCCAAAAAATTCCTTTGCTGTTTGGTAACCCCAGTCACGGAATCCCCCTTCGGTGAATTTCATGATATTGCCTTTATGTACAATCGTGACGCTTTTGCGATTCATTCTAATGGCATATTCAATTGCACTGTGAACAAGACGCACGGTACCTGAATAACTCACCGCTTTGATTCCGACTCCTACATTAATCTCCGAATTAAAATTCTTTGCTCCAACACGATTCCAAAATTCTTCTGCTTTTGGTTTTGTACCAAAACGAATTTTTGAAAAATCTTTTGGAAACTCAGCAGCGATAAAATCCAAAACTTTTTGAGCTTCAGGTGATCCGCCTTTGTATTCAATCCCGGCATAAATGTCTTCGGTGTTTTCGCGGAAGATCACCATTTCGACTTTTTCCGGATGTTTTACTGGAGACGGCACACCGGTGAAATATTGTACCGGACGTAAGCATACATACAAGTCAAGCATCTGTCGCAGCGCAACATTCAACGAACGAATTCCGCCGCCAACCGGAGTTGTTAACGGACCTTTGATACCGACAAGATATTCTTTGAAAGCATCAACGGTTTCATCCGGAAGCCAAGTATTCAACTTATCAAATGATTTTTGTCCTGCCAGCACTTCTTTCCATTCGATCTTTTTCTTACCTCCGTATGCTTTGGCAACTGCGGCATCCATTACGCGAACGGATGCACGCCAAATATCAGGACCGGTACCGTCGCCTTCGATGAATGGAATGATTGGATGATCAGGTACGGTTAATTTTCCATTGTGAATTGAGATCTTTTCTGCCATAATGATTCCTTGATGCAAAAGTAACAGTCACGCTTTGACTTCGCTCAGCGTGACCAGAGTTAGTATTTATCATCCCGAGCGAAGAAGAGAGATGATGCATTGCAATAAATTTTTACCTATACAATATTCGCACGGATCTGATCTGCAACTTCTTTCATTTGTCCATCGGCATATTTTTTAAGATTAAGATGGAATGAAATATTATCATTTTCGTACCGCGGAGTGATGTGGATATGGAAATGGAAAACGGATTGTCCTGCGATCTCCCCGTTGTTCGCAAAAAAATTGAATCCTTCAAGGTTAAATGTTTTCACTAATGATTTTGCCACTTTTTGTGCGACAATCATCAATTCTCCAAGATCAGATTCAGGAACTTCCAAAAAATTCTTGTATTCTTTTTTGGGGATAACCAATGCGTGCCCATAATGGATCGGCATAATATCAATAATCGAGATAACATTGTCTGTTTCGTATAAAACTTCCGCGGGGATTTCACGGTTTATGATCTTTGTAAATATCGTGCTCATGTGGACGCCAAATGATTTGAAAAACGGAGCTTTGTGAGTTCTTTCTATAATGAAATTAGAAAAAGAAGTGGAGAATTTAAAGGGAAAAATCTTTATATTTCTCAACCCAAAAAGGCAATTATCTACACAATTCAATGAGGAATGTATGAAAAGATTTATCATCTATGGAATGCTAGTAATCAGCGCGGTATCGCTGGCATTGATGGGTTTTCAGTGTTCATCCGCAGAGATGACTAGTGCAAAACTTTATATCAATAGAAAAGAATTCACCAACGCGGAAGCGCAATTATTGAAAGAAGTGGCAAAGAATCCAAAAAACGAGGAAGCGTGGTATTTACTCGGACAAATTAGATTTGAATTAAAAAATTATGCAGGAATGAAAGATGCTTTTGTTAAAGCAAAAGAATCCGGTTCAAAATTTAAAAAAGAAATTGAAGGACAAACACTTGCCACATGGGGTCGTTTATTCAATCAAGGTGTTGAAGAATTGAACAAAGCTGAAGATTCAACAGGATTCGATGTTGCAATTGAAAGTTATAAATTAGCTTCCTATGTGCTTCCGGAAAGTACAATCAATCAACAAAATTTAGGGTTGGCATATTACCGGAAAGGTGATTTTGATAGTGCTATTCCGCCATTGACCATTGCATTAGAAAAATTGAATTCTCTTTTTGCAATTAGAATTTTGAGTGGAATATATTTAGTGCGTGCAAATGAGTTCAAAACGAAGTTTGTAGATCAAAATAAAGCAACCATTGAAGAATTAAAAAATCTTGGACAGATCAAAGAAAAGATCAAAGCAGTCGATGTCAAATATTTTATCGGCGAACCAACTTCAATAGATAAAGAAACAAAAGGAAAAGGTAAGCAAGCTGTTGTTATTAAAGAAAATTGGAAGTATAGCAAATATAATCTTACCGTTGTTATCGAAGGAGATTTGGTCAGCGCGGTAAAATATACAATGCCATACCACGCACCAATTGATTCATCAAATCATCGATTATCGATTGCAGAGTACGAAAAAGCGATCGAAGTTCTCAAAAAAGGGAGTGCTGTCTATCCAGAAGATGCAGAAATCTCTGAAAGTTTGATGAACGCATATATCGGGGCTGAAAAAAATGCAGAAGCAAGAGTATTATTGGATGATCGCGTTAAAAAATATCCTGACAGTAAATTCGATCATTATAATCTTGGTGTCTTCTTATTAAAAGACAATAAATATGAAGAATCTGTGAATGAATTCAAATCGGTACTCGATATCGATCCGGAATTCAGTTCGGCGACGTATAATCTTGCTGCGACCTACGTTAATTGGGGTGTAGCAGAACAAGAACGATTGAAAAAAGAAAAGAAAGATGATGATAAATCATATCAAGAAAAATTCAAATTGGCAATACCATATTTAGAGAAAGTGATAGAATCCAAACCAAACGATGTTCAAATTTTGGAATTACTCGGTCAGGTCTATGCAAATTTAGGCAATGTCGAAAAAGCAAACGCTGCCTATAAAAAAGCAGATGATATCAGACAGGGAAAAAACTAAGAGATAATTTTTATGTCCGAAGCTGATGATCACAGATCGTGAGCATCAGCTTCGGATTTTGTATTTTTATGAAAGAATACTATGAGCAACCCGCAACCGCCCCAGGGGCAACAGATCAACATTGAACTTGGTGAAAAAGAAGCAGAAGGAACATATTCAAATCTTGCCATAATCACCCATTCACCGGCAGAATTTGTCATCGATTTTACTCGAATTCTTCCGGGAGTTCCCAAAGCGCGTGTTCAAGCACGAATTATCATGACTCCTCAGCATACAAAATTGCTGATGAATGCAATTCGGGACAATATCCAAAAATATGAAGAGAAATTTGGTGAGATCAAGATTTTTGGGGAAGAGACCGCCAATCCATTCGGTTTTCAGGTTCCTATAAAGGAAGAAAAGGTCCATTAAGTTGTGAGCGTTACCACAGTTTTGTAATTCAATTCTTCACGATATTGACACCATAAAGTATCTGCAGTTTTTGGTACTACAATACTGTAGTCTTTCTTGTCCACAAGAATTACATTCAAATATTAAGGGGAATATTCATGCGAATCTCTCTACGGCGATCCAAATATCAATGGTTAATGGTGTTTGTTGTCCTTTTTGCAACACTTCCGCTTTCATATAATTGTGTTGAACAACCCGCTGATTTTAAAGCACCAACATGGTCAACGAATCTATCGATTCCTCTTTTTCAGAGAACATATTTTTTTGGCGATCTCATTAAAAAAGATTCCGCCTTTTCTACAGTGAATGGAGAATTGGTCTATAAACCTGCTTCACTCCAAAATAAGCCTACTGCAATAAATATTCCTTCGCTGAATCCAATTTCTGCCTCTTTTATCCGTCAATTAGGAATTATACCACTTTCTGCAGTCACTCTTCCACCTTCGCAATATAATTTTCAACAGTTAACGGGAAATGCTCCTCCGCAAATTCCTTGGCCAGGACCAGAGTTATCAATAAACGTTAATTCTTTATTGCTTGGTGATACTGCAAGTTATGATTATTTGATCTATGAAGAAGGTCAAATGAATATAACGATAAACAATACTTTTAATTTCACTGTCAATCTTGGATTGATTAATCTTGTCGATACCACTGTTGTGCCGAATGTAACGATAGGATCTTTTACTATTGGCACTATCAGTGCTGGCGGTTCGAAAATTGCGAGTATTTCGTTGAATGAAAAACGGGTGAGTTCAGTATTACGAATGAAGTTTGTCTTTCAAACAACCAATATGACAGGTGTGCAGATCAATAATGGTTCACTTTCTGCGACACTATCAATAACAAAAAATGGAACAGGAGATCCAACGCTTTCCGAAGCAAAAATGAAATTGTTACAGGAATTCTATATCCCCGTTACATCAATAAAAGACTCGGTACAACAGATAGACAATAAAGACCTTGTTGAACCGATTGACAGTACAACATTTATAAAAAGTGCAACATTCAAAAGTGGTGATTTTGATATCATTATCAACAATGGTATTCCGTTCAATGTTATTGTCGGTTTCAATTTACGTGAATTTGTCAATACGACTACGAATCAATCATTCAAATTGGAAGATCCGATCACAAGGGTGCCGAAAGATTCTGTGATTATTGGGAGTTCTGGCGGTGTTCCTTATACTATGAATGTTAAGATGGCTGATTACAAACTTGAAGCCCGTCGTGTAAATGGAGCGACTGATACGCTTACAAGCGGTATCCATTTTTCACTTAATATAAAAACACTTGTCAAATCAAATACAAAAGTTGTTATCAGAAAAACAGATTCCGTTTTAGTTCAAATAAAGCCAAAACAAATTGCTGGTATTAACCAACCGTATACTATAGATGTCGTTCAAGGGAAAATCCCGCCAAATGAAGTTAAAGTGAATGAAACTATTAAAGCTGGTATTGGTTCGTCAACAGATAAATTTTCTGCCGATAGTGTTAAATTTGACGGTGCGCAAATTATCCTAAAGATATTTTCGCGAAGCTTATTTCCAACGGATCTAAGTTTTACCGTGAAAGGCTATTCAGAAGGATCAGCAGGTGATTCGCTTTCAACTCCAAAGGGTACGGGTGCAAATTCAAGCCCAGATAATAAGAGCTATAGAATTTTTCCGGGAGATACCGCTAAAATCATTTTTGACAAACTCAATCCAGATGCCAGCGGGAAAACCATCGATAAATTTCTTTCTACGTTCACTAAAAATGGGAAATTCACTTTCCCTGATTCATTTAAAATTATTGGCAAAGCAATCATCGAACCTTCTGATCAATATCAAAGTAATTTAGCAAATAGTATCGGGACGGTGAAAGATGATGACAGTGTCTATACATCGATGGATTTTTTATTTCCATTAAAAATAGGAATCATGAATGGTTCGTATAAAGATACTGCCTCTATCGCCAAAAATATTCCGGATACTTCACAGTTGAATTCTATTGGTGAGGGAAATGTATTCTTTGATCTGTTCAGCACTTTTCCTGTAGGTATAGAGGTTCGGACGAAACTTTTAAGAGCAAATGTTCTTGATTCTACTAAAGCAGATAAATTTTCAACCCCCGTTTTAATCCTAGATACAGTAAGAATAAGCGGTGATAATTCTGCTGACAGATCAGGGGTAAAATCATTTTCTTTTATTGGTCTTAGCGGTGAACAAGCGCTGAAATTAAGTCAAGCTGCTTTTACAGCAGTGGACATTAAACTTGGAACTGCAAAAGATAACGGTAGCACACCAATGTCATTTAAAGAAAAAGACAGCATTACAATTTTCACTTCAGCAAAAGTACTTTTTAATGTTGATATTGATCGATTAACAAATAAAAAATAACGACATGGAAGAAAGGAGCACAACAATGAAATCATTTTCACAAATAAATATCTTCCATGCCTTATCAATATTGATGCTTGGGGTGGTTGTATCAAATACACTTTTCGCAGGAGGCGATAAATTTTCTCCTCGGATCGTTGGAATGGGAAGGACGTTTACGGCAACATCACGCGGTCTTGATGCCGTGGGAGTAAATCCGGCAAATCTTGCTTTAAATGATAGAGATGCAACGGTAACAATAAATCTTAGTCCTATTGGGGTTTCAGCGGGGAGTGACTTCCTAAATCTTAAAATCTATAATGATTTTTTTACGGGGATTCCAGATCCCAATAATCCCAACAACAGATTGTCGAAAAATTTAAGTGAGCAAGATAAAAAGGATATCCTTGAACTTTTCCCGGAGGGAATTGCAAGAACACAAATTGGCGCTGAGGCTGGATTAATTGGAGTTTCGATGCAATTTGGAAACTTTGGCTTTGCAATTGCGCCTTCAATTCAGGTTCCAGTGAATCTTGATTTACCGAGAGGATATTTGGAATTCCCTCTAAACCTGCTTCCGGATCAAGCATATTATTCTTTTGATGGTACAGCACTTAACGCTGCTGTCACTGCTCAAGTGAACACATCAGCGGCGTATCTATTACCGATCGATCTTCAACCGGTCAGTAATGTTTCCGTTGGAATCGGCGTTAAATACTTGATCGGTATTGCATATGTTGCGACCGATCATTATAAAGCGAACATTTCTACTGAAGGTGATGTTTATACCGATCAATATGGAAATACAAAATATTTGACAAAAAGGATCAAGGGGAATTTTGATTTCCTTCAATTTGTTGCAATCGATACCACTGATTTCAAGCCTGTTGGTTCTGGTTTGGGATTTGATATCGGCGTTTCCGGAATATTATTCGATATGGTCCAATTTGGGGTAAGCGTTACAGACATAGGTTCAATGAAGTGGGATAAAAAAACAAAAGCAATTATTGGAAAATCCAGTTTTGAAATAAATAATTTATCAGATACTGCACAACAAAATACAATTGCACGATCATTCAAAGGAAAAACAATCGATACAACCGGATTTGAATTTTCATTGCCAACCGCATTGCATCTTGGTGCAGCAATGCAGTTAGATGATGTTATTGAAGAATTACCGTTTGGCTGGTTAGTTGCTGCCGATATGCATTTCGGATTTAACGAAGTTGCTGGTAATACAAAAATCGTACAACTTGCGATTGGAACCGAACTTGATCCTCTTGCAGGTTGGCTGCCTCTTCGGACCGGTTTTCTGATTGGTGGACGTGAAAGGTTCTCCTGGTCAGCTGGATTTGGAATTCATTTTGCAAATACTTTTGATCTTGATTTTGCAACACAAAGTCTCGCGTTATTGACAAATCCGAATGAATTCAGAACAGGCTCATTTACAATGGGAATGCGACTGCGTTTTTAAGTGTTTATAAGATTAGACTGGAGAAATCCCGATTTCTGAAAATGGAATCGGGATTTTTATTTTTAGATAGCGCGACGCAAGCGGGCTACTGGAATCATCATTGATTCTCGGTATTTTGCAACCGTGCGGCGAGCAATATTGAAACCCTTTTCTTTGAGTATAGAAGCAATTTCTTCATCGCTTAAAGGTTTGGATTTTTCTTCGGTGGAAAGAATCTCTTTGATTCGAAGTTTCACTTCCTTGTTTGACACATCTTCACCGCTTTGGGTGCTGATTCCTTCACTGAAGAAATACCGCAGTTCGTATACTCCAAAATCAGTCTGAACATATTTTCCGTTAACAACGCGACTGATTGTGGAAATATCCATTCGAATGGTCTCCGCAATGTCTTTATAAATCAAAGGTTTTAATCCCTCACCGGTCTCAAAAAAATCCTTTTGACGATCCACGATTTCGTGCATGACTTTCAACATTGTTTCACGGCGCTGGTAAATAGATGCGATGAACCATTTTGCAGCATCAAATTTTGAACGGAGGAATTGTTTCGTATCAGCTCCAACATCCTTGTTACGTTTAGACATAAGATCTTTATAGCCACGGTTGATTCGAAGGGGGGGAACGTTCTTATCATTCAATTGGATGATAAAATTGTTTTCGTCCTTTGTGACAATGAAATCGGGGGTGAGATAATTCTGTGAGGCATCGATCGTCCCTTCACCTGGCTTAGGATTAAGACGTGAGATCAATTCCAATAGTTTTTTTACTTCATCAATGCTGATATTGAGAAGCTTTGCGATCTGCTCGTAATGTTTTTTAGTGAATTCGTCAAAATGGTTACGCAATAATTTTTTTGCGAGATCAAGCATTGCCGGTTCACCTTTGGCAAATTCTAATTGCACAATAAGGCATTCCTGCAGAGAACGACATGCAATCCCGACCGGTTCAAGACGCTGTATAATCGATAACACTTCTTCAACTTGACTCACTTTTAAGCGTAATTTGTGTGCAAGATTGATATCGTTTACGATTGATTCGAGGTCTCGGCGAAGATAACCATCCTCATCAATATTACCAATGATCTCTTCTGCAACGATCATCCCAATATCAGTCACATCGGCTAATTGTAATTGTTCTAATAGTTTCTCCGCTAATGGGGTGATAGATGCGATCGGTATCTCTTCTCTCTCTTCATCTTCATTGTTTTGAACTTCGCGTTTTCCTTTGAACATCTCTTCATCGTTTAAATAATCTTCAAACGTGAACTCATCTTCTTTTTTCTTTGTGATTGTTTCTTCCGCTTCCGTATCCGCAACCGGGTCATTATCACTCAGGGTTTCTGTTTCAAGTTCTCCATCAACACCTTCTTCCAATAACGGATTTATCTCCAGTTCGGTTTTAATCAATTGTTCAAGGGCAAGCGAAGGGAGCTGAAGCAGCTTCAGATATTGTATCTGCTGTGGCGTGAGTTTTTGAAGAAGTCGTTGTTGTTGTGAAAGATGCAGCATAGTTATACTACGGTCTCAATTTTCTTGTTCAATTGATCAGTCCATTCTTTTCCAAATGCACGTTCTAACGGTGAAGAAACAAAGTGATGCAGGGCTATATTCTCAGTTGTTCCTTTATTCAGAGCAGGAGTACACTCACTGAAAAATTCAAAATGGATCTCTTTTCCATTTAGTTCTGTTCGTCCGATCCTGATCGGAAAGAGATGACACGACAACGGCTTTTGCCATGTACTCTTTTTGTCGTAATAACCTCGTTCAAAAGCGCATTTGGCAATATCATTCTCATAATAGACAAATACACATGCTTTTCCATCAACACACTGCGTTGCATAATATCCAGGTTCACCATCAACTAATCCAAATCGATCGATGGTAGAACGGTGGAGATCAGGCAAATATTCTTTAATGAGAGGGAATGCTTTTTGAATTTCCTCGACCTCGTTATCGAACAATGGTGCACCCCGTCCGCCGGGGAAAGTACAACATGCACCTTTGCAGGCATGAAGATCGCAGGCAAACTTTGTTTCTGCAACGGATTGATGAATTTCTATTTCAGCGATAGTAAACATTTGTTAATGAAGATAAGAATATTTTGAGGAAGGTGAAAGCATTCTAACAAAAGAAGCAAAGTAAAATTCCGTTTTATACTCTTAAAAACATCTTCCCTGCCATTTGTCTCACAATTCCCTTGAATTCAAGACTTAAAAGATTTACAAGAACGTCGGATGTGGATAACTGAGTTTGTTCTGAAATGGTATCAATGTGAAGTGGCTCGGTGGGAAGTATATCGACTATTTTTTGTTCGAAAGCATTCAGTTGAGGCGAATCGACAGGATGCGGTTTTGATTTTAAGACAGGTAAGAGAGAAAGCTGTAATTCTTCTAAAACGTCATCTATGGACTGAACAAGTTTTGCTTGTCCGTTCTTGATAAGTTTATTTGTACCAAAACTTTTCTTTTCCGTAATATTTCCCGGAAGACAAAAAAGTTCTCTATTCTGATCAATCGCTGTCGTTGCAGTAATCATAGCACCACCGTCGACGTCGGATTCAATGATAATCGTTCCTAACGACATACCGCTGATGATGCGATTTCTCCGCGGGAAAAATCCAGGATGTGATGGCGTGCTCATCAATAATTCAGAAATAACAGCACCCTTGTGATCAGATTCAATCAGATCGACGAGTTTTTCATTCTCTTTTGGGTAAATTTTATCGATGCTTCCACCTAACACAGCAATCGTCCTGCCGTTCGCGTGAAGATTTGCTTTGTGAGCAATGGTATCAACACCTCTTGCCAACCCGCTTACAACGGTTATTCCTCGTTGTGATAAATCTTTGGCGAAGAGTTCCGTCATATGTTTACCATATGGAGTTGGATGTCTGGTGCCGACAATCGCGATTGAGTAATTATCGTTGTTGTGAAATTTACCGCGTACGAATAATAGAATTGGAGGATCGTAAATATTTTTTAGATGCAGCGGATAATTGACATCCCAATAGGAAACAATCGTGCCGTTTACTTTATTGAGAAGTGAAAATTGTTCCTCTATGAATTGCTGATTTCGTTCTGTGTGCCGGAGCAACGAAGCGTCTGTTTCTTTGATTCCTGCGATCTTAATTAATTTTCGCGGTTCAGTCGAAAAGATCTCTGCTGTTGAATTGAAATGATTGACAAGATTTATGATCTTCCGATCGCTGATCTTTGGAATTGATTTTAAATGCAGTAGATCCTGAATACTGATAGTGCCATTCATTCAATTATCCAACAATTTCCTTTTGAAAGCGATTGACTAAGACAGTTGCTTCATCTTTTGATTTTGCTTCTGCAATAATTCGGATGATCGGCTCCGTATTCGATTTTCGCAAGTGGACCCACGATGTAGGGAAGTCGATCTTAAGACCATCATCAAAATTTGTTTTTTCTGATTTTGAATATTTGTCATGTAATCGTTGAAGGATTTCATCTGGCTTTAATGAGCCCAGTTCGATCTTATTTTTAACGATCTCATATTGCGGCAGACTTGCTTTAAGAGCGGATGCTTTTCCACCAAAATTTGTAAGTAATTGTAAGAATAATCCTATACCAACAATCGCATCGCGTCCGAGATGAACTTCTGGTAAGATAACTCCGCCGCTGCCCTCACCGCCGATAACTGAATCTAGACGTTTCATCGCTGAAGCTACATTGATCTCGCCGACCGGTGTTCGGTGAACCGTGGCCCCGTATTCTGCAGCAACATCTTCCACGGCTCTGGTTGTAGAGAGATTAACAACCACGGAATGATTTGTTCTCCCCAATTGTTTTTCTGATTCAAGGATAAACTTCGTTGCTGAAACGATCGTGTATTCCTCAACAAATGGTTTTCCTTCTTCGGTGATGAGTACCAATCTGTCTACGTCAGGATCAACGGCAATTCCAAGATCAGCTTTTTCTTTAATTACCCGGTCACAAAGATCAGTAAGATTCTCGGGAATTGGTTCGGGGGTATGTGAAAAAATTCCACCGACCTCGCAGTTCATTTCAATTACTTCACATCCAAGTCTGCGTAATAATGTTGGAACAATAACACCGCCTGCCGTATTCACACAATCCAGCACTATTTTGAGTTTCCGTTTTGCGATCTGTGTTCTGTTAATACTTGGAAGGGTTAAAATGGCTTTGATATGTTCATTAATGAATTCCGGGTCTCGGGTTAATTTCCCTTGTTTATTCCAAGGTCTGTATGAAAATTTTCCGCGATCTGCAACAGACCAGAATTGTTTGTTCTCTTCACCATTCAGGAACATTCCCGATGAACCCATGAATTTTAATCCATTCCAGATCATTGGATTGTGGCTTGCAGTTATTGCGATTCCTCCGGCTGCATGGAGTTTCTCTATTGCAAGTCCAACCGTTGGTGTTGGACAAATTCCGAGTGCTATAACATTACAGCCGCTTTGGATCAAAGTTGAGACGACAAAGTCTGAAATGGAAGATCCAGTGATTCTTCCGTCCCTTCCCACAATAATAGTTCCATAATTACAATATTCTGCAAATGCTGCAGAATATTTGACTATTGTTTCTGGAGTTAGAGATTCTCCTACAATACCGCGAATACCAGAAATGCTGACCATTAATGACATAATATTTCTTTCATGATTATAGAATAAGTGATTTTAATAAAATAAGCATGAATAGAGAGTCAATCAAGTGTGATTGCTGTGGTTGCTTCTTTCTTCAGGTTTTTCCATATTCCTTTCAGAATTTACATACAAAAGGAATACTATGATTTTGAAAAAAATTGCAAAAGTTACATTTGTTGTTGTTGGAGTGATATTTGTCCTAATGCAATTTATTCAACCCAACCGATCAAATCCTGAAATAGACCAAAGTAAAACAATACAGACCGAGTTGAATATTCCTCAGGAAATCAACGCATTATTGGTTCGCGGATGTAATGATTGCCATTCTTATCAAACTAAGTGGCCTTTTTATTCCTATATAGCACCTGCTTCTTGGCTTGTTTCATACGATGTAATGGAAGGGCGTAAGCATTTTAATATGTCTGAATGGGGAAAATATAAGTTAAGTAAAAAAGCATCGAAACTTTCCGGTATCTATCAGGCAGTCACCGAACGGTCAATGCCGCTTCCAAAGTACATTCCATTGCATCCGGAAGCAAATTTTACCGATGCTGAACGAGATCAATTGGCATCTTGGGCGCAGTCAGAAGCAAAAAAAATAATGGGAGGTGAGGGAGAAGAAGAATAGACAGTGAAATGTGTCAGTCTCAAAATCACAATTGACGGTTTTCTGTGATTTTCAGTACAGTTTTCTTAGTGTATTTCTCTTTTTTTTATGATATAGGTTTTACTGTTTGTTGCCTTATAGTAATTTTTAGAACTTAGAATACTGGGATGGTTATGATATCAACAAAACATATTTTTCTTATCACCATAGCAATTTTATCGCTTCTGTTTACTTCTTGTGGACCAAGTCTTTCAGAGATAACCACTGATCTCATGGAACAAGGGAGGAATGATGAGGCAATTGCTCGAATGCGTCGCGCACTTGTTAATTCTCCCAACGATCCTATGTACATAAAATTATTGGCGATTGCACAATATAACAAGAAACAATATGATGAAGCTGCGAAGCTATTTCAACAAGTGTTAGTATTAGATGAAGAGGATGATCAAGCTGCATATTATCTTGCGGCAACCTATGAAGCCACTAAAAATTTTGACAGAGCAATTCAATATTATCGGCTGTATAATGAACTCACATTTTTAGGAGAATTTAAAGAAACAGTTGAAGCAAGAATTAAATTATTATATCGGCAGCAGATGGAAGCCGAAGCACAAAGAGCGTTAGCAATGGAACAACAGCTGGATGTTTCCAAAATTCCGGCGAATACTATTGCCATACTGTACTTCGAAAATAAAGGATTAAAGTCAGAACTCAATCCGTTGCAAAAAGGTCTTTCTGAAATGGTTATCACTGATCTTTCAAAAGTAAAATCATTAAAAGTAGTAGAACGTGTACGTCTTCAAGAGCTTGTACAAGAAATGAATCTTGGAGAAACAGATATTGTTGACCAAAAAACTGCCCCGCGATTAGGGAAACTACTTGGAGCAAATAGACTTGTCAAGGGTTCATTTTTTGACCTTACCAGTGAAAAATTGAACATTGATGCATTTGTTACAAAGACAAGATCTGGTGAAATTGATGTTTCCACCAATATTTCCGGAAACATCAAGGATTTTTTCAGGTTGGAAAAAGAACTTGTGTTTAAGATCATCGATGAAATGAAAATTAAACTTTCCGACGAAGAACGTGAAGCAATTCTTGAAATTCCCACTGAAGATTTTTTTGCGTTTCTTCAGTATTCCCGCGGTTTGGATTTTGAAGACAGAGGACAATTCACACAGGCGTTTGAAGCGTATTCTCAAGCTGCTGTATCAGATCCCAGTTTTTCTCAAGCAAAAACAAATGCATCGTTTGCGAAGAAAAGCGAGCAAATTGTAGGGTCAAGTTCAAGTAGTGAAGAACAACAAACACCTGAGAGTAGCACAGGAAATAAGAATTCATCAGGCCGCACTGGAAAATCTAATTCGGCTCCAATTCCTCCTCCTGCATCACCTCCACCATCCAACTCAGAAACAGGCGGTGCAGGAAATATTGTCAATGATATGGCCAGTAATGTTCTTAATAATATCAATGAAACCATCATTCCCGGTGCAAACTCACAAAGTTCGCCCCCAGCAAATGTTATCACAGTATTACCTGAACCATTGACACCACCACGAAATTGAATTTATTAAAAAGTAGAATACAAAAGCTAAATATTATCTATTCACTCTATAGTAATGTAGTATCGTCGAGATTCAGATGATTTCAACAGCAAATGAATCGTCAAAGTGATGATATTCATCAAACAATTATATGCAATGTGATGATTAATACAACTTTCAAACTTCGGACTTCCCATATTTATATCGTCAATCTTGTAATTTGTTTATTGCTTTTTGACAATTTATCAGCGCAATCAGTGGAGCAGGTTAATGATAAATCAATATTCCGGGGAGCAGGGAGTGTAGTGTTGGGCGCCGTTACACAGCAATGGGATTTAAAGGGTTTGGGTACTATTTCACAACAATCGTTCCCAATTTCAATTACAATACCATTGGCAAATAGAATGTTGGTTTCGATAAATACCACTGGTATGAGTACTTCCACATCCGGATTGAGTACGTCTCGTGGGAGTCACGTTGACTCTTCAATTAGCAGTGTTGTTGATACAAGATTTTCACTTTCATATGTATTACCGGGAGATAAATTTTGGTTGACCGGAGGGTTAAATTTGCCGACCGGAAAAACAAAACTTGATTCAATAGAAATTAGAATGATGTCATTAGTATCACAACCTGCTTTCAACTTTAAAACGCCGACATTTGGACAAGGATTTAATGGAAATTTAGGAATAGTCTATGCCGGAACAATTACACGGAGATTAGTTTTAGGAATTGGTGCATCGTATAATTTTAAGAGTGAATATGAACCGGTTGACCTTGGCGGCAATCGAAATCCTCAATATGATCCAGGTGATGAAGTTTCTACTAATTTGGCATTTAATTATATATCGTATTCAAAAGCTGCAAGGTTTTCAATGGATATCACATCCACATATTTTTTTGAAGATAAAATTGATGACGTAGAAAAATATCAGTCGGGACTGAAAGTCAATGGAATATTGTCATACTCTCTTAATGTGGAGAAGAACAGTCATTTGCTGCAAACTCGAATTCGATATCACTTACCGAATAAAGTTTTAGGTGCCGTCAATACAGAATATCAAGCTTCGACACAATTTGAAGCTCTATATTCCTTTACAACATTTGTTAACACTTGGTTAAAGGGAACACTTATTGGTGAATATAAATCCTATACTGCGGATCAAACTGTGGTCTCATTAAAAATTGTAGAGACAGGCAAAGCCGGAATTATTTCATTTGGCGGTGATGCAGGATTTATATTCTCAGATTTCATTTACCCTACTGTAAGTATTCGCTATTCATCAGGCGCATTTGTTTATGAAGGTGCATCTTATGACGTCAGCGGTATCGAAGCAGGGATTGGAATTAAAATATCGTTTTGAAAATTTTTCATTTATCAAATAATAATACTGGAAGGAAATCAGTATGAAACGAAAACATACTCTTTTTGGATTGCTCGCAATTTGCATAGGATTGTTGAACAGCATTGTTTTTGTTCAGCAGACCCAAGCAAGTGATCCGAAAACAATTGCAGTACTGTATTTTGAGAACAACAGCGTTGTAGATAAGGATAAATTGGATCCGCTGAAGAAAGGATTGGCGGATATGATGATTACGGAAATGTCAAAAATTAAAGGAGTGAAAGTTGTTGAGCGACAACGAATTCAATCGATCATTGATGAACTAAATTTGAATGAGACAGATTTGATTGACGATTCTACCACCCAAAAAATGGGGAAGCTGCTCGGAGCAAAGGTAATGCTGTTCGGAGGTTTCTCAAATCTCTTCAACGAAAAACTTCGTATCGATGTTCGACTGGTTCGGACCGAGACCGGTGAGACTTTAAAAGCTGAAGAAGAGACAGGCGAATTGGATGAATTTCTGACTATGCTGCAATCGTTGGTGAAAAAAATTGCATCGGATCTTGATGTAAAATTATCTTCAGAAGATGAAGATCGATTAGAAGCATCGAAGGATGGTAATTTTAATGGTTATGTTACCTATGCCCAAGCACTGAACTTTGAAGATCAAGGAAAGAAAATGGAGAAAATAGGAAAGAAATCTGAAGCCCTATCTGCTTACGAAAATGCAAAATCGATGTATCAAAAAGCTTTAGATGAATCCGACGGTTATGAACCGGCAAAACAAAAGATGGATGAAATGGCGTCACTAATTTTGAAATTGAAATAATTTATCAATCATGAGGAGAACAAAATGAAACGCAGTCTTTCGTTACTATGGATGTTTGCTTTGATAGGAACGCTGATACAATCTACGTTGGTAACAGCGCAAAATGCAGATATGCCGCGCGTAATGGTGGTTGTTGATGAAAAGATCGATAATGTAGATGCTACTGCGCGAAAAGTTGCAGGTAGAATCGAAAAAGTCCTCCTTGAAAAAGGATATCGGATTGTTGATTCCCGGCAATTTTCAGAAGTTCGCGGAAGAGATGCTGCTTCTGCAGATGCGACAAAAGCCAAGGAATTAGGACGACGGTATGGTGCTGAATTGATCATCGCCGGCGGTGCACAGGCTAATTTTGGCGGTGAAAAAGAAGTGTATGGAATTAAAACCAATGAATTCACTGCTGATGGGGAAGTAAAATTGATCATTACCGATACCGGTGAGATACTTGCTGTTTCCAGCGGATCATCAAAAAAATCTTCCCAAGGAAAAGCTCAAGCGGCTTCAAAATCATTGGAAGAGGTTGGTGAAATTGTTGCTGCAGATCTGATCGCGAAACTTGATGTGAAGATGAAGGAATTGAAAGATAAGCCCATCATTGTTGAATTGATCTTGCAAGGAGTGAATGATGCATCGTTGGTAAAGATCGAATCAGAACTTCCATCAAAGATCACGATGATAGAAAAGATGAAATTGCGGTATATGGATAACGGCTCAGCGGTATACGATGTAGTTGTCAAAGGAACGCTTGATGAATTACGTAAAACATTCTCCGGGATGCAGGAATTTTCCGTGATCGGTGTCTCCGGAAATCGCTTGGATGTTTCGACAAAGACCAGCGGAATCAAGAAAGCGAGTACGATCATTTCAAGTTCGCTTGAGATCACCGAATTTAAGGTTGAAAATATCTTTCCTGCGCAATTTGTGTATTATTCAAAGAATCCAATCGGAGCAGTAACGTTAGAAAACAACGGGAAAGCAGACCTCAAAAATATCAAGGCGAAGATTTTCATTCCGAATTATATGTCCTTTGCGTCGGAGCAGATGATTCCGCTGCTTAAGGCGGGTGAAAAGAAAGCGTTTGAAGTTTCTGCAACTCTGGATAAAGATAAATTACAAGCGGTCAGTGAAAATACTATTGCACAGATCAAAACTGAAATTTCCTATAATCAGGGTGGCGAGGAAAAGGTTCGTAGTATTACAAAACCTGTTACATTTTACAGTAAAAATTCCATCAGTTGGAATAAACCAAATCATGTTGGAGCATTTGTAACATACAAGGATGCAGCAGTTGAGAATTTCTCACGTAACGTTGTTGGTAGCGTAAAATTTGATCAATCATTGTACCCAAATGCTTCGCGCAATATGCAGAATGCGATGAAAATTTGGGATGCGGTGCGTGCATTCTCCATCAATTACGTTTCGGATCCGTGGGTTGTCGCTGAAGGAGATGTTCTTGATGAAATCCAATTTCCACGTCAAACACTGGCAAAAAAGGCAGGTGATTGTGATGATAGTTCTATTCTGCTGGCTGCCTGTTTAGAGAACCTTGGCATTCGAACTATGTTGATCGGAACGGCAGATCACATCTTTATCATGTTTGATACCGGTGTGAACAAAAAGAATGCATCCCGCGTTAGCTTGAACGAACGGGATTATGTGGTTCGCGACAATACAGTATGGATTCCGCTTGAAACAACGATCATCAATAAATCATTCTCTGAATCATGGAGTATGGGTGCAGATGGATATTATAAAACTGTCGAAGCAAAAGGAAAATTAGAAGTCATTGATGTGCGCAAATCTTGGGAAGTATCGCCGCCAAGCAACTTAGCGGGCGATGAAAAGATTGCAGCAACACCCGCAGCTGCGGATATCGAAAAATACCTTGTTGCTGATGCACAAACTCTTTCTGCATCAAACGCAGATATGATCTCGCAAAAAGTTGCATATCTTAAAACACAAAACAATGAAAAATCATCAAATGAAGCGGCAGTGATTTTGGCAAATGCTGGAAAATATGATGATGCAATCGGAGTTTTAAAAACATATTCATCAGCTTCGACTCAGAATAATCTTGGCAATATTTATCTGCTCAAAGGTGATTCGCTCAATGCATATAATAGTTATACCTCTGCAATGAAATCAGATGCAAATGATGGGGGCATTAATTTGAATGTCGGTTTATTGAAATACCTTGGCGGTGATCATACAGGAACAGTCGAATCATTTGCTTCGGCAGTTTCGAAATTCCCATCGCAGGAACAGGCATATGCTGAACTTGGCATTGATAATATCGTTGCAGAGATGGGCCAAACCCGTGCGGCTGAGAAAGGTGCATTTGTTGATAAGGGCGAATTGCAAAGTCTGTTGTTCAGTGCCCTGCAAGACCTTCAAGCCCGTAAGGATGTGCGAACTGCAAGCAGGCAAGTACGCAGAGGAGAGAATAAGTTCCTCTTTGGCGGCCGTCGCGGCATCGATCCCACAGCATTGGCAAATATCAAAGATTTTCTTTATTGGAAAATATAATTGGATAAAATGAATATTTTTTTGCAAGTTACCCTCCGAATTGGAGGGTAACTTGTTTTAAAGGGTCAACAATTCAATTAAAAATTTTCGGAGCTTTATGAATAAAAAATTGATCAAAACACTTTTTGGAATACTCTTTGCAATTGTTTCCGTAGGGGTGACCAGCCTTATATTTCAATTTGAGTTTTTCCAATCACTAGAACGTAAAGCTTACGATGCGTTGCTTCGTGCACGTGGAGAAAGAATCCATACAAAGAATGTTGTTATTGTGACGATCGATGAATATTCGGTCAAAGAAATGGACTATCCTCTACCCAGAGACAAATATGGAACGATGTTAGCAATTCTTGCACAAAGTGGAGCAATTGCGATAGGAGTCGACGATTTATTCCCAACAGTTCGGCAAGACAGTATTTCAATGTATCAAAATGACCAGTTCTTATTCTTTCACAATTATGCACCAAACGTGTATCATGCAATTGGTCCATTTGTTCCATCAGACGAGGATCAAGGTGAACAACGTCCGATAGATTTTGAAGCAGCAAAAGTACTCCGTCAACATTCAATACCTTCTCATGGTTTGCAATTTAATTTTCCCCATGCCACGTATATTGATGAACTTCCTTTTGATTCTCTAGCAAATTTAGCGGCCGGTGTTGGGCATATTCTCATTCGTCAAGATTCGATCGATGGCATAATTCGATCTGTTCCTTTCTTTGTTGAATATGCAGGAGATTATTATCCAACTTTTGGTGCCGCTCTTGCATTTGCAGCATCGCAAATTAATTGGGACAGTGTTACCGTTGAAAAAAATGAAGAAGATGGTGGATTGACGGTTCGAGCCGGTCAATTAGAGATCCCGCTTGATTCCCATGGCTATTTACAAATTGATTATGCAGGACCCAACGAGCTTTATAAACAAATATCATTTCAAGAAGTCTTGGATGCGTTTGTAAAGAAAGATGCGGCAACCTTAAGCATATTTAAAGATGCAATTGTGATTATCGGCCCGACCGCACGGTCGATCGGCGATCATAACCCAACGCCACTGTCGGATATTTCTCCAAATTGTTTTATTCATGCGAATGTGTATGATCAAATCATGATGGGAAAATATATTGCTCTCTCACCATTTAACGACCAATTATTTATGGTTGTAATCATGACACTACTCGTCAGTGTTTTGGCCATATTGCTGAAGTTGCGTTGGAGTTTTCCTATTGGTGTATTGCTTGTTGCCGGTTATTTGTACTTTGCCTATTCAACATTTGAAAATACGGGTGTTGTATATTCCATGGTAGAGCCATTGTTTGCTTTATTCTTCTGCTATGCTTCCGCAATGTCGTATAACGCGGCAACAGAGGGAAGACAAAAAGCACAGATCAAAGGAATGTTTGAAAAGTATGTTGATAAAGCAGTAGTCAAACAAATACTTGACAACCCTTCACTAGTGAAACTCGGGGGTGAAGAACGTGAGATTACAACATTGTTTGCCGATATTGAAGGCTTTACACGGATGGCAGAACAAATGGGACCTCAAAATACAGTTGGCATGTTGAATTCATATTTGACAGAAATGTCCACCATCATTACTGAAAACCGGGGAACTATTGATAAATATATTGGTGATGCAATAATGTCGTTCTGGGGCGCCCCGCTCTCGGATTCTGACCATGCGTATAATGCGTGTGCTGCTGCGATCAATATGCAGCGGAAATTACTTGCTTTGCACACAAAATGGATCCATTACGGACGACCAGTGGTAAATCAACGGATTGGTATTAATACTGGACGCGCTGTTGTTGGCAATATGGGAGCAGAAACTCGTTTGAATTATACTGCAATTGGTGATTCGGTGAATCTTGCAGCACGGCTTGAAGGTGTGAATAAAGAATATGGTACTCGGCTTTTGATGAGTGACAATACTTACCACAAAGTTAAAGATAGAGTTCTGTCCCGAGAAATGGATCTTGTCATTGTGATGGGAAAAACCGAACCGGTGCGAATTTACGAATTGATCGCTTTGGCTGACGAAGTACAAACCGATGCTACGAAGAAATTTTTAGAATCGTACCACAATGGACTTGAGGCATACAAGAAACGGGCATGGAAAAGTGCAATCGATCAATTTCATCAAGCTCTTGCTATTCGCAGAGACGATATAGTCTCCAATCTTTATATCCAACGGGCGACACTGTTTATGGATGTACCTCCACCGGATGATTGGAACGGCGTATTTGTGATGACAAAAAAATAATCCACAATTGATATAAGACAATAATGGCTGAGTTGATGATACTCAGCCATTATTATTTTAAATATGAATGATTCATTGATTTTTCGCCATTTCTTTTATACTTTATTTCGGCAATTTTAACGAATAACCTTTCATCCTTATGAATCCTTTTTTCAAGTTTATCAACTCTTCCGTCGGCAAAAAAATCCTTATGAGCCTGACTGGAATATTTCTCTCTATTTTTCTGGTCGAGCATCTTGCTGGAAATCTTTTACTCCTTAAGAATGACAGCGGCGAAGCCTTCAATGCATATGCCAAATTCATGGGGGGTAACCCGATCGTCAGAACTTTGGAAATCGGACTTTTGGGTATCATTCTTCTTCATATTTTCAATGGTATCCGTCTTTGGCTTGAGAATAGAAGAGCGCGTGATAAAAAATACGACTCATATCAGTTGGGTGAGAATACAACTCTGCAATCTCGTATGATGAAACTGTCAGCTGCTCTGTTTCTCTGGTTCTTAATTGTGCATATGAGGACATTTTGGTTTCATGCACGGATCCTTGAAGAACATGATATCGCAGCTTTGGTCTATTCTACCTTCCAACAACTATGGTATGTTCTATTCTATCTTGGCTCACTAGTGGTGGTTGGTTTTCACCTGCGTCATGGATTTCAATCTGCTTTCCAAACACTCGGATTACGAACGAAAAAATATCAATCTTTGATCGATTTTATTGCAGTATTATTCTGGTTTGCGGTTCCTGCTGGTTTTGCGGTCATTACGATCTTTATTTATCTCTACAAGGGAAACACTGTTGCGCTTGTTCAATAACGACTATTTCAAAAAATTATGACGATCAATTCAAACATCCCCGAAGGACCTCTTGAGAAAAAGTGGTCGAATCACAAGTTCAACATGAAATTGGTGAACCCTGCCAATCGACGAAAATACAAGATCATCGTTGTTGGAACAGGGCTTGCCGGTGCATCGGTTGCAGCAACTCTTGGCGAACTTGGATACAATGTTCACTCATTCTGTTATCACGAATCTCCGCGTCGTGCGCATAGCATTGCAGCACAGGGTGGCATCAATGCTCCCAAGAATTACTCCAACGATGGTGACAGTGTTTACCGTTTGTTTTATGATACTATCAAAGGTGGAGATTACAGAGCGCGTGAAGCAAACGTCTATCGTCTAGCGGAAGTGAGTGGATCGATTATAGATCAATGTGTAGCACAAGGTGTACCATTCGCTCGAGATTATGCAGGATATCTTGATAACCGGTCGTTTGGAGGCGCACAGGTAGCTCGAACATTTTATGCCCGTGGTCAAACAGGGCAGCAATTATTGCTCGGGGCATATTCTGCACTGAACCGTCAGATCGACGCAGGGACTGTGAAGTTTTATGAACGCCGTGAAATGCTTGATCTTGTGATGGTTGAAGGAAAAGCTCGCGGAATTATTGCCAGAAATCTTATTAATGGAAAAATCGAATCATACGCAGCTGATGCAGTAGTGCTGGCAACCGGCGGATATGGAAATGTATTCTTCCTTTCCACCAATGCAAAAGCAAGCAATGCTTCAGCTATTTGGCGAGCTCATAAACGAGGTGCCTTGTTTGGAAATCCATGTTTCACGCAAATACATCCAACATGTATTCCAGTTTCCGGAGACCATCAGTCGAAATTGACATTGATGAGTGAAAGTCTGCGAAACGACGGGCGTGTGTGGGTTCCGAAACAAAAAGGAGATTCACGTCAGGCAAATCAAATTCCTGAAAATGAACGCGATTATTATTTAGAACGATTGTATCCTTCATTTGGGAATCTTGTTCCGCGAGATGTTGCTTCACGCCGAGCTAAAGAAATGTGCGACAACGGATATGGTGTTGGTGCATCGAAGATGGCGGTCTATCTTGATTTTGCGGATGCAATTAAACGTTTGGGCAAAGATGCAGTATTCCAAAAGTACGGAAATCTTCTTGACATGTATAAACAGATCACCGGAGAAGATCCATATCAAGTTCCTATGAGAATTTATCCAGCTGTCCACTATACAATGGGAGGATTATGGGTCGATTATAATTTGATGAGCTCTATTCCCGGATTATTTGTATTAGGCGAAGCGAATTTTTCCGATCATGGTGCAAACCGACTTGGTGCCAGCGCGTTGATGCAGGGATTAGCTGATGGATATTTTATCGCTCCATACACGATCAGTAATTATCTTGCAAGCAATAAATTCACACCGGTAAAGGAAGATACAAAAGAATTCACCGACGCAGAAAATGCCGTGACGTCGACGATCAATAAACTATTGAGTGTTGACGGTACGAAGACTGTTGATGAGTTCCATCGTGAATTTGGGAAAGTGATGTGGGATTATGTCGGTATGGCACGTACCAAAGCTGGATTACAAAAAGCGCTAAAACTTCTTCCTGAAATCCGCGAGAAATTCTGGAAAGAAGTGAAGATCACCGGCAATGCGCATGATATCAATACTGAATTGGAAAAAGCGCAGCGCGTTGCGGACTTTATGGAACTCGGAGAATTGATGGCGATCGATGCGCTGCAGCGAGAAGAATCATGCGGCGGACATTTCCGTGAAGAATATCAAACGGAAGAAGGAGAAGCAAAGCGGAATGATAAAAAATTCACATACGTTGCAGCGTGGGAATATTCCGGTAAACCGGGCAGCCCGAAACTGAACAAAGAACAATTGGATTTTGAAGAAGTTCACCCGTCACAACGGAGTTATAAATAAGGAGCAATTGAACATGAACTTGACGCTAAAAGTCTGGCGACAAAAAGACAAGAATGATGAAGGACGTTTTGTAGAATACAGTGCGAAGAATATTTCTCCGGACATGTCGTTTCTTGAAATGCTGGATATAGTAAATATCGATCTGGTTAAAAAGGGTGAAACGCCGATCGTGTTCGATCATGATTGCCGTGAAGGTATCTGCGGCAGCTGCGGTATGATGATCAACGGGCGAGCGCATGGACCTGGTCGAGGCATTGCGACATGCCAATTGCATATGCGCAGTTTTGCTGATGGCGACGAGATCGTGATCGAACCGTGGAGAGCAAAATCATTTCCGGTATTAAAAGACCTTATGGTAGATAGAACGTCATTCGAGCGTATAATGCGTGCCGGAGGTTATACTTCTGCAAAAACAGGTGGAATTCCCGACGGAAATTCGATCATTGTACCGAAACCGGTTGCTGATGAAGCATTCGATGCAGCAGCGTGTATTGGATGTGGAGCTTGTGTTGCTGCGTGTCCGAACTCATCTGCTATGCTGTTTGTAAGTGCAAAGGTCTCACAATTGGCTCTGTTACCGCAAGGGCAGGCTGAACGGGAAACCCGCGTGCAGCGAATGGTAGCTCAAATGGATGAAGAAAAATTCGGAAGCTGTTCTAATACGTATGCGTGTGAAGCGGAATGCCCGAAAGGGATTTCTGTTGTTCATATTGCCAGATTGAATAGAGAATTCGTTTCATCACAGTTCTAACCAATCAAAATTGATAAGATATTGCTACATCGTTTAAAAGAAGAAAGCCCGGCAGTTTGTCCGGGCTTTCTTCTTTTAGAATGGTAACTCGAGGTCATTGAGTTCATCATATCCACCAGTTTCTCTGTAATTAATACTATTGGAGAACAATGTTCTCAGAAATAAATCTTTTCACTGACCATCCGCTTCCGAGTAATCCAAGCAACACTCCGCAGACGACCATTGCGATATAGTAATATATTTCTACAGCAAAAAAATCTGCAAGCTCTGATGAGATAAATGTCTTTGCGAGATACATGATACTCCAGATCAATCCTGCGGAAAGTGCTCCTCCGAGTAAACCGTGTAGCATTCCTTCAATGAGAAATGGCATACGAATAAATCCCCGTGTTGCACCGACCAATTTCATTGTTGTGATCATCTTTCGTTTTGCATAGATCGTCAGACGGATGGTATTCGAAACCAGAAAGATCGCTGCGATGAGCAACGTTGCTCCGATCGCTGCACTTGCACCGATAAAGATCTTCACTCGCCGATCCAGAATCTCTAGGAGTGTCTTCCGATAGACCACATCATCAACACCTTCTATTGATGATAACGATGAATGAACAATTCGGGCGCTGTCTGAATTTTTATATTCTGGTGATAGACGAAGTTTCAATGACGCCGGAAGAGGGTTGAAATCAAGAACAGTATTGATGTCTTCGCCGAATTCCTTTTTAAATATCCGTGCGGCGTCATCTTTTGAAATATACACTGCGCTCATAACTCCGGGAACCGATAAAGTATTGTCTTTAATTTTTGCAGTTTGAGCGGAATCAAGCTCTGCTGAAAGGAAAACTTCCATCTCAACCTTATCTCGAAACGACTGGATAATGGAATTGGTGTTCCGATAGATGATCGCAAACAGACCGAGAAGCATCAGCGAGATCGTCATTGTAAAAATGGTGATGATGGAAGAGAGGCGTGCCCGTTTGAAACCTGAAATGCCTTCCTTGAATGAATAAAATGCTGACATATTATTTCACTACCTTACCGACCTCGTATGAACCGAGGATCTTTAAATATGAAGTATGTTCTTCAAGTTTTTTCATTGCAGCAATACATTTATAGCTGCTTTGATTCGAATCAATATCAACAAAGAAAAGATATTCCCATGGTTTTCCGATAAATGGGCGGGATTCGATCTTCAGCAGATTGATATCGCGCTCAGCAAATGCAGAGAGACAATGCACAAGTGATCCGGGAATATGTTTTGTAGCAAAGATCAATGATGTTTTTGATTTCTGTCGTGGTTGAATGGCTTTTGTGGAGAGAACAAGAAAGCGAGTAAAATTTCGATGATCGGTTTCTATGCTTTTTTTCAGTATCGTAAGACCATAATGAGCGGCAGCTTGTTCACTGGCAATTGCCGCTGAATCCATTCGACCTTCATCAGCAATCATCTTAGCTGCACCGGCGGTATCATAAAATGGATGTAAAGTAACATTCTTCAGAGAACGTAAATATTTATCACTTTGTCCGAGACCTTGAGGATGTGAATAGACATGGTGAAGATCTTTTATTGATGTTCCGGGTAATGCCATTAAATTCATTTTGATACGAAGTTTCAACTCTCCGATGATTTGAAGAGAAAATTCCTGCAGGAGATCGAAGTTCTGGTGAACGCTTCCGAACACTGAATTTTCGATTGGAATAATACCAAATGCCGATCTCTTATGAACAACATCCTCAAAGACATCCTTAAAATTCTCTTTGGGAGTTGGAGCGCATTTTTTCCCAAAATAAGCGATTGCCGCCTGTTCGCTGAATGCACCGTATTCTCCTTGAAATGCAATTTTCAATTTCTTCATGGGATAAATATTCTTCTAAAAGTTAGATTCATCGCGCCAACGTGTAATCTTCCATATGTCACTGGTCTGAGCTCGTTCAAGAGTCCAGATCGCATATCCGTCAACTCGCACAATGTCATTTGCGCTGAATGTTACAGTCAAATTGAAATTTCGGGTAATCGTTGCTTTTAAACTATCCGGTTCGACTGA
>CAYPEM010000017.1:72639-80381 GCA_964409765.1 uncultured Chitinophagaceae bacterium
GGTTTGTTGCATCCCACACAGATCAACACACCTATGATGAAAAGGGTTTGAGATTTCAATTCGCAAATTGTCCTTTAAGTTCGCTCCAGCTTGAATCCTTTTTTGTCTCGAAATCTACCCACCGTGTAATTCTCCATATTCCATTTTTATCTGGTGAAACATAAATATCACCGGTCCCAACAAATTGCTGGGTGACATCACCCCGATTATGCGGTACAAATAAAAGGTATTCAAAGGAATATTTTGCAGAATCTGATTGATACGGTACAATTTTAGGTGATGTTTGATAGTCGAATTGAAAGGGAGAGGAACTCCCTGTCGGCGGTATTATTTTTTGGAAATATTTGTTCTCAACGTCCTTATCCCATGAGAGGGATGAATACCTTGTTCCGGCTGAGGCAGCAGGAACAAACGAAAACTGTTGGCCATGAGTTGAAACATCAGAAAATAAATTGAGATACTCTCTGCTATTCTTTTGTAAAAACGCATCCCGGAAGTTTATAAACAAGATTTCTTTGGTAAATGCAACGGGAAGAGTTTGGTTTCCGGAATCGGGTTCATCCGGATCTCGTGTATTAAATAGATCGCAGGAACCGAAAAGAATCGACAGAGCGACGAATGCAATGTGAGAAGGTCTACAGCGCAACTCGTCCCTCCAATGCGCGTGTCAAAGTTGCCTCATCTGCAAATTCCAGATCGCTTCCAATAGGAAGGCCGCGTGCGATCCGAGTGACTTTGATAGAAAGAGGTTTCAGTAATTTTGCAAGATACAGCGTTGTCGTTTCACCCTCAACATTCGGATTGAGAGCAAGTATAATTTCCTGTACATCATCGCTCAAACGCACAAGAAGTTCTTTTACCTTAAGGTCTTCGGGACCAATTCCATCGAGAGGTGAGAGTGCGCCCCCGAGAACATGATATAAACCGTTGAATTCATGTGTTTTTTCAACGGCAATGACATCGTTCGGTTCTTCAACAACGCAGATAATTTTCATATTTCTTTTTTGACTTGCACAGATTGAGCAAGGGTCGCTTTCGGTAATATTGAAACAAATCGAGCAGTAGCGGACCTTATCTTTTACATCAATCAAAATTTTGGAAAAAGCTACCACTTCTTCACGGGGCATCTTCAAAACGTGCATTGCAAGCCTCTGCGCAGTTTTGCGTCCGATGCTGGGGAGAGAAGCAAATTCTTCAATTAATTGTTCTATCGTTTCAGAGGTAAAGATCATAGTTCTTTCGAGTATTCACCCTTCGATGCGGCTGGCGATGCTCGCCTTACTCAGGATGACTGTAATGTTTTAGTCTAATATCTGCAATCTAAAAATCTGGAAATCTTTTCTACCCAAACATCTCCTGTTCTACTTCCTGGAAAATGATGTGTCCAATCGTGATGTGACCTTCCTGAATTCGTTGGGTATCATTGGACGGGACAACGATTGCCAGATCGCACATCTCTTTCGCTTTACCGCCATCTTTTCCTAAAAATCCGATTGATGTCATTTTCATTTCACGAGCTTTGGCAAATGCATTGTTCACACTGGCAGAATTCCCGCTGGTTGAAATTCCGATCAGAACATCGCCTTCGTTGCCAAGCGCTTCGATCGAACGGGTGAAGACATTGTCATATCCAAGATCATTAGCACCGGCTGTGAGATTCGATGTATCGGTGGTGAGAGCAATCGCGGGAAGTCCTGGTCGTTTAATATTCGGTGAAAGGCGAATGACAAATTCTGTTGCCAGATGCTGTGCATCCGCTGCGCTGCCGCCATTTCCGCAAAGTAAAACTTTTTTCTTGTTGTTGAATGCTTTGATGATGATATCGATTGCTTTGGAAATATCTCCGTTGCAATGTTCTGCGATTTTCAATTTCGTTTCGGCACTGGCTTTCAACGAATCCTGAATGAAGGATTGACGGTAGACGAGCGTAAGCGGTAAGTGTCCCATTGTAAGAGCAGTTATAAATTATGAATGAAGAATTATAAATTATGAATAGCTGAGGCGAAATCTTTGACCAAGCTTATACCGTTATCCTTTTCGAGAACTGTTCCTGTTACAATGAATTTTGCGCCTGCTTGTACTTTCTTTCGTGCCTCTTCCGGTGTTCTCAATCCTCCGCCGACAATAAGCGGAACTGAACAGTATTTTGCAATTGCACCGATCATTTCTTCGGGAACAGACTGTTCTGCGCCGCTGCCGGCTTCAAGATAGATCATTTTGAATCCGAGAATCTCGGCAGCCATCGCGTGTGCAACCGCAATATCCGGTTTGTACCGCGGAAGCGGTTGGGTATTGCTCATGAATTCCGCCGATGTTGTTCGTCCTGATTCGACAAGCATATACGCCGTGGATATTGCTTCAAGTCCGATCCTTTTGATGATTGGTGCTGCAAGAACCTGATCTCCGATCAAATGCTGAGGATTCCTTCCGCTGATGATCGATAAAAACAATATCGCATCGGCAGAAGGGGATATCTGCATCACTCCTCCTGGGAAGATTACTGCTGGGACTTTTGTATGGTGCTTTATCGTTTTAATACATCGTTCAAATGAATCGTCAACTATTAAACTTCCGCCGATCAGGAATGCATCAACTCCTGCTTCGGTTGCCTGTTCAACGAACGACGGTAGTTTCTCAGCTGATATCTTATCCGGATCAATAAGGACGAAATAACCTGCTCCTTTTGTTTTCGATGTCGAAAGAAGTGTTTCGTAGATTGGCATTAGTTCAACATTCCTTTCACAGCATTACTGAAATTCTTTAAAACGTCATCAAGTTTAGCAACATCCTTACCGCCGGCAGTTGCAAGATGTGGTTTTCCGCCGCCGCCGCCGTTCAATTGTTTTGCAACTATGCCGACAATCTTTCCCGCTTGAAGATTCTTCGATTTAATCAGGTCATCGCTCACAACGCAAACAAGAGCAACCTTATCATCAATGATGGAAGCAAGAAGACCCACACCACTGCCAAGCTTAGACCGAAGTGTATCGCCAAGTGATTTGAGCGATTCCATATCATTTGCAATAATCTTTGAACCTACCAATCTAAATCCATCAATAGACTGAGCGTTTAATACAAGTGTGTCAATATTACCGCTTGCTGATTGTACAGCCGATTTTGCTTTTTCCTTTTCAATGATCTTTTTCTTATCACTCAATTCAAGAATATAATTTTCCAATGACTGAAATCGTGCAGATTGTTCGTAAAATTCTTTTTTCAGTACATCAGTGACAATGTTTTGAGGGATTTCCGGGATATCCTCAAACTTGCGTAATGTGGTATCCAGTCCAAGAGACTCTTCATTGGTAAAGGGTGAAGAAGGACCTAGTTTGTTGTGCATTTCCTGGATTTCATCAATTACATCATACGCATATTCAATTCTTTCGCGATATGTCTTATTCTGCAATTTCAGATATTCAACGGCATAGTTATAGGTTAAAGCTTCAACGCGACGAACACCGCTTGCACTGCTCGATTCAGTTCGGATCTTGAAGAATCCGATTTCGGATGTATTCTTAACATGGATGCCGCCGCAGAACTCTTTGCTGAATTCTCCGAACTGTACAACATTCACACGATCTCCATACTTATCGCCGAAGAACATCAACGCACCCATCTTTTTTGCATCATCAAAGGGAATATTCCGGTGATGCTGTAACGTAATATTCTCTTTGATCTTTTCATTCACCATTGCTTCAATATCGGTGATCTCCTGCTCGCTCACCTTGGAGAAATGAGCGAAATCGAATCGGAGATAATCTTGTGCTACGAGCGAACCGGATTGATGGACATGCGTTCCTAAAATTTTTCGCAGCGAGGCATGCATCAAATGCGTTGCAGTGTGATTACGCATGATGGAATGTCGGCGTTTCGAATCCACTTTTGCCTGTGCTTCATACCGCGCGGAATATTTTGGAAGATCTCCGCCAAGAATATGGACATGGACTTTTCCGCTCTTTTGAGTATCAATTACGGGAAAGGATTTTCCATCGATGATGATCTCGCCTGAATCGCCAACTTGCCCACCTGATTCAGCGTAAAACGGAGTCGCATTCAATACGACAAGATTTTTTTCAGCGCTCAATATCGCAGACCGTGTTTCGGTGAATTCATATCCAAGAAATTGGAATTCTTTCTCAAACAAATCCGTAGTGAAATGGCGGGCTGTTTCTTTGCTTTCAATTGCGATACGTTCGGCTACCGACATTTCGGAACCGCCATGGAGTTTTGAATCTCGTGAACGTTCTCGCTGTTCGTCCATCAACTGAGCAAACGTCGTTGCATCAACGGAATAACCACGTTCCGAGCACAATAATTGAGTCAAATCCAGAGGGAATCCAAACGTGTCATATAATTTGAATGCTGCTTCACCTGGAAATACTTTGGATTGCTTTAACGTTACGATTGTCTGCTCAAATATTTCCAAACCGCGGTCAAGCGTTTGGTTGAAACTTTCTTCTTCGCTTTTGATGACACGCTCGATGAGTGCCTGCTGTTCCTTGATCTCGGGAAATACATCACTCATCGTATCGACCAATGTTTGAACCAATTGATACATGAATGGTTCCCGCAGTTCCAGTTTTCGTCCCCAGCGTGATGCGCGGCGGAGAATTCGTCGAAGCACATATCCGCGTCCTTCATTGGAAGGGGATGAACCGTCGCCGATTGCAAATGTCAATGCACGGATATGATCTGCAATGACACGCATAGCAACGTCGGTGTCCGAATGGCTTGCCTTGTATTCGATCTTTGAAATTTCTGAGACTTTTGAAATGAGCGGCGTGAAAACATCACTATCATAGTTCGATGGAAATTTTTTGAAATTCGATTTCATTGATTCCATCACTGCGCAGACACGTTCGAATCCCATTCCAGTATCGACATGTTTCGCCGGAAGTTCGGTCAACGAACCATCAGCATTGCGATTGTATTGAATGAAGACGAGGTTCCAGATCTCGATCAATTCCGGTGAACCGGCATTGACCAATGCAGCAGGAGCGTCGCCGCGTTGAGTTAAGTCGATATGAATTTCAGAGCAAGGACCACAAGGTCCGGTGTCACCCATTTCCCAAAAATTTTCTTTATCGCCGAATCGAAGGATGTGTGATGGATCGATGTACTCAGCCCAGATCTTTTCCGCTTCTTCATCCGTTTTATAAACAGTGACCCAGAGACGTTCTTTCGGCATCTTCCAAACTACAGTCAACAATTCCCACGCCCACGCAATCGCTTCTTTCTTATAATAATCGCCGAACGACCAATTGCCGAGCATCTCAAACAATGTATGATGATAGGTGTCGCGGCCGACTTCTTCTAGGTCGTTATGTTTTCCGCTGACGCGGATGCATTTTTGTGTATCGGCTGCACGGGTGTAATCACGTTTTCCGGTTCCAAGAAAAATCTCTTTGAATTGGTTCATCCCGGCATTGGTAAAGAGTAACGTAGGATCACCGTGTGGAATAACAGGAGCACTGGGAACAATGGTGTGCTGCTTCGATCTGAAAAAATCTAAAAATGATTGTCGTACTTCGCGTGAGTTCATCAGAAATTATCTATCCTTTTGTTTTCTTTTTCGTTGATTCGGCTTTGATCTTTGTTAAGAGTGCTTCTGTATCGCCAACTTTCTCGTTCTCCTTTTTTCCGGCGGCAATTGCACGTTCGGCGTATTTCCTGGCATTCTTAAGATCAGAATTTTTATAGAGAAGAGCGGCATAGGTATCAAGGAACATATATTTTGAATGTTTTTTTACTACATCGGCCATCCATTTCGTCGCCTGTGCGATGACTTTTTTATCATCACAGCGTTCATAGATCGTCCAGCTGTAACTATTAAAGTAATTCTCATCCAAGAATGATCTGTTGAGTTCGATGATTTCAGCAAACTTTGCCCATTGTTTTGTTCCTTGATAGAATTGTATCCGATAATTCCGTTCAATATCAACGGCAGAACGTGAAGAATATTTCTTGGTTTTTTCTATGACTTCGTGCAATGCCGCGGTATCATTCTTCGCGATCGCGGAACGAAGTTCACCGGATAATAATTGACCCGTCACCGATTCAAGATCATATGATCCAAACAACGCCTTGATCGTATCGCTATTGTTGAAGATAAATTGTTTGTATTTCGGTTCAAGAAGTCCGCTGAAACGATACATGATTGACCACGAAACTTCATTGAACAGATTCGATGATGCAGCAAGAAAATTATTGACCGTTGCACTGTCCGGTCGCTTTCTAAGTTCCGCTTTTAAGAATGACAATTTGTAAAATTCCGGAAACCCCGCATCGATAACATCAGTAACTCCGGCGAGATTATCATGCTTGGAGGGATCCAGAGCGATATTTAATTTTTCAAGGAATTCCTTTGTTTTATGGTATCCGACAATGCGGTTGACCAGTCTGCCGTCCGGTGTGAAGATCAAAAATGACGGGAAGCCGTTAACGCGGTATTTCCCCGACATCAAAGCACCAAATCCGGTTTCCATTTCATATCGCACATTAATGAATTTTTCATTCATAAAATCGGCAACAGTTTTGTCGGAGAATGTCTCTCTGTCCATTACCTTGCACCAGCTGCACCAATCGGTGTATGCATCAATAAAGATCAATTTATGTTCTTTCGCAGCAAGGGATTTCATATCATTCCACGAGCCGGAAGTGGTATCGTAAAATTTAATGAGATCGTTCGCGGAGGAGAGTGAACAAACAATGAAGAGTATAACTATGATTAATTTCAATTTCATGAGATTTGCCTTTATTTACAACTCTACCTGAGTCATCAATTCAATTTCTTCTAAAATACCTGTTACTTGCAAACACTTTACCAGTTCGCCGGTAAAGACACACGACTTTCCAGTGTGATGAACTTCCAACGTCATTCGTTCTGCGGTGGGAAGGTCGCAACCGGTCGCTTTCATGATCTGATTGATCACTTCCTCAAACGTATGAACTTCGTCATTGAAGAGGATAGCCTTTGCGGGCTGTTGTGTCTTCACCTCGTCAAGGACTTCTTCTTCGGTTTGTGTGTGTAAATCAGCCATATTTCTATTCAATTTTTATTCAAAATACGGAAAAATGCAACCCGTTGCAAATGGACAATTCCTTGCAGAGGAAGCGAACTCTTCATATATTTGACAATAATACCGTACAAATAACTCCATTTTAGAAAGAAGTATCCATATGATTTTCGACTTAGAAATGATCAAAAAGTTGTATGCCGGTTACGGCGAAAAAGTTGCTCACGGACGCTCACTTGTCGGCAGACCTCTTACATTGACCGAAAAAATTCTCTATGCTCATTATTTTGAAAAACCAACGACTGCAGCAGAGCGCGGCAAAAGTTATATCGACTTTGCACCAGACCGAGTAGCAATGCAGGATGCGACGGCACAAATGGCACTCTTGCAATTCATGTCCGCAGGAAGAGCTACTGTTGCAGTTCCTTCAACAGTCCATTGCGACCATTTGATTCAGGCAGAAGTTGGATCAGCAAGCGATCTCCTTCGTGCAAATACCGATAATAAAGAAGTGTACGATTTTCTTGCAAGCGTTTCGAACAAATATGGGATCGGTTTCTGGAAAGCCGGTGCGGGAATTATTCACCAGGTGGTGCTGGAAAATTATGCATTTCCCGGCGGAATGATGATCGGAACAGATTCACACACACCAAATGCCGGCGGACTTGGAATGATCGCGATTGGTGTCGGCGGCGCGGATGCGGTTGACGTGATGGCGGGAATGGC
>CAYPEM010000018.1:0-55626 GCA_964409765.1 uncultured Chitinophagaceae bacterium
ACAGAACGGCTTTTGAAAATGCGCGGTTGATAACCACAATTATTTTTGATAAAACCGGAACACTCACAAAAGGGACACATGAATTAGTTGAAGTTGGTATTATTGATAAGAAATATGACCAAAACGAATTACTTCGATTAGCTTCTAGTATTGAACAGCATTCAGAACATTATATAGCAACTGGATTGATGAGAAAAGTAAAAGAAACCGGAATTACTGTTCCAGTATCGGAATCGTTTACCTATCTCCCGGGCAAAGGGTTGGAAGGAACTGTAGAAGGAAAAGATATAAAAGTCGTTGGACCGAATTATCTGAACGAGCAACATATCAATATTCAAGGTGCAAAAGATGACTCAGCAAGAACGGTTGTCTATATCTTGGTTGATAAACAACCTGTAGGTTATTTTGCATTTTCTGATCAGATCCGCGAAGAGTCTTTTGAAGCCATAAAGATTCTCAAAGAACAGGGAATAAAAAATCTTTTGCTTACGGGAGATAACGAAAGAGTCGCTAAGAAAGTAAGTGATGAATTACATATGGATGGTTTTATAGCCAACGTTTTACCACATCAAAAATTGGACAAGGTATCTGAACTCCAGAAACAGGGTGAGTTTGTTGCTATGACAGGCGATGGAGTGAACGATGCACCGGCACTGGCAAAAGCAGATGTTGGAATTGCTGTTGGCTCCGGAACAGATGTAGCCGCTGAAACGGCTGACATTATTTTGGTGAACTCAAATCCCAAAGATATAGCTCATTTAATCTTATTTGGACGAGCTACATATAGAAAGATGATACAGAACCTTTGGTGGGCTGCAGGATACAACATTATTGCAATTCCTTTGGCTGCAGGTGTTTTATATAAGTGGGATATCATGCTGAGTCCGGCTATTGGCGCGGTATTGATGAGTTTAAGCACCATAGTTGTGGCAATAAATGCTAAAATGCTGAAAGCGTGACTAATTTAATTCATGAAAAAATACATACACAATTATGGGAGTATAACAATGAAACAATTACTGGCAGTTGTTTTTGCCTCGGTTATTTTTTTCGGCTGTAAGGTTGATGAGACTACAATGGCAACAAATCCAACAACTTCGGATCTCACAGTTTATCCATCTGACAATCAAACAGGTGTCACTCAATCAACACCAATTACACTCACATTTAGTAAGGCAGTAGATAAATCTGTCGTCGAAAAGAATTTTCGTCTAATGAATGAACGATCATACATGGACTCATTATGCCCTGTATCAAAGACAATGGGACACGGGTCAATGACAATGTCGATGATGGACAGTGTGAAGATGAATCATCTCGACAGCATTCACGGGTTAAAGGGAACATTTCTCTGGAATTCTGACGGCAAATCTTGTTCGTTTATACCTGATACTCTTTTATATCCGGGAATGCAGCACATGGTCCATCTTCGTGAAGGAATGGTTAAAATGATGGAAAGCAATATGGGAACAATGGGTATGATGGGGCGATCTGGGACTGGAACTGGTATGGGGATGACGTTTCATTTCATGACAAAGAGCAATAGTCTTGGCAGCGGTCACGAATCACATCATCCATAGGCCTTCTATGAAAAACATAAAATCAACTTTTCTTATAACATTGTTTTCTGTAATACTGTTTCCTTTAACATCCTGCATGATGATGATGATGGGTGGTCATGATGACCATACCGATCATCAACCAATGACAATGACCAAAGAAGTAACGAATGGAGATTATACGCTCACTGTTTCTATCCCTCCTCAGACGGTTGGAAAAGAAAGTATTATTTCGTTATCACTTAATCCAAAAATCAGTATTCCGGAAAGTATTGCTGTTCATTACATGATTTCCAAGAAGGATACAATGGGTAGCGTACCTAATCATGATCATAATAATAAATCGATGGAGATGACTGGGGAATTTAAAACTATCCATCAGAATACAATACTTTTCAAAGGATCTTCATCAATTATATACAGCCCAACTGTTTCAGGAAACTTTAATCTAATGATAGAATTAGAAAATAAAGCTAACCTCGACTTTTCATCCTCAGTTGAACTAAATTTTATGGTTCACGAAAAAGAAGATCGCGGAATGATGGGCATGGGATCGATGTGGGACTATCCAGTCATTGGGGTTCTTGCTATGGGAACAATGATGGTAGCGATGTGGGCAATTCGGGGTGGTATATAAGATTAATATAAATTACCCTGCTTAATCGTTTTCGTGGGGTTTCTTTAAGGCATTGCGGGAAGCTGAGTTTAGTTTCCCGTTTGTCTTTTTAAATGAGATGATCCTTCATTTATATAATCTCTTCTTTTTATGGTATAAGAATAGGTGACTAGTTATATACCTATTCAATAACCATATATGGAGGATTCAAATGGCACACAATCTTGAACAGCGAGACGGTCAAGCCTCAATGTTCTTTACGGGCGATGTCCCTTGGCATCAGTTAGGACGACATCTCAACAAACCAGCTACAGCAGCAGAAGCAATGGAAGCAGCACGATTGGATTATTCCGTCGTCAAAAAACCGCTCAAAGCAATTATTAATGGACGGCAATATTCGGATGTTCCAAATACATTCGCAACAGTTCGCACAGATACAAACCAAGTTCTTGGAGTAGTCGGTGCACGTTACGAGCCGGTCCAGAATAAAGATGCTTTCAACTTCTTTGATCCTTTGGTCGACAGAGATGAGGCTATCTACCACACGGCTGGTGTTCTTGGACGTGGAGAAAAGATCTGGCTCTTGGCAAAACTTCCTGACTATATCAAAGTCGGGCGCAAGGGAGACCCAGTAGAAAAGTTTGTTCTATTATCAAATTCCCATGATGGGTCAAGTCATATCCGAGTGAAGATGACTCCGGTTAGAGTCGTTTGTTCAAATACACTCACCGCTGCACTCTCCGGAACTGAATCAGAAGTCCGCATCAAACACACTGCATCTGCAACAGACAAGCTTCGTGAAGCTCACAAAGTATTGGAACTCACCAATCAGCTCTACAAAGAGTTGGATTATATTTTCAATCGAATGGCACTGCGAAAAGTTACAAGTTCGCAATTGATTGAATACGTCAAAACACTCGTTCCAGATAATCCAATCGCAGAGTCAAACACACGGACCGAAAACACTCGCAATCACATAATCGGTCTGCATGATACGGTACAGGATGCTTCAATGCACAGAGGCAATCTGTTCGGAGCGTTCAATGCTGTGACGGAGTTCGTTGATCACTATTCCAGTCAGAAAGATGCGAACAAACAACTTCGCTCAATTTGGTTTGGCGGAAGCGGTGAGCAATTAAAGAAACGAGCATATCAGTTAGCCGAGAGCATGTTATGATAGATCTTGATCTAATTCACGGGGAGCCGGTTCATGGGACCGGCTCTCTTGTTATTACCCTAGACAGAGACTATCCACCACAGCTTTGGGAATTGATCGAAGATGCAGTTGCAGATCGGTTAGCCCATATGAACCTAAAAGGATCTATCGAAGATTCTGTTACAGGTAACATTACAACAATTAAAAAACTAGAGAAAGGAAAGTAATGAATACTATACGTTTGGAAAACACAAATGCAGGGCACAATAAATTCTATGAGTTTGTCGGAGTCAAAGCCCCAGGACGTTTCACTGTCAAAGGATTGTATGGACGCATTGGTCAATCGCCTAATGAATCCATCATCTATGACGGTGATGATGTCAACGAAGCCAACAGTCAGTTCTACAAGAAGATGGCTGAGAAAGAAAAGAAGGGTTACAAGGTTGTATCGAATAACGGTAAATCTGCTACTCCTGCCCCTGAAGAAAAAAAAACTCTTCTGAGACTGTTCCAATAATATGGGCGATGAATGCCCAAGGAGTAAAAGATGACACTCATCTTGATCTGTTACTACAAAGTCAAAACTACATTGCTCAGCTTAAACTGGACGGTATGCGAGCTGTTGTTCATATCACTTCTTCAGGGCTTCGAATATTTTCTCGCTCTGCTGGAGTTGCTGATCCTTCGCGTCCTCTCGAAAAAACATCTTCACTACCACACCTTGCTGCGCTCGTATTCCCTGAACTAGTAGGAACGGTTCTGGACTGCGAGATTCTTGCACCGGGCAAAGACTCCGCTGAGTTAGCAGGGTTAGTCCACCGGAAAGAGGTCGATTCAGATAATACGAAAGTAAAACTCTTCGTGTTCGACATCCTTCTGATCAATGGAAAGAAGATTACTGACCGTCCTCTAAGACATCGGTTGTCTGAACTCCTGACAATCTCTCATAATATCACATCTGATCATATCGTCATTCTCCCCTATGCAACAACACCAATTCAAAAGAGGAAACTCTACGACAAAGTGATTGCAAATGGCGGAGAAGGAATTATGCTCAAGCGATTGGATGCTACCTATCTTGAAGGAGAACGTCCTTCCAACAACTGGTATAAAGCAAAGAAGTCTGCAACATACGACTGCGTTGTGATGGGATTTTCCAAAGGAAAAGGAAAATACAATGAACAGATCGGCGCAGTACAATTCGGACAGTATGTTGAAGGCAAGCTGATTGAACTGGGTCAAGCAAGTGGAATGAATGATCGTATCCGTCAGGAAATGTCATACAATCCGGGTAAGTATCTTGGTCAGGTTGTTGTTATCAAAGGGATGGAACGATTGAAGTCCGGGGCTATTCGTCATCCTCAGTTCGTTGGAATGCACCTGGGAAAACATCCCCTTCAATGTATCTGGTATAGAGGCGAACAATGAGCAGATGGCGTGTTGAAGTCAGTGAGACAATCCAGCAGTCATCTGTCTATATAATAGATGCTGAAACAGAAGAACAAGCTAAAACGACTGCTCACACCGAAGAAGGTGAAATGGAACAGTTGAGTTACTATACAGAAGAACGTAAGGTAAACTCCATCCTTTCCATCGAACCGTATCCAGAACAATAACCAATAGCCGCTGATAGTTCAAACTCAAACCACAATTAGCATTGTTGAGTTACTGGCTTGAAGCGGCATTCTATTTATAACGAAAGGAAAATAGTATGTCAAAATTAAAAACAATAATTCAGGTAGCGGTAGCAATCGGTAAAACCATTCTGCGTCATCTTAAATAGGAGGAATTATGATCGAAAAGAAATCACCCGATTGGCTTCAAGAACTCTTGGATGCAGAAGAGGTAAATGAAGGAAAACAGAAACTAGAGATGAACAAGATCCTCGCTGATCGTGCTCTTGCTGCTATCGGTGTCATAGAAGGTCAGATCAATGAAGTAAATGATATTGCAGAAAAAGAGATCACTCTAATTCAACAATGGAATCTATCTGAATTAAATAAACTTCAGAAGAAGATCGATTGGTTGGTATGGAATCTGTCCAACTATATGACTGCGCTTGGAGAGAAAACAGTATCACTTCCTCACGGTCAGCTTAAGATGCGTATGGGCAGAGATAAGATTGAAGTTGTTGATCTCCAGAAATTCCTTCCTCTTGGTACACGTCTTGGACTGATCCGCACTATTGCTGCAAAGGTCGAACCGGATCTTGTTGCAATTGCAGCACATATCAAACTCAATGGTAACAAACCACCGGCAGGTGTGATGCTTACACCAGCTCAAACAAAATTCTCATATAAAACAATTACGAAAGGATCAAACGATGTCAACGACGAACGGAACGATGAACAAACCGAAGTTGGAGCTACTGCTCGAAAAACCAATACAGCTCACGCTGCTTAAGGACAAGCCGTATGTAGGTCAGAACAACTACGGCGAGTTCTATTTGTATTCTACCCGGGATGATCAGGGCATCGAATACAGCTACTTTGCAGATGCTTCGGTTCATAGCCTGATTCAGGAACACAAACTGAAAGCAGGTAATTCATTTGTTGTGCAGAGAGTCGCTGTGATGAATGGAAAGAAGATGTCGTCGAAGGTTGAGTTCAGTATTATCGGTGAAGCGGAACCACTACCTTCTGTCTCACCTACACCGGGATCTGATAACTTGAAAGAGATCTTGTTGCAATGTTTGGTCGACGCTGCTGAAGTTGTGAAGTCTGCCGGGATTCAGTTCTCGAATGATGAGCTGCAGAAGTTGGCGACGACGCTGTTCATTCAAAGAGCAAGGAACGCATAGTAATATGCCCCAGTTAATCACTGGGGTAGTTTTTTACCTGTAACCAGGGCGATAATTATGCTGAGATTGCATATCCCGTTTCGGTGTCGTATCCAGAATCGATTGTATGTGGGGCGGTATTTTCGTCGTAATCGGATATGGTGTATCGGGGTCGTTACCAGAATAATGTAGGCCTATGGTTATATTTTGGGCGTGAAAGAAGATTGCAAATTGAGCTGAATACCGGGATTAAATAGTATTGGTGTATTTTTTTTATCTGCTGAACCCGATCCGACTATTGCCTCGGATCCAGTATATACCGTTTAAATGGTACGCAATCGTTTAAATATGAGTTCTAAAGGGGGCTTGATGATGAGGTGTACCGATATTACTCTGGATACGATTTTATCTTTACGGGTCAAATTTAAAACGAAATTACCATCTCGCAGCTTTGCGTAGAGATGGTATTAAAGTATATATAAGTATAATAAGAGTCCGAAAGCTACTTTTCTGTACCGGAAACATTGACTGAAAACGATGTCACTGCTCTGAATGGTACTACATTCTGCTCGTGTTGGTACTAGATAATGCTCGCGTTGGTACTATATTTTATCGGATTAGTGCGTGTTTATATCTTACGTAAAAGGACCCAAGTATGGTGTGGGATCCACAAAGCTACAAAACGATCAGATTTGCTTGCCTTAAAATAGTATAGTATTTTCCAATATGGAACTAGTCGATCCTATAGAGAACACCCCGGCATTCAAAGCGATCATCAAAAAAGTTGAGCGCCAAGTTCGATACGCAATGAAGCGAGACGGACTTGATTCAAAGCATCGGCTTGGATGGTGTTTCATCTATTGGGACTATAAGAAAGAGATCCTTAAAACGAAGTATGGCATCGACTGGAAAGCTCCGGATGAGATGAATCCGAATATTCTATACGACTAGTCCGTTACATACTTCAACGGAACTATGGTGCTGTGCGGTTTTTGTACTGCAATCAATTTGGATGTGATTGAAATACTAATCGGTTTCTCTTGCAAACCTATATTGGAATAAGTAAATTGTATAACCTTATGCTACTTTTTAAAGGTGACTAACAGGTGACCAAAAGGTGACTGAAAGGCAATATTTTGGGGAAGTTGACCGCACTGAGCAGAAATCACATGGCGATTTTACTGAAAATTCAGGGATTATATCAAGGCGCGTTCGTCTAACGGTTAGGACGGAGCCCTCTCAAGGCTTAAATACGGGTTCGATTCCCGTACGCGCTACAAAATAAAACGCCGCGAAATGCGGCGTTTTATTTTATACCCGGATTCAATTTTTAATTACACTGCTTTAACTATTACCACCGTCTGATCATCATGCTGCTCACGTTCACCAACAAATGAAGAAAGATCATCGAGAATCAATGTTTGAATCTCTTTTGCTGATCGTTCGCCGGAGTTGAGTAAAATATTCTGAAGCCGCTCTTCACCAAAATCACCGCTTGTATTATGAGCTTCCGTCACACCGTCAGTCGCAAATAGAAATACATCTCCCTTGGTATATTGAATCTTTTTTTCCTTCAATTCCTCAGTAAATACAGATGCATTGTTCAAACCTAAACCGAGTCCCCGCGGTAATATTTTTTTAACCGATTTTGATTTAAATTCATAATGCCAGAGTGGTAAATGCCCTGCTCTGGATATTATTGCGGTCCGTTCCTTCGAATGAAATTCAACCCCAAGAACGGTTACAAATGATCGTTTTTCAAGATCTTTGCAGAGTAAGGCATTTGCACGCTGAAATAATTCTTTGGGAGAAAGTGTAAACCCATGAAGTGATCGCAAAATTCCCTGCACTTTAGACATGTATAATGCTGCCGATGTCCCTTTTCCGCTCACATCTCCTATGACAACGGTCAGAGCACCGTTTCCATTGGAGAGATAATCAAAGAAATCACCGCCGACTTCCATTGCGGGAATTGAAGTTCCGGAAATCTCCAAGCCATGTACATTAGGGATCGTTTGCGGTAATGACTCTAGCTGGATACGACGTGCGATCTGCAGTTCGTGTTTCATTCTTTCTTTTTCAGCTAACTCCTCATACAGGAACGCATTTTCTATTGCAACCGATGCTTGTTTTGCCGTTGTAGAAAGGAACGCAAGATCTTCCTGACGGAACGTTGTTTCCGATTGTTTTTCTCCAACCAATAATACTCCGATCAATTTTTCTTTTGAACGGATCGGAACACCATATTGAAATCCTTCACGGTGGAATTCATCTTTCAGAGCTATGGGTAAATAATCGATCCTGAATTCATTCTTAAATTGTTGAATACTAGAAATCAATTCTCTTTCATGAGTGATACAAAATTCTTCCCAGACCTTTCCATCAAACCCGTATGCCGATAGACACGAACATTTTCTTTCTTCCCGAAAGAACAATACCCCCACCCGCTTCAATTTTATCAACTCGCTCAATTTACGAACAAGACCGCGTGCAAGATCATCCATAGATAATGTCGTTGCAAGAATTTCTCCCAATTCAAGTGAAGCGCGGCGATAATCATACTGCTGACGAAAATATTTTTTATCAATAAATTGCTGACCTGTTTTTCGTATTCGCATCACAACAAAGGTTAATGCGATCGCAATCGCCATCAGCATGACATGTTCCGATGCTTCACGTTCAGAAGCCATTGCCGGGGCGTCATTGATCTCTATCGCAGTTCCAGTAAAAATAATATTCGCTTGAGGAAGTTCTAACATCGGAAGCTGGAAAAATGACCACGTTAAAAAATAAAAGACGCTAATGCCCCAGAGAATAGTCGCGATGCTGTATTGGGTGTTTCTGCGAACGCGAAAGTTAATATCGAGTAAACGATATCGTCCGATTGTAAACAAATACGACAATGGAATTGATATCAGTAAAACTCCCACAACCGCAACCACGGTCGCCTGCAGGAACGTTGTGAAAAAGAGTGTAATGATTGAAATGACAATAGACAGAAATGAAACGATCAATGATGTCCATTTGATCACACGGTTTAGCCGTTTGTATTCATAAGAAATACCTTTCCGAAATCGAACAGCAATATATATTCCATAGAATAACAGAAGTGTAAAAGGTATTAGAGAATTGAAAACCAATGTTAGAATCGATGATATTATTCCCGTAACATAATACCCGGGAATGATCCATTTCTTCCCGGTAAGATCGGTTCGTTCTAACGGAAAATAATGAGTTGAATGAAACATTGCGATGATTCCAAAAACGAAACCGGCGCTCATGATGCCGTTGCGGATAACGATGAATGGTGTTACGTCGAAATCTCTCCGCACAATAACAACTGTCACAAAGAAACCAATAAATACAAATGATGAACCGATCAAACGCGCAGCAATAATATTCGGTCTCGATAGAACAATAAAACCGCCAATACTCATCCACACCAATCCAGTTAAACAAAAGATCAACGTAGTAACTGGAATTCCAAATTTTGCAAGTTCGACATTCAATTCAATAAAATTGTTTTCACGAAGGATTTCATACTTCAATGACCTGCCGATCTGACCCAAGCGCAGGATCCGGTCTGCTTCAACATCAGTTTTAAATTCTTGTTCATTGATCCGTAAAATAAGATCCCCGACCTTCATTCCGGCTCTATCGGAAGCACCACCTGCTGTAACATCGGTCACTATTACGTGAGGTGGAAGAAATACTAAAAATTCATTTTTCAATAATGAACGTTTTGTCTTAAAGGTGATGATAGTATTGGACGACGGCCGCAGCACTTCAAACCGGATATCATTCTGAGGTCCTTCATCAAGAGCTTCGGCAACATCCTTCATAGTTTTCACAGTGCCGTTATTGATAGAAATAATAAGATCTCCGGTGATAATGGAGTCCAGAGTCGACGTTATTGGGAGTGATCTAGTGTTTTGAACAACTCGCTTACCGATCATCTCTGCTGAAAAACTCTTCACAACCATTAAATTCGACAAAGGATTTCTGAAAACATTCTCATCGGTCGGCGTGCTAAAGAAAGAATAAAAAGTAACGGCAGAAAGGATCAAAAGGAATGACAACAGCAGTCCCAGCAGAATTCTATAAATCATTGTTCGATGCAAGAGAGTTGTCATTAAGATCGCAGAAAAATGGTTGATTAAATACGACAGTATTCGGTATTAAGTTACGGAAAGTAACACTCAAGGGTTATAAAAATATTTCATTTCCTTTACAATGTACTGCATTTTTCTTATTTTTGTGCAGAACTGATGGAATTTGAATAAAAAAATCAGATTTTTCAATATCCATAATGCCTTTGTCCGTTCAGGTGTATAATATATATGGACAACCACACTCTCCATTGTAAAAATCATACCGGTCGTATATTATGAAAAATTACTTACGTATTGTTTTATTGTCCTTTCTGTTATACTCTTTCGGATTTTCACAAGATGATGAGATTTATCCCATACAAGAACATGGTCCCGGCCGCTGGTTTTCCTTCTCCACACCCGTAACAGTTCAGCACAAACTTGGAACGGCAGGATTATTGGGATATGAATTGGTTTTCATCCCTGATTTTGAAGTGCGGGCAGATCGCGATCCCTTGTATGCTTTCCGTTTTGAAGAGATAGGAAAATTCAATGCCGCGCTTAAACCGCAGCTTCCGGCAAATACCCATGTTCAATTTATCATCGATGGCAAACCATCCAATGAATTAAAAATCCAAAAGACCGGTTTCAGAAACGAACGGGATGCAAAACATGTGATAAAATTTGCGGTGGTTGCCAGCAGGCTTATTGTTGAAAATATGACAAGCGCACGATCTGTTCGGGGGTTATTGTACTTTCGGGATAAGAAGAACGAAAAGATCGATGTAAAATCATTCACGATCGACCCAAGATCAATCCGAACGTTGGCACGTTTGTTGTCAAAAACAAAACAGCCTTAAAAATTATTTCTTATTCAGTTCGGCAAGCTGCACTATCTTTTGCTCGTATTCTTTGGCAACAAAATTCAACGGATCAAAAAAATATATCCGTCGTATCTCTTCCAACGCTCTTCCATATTCTTTCTTCTCAATAAATTCATCCGCACGTTGGAAATATTGATTCTTGATTTTTTCCTGCAGCAGCGTCCGTTCATCAGGAACGGAAATTCCATGTGTTCGATTAACACTCCTTCGTTCAGTGTCTTTCAAAGATCGATCGACCAATATCATGAGCATTTGTTCATTCTCCGCAGCAGTATCGTCGACCGATTCTGCAGAAGAAGGCAGAACTAGTTTTGCAACAAATTGTTCAAGAGTAGAAAGGTAAATATTCTGAATATCGATAATTTTAGCGTCACGAATAATCTTTAATGCGGCGGCATATTGATGATGAAGCACTTCATCCTTTGCCTTATGAAGTAACATCGGTATAGATTCAATGGACATTTTATCCTGCCGCTTTCGAACTGGAATAGATGAGTTTCAGACCTTGTGCTGCTTTGCTATCAAATTCTTCTTGTTCAATACGAATATCGTTATCCAGCTGAAGCAATTCTGCATTAGTCAGATCAACGGTAAGACCGTGAGCTACTTCATCCAATGCTTTCCCAAACTCTTTTTGCGATCGGAATTCTGATGCGACACGGATATGGATACGAATAAGACGGTCTTGTTCTTCCTTTGAGATATGATGTGGTGTCGACCGTGCATGCAGTGGAGTGTGTTCGGTTGATATTTTTGTATCATGAAGTGCTGTGATCCGTTGTTCAAGTTTTTGTAATTCAGTGTTTGTGGGATCAAGCACTAATCCCGAAAGGATCTCAACCAATGCTTTATCAAATACATTCGACATTAACAGGGATTGGGCAGCAGTTAAATGAGCTGCAATCCGTTCGTTTTTCTTTTCCGCTTTTTGCAATTCGGTTATTCGGTCAGTTGCAGATACTATCTCGGAAAGCAACGACAACGATTCTGCATGCTCCGGAGTAAATTCTAACGCTTTTTGTACAGCGATCCTTGCTTCATCTAATTTTTCAACAACAAGATATTCTCTTGCAACAACTAATAATTTTTGAACTTCAAGATCACGGCTTTCCTTACGGTGTTGTTTTTCCCATTGAAGTGATGCAGCGGAAATTCGTTCTTTCAATTCCAATAATTGCTGATTGTTCTCATCCACAAGCAATCCGCTCGATACTTCAGATAATGCTTCTTCAAAAAAATCCCGTTCCAACAGTTCTGCTGCATGCTCAAGATGCCGATTGACAGCTTTCGTTCGTTCTTCCAAGTCCTTTCGAGCATGTTCTTCTGATAAGAAAGCGTCAAATTCATTTTGAAGCCGTTGTTCATACTCCTGCGTATCTTCGTTTAACGGGTCGAGAATAAATGCTTTGGCAACTTCATTAAATGCTTTGCTGTATTGCCGGATCGAACGGAGGCGTTCGGCCTCCATGAGATGCATTTGAATCTTTGCATTTGCAGTACTTTTACTTTTCTGTTGATCCTCTTGAATTTGAAGAGCCTGGATACCATCTTGATGTTGTAGTGCTTCTCGTTCACTCAGGATAGATTGCTCCATTATCTTTACATCATCATCAAACGGATTGATGATAAAGGCAAGGGCGACTTCCCCAAGTGCCGCTTCAAACTGACGTTCATCAAGGAATTGTTTCGCTCTGTTCAAATACTGGTCGATCTTTTGTTTATCCTCTTGCTGATGAATGCGTGACTCATCGGTCTCACCAAGCAGAACCCGTTCGCGGTCGTTTTTTTCAATGCGCTTCAGTTCTTCTTCTTGTTGACTGCGAATATGAGCCTGAAGGGAGATTTTACTCTCTTCTTGCTGACGTTGGTATTCTTCACGCATGGTAAGAATTCGGCGTTCACATTCCTGCAATTCTTCGTTGATAGGATCAAGAACCGTTGCTCGCGTGATCGTACGGAGAGCTTCTGTAAATTTCTGCTGATGAGCAAGCATATCCGCATTTGAAATATGTTTCTGAACCGTCGACAACACCATTTCACGTTTCTTCTGCCGGTCAAGTTGCTGACGTTGATATTCCTCCAGCTGGACTTTCTGTTGATGTTCTTGAGACTCCAGAATCTTTTGTTCCAAACTCAACACTTCTGCATTCAACGGATCGATGACAATCACGAACGCCAATTCGCTTAAAGCTTCATCAAGTTTATTTTCCTTATAAAGATTGTTAATATTCTCCAAATACTGTTTTACTTTTTCCTCTTGACCCCTCCTCCGCTCTTGTTCTTCCTTGTGAAGTTTATCCTCTTTTTCCTTTTGTGATTGGATCGATTGGCTCTTGAGTTGTTCTGCTCGTCGTTTCTGTTCCTCTTCAGCTTTTTGCAAGCGTTCAACTTCTTCTTCGCGTTTGGATTCTTCCTGTTTGCTGAGAATGGTTTCTTCGAGTGATTGAATCTTATCATTGACCGGATCTAGAAGATAGGCACGCGCTATCTCATCGAGCGCCCGGGTATATTCTTTTCGTTCAAAATATCCATTGGCACGGGTGAGAAATGAGGCAATTTTCGACTCGATTGCATTACGGCGTAACTCGTCATTCTTTAATCGTTCTTCCTCTTCTCTTTTTTGCCGAGCAGTAATTTCTTCCTGTTGAGCAGCAACGGTTGCGCTATGTTGAGCTTCAATAATTGCAAGGTTGGAAAGATGTTGGAGAGTCGGAGATATTTTTTGCTCACTTTCAGACGAAGTCGTAACTGCTGTACCAGCTGATTTCCTCTTCGCTTCTTCTTGAATTTTTGCATTCAGTAACGTACGAACACGCTCTTCATATGCTAAAGCATATAAATGGCGAGAATCAAAGGACCGTGCCTTTGCAATAAATTCCAATGCGGCCGAAAGTTCTCCCTCCTTAACAAGTTTGTCGGCTTGTTTTAAGAGTTGAGCAACTTCTTTCAACCGCTCAGACATTGGTAAAGATGTATTATTCGCTTGCGGGGACATTTCTTTCAATAATTTTGTGTGTTAATCTCTATCAATCTTAAAAAATTTATACAGTCAATGCAACAGTCAATACGGTTAGAATGTTATAATAAAATATAATTGAACGATTTATTGAATTTTCTGCAGTTCTTCAAGCCGTTTTCGCAATTCGATTGCACCATGATGGATTGGATCTGCACGTAAAGCAATATCAACTTCGAGCATCGCTTCGATTATCCGGCCTTCGTCAATTCGTTGTGATGCAACCTCAAGATGTTTTTGTATCATATCTTCTTTATTCTTTGCTTCTCTGTTTTTTTCAAACAAAACCTCTGCTTTTTCAATTTCATCTCGAAGTCGTATCGTATCCATATGCTTCATATCAAAGCTTAACGCATAATCCACCCACGCAAACGCTTCGCCAAATGCTTCGCGCGAAAGACTTTCTCGTGCCATTGCTAAACTTTTTCTGATTCCTTGATTATTCTTGGATGATAGCAATTCCGCTTGTTGCTGTTCATCATATTTTAAGTATTCTTCTTGAATCTCTCCTTCTAATCCGAAAAGTATTTCATTCATCGGATCATGTCTGTACGCCTCTGTTATGACGTTCAAAGCTTCCTGAAACTGAAGCGATTTCCTCAGTTCTTGTGCTTTAATAATCGATTCCTGAATTATCTTTACAGTCGTTTCATTGGACAGTTTTACATCTTCACTGATTATTTTCGATCCACCTCGACTGGATAGTTTTGATCTTTTTTCCGAATCTATGATTTCACGTTGCAATTTTGCGATCTCTTCATCGAACGGATTGATCTTGAATGCTTTCCCGATCTGAGCAAGAGCTTCCTCAAAATTGGAAATACTTAAAAAACCGCGTGCTCTGGAAAGACACAACAACACTTCTTCTTCATTTCTCAAGAATTTTGTTTCTGATTCAATTCGGTCACGGATCTGTTCCCTCTTTTTCTGTTGAATTGAAAGACGGTGGAGATCAAATTCTTGTTTTCGCCGGCGTTCTTCCTCCCGCTGTTTTCGAAGAGCCTCTTCACGCTGAATGAATTCTTCCTCACGTTCTAATATTCTCTTCTCAAGACCGACGGTTGTTTCGTTGGCTGGGTCAATAAAATATGCCTGGGTGGTCAAACGAAGTGCCTCTGAAAACCGTTCGGAGAGTAATAATTCCTCTGCTTTTTCTAAATTTTTTTGAATAATGAGCTGGGAAGCTTCCTTCTTTTTTTGTTCAGCTTCATCCTCTTGTTGTTTGAATGCAAGACTGTCTTCATGCATTTTGGTCTGGGCGTCACGAAGTTTTGAATTTAATTCCAAAACATCTTCGTTTAAAGGATCGAGCACTGAAACAAATGCCAATTGGCTCAATGCATCATCGATCTTATTCTCAGCAAACAATGACCGCACTTGGTGAACATATTGCTTTATTTTTTGCGATCGTGCTTGTTGGTATGCTTCTTCTTTTAATTTTTCGTCGACACGCTTATCATGCAATTCCGCCAATAATCGCTCACGCTGCTGGAGCTCAGAACTTAGTTGTTGTGTATTCTCTTCATTGTCCTTGTCATGATTCTGTTCCTGAGAAGCTTTAACTTGCTCTTCAATCAATTTGATCCGTTCATCCGTTGGATTTAGCAGGTATGCCCGGGAAATTTCATTCAAGGCAAAATGAAAATCACCTTTCGACTTAAAGAATTTGGCTCGATTTAAATAATCGGAGATTTTCTTTTCGAGACCTTCAGCGTGTAACCGTTCTTCATGCTGGCTTTGCTTCTCTCGCCCCTGTTGCAGTGCAAGCATTTCTTTATCTTTATATGCCGAAAAAGCACTTCGTTTCACTTCTTTCAGAGCAAGATCCAAAATTTTCTCAAGTGTCGGCAAAAGATTGTCAATGATTGTTTTCTGAGATATTGCAGGGTCATCGTGTGCATCGGAAGCATCATCATGTTTTACGATTGCAGAACGTACATATTCTTCATATGCACGGGCGTACATAATGGTGGGGTTTATTTCTCGGGCCCGTACGATCTCCGTAAGTGCTCGATTGATATCACCCTGGCGAATGAACCGGTCAGCATTTTTCAAGAACACAATCACTTCAGTGAGGTGTTCGGCACCGATTATTTTTTGTGATAAATTTTGCAATGGTAATTACATTTATTCATGCCAAACAATAAGCCCCGCGTGGGGTTGCGGGGCATATTATGATCAATTGTTTCATCATGGGTGTGTTGCAAAAATTTATTTTGATCTATTCTTTGCCAATAACGCTTGGGCTGCTCGCAAACGCAAACGCAACGTACTCTCTTCATTTTTTGCAAATCGATCCGGAGCGATTTCCTCTGCCATTTTCAAGACATTTTTATGGGGAGCCGCTTTAAATGCCTTACTTCGTTCAATTGCTTTTTCCAATGTGTGGGAAATCTGGTCTTCCGGCATAGGTTTGACAAGATACCGGAACACGTTCAATTCGTTGATTGAACGAATTGCAAGCTGAGCATCTTTGACCTCCGTAAGAATGACTGATACCGTATTGGGATATTCACGGCGTACGGTATCAAGAAAACTGACACCATCGACATCACCGAAATTGATATTGCTGACAATGACCGATACGGGCTTTCTGGCCATTTCTTGAAAAGCTGCATCGATCGAATTCACTGCAACGGTATTGAATAGACTTCCATATTTATCAATGAGCTTCCCGGTCTCTTCTTCGCTGTAATCAACAAATAATACTGTTGAACTTTCCTCTTCAACTTCAATATGCACTCGATGACCGGTCACAGGATTCTCCTCAGTGATCGGTTCCTCATTCTTCTGCATTTCGTCTTTCTGTAATTTTGTAACCTTATCGTAAATTTCAACGCCAAGTTTCATAACATACAGCATAAATTCGCCCTGCCACGGTTTGTTGATAAACCGAAACACCTCACCCGCATTGACCGATCCGATGATCGCATCGAGATCGGAATATCCGGTCAAGAGCATACGAACAGTGTTGGGACTAATATCTTTTACCTGACGCAATAATTCATGGCCAAGCATTCCCGGCATCCTTTGGTCGCTCACGATCACTTTGATGGAAACTGATTTGATAATTTCTAAAGCATCAAATCCATTTTCAGCAAGATATACTTTGTATTTATTTTTGAACAACATGTTCAGTGACGAGAGAATCATCGGTTCGTCATCAACAAAAAGTATATTTGCTTTTTCTGTTATATGTGTTGTTGCCATTGCTCTTTCTCCTGATGCATCATTGATCTGCATCATTTTAACATATAGATGTCGTCATAAAAATAATGACCGGCATTATTTCCCGACTCTTTGTTGAACCACCGGAATACGAACATAGAAATCAGTTCCACGCCCTACTTCACTTTCAACTTTTATCGAACCATTATGTTTTTCTATGATCTTATATGATATTGACAAGCCTAACCCTGTTCCTTCACCAATTTTTTTGGTGGTAAAGAACGGTTCGAAAATCTTTCCTAGATTTTCCTGCGGAATGCCGCGTCCAGTATCAGAAATTCGAACAACAGCCATATCCGGATTGCCGGGTTCTTTGTACGTTCGTATCGTGATCGTTCCTTGACCATCAATTGCCTGCGCTGCATTGGTCAATAAATTTAGCATGACCTGATTATATTGTGCAGGATAACATTCCGCCATAAGATTTGGGGTGAAATCTTTTTTAACGACTGCTTTGTTCTTGATGATGTTGTTCGCAATAACGAGTGTCGCTTCTAATGAATTATTCAAGTCGATCTTTGCAAGATCGGCTTCATCAAGGCGTGAGAATTCACGCAGGTTTCTGATCAACTCTTGTATGCGCTCTGTGCCGACCAGCGCCTGTGATAACATTGTTTTACTATCTTCTAGAACGGTATTTTTCTCAAGTTCCGTTGAAAGCATTGCAAGATCCGTCACCGTTTCTTCCAACCCTTCTTCAACACCATTCACAAGTAGATCCAGCAGCTTTTGATATTTCTCAATGGCTTCATTGATTGTTTGCTGGTTATTAATCATCATTTCAATGTTGTTTTTTACATAACCAAGAGGAGTATTTATTTCATGAGCAAGTCCGGCTACCATTTGACCAAGTGATGCCATTTTCTCTCCTTGCACAAGAGCGGTTTGGGTTTCACGCAAGGCCGTATTCGTTGCCTCGATCTGTATGCGGTTATCTTCGAGTTCTTTATTTCGTTGTAACAAACTCAACGCGATTTGATTGAACGATCGTGCAACACGTCCCAACTCATCTCGTGTCTCTACTTCAACGACTTCAGTAATTTTCCCTTCATTCAGTTGTGTGGCAACATCTTCCAATGTTCGCACGGTTCCGATAACTGAACTATAAAACCCACCCAACAGGTACGAAACAAAAAGAAGAACAACCAATGTTCCAAACGAATAGATGAACATTTGGTTTTCCAAGGTGTTGATTCGCTGAGAGATAAGGTTCTTTAAAATCGGAACCTGGATATCAAAAACATCAAGACCGGCTTTTATCGGACGATTGAGGATGGTTAAATCAACGCCTCGGATCATTCGCAGACTATCATCCAAAATTTCGGATTGCAGGATTTCAAGATATTGATCTGTTCTTGTTTTAAGATCTACATACGATGGTTCAACTAATGGTGAAACCGGTTGATTATATGTATTGATTCTGTTCACAGCATCAGCGATATCAGACATTAACGGCTGAATATTTCCGGCTTGGATTGTAAACATATTACGATGATCGGAAGAAAGAACTGAATCAGCACCATATGTTCTTAACAATATTTTTGAACGGCTTAACGCTTCAGTCAATTGAAGTACTTTGAAATTTGTAATATTCATCAGGTAATACGTTTCAATATCGGTATCAAGCGTCAGATTGGAATTATCGGCAACATCGATGATCAGAGCAAGAATGTCCGACATCAATTTATTATGCAGCTCTTCGCTTTTTTCCATCTTGTGAGTAAATGCTCGGCTCTTCAGGTTTTTCCAGTCAATTTTAATGTTTTTCCATTGCTCTTTAACAGAAAGCGCATCGCCAAATTTCGTATCGACTGCGTCGACTCCGATCACTGCCTCTTCAATGCGCTGTTGAACTTTTACCATTGATTGTTGTGCAGTTGAATCCAATAGGAAAAATTGGGTCGAAGCTTCACGATGCATCTGGATCTCCTCAAACATCTGCCGAAGTGCAGTATTGTACGTTATTCCGGTCAATTCTTTTTGAGAATACTCTACGTTCTTATTAATCTGAGTGGTAACCACATACAACAGACCAAAACTTGGGATCAATAATAATAATGCAATAATCGCAAATTTCTGCAGATAGTTCAGGCGATTCATAAGCAGCGCGCCGGCACGGAAGATTGTTTCTGTCATACACTAACTCCGTTTCTGATGATAAATAGATTGTAAAATATAAAAGTGTTATGCCGTTGTTGAGAGTTTTGAAATAATTTCTACAACACGGTCAAACTCCGTCGATTTGTCAAAAAAGAAATCTGCGCCTTCTTCAAAACATTTTTTCCTGTATTCATCCTGTGCATAGTTTGTCAACATGATGATTTTTGACATCATTTTTTTACCGCGGATATTTTTGAGCACGTGAATTCCGCTTCCGCCCGTAAGGAAAATATCGAGAATAACGACATCAGGATTAGTATTCATTATCAATTCTATCGCCGAAAGCGGATTATCGGCGTAACCAACAATATTCACTGCCGGCACTTCTGACAGCAAGACCGTGATCCTGTCTCGAATAATCTCCGAATCATCTACTACTACAACATTGATTTTTGAATTTCGTGTACCCATCAACGTACGATCGTTATGCAACTACACACAAAGCTAAGGAAAACATCGGTACAAATCTTATATTTAATTCAGTTGTTTTACAGGCTCTGTCAACGGGATTCGAACACGGATTGTAGTGCCGGCGTTCGGCTGACCAATCACCTGCATATCTCCATTAAAACTTGATGCGCGTTCTTTCATACCCAGTAATCCAATAGAGCGCGGATTAATAATTTCATGGTGAGCAATTCCTTTACCATCATCATTGATAATCAAGAAAATATTATTCGATTCCTTCCGAAGAATAACGGAAATATTCTTTGCATGGGCATGGCGAATAACATTTGTCAACGATTCCTGATAAATTCTGAAAAATGCTGTCGATCGTTTCTCATCGATGTTCAATTCTTCATCAAGATGAAATGAAAATTTTAAACCGGTACGCTCGCTGATATCCTTCCCATGCCATTCTATTGCAGCGGCAAGACCAATATCATCCAGGATACCGGGGCGCAGATCGGTGGCAAGTTTACGCACTTTTTGAATGGTGCTGTCAACAAGCGACATCATTATGTTCATTCGTTTCTGAATCGCTTCAGTCGCATTGGCAACATTATTGTTCAACCAGGCGATATCCATTTTTAATCCGGTCAATGACTGACCAAGGTCATCATGAATTTCACGCGCAATTTGAGTTCGTTCTTCTTCTCGAATATTCTGTAATCGTACTGTCAAAGCCCGCAATTGTTTACGTGAACTGTCAATTTCAATTTCAGAATTCATACGATCAGTGATATCGGTGATGGTTCCGACAAAACCTGCAAGAGAACCATTGGCATTCAACTCCGGCAATGCCTGACCGAAAACCCATAATTCTTTTTTGTCTTGTTCTCTATACAAACGATATTCTGATTGAAATGCACTTTGTTCACGAATACATCGGTGCCATTCTGTACGGACTCGTTTTTTGTCATGAGTATGAACGGCTTTCAAAAAACCATCACCAAATGCAATGTCATAACTCAGTCCGGTTAATTCCGACCATCGATCATTCACATATAAATAAGAACCATCGGCAGAAGCGAGAAATATTCCAACTGTGGAAACTTTGGCAAGGGTATTAAAACGTTCATTGCTCAATCGCAATTCTTCCATGACACGCCGTTTGTCAATTGCATTTTCAATTGCAGATCCAAGACGGACCGAATGCTGTTTGAAAACATAATCCGCTGCGCCCGAACGCATACATTCAACAACAATCTCTTCATTGACAACATCAGAATAGATGATGAGCGGAGTGGCTGCGATCATGTTCTTGACGATAGTGATCGTGTCAGAAGGTCTTATTTCTGCGATGGAAAAATCAAAAACTATTATATCAGGAAAAAACTCTTCAAGCGCTTCAGGAATAAGATCAAATGAGACAATATGTCGCAAGGTATGATCAATACCGGACTTTCGCATCTCGCTTTTAAAAAGAGTGATGCTTTCTTCATTGTTCTCAATAAATAAAATCCGCAATGGTTGAATCATTTTTCTTTTTTTTCGATGAATACTCTGTATTAACAGCAAAGTATAGCGATTGTTTCAGAGAAAATCAATTTAGCACAATACCTGCGCCAATTAATTTAGAGTAAAGTATTACCAAGGAAATACATTTGCGATATCAGACTTTTCACTGCTGATGACTAGGCAGTCATCATAAAGTTGATGAAGATAAACTTGTACCATATTGTTCCTTATAGTAAAATTTCTTTTCCTTTTTCCCTCTTAACTCCTTTTTGCTTACATTGGTCGTAATGTCAGAAAATATCCTTGAGAAATTTCATCCGATTGTCAGTGCCTGGTTTATAAAAACTTTTGGCCCGCCTTCTCCACCACAACAGCGTGGTTGGCCGTCAATTTCTGAAGGAAACCACACCCTTATTGTTGCTCCAACCGGCTCCGGAAAAACACTTGCCGCCTTTTTATGGTGCCTCAACCATTTAGTTGAAGAGAATATTGCTATTGCAGGTATTATTTCAGCATCAGCGCCTACTAAATCGGATGTTGTATCGGAATTGAAAGGTAAAAAACTTAAGAGATCTAAAAAAAATACAAAAGATGTATACAATGCCAATCCAATCAATGGTATTCGTGTCCTTTATGTATCGCCACTTAAAGCCCTTAACAACGATATCCATCGTAATCTTGAGATTCCTCTCAATGGAATACTAAATGAAGCAGAGAGACATGGAATTACAATGTCCGAGATTCGAAGCGCTGTCCGGACCGGAGATACGACACAAACCGAACGCGCACGAATGCTGAAATACCCGCCGGATATTCTTATCACTACTCCGGAGTCGTTATTTCTAATTCTATCGTCTGAAAAATCACGCGATCTCTTCCATTCCGTACAATTTGTGATTATCGATGAGATTCATTCAATTAGTAATACAAAAAGAGGAGTTCATCTTTCTTTATCGTTGGAACGACTGGAACACCTTGTTCAAAAAACAAATTCAGGAGAACAACGAAAATCTTTTGTTCGTATCGGTCTTTCCGCCACACAAAAACCGTTGGAAGCAGTTGCACAATTCCTTGGAGGCTTTGAATGGAATAATGAAAAACTTGTTCCCCGCAAGGTCACCATTGTTGATGCGGGATATAAAAAAAGTGTTGATCTAAAAGTTATTTGTGCCGTCCGCAATTTTTCTGATATGCCGATGGACACTGTTTGGTCTCTCGTCTTTCCTCAATTACTACAACTTATTAATGAACATCACACAACTCTTATTTTTGTCAACAATAGAAGGCTTGCGGAACGAATTGCTTCTCGATTGAATGAACTTCTAGAAGGAGTACAGGATACAACAAACAATTATGCTGTGCCATTCTATAATAAACGACAATTCTCTCCTGAAAATTTAAAGTCGGCTATTCAACATCAACAATCTGATTTCAAAGTTTTTGCATATCACGGTAGCATGTCGCGTACTGTTCGAGAACAACTAGAGACCGATCTAAAACTTGGAAAACTTCGCGTGCTCATCACTACCTCCGCACTTGAACTTGGAATAGATATTGGAACGGTCGATCTTGTAGTGCAAATACAATCACCCAAAGGTGTTGCGCGAGGTTTGCAGCGCGTCGGACGTTCAGGGCATTTAGTCAATGCACACAGCAAAGGACGGTTGTTTGTTACTCACAAAGAAGACCTTATCGAAAGTGCTGTTGTAACCAAAGGAATGATTGAACACAATATTGAACAAACGTTCATTCCTCAAAATTGTCTCGATGTTCTTGCTCAACAGATCGTCGCTATGGTAGGAATTGAAGAATGGAATGTCGATGAAATTTTCGATCTTATTCGTCAATCATACTGTTATCGCACTTTGAATGAAAGCGTGTTTCATTCCGTTCTTGAAATGCTTGCCGGACGATACATGAACGACGCATTCCGAGAACTTCGCGCTCGTATAATGTGGAACAAATTACATAATCTGCTTTCTGCTCTTCCCGGGTCTTCACTTCTTGCAATTATGAACGCTGGTACGATTCCCGATCGGGGATATTTTGGCGTGTATCTTGAAGATCTAAAAACAAAAGTCGGTGAGGTTGACGAAGAATTTATATATGAAAGTCGTGCGGGAGACACATTCATTCTTGGCTCCAATGTTTGGCGAATGATGGATATTGATGCAAATAAGGTAATTGTCTCTCCTGCACCCGGCCAGCCTGCTCGAATGCCGTTTTGGCGCGGGGAAGGAATTGGAAGAACGTATGAACTTGGCGTACGCGTTGGAGAATTTTTAGAAGAACTTTCAAATCAAAGTCATCTTGAGCAAACAAATCATGACAAAGTTATAGCGAGCACATCGAAAGATGACCCTTCGATACGCACGTCCGAGAAGATGGACTCGCTTACTCAGAGTGACCAATTACAAGTTCTTGAAAATTACCCAATTGATTCTCACTCAACGCGAAATATTATTGAGTATGTTGAAGATCAACGCTCTTCAACTAAGATTGTTCCAACACATAAGACATTAGTAATTGAAGGATTTCGCGATGAAGTCGGCGATCCTCGCATAGTCGTACATTCCTGTTATGGCAAAGGTGTCAATGGTCTTCTTGGAATCGTTCTATCATATTCACTCAAACAACGGTTGAGCATTGACATTCAAATGCTCTATAATGATAACGGTATTCTGTTCCGTTGTTCAGATGCAGAACGATTGCCTCTGGATCTGTTTTCAGGTATTACTCTCCAGACTGCGCAACAGATTATCCTTGAAGAAATTCCATCGTCGCCATTATTTGGCGCGCTCTTCAGACAAAATGCGGAACGTTCGCTGCTTTTACTAAAAGGAACTCCAGGGAAACGCAGACCGTTCTTTCTTCAACGATTGAAATCCGCCGACCTGTTACAAATAGTTCGACAATACAATGATTTTCCCATTGTCATCGAAACGATCCGCGAATGCTTGACTGATGTGTTGGATTTTGAGCATTTCAAAGAGATCATCACAAAAATTGAATCAGAAGAGATCTACATTCACACAATCCAGAATGAAGTCCCTTCTCCTTTCGCTTCAACATTATTATTCGATTTTGCCGCGGTATATATGTACCAATGGGATGATCCTAAAGATTCCGCTAAACAGCAATTCGCTTCTTTGAACAGAGAATTGATCTCCAAAGTTGTCAATATCGAAGAACTTAAAACAATTGTCCGAACTGATGCTGTAGTGAAAGTTGAAGAGCAGTTGCAGTTCACAGCACTGACTCGTAGAGCACGGACTCCGGAAGAGTTGATGGAAGTTTTTTTACGCTTAGGTGAATTAACCCATGAAGATGTGCTAAGTCGAGTAGAGAACAAAGAATTCATCGTTCATTTACAATCGAAGAATATTATTTCACTAATTTTGATCGGCAACAAAGAATATTTTGTCTTAACCGAAGAATTACCGATCTACAGACCCATTTCGGTTTTTCCTAAAGAATGGATATTAATCTTCGCCGGAATTGACACAGATAAGGAATTTTCTAGAGAAGAATCTCTTCGATATGTTTTGCAGAGAATGTTATTTTCACATGGAACTCTGACGACAACAACGATCGCCGAGCGATTCGGAATTGAACGTAATGAATGTCATCACATTCTTCAAACATTGTTAAAAACTCAAAATATTGTTCACGGAATTCTGACAAATGATTCCGAGGAAGAACAATGGTGTTACCGGCCAAATTTTGAACGGATCCATAGAGCATCCATTTCCATTCTCCGCAAAGAGATCAAACCGGCAGCGATTTCTCAATTCACACAATTGCTTTTACAATGGCAGCATCGCGACCCATCCACACAAGTACGGGATGATGATGGATTGCGAGCTATTCTTGATAAATTTCAAGGATTTGCACTTTCCCCCGAACTTTGGGAATCAGAAATTTTCCGTACTCGTCTGCAACAATATGATGGAAAACTGATTCGACAATGTGCACAGCGGGGGGAATTCTTCAATGTTGGAACTAATTCCGGAAAATCTCAATGGATCGGACGAGGAGAGGGTGTATTTTTCCTTGGATCAAAAGAGCAGTCGATCGAAGGATTATCGAAACATGCAAGAAGTGTATATGAATTCTTCAAAGAGAATGGCGCATCGTTCTTATCTGATATTCGTGAGCATACGACCTATTCCCTTTCAACGATCAATAAAACATTATCGGAATTATTTTGGAACGGACTCGTTACCAACGATGTCGTTGATGAAGTTTTGAACATCAAACGGTACCGAAGTTCTGAATCCGAACTTCCTGCTGAACGGATTGAAATAGTTAATCCTCGAAGGAACCCTTTGAAATCAGTCGCGATGAAAAGTGTCCGGCAAGCATTCAAACAAGTCCCGGGTTGGAATGGACGATGGTCGCTGGTACATACTAAAAGTATTATCGGTCCGCTTGTTTCTGATACTGAAAAGATCGAACGACAGGCTCAGCAGATATTACTTCGGTATGGTATCGTTGCACGTGAAATTGCAAAACGTGAGGAAAATTTGTTCCCCTGGTCAATGTTAGCGATGGAATTTCAGCGAATGGAGATGCGCGGAGAGATTCGGAGGGGATATTTTGTTGAAGGTTTATCCGGTATGCAATTCGCACTGCCTGATGCCGTTCGAATGCTTGACGATATTAAATCTCGAAAAGCGTTCAATGAAATGCCATTAGTTGTCAATGCTTGTGATCCTGCTAATCCTTATGGTATTGGAGTAGATCTGAACAATTCACCAGAATTGTCGATTCGTGTTTCACGTTTATCCGGGAATTATATTATCTTTAGCAGCGGGCTGCCAATTATTTGGATCGAGAACTATGGATTGAGAATATTCTTTCTTACAAACTCATCCGTTGGTGTATTCTCGCAGGGATTATTACAATTCATCAATCATATCCGTGGCTCATACCCCGATCGAAATGATATTGTTGTTGAATATTGCAATAACCTCCGTCCATCCGAATCCGGTTATTCAGAGATGCTTCGTACGCTCGGTTTTTATCGCGATAAAATTCAAACAATGAGATTAGAATTGAGATAAATATTTTAAGGTGTTCGCATGAAGAATAAATTTGCTTTGATTGTTTTTTTGAGTTTGTATGTTTACGCGCAAGATTCAATCACAACTCGTGATGTCTTGTCCGCCGAAAAAATTATCGGATTACAATTCAATGAAGCTCAGCGTGACTCCATGCTTGCCGATCTGAACTACCGGCGAGATAGTTATATTCGAATGCGATCCGTCCATATACCCTACGATGTTATGCCGGCGGTATTATTCAACCCAATTCCAATCGGGATGAAACTTCCGAATGGAAAAAGTAAATTTGCTCCGGTAGGTTCGAAGAAAGTTTCCTTACCTAAAGACATCAATGACCTTGCATTCTATTCGGTCGGTGAACTCGCTTCATTGATTAAATCGAAAAAAATAACATCCGAAAAATTGACAAAATTCTACATCGATCGGTTGAAAAAATATGCACCAAAACTGCATTGTGTTATCACTTTGACAGAACAACTCGCACTTGATCAAGCAAAACGTGCCGATAAAGAAATTACAGCCGGACATTATCGCGGGCCGCTACACGGAATTCCATATGGTGCAAAAGATCTTCTTTCGACGAAAAACATTCCGACAACATGGGGCTCGGTTCCGTTCAAAAATCAAACATTCGATCACGATGCGACAGTCATCAAAAAATTTGAAGAAGCCGGAGCTGTGCTTGTTGCAAAGCTTTCCATGGGTGAACTTGCAATGGATGATGTTTGGTTTGGTGGAATGACGCGTAATCCGTGGGACACAACACAAGGATCAAGCGGTTCTTCCGCTGGTTCTGCATCTGCAGTCGCAGCCGGACTTGTTGGATTCGCTATTGGATCGGAAACCTGGGGATCCATCGTTTCTCCATCAACCGTCTGCGGAACTACCGGTTTTCGGCCGACATACGGACGAGTAAGCCGAGTTGGTGCAATGGCACTCAGTTGGTCAATGGATAAACTCGGACCGATATGTAGAACTGTGGAAGATTGCGCACTTGTGTTCAATTCTATTTATGGACCAGACGGAATCGATCCTACAATCTATGATGTCCCCTTTTCTTACGAACCGAAGAAACTTTCAATGAAAAATCTGCGCATTGGATACGTAAAATCTGATTTTGACAGCGTGAAGGAAGGTAAAGAATTCAATGATTCTGCAATGGATGTTTTAAAGAAATTAGGAGCAACACTTGTTCCCATCGAGCTATCAAAATATCCTATCAGTAGTATTTCTTTTATTCTTGATGCAGAATGTTCTGCATCGTTTGACGAATTGACACGAAGTAAAATGGATACGCAATTGGTGCTTCAGGGAAAAGGAAATTGGCCTAACATCTTCCGTACCTCACGTTTTTTATCGGCAACAGAATATGTTCAGGCAAACCGTCTCCGCACAATGATCATTCAGGATTTGGATAGAATCATCAAAATGAATAGTATCGATTTGTATATTGCTCCCTCACTTGAAGGTGAAAATTTATTATTGACAAATTTAACAGGTCATCCGAGTATCACAATTCCGAATGGATTCAACAAAAAAGGATTGCCAGTCAGTTTTACCTTTACGGGGAGATTGTTCGACGAGGGAACGCTTCTTGCTGTCGCTAAAAAATATCAGGATGCAACCTCTCATCATTTGAAGCATCCCGCACTTCATTGATAAAAATATCAATTCTATTACACAAGAAAGACCTATAATCATTTATGAAGAGAACAAAATCAACAATTCAAACCCGAGAAGATAAGAACGATCTCGGATTCGGATCGCGTCTTTCGCAGCAGGAAAATAGCCGGATGATGAACCGAGATGGTACATTCAATGTTGATCGTGATGGAATGTCTATCATCAAATCAATGAGTATGTATCATTGGCTTATCACTATTTCATGGACAAAGTTTCTTTCCATGATGTCGGCATTTTATATCGTCATTAACTTCATTTTTGCTTTTGGATATTATTTTTCAGGCAGTGATGCTCTTAATGGTGCTGAAAGTACCACAATGACAAACCATTTTTGGAATTGTTTCTTTTTTAGTGTTGAAACATTTGCCACTATTGGATACGGTGCATTAAGTCCGCGAAATTTTTCTGCAAATTGGCTAATGACTTTTGAAGCCTTTTTTGGTCTCTTCTGTGCTGCAATGGCAACGGGGTTGTTGTTTGCACGATTTGCCCGCCCGAATGCAAAAATATTATATAGCGACAAAGCTATTATTTCGCCATTTAAGGGGGGAAAGGCATTGATGGTCCGAATTATCAACCAACGCACAAGTCAGTTAATCAACATTGAAGCACAGATTATTTTTTCATTAATGCAGGAAAAAGATAGCCGCAGAGTTCGTCATTATCATACTCTTCCTTTAGATAGACAAAAAGTAACTTTCTTTCCTCTTCATTGGACTATTGTCCATGAGATCGATGAAAAAAGTCCTCTCTATAACATTAATCATGAATTTCTAAAAGAGTCTGAGGCTGAAATGTTTGTATTAATCACCGCTACTGATGAAACATATTCACAAACAGTTCACTCCCGATCTTCCTATCGATATGATGAAATTGTGTGGGGTGCGAGGTTTAAGGATATTTTTGAAAAAGGGTCGTCCGGGAAAGCGATCGCTGTTAATATGAAACGAATTCATGATTATGAAAAAATAGAATTGTCATGAATCGTGCTCATTACATAATTGATGGATATAATCTCATCCATGCCATCCCTTCTCTGAAAAAGACTTTAGCTCATGATGGTGAGACAGCACGGGAATTATTGATCCATTCCATAGCTCAATTGACACATCGGAAAAAATTTCGTTGTACTATTGTTTTTGATGGAACATCTCCGCAGAATTCAACGAAACATTCAAATCACGCTCCAGTTCATGTAATTTTTTCTTCTCCCCGTAATGCCGATGCAAATATTAAACAAATAATCGAGCATTCTAAAAATCGTTCATTGCTTGTTATTGTTTCATCGGATCGAGAAATACTGAATTTTGCAAAAGTCTGTTCTTGTCAAACACACACTTCAAATTATTTTGCAAATCTTCTTTCAGAAACAAGCGATGCTGTTTCAGAAAAATCTGACGAACCTCTTTCAAAATCCCAAATTGATGAATGGTTGAAAATTTTCGGAGAGAAGTAAACTAATCCCTCAAAAAGCCTCAAATTACGGAAACGAGCTATTTTCATAGTATTACAAATATTCCCTTGACTTTTGATATTCCTTGACTTAAATTTAGGCTAACCTAAATATTAATTTTACACTAAGGAATATATGGAAATATCAACTGTCCAGTTAACAACTTCGTCAGAGTATAAAAAACTCTATAATTTTGTTCTGTATTTGAGTCTTTTCACTATCATTTATAACATTGCTGAAGGAATAATATCAACAATGGTTGGTTATGCAGATGAATCGCTTACGTTGTTTGGATTTGGTGTGGATAGTTTTATTGAAACAATTTCGGGTATCGGAATTGCCGCAATGGTCATGAGAATTTCCAATAATTCAGGAAGCAAAAAAAGTGAATTTGAAGTAACTGCTTTGAAAATCACAGGCTGGTCATTCTATCTCCTATCGGGAGGGCTTTTCATTTCAGCACTCTTTTCCGTCATTCAAAACCAACAACCGGAGTCAACATTTTGGGGCGTCATCATTTCTCTTGTCTCTATCGTTGCAATGCTTGTGCTTGTCTATTATAAGAAGAAAGTCGGTAAGCAGCTTGATTCAAAAGCGATCATCGCCGATGCAAACTGCAATATCGTTTGTATTTATATGTCCATCACTCTACTGGCATCAAGCTTTTTATTTGAAACATTTCGCATTCCATATATCGACGCTGCCGGTGCTATCGGCTTGGTATATTTTTCAATTAAAGAAGGAAAAGAATGTTTTGAAAAAGCTGAATCAATGAATGATACATGCGGTTGTGAGCATGATTAATATACATTGACCGTCATGGTCAAGATGGCTGTCAACTGCATCCAAGGAAATACTTATGGCAAGCGAGCAAATAGAAAATTACATAAAGAATATTTATAAACTTTCCTCTAATGAAGGGAAAGTTACAACATCATCATTGTCGGAAAAATTACAGATCTCCCCCGCCTCTGTGTCTGAAATGATCAAAAAACTTGCAGAGGAAGGGACGTTAACACACACTCCTTATAAGGGTGTTGAATTGACTGAAGAAGGAAAACTTCTTGCTCTTCGCATCATTAGGAAACACCGATTATGGGAAATGTTCCTTGTAGAAGTGCTCCATTTCGGGTGGGATGAGATCGATGATGAAGCGGAACGGTTCGAGCACATTATGTCCGATAAAATGGAAGAGAAAATCGATCACGCTCTCGGCCATCCGTTAATCGATCCGCATGGAGATCCGATCCCGACAAAAGATGGAGAGATCCATTGCTCAATGAGTTATCCGTTGAGCGAAGCAAAAGAAGGTTCGACGGTCCGCATTCTGCGCGTCAGCGATTCCAACTCTGAAATGCTCCAATATGTTTCATCGATCGGTATTTCTTTGAACAAAGAGATCTACATAAAACAAAAAATGAATTTTGACAATTCGATACTGATAAAGATCAATTCGAAAGAGATCATCATTAGTTCGACGATCGTTTCAAGCATCTTTGTTGAAAATGTTTAGAAGAAATGGAGATTGAAATGGTAGAGCCACTTAAAGCATTGATCATCTTTGGAATTGTAATGACAATTCTAACAATAGTATTCATTCCCAAATATGGATTATACCCACGATGGAATCGAAATCGCCGGGGAATGAAACGCGTTTTGATCGAAGATGCGCTGAAGCATATTTTCGATTGTGAATATAAAAATATCTACTGCACCACCGAAAGTATTGCCGGATCACTGTTGATTTCCACCGATGAAGCAGCAGAATTGCTGACACGATTATCAGTGATGGGATTGCTTCTCACTCACGATAACGGTGTCAAACTTACTGCCGACGGTCGTTCATATGCATTGAGGATCATTCGTGTTCACCGTTTATGGGAGCGATATCTTGCAGATGAGACCAGCGTACCCCCGACGGAATGGCATTCTTCCGCCGAATTAGCGGAGCATAAACTTTCTACCGCAGAAGCTGAGGCACTCGCCGCGCAGATCGGAAATCCGAATTTTGATCCCCATGGAGATCCAATCCCGACTCCAAGCGGAGAAATGCCGCCAAAAAAAGGACACTCACTACTGTCACTAAACGGGGGAGAATTTGCTGTCATAACTCATATTGAGGATGAACCGGAAGCAGTGTACGCTCAACTTATTGCGCAGGGATTATACGTAGGAATGCAGGTGATGATGATCGAGCGATCGAATGAGCGGGTACGATTTGCCGCCGATGGTGAAGAGATCATTCTTGCACCTTTGCTGACAAACAATTTGACCGTTGCTCCAATAACAGAAGAAGAACATCTCATCACTTCCCCGTTAGAATCTCTTGGCTCATTGAAGATCGGTGAAGAAGCAAAGGTGTTAAGCATTTCAAAAGCACTGCGCGGTCAACAGAGACGGCGTTTAATGGATCTTGGTGTTGTTCCAGGAACAACAATTCGAGCAGAAATGAAAAGTGCTTCAGGTGATCCAACGGCATACAATATTCGCGGAGCGCTTGTTGCGCTCCGGCAGCAGCATGCGAACATGATTTTCATTCAAAAATAATATTTTCGAAAATACCATTATGTCACACACTCCAAATGCTAATTGCGAAGATTGCCCCGTTCACAATCTCGGTAATCTCACCAAACTCGGCATCAATATGTCGCAGTTTGATTTTGTTGTTGCGCTTGCCGGCAACCCGAATACCGGAAAAAGCACTGTTTTCAATGCTCTGACCGGACTTCGTCAGCATACCGGAAATTGGCCCGGAAAAACTGTTACTCGTGCCGAAGGAGGATTTGTGTACGGAAATAAACGATTCAAACTTGTCGATCTTCCCGGAACATATTCCCTTCTTTCAACTAGTACGGATGAAGAAGTTGCTCGGGATTTTATTCTCTTCGGTCAGCCGGATGTGACAGTTATTGTCGTTGATGCAACACGACTCGAACGAAATTTGAATCTTGTTCTGCAGGTGTTGGAGATCACCGATCGCGCAGTTGTCTGTTTGAATCTAATGGATGAAGCCAAACGCCATCATATCGATATTGACACCAGGAAACTGGCAAAAGATCTCGGCGTTCCTGTTGTTGCTTCTGCGGCAAGACAGGAAGAAGGGATTCCCGACCTCTTAAAATATATTTACGAGGTTGCAACCGGTGCTTATGTGTGTCGACCTCATCGTTTAGAACGTACTGCACCGCGATTAGAAAAAGCGATTGTTGAATTGACCGGAAAGTTAATGAATGAATTTCCTTCTCTTCCTAATGCTCGATGGATTGCATTAAGATTATTAGAAGGAGATCAAAAAATTATCGATGCGGTGAAAAATGGTGAACTCGAAGACCTATCAAAAAATACTTCGATTCTTTCGGTTGCATAAAACAATTTAATAGAATTACATATTATGAAAACAAACAATAAGGAAACTATACTCTCGACGGCAAACACATTACGCTGGGAGATTGGTGAACATATTCATGATTCTCTAGTGGAATCGATCTATGCCGATGCAAATCAGATTGCATCACGAGCCGTTACAATGCCGTCTGAAAAGCCGAGGTTTGACTTTGATAAACGATTGGATATGCTGATCACTAGCCGTTGGTTCGGCTTTCCATTGATGTTCCTCCTTCTTGCAATTGTTTTTTGGCTTACCGTTGAAGGGGCGAATGTCCCATCAGCGATGATCGCATCTTTGTTAGTTGATACGATCCATCCATGGCTGAGAGAAATATTTGCCTTGGCGGGTTCGCCGTGGTGGTTTACAGGATTGATTGTTGATGGTGTTTGGTTAGCAATGGCATGGGTCATTAGCGTCATGCTGCCGCCGATGGCGATCTTCTTCCCTCTTTTTACTTTGCTGGAAGATTTTGGATATTTACCACGGGTCGCATTCAATATGGATTCTCTTTTCAGAAAAGCCGGTGCCCATGGTAAACAGTCATTAAGTATGACTATGGGATTCGGATGTAATGCAGCTGGAGTCGTTGCGACACGCATCATCGACAGTCCTCGAGAACGATTGATCGCAATCATCACCAATAATTTTTCATTATGCAACGGACGATGGCCCACGCAAATTCTGATTGCGTCGATTTTTTTTGGCGCACTTGTTCCGGCACATCTTGCAGGATTTGTTACCGCCAGTGCGGTTGTTGGAGTTGCAATGCTCGGAATATTCTTCACGCTTGCCGTCTCATGGGGACTTTCTAAAACCGTCTTAAAAGGTGAAGCATCGGCATTCAGTCTGGAACTTCCACCGTATCGTCCGCCGCAACTGTGGCAGACACTGTATACATCATTGATCGATCGAACTGCAATTGTGCTCTGGAGGGCAATTATTTTCGCCGCTCCAGCTGGCGCAGTGATATGGCTTGTTTCCAATATTCATATAGGGAATTTAAGCGTTGCGGAACATTTCATTAACTGGTCAAATCCATTCGGGATTTTATTGGGAATCAATGGTGTGATTCTTCTTGCATATATTATTGCTATTCCAGCAAATGAGATCGTCATTCCAACCGTATTGATGTTGACGGTTATCAGCGCAAAACTTTCCGGTGTTGGAGATGGTGCCGGAGTGATGTTTGAATTGGATGAAACCAACGCAGTTGCCGATGTCCTTCGTGCAGGTGGCTGGACATTTTTGACTGGTTTGAATTTGATGCTTTTCAGTTTATTGCATAATCCTTGTTCAACCACAATCTATACGATCTATAAAGAAACAAAAAGCGTTAAGTGGACCACTGTTGCAACGGTAATTCCTGTCATTATGGGTTTTATCATTTGTTTTCTTGTTGCACAAGTATATCGTTTAATATTCGTATAATTAAAAAAATGGATCTTGTTATGCTGCCGGAATTATTTGTTAGAATTACTTTTGCAATACTATTTTTTTCGGTCTTTACGGTCGGAATCTACTTCCGTCACAAAGCACATATGCAGAATGATCGGTTTGAACGGATGAAGAATGAGGGAAGAGCCACATTCTTCATTCTTCGATTGAATGGATTAATCTTGTGGGTTACTGCATTTTTCTTTCCGCTGTTTCCGGAATTGTTTGACCAAGTTCGATTTCAGCCTTCAACTATATTGCAAATATCAGGGCTATTGATGGCAGTTGTTGCGGTTCCTATGGGCATATCCGTATTCACGAATCTTGGGAAAAATATTACCGATACTGTGGAAACACGAAAAAATCACAATCTTGTTACAACAGGTATTTACAAATACATACGACATCCATTATATACGACCGGATTCCTTTTATTCTGCGGTTTGGGATTGCTCTCGTCAAATTGGTTAATGTTGATTCTTTCATTTGTTGTACTGATTACACTCTACATTCGTACTTTTAAAGAAGAAGCAAAACTAATAGAAGAATTTGGGACTGACTATACGGAGTATATTTCTCGAACAGGAAAATTCATCCCAAAATTATTTTAAAATCCAAAATGACAGTCGCATGAAAAAAACTATTCTTCTCATATTCCTCACATCAGTAATCTCGTATTCACAGGAATTCACAAAAGCAATCGAGGACAATTCATATTTTATTGAAGAAGCATATAATCAAGAAGATCACGTAGTGCAGCATATTTTTAATGCGTCACGTTCTCAAACCGGACGAATGATAGAAGTCAGTTTCACCCAGGAATGGCCTGCCTTTGGACAATTACATCAACTTAGTTTCACTCTGCCTGCTCTTTTTTTTCCGTCCACTACAAATGGTATTGGTGATCTTATGCTCAATTATCGGTATCAATTGACCAATGAGAATGGTCTTGCAGTTTCTCCTCGGTTTTCTCTAATTCTCCCCACGGGAGATGATTCAAAAGGGTTTGGTAATGGCGTTGTTGGTGCTCAAATCAATTTTCCGGTCAGCAAACGATTTTCAAATGAAATTGTAGCACACTATAATGCGGGATTGACAATTCTACCAAAAGTTCAATTTACAACTTCAAAAGCAACTATGACGGAATATTTTGTCGGAATGAGCGGAATTTATCTGGCGAACAAGAGTTTTAATGTAATGGCGGAAGTTTTATATACTTCATCCGGATCAACATACGGCAGAACGAACGAACTTATCGTGAGCCCTGGCGTACGATGGGCAATTGATATTGGAGATCTGCAAATCGTACCTGGAATGGCATTTCCTTTTTATTTCAGCTCTGGTGTTCAGGATAATGGGATCTTTTTCTATCTTTCGTTTGAACATCCTTACTAATTTCTTTCTTGTTTCTTCACATTCTAATCGGTACACTTTCCAAAATCAATTCATCTTTTAGAGAAAAACAATGCCAATCCGCCCTTATATCTTAGCTGAAACAAATTGGAAGAACGTCAAAGAAACAAAGTTTGATGTCGCACTATTACCTTGGTCTGCAACAGAAGCACATAATTACCACCTTCCCTATTCAACTGATACTCTGGAATGCGATCATATTGCCGCCGAATCTGCACGCCAAGCATGGGAATTGGGTGCAAAGGTAATTGTTCTGCCGACCGTTCCTTTCGGAGTGCAGTCGGGACAATTGGATATCCCTCTCTGCCTTCATATCAATCCGTCAACTCAAGGAGCAATCCTGTTTGATATCGCACAAACGCTGCAGACCCACAATATCAAAAAACTTGTGATCCTTAACGGACACGGCGGAAATGATTTTAAGACCATCATTCGGGAGTTACAACCAAAATTGAAAATATTCCTCTGCGCATTGAATTGGTATCTTGCCGCACCACCGAAACAATTTTTTACAGAACCGGGAGATCATGCCGGTGAGTTAGAAACAAGTATGATCATGCATATTGCCCCTGACCTTGTTCTTTCGCTGGATCAGGCGGGCACTGGGGAAGAAAAAAGATTTAAAATTGAGGGGCTTCGGAATGGATTGGCATGGGCTCCGCGTCAATGGACGAAAATTTCAAAAGATACAGGCGTTGGAAACCCAAAAGCAGCAACAGCTGAAAAAGGGAAACAATTCAGCATCGCAACATCAAAAAAGATTGCGGAATTTTTGGTTGACCTTGCTAAAGCGGAACTCAATGATTTATATGAAAAATAAAACCCCGCGGCTGCAGGGTTTGTTGTACAGATAACATACCGGAATCACTATTTTGCAGTGAACAGATTAATTCCCCATCGAATAATTGCCATTACTGCAAATATTGCTCCTAAAATTGCAACAACAGACGAACCTGCAGGAAAATCATAATGTGTGGAAAAGAATAAACCGAAGAAACTTCCGAACACCGCAACAAGCATTGAAATGATCACCATTGAATTCTTTTTACGTGAGATCAATATAGCCGAAACCGGAGGAATAATAAGAAATGAAAAGACCGGAATAACCCCGGCACTACGCACGGCAAGAACGATTGCTAATCCGATCGAAAGATAGAACAGAAAATTCCAGAGATCGAACATACCTACGTCCTCAATTCGATGATTTTCGAATTTTTCAGTCAGTCCGAAGAATTTTTTTCTGAAAATTATTTGCACTAATCCAACAAGACTGAAAACCAACACCATGGTGGTGATTTGTTCATTTGTTACCGTAAACACGCTTCCAAACAATACTTCCGAAATACCCGACTCGCCATGGGGTGATTTAGAAATAAATAATACTGTTGCCGCTGAAGCAACTGCATACACTATTCCAATGATCGCCTCTTGTTTTAAACGTTTGTCTTTAATCTTAATGAACGAAAGTAAAAATGCTCCAACCATCGTAAAGATAATAGAAATAAGTGTTTGATCTTTACCAATAAAATTGGCAAATGCAACGCCCAGCATAGATATCTGCCCAAGTGCAAGATCCACAAAGACAATTCCTCTCCCTACGACGTGAACACCAAGGTACGAAAGCAATAGACCCATGATAATACTGATCTTTAAAGCGTTAAAAATAAATTCTTGTGTGAACATGTCCGACATAATGGTTCCTTTATTGAAGTGCGATAATCAACTGATTGACATTATAATCAAATAAGTCAAAGTATGTTTTAATTTCAGATGTTGCACCGACTGATGTCGCAAGGGTAACCACCTTTCCGCCGGAATTTCTAGCAACAAGATCTGCAGATTCTGCTGTAAAGTACGGCGAATTGATAATGATCTTTATCTGCTCACGCTTCATCATAGTAATGATCTTCGTAAGTTGTGAAGGGGTCGGTGGAATTCCAGGTTTGGGCTCAAGAAAATCGACGATCTTCAGTCCAAAACGCTGCTCAAAATAAGGCCATTCATTATGATAGGCGATCACTTTAGTATTTTTAAATCGACTCAACTTCCCCTCCCATTCCTTGATCTTTGTATCAGCAGTCTCATTGAATTTTTTCAAGTTTGCTTGAAATTGGATCCGATGTTCCGGATCTAATTTCGAAATAGTATTGGTAATTGTCTGTGCGATAATTTTCCCATTCAATGGATCGAGCCAATAATGTGGATTGCCGAAGATATGAATATCTCCTTCATCCCTATTGATATTTGTTGGAATTTGTAACAATGGGATATTGGTTGATGCATCAACATATCTTTCTCCCCCTTTTTGGATCTTTTGATTGCGAGCACTGTTCAAAAGAGCCGGTACCCATCCAATTTCAAGATCAAGTCCAACAGTAATAAACACATCAGCCTTTGACAATTTGAGGATATAACTTGGTTTCGGATCGACAAAGTGGGGATTCTGGTATCCCGTCGCGATTGAAAATGCATCGACTCTGTCACCGCCGATAAATTCTGCAATGTTTTTCAGGTCCGGAATAGTTGTAACGATTTTTATTTGTGCATAAGAACTGGTATCTGCCAGCAGAAGTAAAAAGATGAAGATGATAGTTTTTCTCATTGAAACAGCTCCTGAAAGTAAAATTAGTATGCATGTGCGGCATGTGTTCCAATGCCAAAAATTGCCCTGAACACAACCTGATAGAATCCGGGTCCATAATTTCTATTTACATTTTGAAACTCCAATGCAAGAATTTGAAATTCAGTTGGTTGAAATCTCAATAGTAACGAAAGCGTACGCTCATCAGATTTTTCAAGACCAGGCAATCCCGAATAATCATATCGTGCTCCAATAAATGTTCTTTTTTCGATCTGATATTCAAAGAATGTATATGCTCCGTATGATTGAATTGTTGTTCCCGCAGCAGTATCGGTTTTACAGATCATTGCTTCTGATTGCCATGTAAAAGAATGATACGTATTAAACTGAACCGGTTTCCATTTATAGGTAAAGTCGACTCCAGCCATTGTTGTCGGCAAATCAATGGCATTCACTCCTGTCAATCCTGATAACCCAACCCCAAGCGTTGAGTTATCAGACAGTTCGAAAAAATTATTCAAGTGTGTTGAAAACAGCAGACGATCGCTTGCACCATTATTCAAGGATGGTGTCGATTCGCTTCTGCCAATTTCAATATCAAGTTCCTGATAAAAATCCCATGGATTAGGGACTAAAACGCTCGCTAATATTCCTTCCATGAATAATCCTTCATCGCCAAAATAATTTTTAATCATTGTCGGGAATTCAACAAAACTAAACGCGTGGGGATGGAGCGTATTTACCTTCGTGAAATGTGGTTTGAATTTCCCGAGTGTTATTTGCAATGTATATGGTAGGAATAAGGATGTTAACGTTGCAACTTCTAATCGTGCCGAATAATCTCCATTCAATGAATCTTTTCCGAATGAAAAAAGAAAATTCGCCTCGGCGTACGGATCGACTACAGAACTGAGTTGAACTTCAAGTGCATTGAAATACACTTCAACATTCCGAGATCCTTCATTGGAATACGAAGATCGAAAATCACCTATTGCGCTGATATCAGGATTCATTGATGGTGCAGACCGTATAACTGGAGTTCGTGTTTGTGGCTGCATCTGATCTTGAATCTGTAACGTCAACAATGAATCTGCAGCCGATGTTGAATCGTATTGTATTTGTCCTTGCATACAAGCAATAGATAGGAATATCAACAACACATATTGAATGAATCGCATAATAGAGAACCTTCCCGAATAATTAATGCCATCAATAAATAATATTTCATGAAGTAATTCATGAGAATATCACGGTGAAAACGAATAATTGTATGGATGAATTAAGCGAGATTCGTCGGTGGTCCCCGACGAAGATGTGTAATATTATATTGCTGGATTACAGCGAAGAAAAATTTTGAGGCGTATTCTACTGGTTTCGGATTACTCTGAGGGACGATTGCTATAACTTTGCTGAACGAAGAATGAGAAACGAACGAACAAATTGTGCAATCTAAATGAACATCGGCAGGGCGGTGATGACAATGAGCTGCGTCATCATGTTGAGCAATTGTCTGCTTGCCGTTTCCACCGATAGAAAGAGGATCTTCATGAAAATGCAATGGCACAGCCACAAATATGACCGTGCCATAAACAATCAGCAACACAACAGAGACAAAAATATTTGTTCTGTTCTTCATTTGAAGAAATTAAATTTTACCTGCCCGAACCAGCTTTGCGATTTCAGAGGTACCATTTTTGGTGACCGTTTTCAACGCTTTACTGGTTAACTTCACGTTAACATACCGTTTCAATTCCTGAACCCAGATACGTTTGCTCTGGAGGTTTGGAAGAAAACGGCGAGGTGTTCTGTTGTTCGCGTGCGACACATTGTGACCGGTCATCGGTCCAACTTCGGATACTTCACATCGTTTTGACATTGTTCTGGTTCCTTGTATTCTCGTATATACTTTTTATCAGGATTAATGCGCTGTTGACTGCATTTTTTTGAATTCAGCTTCTAATACAGCCTCTTCCGTTTTTTCATCTCTGATCTTAACTAATTTTTGGTTGAAGCGATATGAACCTTTATCGGTTTTTACTGCTGCAACAAATTTGATGGTCTTATCCAAAGCACCCGCTTTTGCGGCTTTTTTGGCTTTTTCCTCAAACGACTGCTGTTTTGCCATTGAAAACTCTCCTTGCTGATTACACCTTTATTGACTTTTGGAATTATAAATATACACAATTTCAACCAAAAAGCGAATGAAAAAATTTAAATAATTCAATCTGGTCTTATTTCCTTAAAACATATACCTCTAAATTTGTGCTGTTTTTGCTAGAATGGTAAACTGTATGGGTTGCTTCTATAAAATCTCCGTCTTGTGCAGTGTAAATATTGATAAACTTTTGTGGATTTCTATCTACTAATGGAAACCAGCTACTCTGGATTTGGACCATTAAAGAGTGGCCTTTTTTAAAAGTATGGTTAACATCCGGTAACGTAAAACTGACTTTTTCAATCACACCTGGTTGCAGCGCTTCCGGTTTTTCATAACTATTCCTATATCGAGCTCTCATCACATCGCCGCGAACCATCATTTGATATCCACCCATTTTGATATTTGATGAATTTGAAGGATCATCTTTCGTTGATTGAGGAAATACATCAATCACTTTCACAATAAAATCTGCATCTGAACCCGTTGTTGAAACATAAAGATTCGCAGTTATAGGACCTGAAATAGTCATATCTTCCATCATAGTCATTTCAAAGGAAAGTACATCCGGACGCTGCCACACGAAACGCTGATCTTCCGTCATATACTCTCTTCCGCGATCATTCGTAATATCGTTGGTGTAGGGAACCGGCCTGTTCGGGTCACTGAGATATTCATCAGAACCAGTTGAATCATGTGGTACATCGAATGATAATTGTTCTTTATTCTGTAAATAGATCTTTTTCTTTACTGCATTTGATGGGGGCCATGAATCGTATGTTCTCCAAACGTTACTTCCTGTTTCAAACGCCGAAACTTCAGGTAATGATAATTCACCGATACCTTTTAGATGATAATTGAAGAATTTTCGAATGATGGTATCATAATATGCGGAGCTTTTAATTGAGAAAGATACATTCCCAAGTCTGTTTCCATTTGAACGAACCCAACCACCATGAAACCACGGTCCCATGACGATAGCATTGTTTGTCGTGGGATTATTTTTCTCAATTGCATGATATGTTTGAATGGTTCCATAAAGATCTTCAGCATCAAACCAGCCGCCGACCACTAACACAGCAGGGCGGACATTATTCAAATGTTGCGGTAGATTACGTTCCTTCCAAAACTCATCATAGTTCGGGTGCGCAAAAACATCGTTCCAAAATTTTATGGTGTCACCGTAAAATTGTTTCTTCAGAGATGCTATAGAACCTACCTTTAATAAAAACTGATATGCATCCGGTGTCTCATAGACAAATCCTTGGGGCCACTGAGTGGTAAGCCGAGGGCGCGGTTTTCCGAATGAGCGATAAAAATTAAATGCATCGACTAAATACATAGCACCATTATGATGAAAATCATCTCCGATAAACCAGTCAGCAATAGGCGCCTGAGGTGAAACTGCTTTGAGTGCGGGATGAGCATTCACCAATGCTGCCGCAGCATAAAAACCGGGATAAGAAATCCCGATCATTCCCAATTTCCCGTTATTCCTTTTGATGTTTTTCAACAACCATTCTATCGTATCGTACGTATCACTGCTTTCATCCACATCGTTTTTTGTTTTTTTGTGAGGATTGATCGGACGAACATCTTCAAATTCCCCTTCTGAAAGGAACTTACCCCGAACATCTTGAAAGACCATGATATATTTTTCCTGCGCCATCCAATAATTATTCTGACTTGCTTTCAAATATTCGTCTCCATAGGGCGCTGTTGTATATGGTGTCCTGCTCAATATAATTGGATATGCTTGCATTGAATCCCTTGGCGCATACACAACAGTATGGAGTTTTGCCCCATCACGCATCGGAATTTTATATTCACGTTTGATATAATCTTTTTTGAGATCAATTTCCTGCGAACAAAGAATTATTGGGAAGATTACAGCAAAACAAAATAATTTCATCATTGTGTTAAAAGATTTAATGAATGATATACTGCCCTTTTGCATTAACGGAAAACGATTTGACAATTTTTGTTGCTTCGAATTGTTGATATACAATCGAAAGATTTCTCCAAAACTCAATTTTTGAACTATCTGATTTCGTATACTCTATTAACGTTTGAAAATGGTTATCATCAAGCAGTGTTGGGAAAATATGTACTGGTATTTCTTCCTGGCCATTATTTCTTGCTTCAACAGCAAATAGATATAATTCTTTAATACGATCATCAGTTATTGGAATACATCCGATTGTAACGCAATTTCCATGAATATATATTTCACCGCCAAGTTTTCCCTGCATACCCAATATTGCATCAGACTTATTTGGGTAATTAATACCAAGCGACAAATAAAAGCTGCTTTCAGGATTAAAGTGGTTTATCTTGTAGATGCCCTCCGGTATTTGTCCATCCCCTTCTTTTCGCTTTGGCCCGAGATCGCCTGAAATCTCGCAAAAAAGATAAGTCGTCAGCAATACATATTGTGAATCATTCTTCTTCTTTACCCATAATTCAAGCCTCTTTTCTTTTTTAAAAGCCCTTAAGAAGATATTCAAATCATTCTTTGGGATTTGAAGGATTCCTAATAGTGAATCAATTCGGTCATTTTTTTCCTTAAATGCGGTTTTGACTCGTGGAAATTGTAACTGTTGTTCCTTGAATGTTTGTGATGTAACGACTTGAGTAAATACAATGAAGAATATCAAATAAATGATTTTCATACTGCTTCTCCTACTCGCCACCTTCAGGACCGTAGAAAATCACCCATACGGAAAGATCATCGGTGAAATTCTCAAAACGATGTACTTCACCAGCCGCCGCAAAGAGAAAATCACCGGCGGAAAACGTTGCTCGATCACTTCCATTTACAAAATCTCCACTTCCTTTAATCACAATATATCCCTCATCTCTTGTGTGAGGAGTCTGCAGGTCGGTTCCTTTTGGTTCATAGAGTTCGATCGAAAGTGTGCCATGGGTAAAGACTTCGGTAAATCTTTTGCTGTGAAGTGATTGAATTTTTGATCTTGCATCACTATATGATCTATGAAAACGATGCATTTATTTATAGTGGTTTTAAATGATTATCTCTGTGAAATAACGTACCAAAATTGAGTCTGAAGGTCAATATTAGAAAAAATATCATTGTTGACTTTCCATTGAACAAATTGTACTATTTTGATATCACTGTTTGAGATATCCCTTCCTGGTAGACAAATCTTTTTCACAAGATATTTGAAAGAAATTTTATATCCATCAAAATTGATGGGAATGAGCAATAATGGATTTTATGCTATTCATTAAATCTGCGAATGCTTCCATAATATAAACTTATCAGACAATGCATACCATAACAATTGAAGAACTAAAAAAGGTAATAGCTTTAACCGATCTTCCGGATAAACATCTACAATGGATCCTCGATCATTCGGAACATAGCCAATATTCAGATGGAAATATTGTCTCAAAATATGGCGATGAAGCTGATGCGATGATCTTTTTGTTATCGGGCAAGGTTACTTTTTATATGAATATGAACGGTCGACTGGTATATTTTTTAACATTTGAGAATGATGGTAACACTGGTGGTGTTACCGGATTATTGCCTTACTCAAGAATGAAAACAATGCCTGGGAATGCATATGCCTCTGGAGAAGTTAAAGTTCTACGATTGCATAAAAAATATTTTCCTGAACTGGAACAGCTTAACCCAGATTTTATACAGCGTCTTGTCGGTTACATGACTGAACGGGCAAGAACGTTTGCAACCATGCAGCTGCAGCATGAAAAAGTAAATGCTCTTGGCAACCTTGCTGCGGGTATTGCTCATGAATTGAATAATCCCGCTGCAGCGATCAATCGAATTTCGCATGAATTGAGCAAAAAATTGAGCCACAATTATGATCTCACAAAACAATTACTTCAATCCAAACTGACACCAGAGCATATTCAATCTATTTACACATTCGTCGAAAATAAAGAAACTGAACGGTTGCAAAAGATTAAAAGAACGGCCCTTCAACAAGTGGAATATGAAGATGAACTCGCTGAATGGTTTAGACAAATAGGTGTGAAGGAAAGAACGATGGCAGAAACTTTTTCCGAACTCGGTTTTTCAACCACAGAGCTTCACAATATTCTCAGCAATGTCGGAAAGGAAGCATTTACCATCGCGCTCCCCTGGCTTGAAAATTTACTCAGCTCTTTCAAAATCATTAAAGATCTCGACGCTGCTTCGAATCATATTTCGAGTTTGGTAGGCTCAATAAAAAGTCATGTCCATATGGACAGAACCAACGAATTACAACCGACGAACATTCACCTGGATATTGACAATACATTGATTCTGTTAGGATTTAAGCTTCGTGCAAAAAATATCAAGACGACTAAATTATATTGTGACGATATGCCTGCCGTCCCCGCTTATGTCGGTGAACTAAACCAGGTATGGACAAACCTCATTGATAATGCCATCTTTGCTCTCGGAGAAAATGGTAATCTTACCATTGAAACAAAATATAACTCCAAAGACATCACGGTTTGCATTATGGATAACGGCAAAGGAATTCCAAAAGAAATCATCTCTCGAATATTTGACCCTTTTTTCACAACAAAAAAAGTTGGAGAAGGAACTGGCATAGGACTGGATCTTGTCATGCGAATTGTGAAACATCACAGCGGGGAAATAAAAGTGAAATCAGTGCCCGGCAAAACGGAATTTACAGTATGCATTCCTATTGAGCAGAAGCAGGAATTGAAATCATAGTATTTTTATCTTCAACCCAAAATGAAGCAGCCATATATCATAATTGTTGATGACGACTTGCAGGTACTACGGGCAATACTGCGCGATATTAGAAATGAATATCGAGATGAATACAAGATTGCATCAACTGAATCTGCATTTGAAGCGCTTGCTTTGATTAAAGAATTGAAACTGAAAAATGAAGTTGTTGCATTAATCATCTCCGACCAACGCATGCCTGAAATGGAAGGGATGAAGTTTCTCGAAAAAGCAAATGAGATCTTCCCCGCTGCAAAAAAAATATTACTCACCGCTTATTCTGATATTGAAGCTGCCATTAAAGCTATCAACACGGTAAAGCTTGATTATTATTTACTGAAACCGTGGCATCCCCCGGAAGAAAAATTGTTTCCTGTGGTGTGTGATCTCATGGAGGAGTGGCACTCTTTATACAAACCGGACCACGAAGCAACGCGTATCATTGGCTTCCAATGGTCGCCTAAATCACACAGAATCAAAGAGTTTCTTTCCGGAAATTTAATTCCCTATATCTGGATGGATATTGAAAACAATACTGACGCTGAAAAATATTTGATAAGTGCCAATGTGACAAAAGCTGGTTTGCCGTTGATTGTATTGAACGATGGTTCGTTCATCAATGATCCTTCGCTTCCTGAACTTGCATCTAAAGTCGGACTTCAACAAGTGGCAACAAAACAAATGTACGACGTACTCATTGTTGGTGCAGGACCCGCTGGACTGGCCGCATCGGTGTATGGGTCATGCGAAGGACTTAAAACACTTGTTATTGAAAAAATTAACCCTGGCGGGCAGGCAAGCAGCAGTGCACGCATTGAAAATTATCTTGGATTTCCGACTGGTCTTTCTGGTGCGGAGTTGACGCGAAGAGCAATTACACAAACACTTCGATTTGGGACAGAGATCTTAACTCCTAAAGAAGTAAACAGCATTACATTGAAAGATGGATACAAAATCACTAAACTCGTGGATGGTTCTGAGATACATAGCAAATCCATTCTCATCGCAACAGGTGTTGCATACAAAAAACTCGGTGTTCCCGGTCTGGATAATTTTACGGGTGCAGGAGTATATTATGGAAATGCTTCCGTAGAAGCACATGCTTGCCGCAACGAAATCATATACATCGTAGGGGGAGGCAATTCGGCGTGTCAGGCTGCAATGTATATGAGTAAGTTTGCAAAGGAAGTAAACATCCTCATCAGACGTGATGCACTTTCTCAGACTGCCGCGAATTATTTAGTGGAAAACATACGAAATACACCTAACATAAAAGTAATTGCAAACACAGACATTATTTCTTGTTTCGGTTCGACTATCTTAGAAAACATTACACTTAAAAACACAAAAACTGGAGAAGAAAGAACTGAACCGACAAAAGCATTGTTCATTTACATCGGTACAAAACCAGGCACAGAATGGCTAAGCGATACATTATTAAAAGATGAAAAAGGTTTCATCGTTACCGGGAGTGAACTAATGAAAGAAAAATCATTCCATACTTTTTGGAAACTCAAGAGAGAACCCTATATGCCGGAAACAAGTGTTCCCGGAATATTTGCATCAGGGGATGTTAGATCGGGTGCACTGACTGGTATTTCTTCGGCGGTAGGTGAAGGTGCAATGGCAATTCGATTTGTTCGAAAATATTTGAATGAAATGTAGGATTATATTCACCAATGAACATTTTCTATTCTGGTTCTGAACTGCAATGTAATAGTATTTTCCCATTTGGATTATCTTTATAAGGTTTAATACATCAACTATCATTTTGAAGAATAAGCACAATAACTCGTAGTTACAGAGGTTATAGAAAAAAAATATGGGACGAATATAATATGGTTGAAAAAAAATCAAAACTCGCTGACATAAAAACAAAGCCAACTTCGGCAAGCGTAGAAGATTTTATCAATGCTGTTACGGATGAACAAAAGCGAAGAGATAGTTTTGTCCTTTTGGAAATGATGAAAAAGGCAACCGGAGAAGATCCGAAAATTTGGGGCAGTTCAATCATCGGTTTTGGCAACAAAAGATACAAAAGTCCTGCCACCGGCAGAGAAGTTGATTGGCTCATGATTGGTTTCTCTCCTCGCAAAGCGAATCTATCGTTGTACCTTATGGTAAATATTAAAAAGCAAACTGCGACACTTAAAAAGCTTGGCAAACACAAGACCGGCGTTGGCTGCCTCTACATAAATTCTCTAGAAGAAGTTAATCTAAAAATTCTTAAAGAATTGATCAGCGCATCTCTCAAAGAAAATAAATGACTTCTCTAATGTAAGATGTGAAATATTTTCTCCTACCCGAACGTTTCTGACGGGTATCATTAGAATAGAATCCTACCAAAACACACACTTTTCAGAATGCTGTACATTGACATATAAAAGAATAACATCACAGGACAATCGTTTGGGCATTTAAACCGTTGTAACAGTAAACCTTTTCATTTACTGCCTTGCAAATTTAAGCATACCAAATGTTATCACGATTTAAACGCTTAGTTAGTTCGATGCAAAAATATTTTGCAAAATATTTTAAAAAAACTTGCGTAGTCAAATAACTTCATGTATATTTGTAGTCAAATAACTACACAATAAAAGACAATGAATTTACGACGAGATGTATTTCAAGCCATAGCAGATCCGACACGAAGGGCCATCCTTCTATTAGTTGCTACGCAATCGATGACAGCGGGCTCAATTGCTTCAAATTTTGATACTGCAAGACCGACCGTTTCAAAACATTTGCAGATACTGACTGAGTGTGAATTGATCAAGCAGGAGCAACATGGCCGGGAAATCTATTACCACTTCAATCCAAACAAAATGAAAGAGATAGCTGAATGGCTGATCCCTTTTGCAAAAATGTGGGATGACCGATTCAATAAATTGGAAACCATTATGAAAAACTACAAACCAAAAAAGTAGAATGCTATGGAACGGAAAACAAAGATCAACGCCGAAGATGGCAAACAGGAATTGGTGATTACGCGGGAATTTGATTTACCGTTGGAATTACTTTTTAAAGCGTATAGTGAACCCAGTATAATTGAGCAATGGATGGGAACGAAAGTTGTAAAACTTGAAAATAAAAAACACGGTGGTTACCAATTTGAAACGACCGACCCTAAAGGAAATAAACACGGTTTTAATGGTGTGATCCACGAATTTAGTCCAAATCAAAAAATCATACGGACATTTGAAATGGAAAACACTCCTTTTAGCGTCCAACTAGAGTTCTTAGAATTTGAAAAACTCAAGGATGACACAAGCAAACTCACAATGCATATCGTCTATAAATCGGTCGCACTCAGAGACCAGGTGTTGAAATTACCTTTTGCTCAAGGCATCAACATGGCACATAATCGATTACAGGAGATTGTAAACAGATTACAATAACAAATCACAACAAGGAGAAATGACATGACAAAGAGAAATTTGACTACCGGTAAGTCAGGTAAAATTATCTATTGGATTGCTACTCTCTGGCTGGCATTAGGAATGGTATCAACCGGCATTGGGCAGTTATTCAATCTTAAAGGGCAAGGTGGCGCAGATATGATAACCCATTTGGGCTACCCTCTCTATGTGCTCACAATCCTCGGCGTTTGGAAAATGCTGGGAGTTGTTGCACTGCTCCTGCCTACATTTCCTTTATTGAAGGAGTGGACGTATGCAGGATTTTTCTTTATCATGACGGGAGCAATATATTCGCATATCGCAACAGGTGATCCCATTGTTGAAACGTTTCCGGGGTTATTGCTTCTGGTCCTGACTGTAATTTCGTGGTATTTCAGACCTGCAAATAGAAAAATATCTTTAATCAATCAATAAAGGTGCAATAAAAAGTATGAAAAACATGAATGGCAATAAAAAGACATTGTCACCAGTTCAATCTGAAGCACTGCTCAAAGTGTTGAAAGACCGGTTTGAGGAAAACATGAACCGCCATAAAGGTCTTGATTGGTCAAAATTACAAGCAACTCTGAAAACGAATACTGAAAAACTGTGGTCGCTTAATGAAATGGAAAGAACCGGAGGTGAACCGGATGTTATCGGTTATGACAAAAAAAAGGGAGAATTTATTTTTTATGATTGTTCAGAAGAAAGCCCTAAAGATCGCAGAAGTCTTTGTTACGATCGTGAAGCGCTGGATTCCAGGAAAGAACATAAACCAAAAAATAGTGCTGTTGATATGGCTGCTGCTATGGGTCTTGACCTGCTAACGGAAGAACAATATCGTGAATTGCAAAAACTTGGAGAGTTCGATACCAAAACGTCTAGCTGGGTGCAAACTCCTGACGAGATTAGAGAACTCGGCGGTGCCATCTTTTGTGACCGCCGCTACGACCATGTCTTTACCTATCACAATGGTGCAGAATCGTACTATGCAGCCAGAGGGTTTCGTGGTTCGCTGAAGGTTTAATTTTTAGACAGGTACTATATTTGCACCGTGTTGCTTCGAGGGAATGCAGTGTAAAAGAATCGTTACTACATAAACCCCAATGAATTATTAAACAAGTTGACTATATCTCAACACCTTTCCAGCGAGCTTTCAGGTGATCGATTCATTACCTACAGCATTCTCTCCATTGACAATTACATAGGAATTCCATGTTGGAATTGATGCAACAATTCGAATTTACAGACGTAAGTCGTTAGATTATAAAATTCGATAACAAAAGACTAAAGCAAATGATATCAAATACAATAGGACTGTAAAAATAAATGAAAAAGTATTACCTAAAACAAATTGAATTTGAAAAATGGGCTAATGATTTAACCATAGAAGCTATTACAAAAGCAACCAATCCACCAGAACGAGCATTGCAATTATTGGCACATGTACTTGGAACTTTTTCAATTTGGTTGAGCCGAATTACTAATCAAGCACCAACTGTCGGACGGTGGGATAATTTGACACTTGAGCAATGTCGGCTTCTTAACGAAGAAAACTATAATCGCTGGACTGAATACTTGAATTCCATCTCAGATTCTGAATTTGAACGTGTAATTTCATTTGACTTTTTTGGCGAACAATCTGCCATAAGCATTAATGACATAATAATACATTCGATCAATCACGGCTCATATCATCGTGGACAGATTATTATTTTATTAAAAGGTAAACTCGAAATACTGCCGTTGACTACGTATATCGCTTTTGCGCGAGTTGCTGACTAAATATATACAGCCCAACAAGTGTATACTTTCCCAAGATTACCATTCATGAATACATATATGTGCACAACATGCATCGGTACGAACCGGTATTTTTGATTACACTCTTTACTATAAAATGTGAGCACATCGTTTAAGGAAAAATATTCATCAATTTGTGATAGGAATAACGCGGTTTCCAAAAAATATTTTATTAGTTTAGCAAACATATAGACACCCTTTTGTATATATTCAACTCTGTTTTAGATTATATACTTTGACAAAATGGGGTTCAGTACATTTAACAAACCGAAAAGAATGGACACTATGGCTAACCATCATCGTAAATCTCCCATTGAAATTGACAAAGAGGAATTCATAAAAATTGGATATCGGTTAATCGATGCTATTGCTGATTTTAATGATTCAATAGAAAGAAAGCCAGTTACTACTGGTGAAACGCCGACACAAATTCATAATATTTTGGGAAATGCTTCATTACCTGAAACCGGTACATCGGCTTCACAATTATTCAATAGAACTTCTGATTTGTTGTTGAATCATTCCTTATTCAATGGCCATCCAAAATTCTTAGGATATATCACTTCTTCGCCGACACCTATAGGTGCGTTGGCAGATTTATTGGCAGCAACAGTTAATCCGAATGTAGGCGCAAATATTTTAAGTCCGATGGCGACAGCAATTGAAAAACAAACGATAAAATGGCTGGCGGAATTTATCGGCGTCTCCCCAATGTATGGCGGAATTCTTGTCAGCGGTGGAAATATGGCAAACTTCACTGCCTTTCTTGCCGCACGAACCGCCAAAGCTCCAAATAATTTGAAGGAAGATGGTCTGGCAAATATCTCCAGCGAGATGATCATCTATTGTTCGAAAGCAACTCATACGTGGATTGAAAAAGCGGCTGTTTTATTTGGTCATGGCTCAAAAGCCATACGATGGATACAGACAGATTCAGAAAATAGAATGAATAATGAAATTCTGGCAAACACTATTGACGAAGATCTGAAAAAAGGGAAAAAACCGTTCATGGTGATTGGAACCGCCGGAGATGTAAGTACCGGCGCTGTCGATAATTTTTCGGAAATTGCTACGATTTGCAAAACGTATGATCTGTGGTTTCATATTGACGGTGCTTATGGAATTCCTGCCGCTAGTATTCCTGCACTCAAAAAATTATTCGAAGGAATTCAAGAAGCCGATTCCATTGCTCTCGATCCTCACAAATGGTTATATTCACCACTTGAAGCAGGCTGCACATTGGTAAAAAATCCTCATCACTTAATCGACACATACAATTCACATCCTGTCTATTACAACTTCGATAACAATGCTGACGAACCATCGTTAAATTTTTATGAATACGGATTTCAAAATTCCCGGGGATTTAGGGCGTTAAAAGTATGGATGGCATTACAACATATTGGAAAAAGCGGTTATATAAAAATGATAAGCGAAGATATCGAGATGTCAAAACTATTATTCAATGGAGCCAAACAACATCCGGAGCTTGAAGCAATAACACAAAATCTGAGCATCACTACCTTGCGCTATGTTCCTGCCGGATATACGTCCTTGGAAAAAACTAATGAACAATATTTAAACACTCTGAATGAAACATTACTTAATGAACTGCAAAAAGGGGGCGAACTATTTTTATCAAATGCAGTTGTCTCTGAAAAATATTGTTTGCGAGGATGTATTGTCAATTTCAGAACATCGAAACAAGACATTGAAGATATTATTGAAATAATAATTCGGGAAGGAAGACGTGTACACAAAAATCTTCAAGAGAAAAAAATATAGAGTATTGTCATAAAAAGTTTAGACCGCAAACCCGCCGCTCCTCAACACTTTTCCGGCAAGCTTTCCGGTGATCGTATCATTATCAACGGCAAATTCTCCATTGACTATGACATACGGCATTCCTGTCGGAAATTGATGAGGATTAAGAAATGTTGCATTGTCCTTGATCGTGTTATAATCGAAAATCACAATATCAGCTGCGTTCCCCTGTGCGATGACTCCGCGATCTTTTAATCCGATTTTTTGCGCCGGCATCGATGTCATCTTGCGGATCATCTCGGGCAGAGAGCATACATTACGCACTTTCTGATAATGTGCGATCGCTCTTGGGAATGTTCCGTATGTGCGTGGATGTGGATTTGATTTCGACGACGGAGTGTACGCTCCGCCGTCGGAAGCAACCATAGAATTCTTCCATCGCAGAACTGTTTCCGTCCCTGCTTCATCCATACCGAATCCGACGATGCCGACCGACGCATTCTCGCGGATCATCAGATCGACAACCCACTCGAATGGATCGGCATTCAGTTCCGATGTAATACTTAACACTGTTCGTCCTGCAAATTTTTTCGATTCATCGCTTCTGGCGGATGTGATCATCACGGCATCCCACGAACTCAACCCTTCCACTTTTCTGATTGTTTCCGGTCTGATCCTTGCGATTGTCTGCGGATCCTTTAAACGCGCGATGAATTTCTCAGTTCCGCCATCACGGGACCAGATCGGAAAAAGATTGGCCATCCCGGTCTGAAACGCCAGATAGGGATACCGATCGGCATGCGTATCGATCCCTTCAGCCAGCGCCGCTTCCATCATTTGAATGGTGATTTCCTGTTTGTGCCAATTCGATCTATTTTGCGCTTTTAAATGCGAAACCTGCAGACGAGCACCGGAATTCCGACAAATCCGGATCGCTTCATCGAGTGCTTCAAGCAATCGGTTATCTTCATTTCGCATGTGCGAAGCATACAATCGAAATGGTTCCGGAGCAGCTTTCATCACTTCCCACAACTCTTCCGTTGAAGCGAAACTTCCCGGTGTATATTCCAAACCGGTCGAGACACCGCAGCATCCTTGTTCGATCGCTTTTCGTACCTCGCGTTTCATCGCTTCCATTTCATCAGCAGTTGCAGGGCGATCATCTTCTCCTACTATAACTTCGCGGATTGTTCCCAGTCCGACCATCGACGCAATGTTCTGCGCCGACCCATTCTTCTCCACATGGGAGAAAAAACCATCAAAGTCGGAATACAACAGATCATCCTCTTCGGATTTATTTTTACGGGGTGCACGTGAATCGCCGTCCTGTCCACCGACCTCAGTTGTAACACCTTGCCGAAGTTTACTGTCGCCAGTTGGTAACCGAAGGATTGCAGAGTCGGTGTGGGTATGAATGTCAACGAATCCCGGAACAACATGTTTTCCAGTTGCATCAATAATACGCATTGCATCAACACTTTCAATCTTCCCGAGTGCAATGATTTTCCCATCCCGAATTCCGACATCCGCAAGGGTTTCGGCTACGCCTGTTCCGTCAATGACTCTCCCTCCTTTAATAATGAGATCGAATTGCGGACGGTGAGAAATTGATGCTGCTGCCGGTACACATCCCGTTAATAATGCACCTGCGCCGATTGCTGCAGAGGTTTGTATGAATTTTCGACGAGAATATTTTTCCATAAAGTTACACTCCAAAATCTTTCACATAAAGCCACAACGCAAATTATTTTTGCGTCTTTAAGTGAGATAATTCCTATAATAAATTACTTGCTAATTCAGCTAATTTTGAGCGCTCACCTTTTTCAAGATTAATGTGTGCGTAAATCTTCTGCCCTTGCATTTTTTCGATCAAATAGCTTAATCCATTGGACATGCTGTCGAGATACGGATGATCGATCTGATAAATATCACCGGTCAATACAATCTTTGTTCCTTCTCCTGCTCTTGTAATGATTGTTTTCACTTCGTGCGGAGTAAGATTCTGCGCTTCATCTACAATAAAGAATATTTTCACCAAACTTCTTCCGCGGATATATGACAACGCTTCGATCACTAATTTCTCTTCTTCCAATAATTGATCGATCCGCTGATATTGCTGATCCGATTCCTGATATTGATTTTTGATCACATTCAAATTATCAAACAGCGGCTGCATATAGGGATCGAGTTTCGACATAATGTCGCCGGGAAGATAACCGATATCCTTGTTCGACAGCGGAACGATCGGTCTCGCCATAAATATCTGGCGGTATAATTTCCTGCGCTCAAGAGCCGCGGCCAGTGCAAGAAGAGTCTTTCCCGTCCCCGCTTTTCCTGAAATTGTAACAAGCTGTATATCTGGATTGAGCAAAGCATTCAACGCAAAAATCTGTTCCGCGTTATGCGGAGCAATTCCGTACGCAACATTCTTTTCAATCTTTGTGATCCGCTGATGTTCGGCATCGTATGTTCCAAGCGCAGACTGTTTCCCGTTCCGCAGAATAATAAATTCATTCGGTTGAAAATGATTGGTCGGAAGCTCGGTCGGGTTTACCTGATATGGATTGGAATGGAGGCGCGTGAATATTTCTTCGGCCACATTTTCCACGGTGCGGTGACCGGTATATAACTCGGTAAGATTTTTTACCTGATCGTTCTTATAATCCTGAGCCGGCAGACCGACCGCTTTCGCCTTCATCCGCAGATTGACATCTTTGGAAACCAGAATTACTTCACGTCCCGGTTGTTCCTTCGCCAGGCAATATGCCGTATTTAAAATCTGATGATCCGGCTTGCCGTGAGAGAACGAAGTGTGAATATCTTTGTGAAAATCTTCTTCCAGGCGGACGGTGATCTTTCCGAGTCCTGCGCCGATCTTAATTCCACCGTTGAAAATATGATCCCCGCTCATCGCATCCACATTGCGGGCAAACTCCCGCGCATGAAAATTGATCGACTCATTTCCCTTTTTAAATGCATCGAGTTCTTCCAGAACTGTTACCGGTATTACTACATCGTGCTCCTTGAATTGATAGATGCATGAACTGTCGTGCAATACAACGTTGGTGTCGAGAACAAAAATTTTCTTCTTATCTTTTTTAACAACTGATTTCGCCATGATTTTTTGCGCCATTGCGTTGTACACCCAATTAGTGAATGGAAATAGTGGATTAAATAAAACACGACAACACGTAAATCAACACAATCGTCATGCCCGAATGATCCTATCGGGCATCTATTAATGGATTCTCGCTTAAAGTATGCAGGAATGAAAGTGAACTGGATTTTTGCGACGGCTTTTGAAAAAAGTATATAATTTTGCAGACGAATGTAGAAATTCGGAAAAACTGGGGGATATGCTTTGA
>CAYPEM010000018.1:55726-80305 GCA_964409765.1 uncultured Chitinophagaceae bacterium
ATATAATTTTGCAGACGAATGTAGAAATTCGGAAAAACTGGGGGATATGCTTTGATTGTCGTTATTGGCAAGAATGGTCTCTTGTTCAAGAATAACTTTAAGTAATTGTAACAAATAGCTTGGATATACGCAAGGGGTTTAAGGTAAAATTATTGTTGTTTCTATGTTTCACTAGAAATACATTGAGAATTAAAATAATTTCCCACATTCGGCAGTATTCACAAAGAGATAAAAATTGAAGGACCGAAAATATCGTGGATATAAAACCTTTAGAGCACAGTGACATTACTGCACTCTCCGAACTGCAGCCGGATGGATGGCCGGATATCGTACCGAGTTTTGAATTTTACTACAACTCCGAATTTTGCTTTCCAATAACAGTAACGAATGAAAACAAAATAGTCGGAATTGGAACGACGATTATTCACAATAATGTTGCCTGGCTTGCCCATATTATCGTCCATCCGGAGAGCAGAAACAAAGGGATCGGTCAGTTAATCACTCAAACCTTGGTTGACAGTACAAAAGAACAACATTGTGAAACTGCATATTTAATCGCGACCGATCTCGGAGCACCGGTGTACACAAAACTTGGCTTTGAAACTGAAACTGAATATTTGGTTTTTAAGGATATCACTATTGGAAAGAGTTTGACAGTTCATAAAAATATCGAATCGTTCAGCGAAAAATATAGAGATCAAATAACTGCTATTGACCGAGCGGTTTCGGGAGAAGATAGAATAACACATATTGAGAAATATTTTTCGAGCGCGTTTCTCTATTGCCAGGATAACACTGTTGAGGGGTATTTTTTGCCCGAGTTAGGAGATGGTTTGATCATAGCAACAACGGCACCGGCGGGAGTTGAACTGATGAAATTACGGTTGCAATCAAATGACCATGCTATATTTCCCATCGACAATGTAAACGCAGCCGCATTTTTATATCAGGATAATTATAAAGAGATTAAAACCATCAAACGAATGCGATTGGGAAAGAAAAGAAGTGTACTGTTTGCAAATATATATAACAGAATTGGTGGAAATCTTGGATAAGAAAAACTAAATCAGTTAATTTATCCTACTCTGTTTTTCATTTCCATACACTATACGGTGTTTAATTTTCTTACGTTCTTCTCCGGTTAATTGTAACTCCGCCATTTATGGCGGAGTCGCTTGTTATAAAAAGATAACCGGCTTTAGCCATGATGGTAAAGATTATATGTTTTTATAAATTCATCGACTTCTTCCTGATATGTTTTCTTTTTGTGGTGCTCTTCTTGTTCGCGAATATATTTCCTTACTGATTCCAGCTGAGACTCACATACAGAAACAGCATAATATTCATCAGCCCATTCAAATTTTGTTTTGATGATTTGATTTTTGTTAATCCAGAATGCTGATTCTCCTTTGATCAATTGGAGCGCTTTTGCTATTGTCATATCAGCATTTAGTCCATACAGACAATGAAGATGTTCCATAGAACCATCGATTGTATCGATGAATATTTTCTTTTCTTTGGCGTTGTCTCGAATGTGTTTAAGAACAAGAGGCTTTATTTCTTTTGTCAGGTAGGGTTCTCTGTTTTTAGTTCCCCATACCGCATGGATCATCACTTTTACAAATGCCATATTTTTTCAGGGCTAAAGCCCTTTAGGTTTGGTTGGTCGCTGTAACTCCGCCATAAATGGCGGAGTTACTATTAAGTCAAGAACACAAGAATAAGATATTCTCTGTTGTATGCCATCACCATTTTGCAAGACTCAAAATCTTTATGACATTAGAACTTATTACTCTTTCAACAGATACATCGGCGTAATTCCCATATTCCACCAGGTGAACGAATAGATATCCGATGTTTCCTCGATGATCTTTGCCGTTGGTTTTCCCGCTCCATGACCTGCAGAGGTTTCAATTCTAATCATCACCGGATTTGGTCCTTTATATTTCTCCTGCAATGTTGAGATATATTTAAACGAATGCGCAGGAACAACACGATCATCATGATCAGCAGTTGTCACCAGCGTTGCAGGATAATTCACTCCTTCGCGAATATTGTGCACCGGAGAATATTTTTTTAAATAATTGAATTGCACTGAATCGTCGCTTGAGCCGTAATCGTTCACCCACGCCCAGCCGATGGTGAATTTGTGGAATCGAAGCATATCCATCACACCGACCGCGGGAAGAGCTACTTTAAAAAGATCAGGCCGTTGATTGGTCACCGCACCGACAAGCAAGCCGCCGTTCGATCCACCTTGAATTGCAAGCTTTGAGGGGCTGGTATATTTTGCCGAGATGAGATATTCCGCCGCCGCAATAAAATCATCGAACACATTCTGTTTGTTCAACCGCATTCCCGCTTCGTGCCACTTCTCTCCGTATTCACTTCCGCCGCGGATATTTGCAACCGCATACACTCCACCCTGTTCCAGCCACAATAACCGTGAGGGGCTGAAGGACGGATTGATGGAAACATTAAATCCGCCGTATCCATATAACAATGCAGGATTATTTCCATTAAACGGAATTCCCTTTTTGTGAATAATGAACATCGGAATTTTCGTTCCATCCTTGCTCGGATAGAACACTTGTTTTGTCTCATAATCGTTCGGATCAAAATCGACTTCTGTTTTCCTAAACAACGATGACGTTTTGGATCTGAGATCATATTTATAGATCGTTGCTGGATAGGTGAACGATGTGAGTGTATAGAATGTGAATTGATCTTTTCGCTCTCCGCCAAAACCGCTGACATTGCCGAGTGTTTCGAGAGAAATTTCATTCTCAAGTTTTCCGTTCAGATCATAGACATAGATGCGGTGACTGACATCTTTCATATAAACAGCAAACAATTTATTTCCGACAATAGAAACTGATGTCAACGGTTCCGGCTTCTCCGGCAGGATCACTTTCCAATTTGCTTCTTCGGGATGTGTCGGATCACACAGAACTATTTTTTGATTCGGTGCATTTCGATTTGTTGAAAGAAGAAGTTTATCGCCGATATTGTCAATAATGCTGATATCATCATCAAATGAAGTGGTGATCGGAAGAAATCCCATTTTTTTCCTGCGATCACGATAATAGAGCGCGTTACCGTTCGACCCGCGCTGGCTGACGTACAGTGAAAGAAACCGGGCATCTTCAGTGACGCCCATACCAAACAGTCGCTGCGGATGCTCTTTGTCTTCATAGATCAACGCATCTTTCGATTGGTTTGTGCCGAGAACATGATAATAGACTTTATGAAACGCATTTGACGTTGATAATTTTGAACCGGTATCCACCGGAGTAGGATAGCGCGAATAATAGAATCCATTGCCATACCAGGTAATACCGGTGAATTTTGCCCACTCAATTTTGTCGTTCAATAGTTTTTTGCTTTTCACATCCATCACATAAATTTCACGCCAATCCGAACCTGCTTTGGAAATGGAATACGCAAAATATTTTCCCTCTTTATCAAATGCGGTTCCGGAGAGCGACGTTGTTCCATCAGCAGATAATTTATTGGGATCAATAAACACCTCTGGTTTTGCATCAAGCGATCCGCGCTGAATATACAGAACACTTTGATTCTGCAATCCGTCATTCTTATAGAAAAACCAATTTTTGCCGGCACGGAACGGTGTCCCATACTTGGGATAATTCATTAATTTCGTCAGCCGGTCTTTTACTTTTTCCCTGAATGGAATCTGATTCAAATACCCGAACGTCACTCTATTTTGCTCACCTACCCACTCTTTCACCGCAACAGCTGTATCCTGTTCCATCCATCGATACGGATCCGCAACCTCATTTCCGAAATAGTTGTCGTTATGTTCAATTTTTGCCGTCTTTGGATATTGTAATTGCGAAAGAAGTGTCACAGATAATACAACTAGCAGCATCAATACTCGCTTCATACTATTCCTTTAATTGATTAGTGATCACCATTATTTATACATTTTCACAATCGGGTAATACTTCCCATCACCGAAATATTTATCCATAAAATTCCATGCTACGATTCCATCTTCGGATTCCGGTTCAAGCAGATAGAATGCAAGTCGCGACAACGGCTGATTCATTTCGACAACGAATGTTCCGGAAGGAATCGTTAACTCCGTTTGTTCAAATGTTCCTTCAAGTGTCCGCATTTTGTGTTTTTGAAACTCTCGTTCGGCCTTCTTATTTTCTCGTATAGCAAAGCGTTGAACATTCTTTCGCTCTTCTTTTTTAAGTGTTGACAGTCGGATTCCATGTTCGTGCAGCAGCGTAATCACATCCTGCAATGAATCGGGAATGTAATACTGAACAGGAACCTTGGCTTTTCTTGTAGCTCTGGATGAATAGAACTCTGCGGTTATAATCTTCTTCAAACTGTCTTCATTCATCAAATACATGATCTCGTTGCTGTATGGATTCCGTTCTTCTTTCACTGCTGCAAGGAGTATTTCCTGTTCAGCGTTTGATTCGGTAATCTCGGCGCGTACGGCAAGAGAATCAAATTGTTGAAGATGCTTTGCCGCTTCATCGGCTTTGTTCAAAATCTCCTTAATCCCTTTACTATCAGCATTAGCAACATCCAGGATATTTACGACCAACGATTTTGTTGAAGCGATCCGCTTCTGAAAAGAAAGATATGAATATGACTCGCTTAAAATTGCCAAACGATTTCTAAATCCGACATAATTGCTATTGAACCGCGGTTCTGTCACCCAGTAATAATATCCCGGTTTACCGGCAGGTGTTTTTTCAAGATAATCTCCGTATCGATGTATACGCCATTTTTCTATAGACATTTTTTGTTCTACTTTTGGGAAGAAGACATTACGTGTAAAATCATCCATCGTTTGATCGATCACAGGGTTGAGTGCATAACTATATGTTATATGATATCCATGAAACGATCCATTGGTCGTGTGAAGATCGATCGTTACGTGTGGATCGTATTCGTTCATCATATTCACAAATGAAGATACTTCGGGAGTTTCCAATTTCATGTGATCACGGTTCAGATCGAGTCCTTGAGCATTTGCTCGCTGTCCCATTCCGGCGATTGGTCCGTGCTGCCATGGACGATTGTATAAACTGATCACATCATTTCCGTCGGCATTAAAGATCGGAACAATCAGCAGAATGAGATTCTTTTGCCATTCTGCATGTTTTCCTTTTTTCAAATCTCTCAGTAATTCCAACATTGCTTCTTTCCCTTCAACTTCTCCGGCGTGGATATTTCCTTGAACATACACGACCAGTTTTCCTGATTTCCGAATCGTTTCTGGTTTTGTATCTGCAACATTCCCAACCACGATCATCGGAAGTTTCTTACCTTGCGTTGAATAACCAAGTGAGGTTAGTTTCATCGATTTACCGTCAATCTTCAACGCATCGATAAAATCGATCACATCCTGGTACCGCGATGTTTCTTCGTAGTTGGTTTTTTCAGGACGTGTTTGTTGTGAAACGGAAATGGAAATACAGGAGAGAAGGAGAAAAATATTCTTTACAATTGTCATTATTCCTCTGGTAATACGGTATTGAGAGAATATACTCCGAAATATTATTCGATGCTACACTGTCAGAATAATATTTCGAGACATCTGAAAAATCTAACATCAATGTCATTTCGAGAAGCGGAGCGACGAGAATTCTGGCTTTTTAACTTAAAATTTAAAAATTAGATTCTTCACTTCGTTCAGAATGACAACAGCAATCAATTTTTCAGATGCCTCATATGTTTATGCTGTTTGAGAAAAAGAAAATATAACGGGATTTGAACATGCAAGATAATCGGAAGTCTTCATGATGATCGAATCAGTGAGTGAGCCGGCATTGAATGCGATCTTTTCGTTTTCCACGATTGATGAATCAACGAACAGATCAAAATTCAAGATGGGCCTTCCGAACGGCGGGACTGATCCGGGAACAAGAGTCGTGAGTTCGAAGAGTTCTTCTTTTGATGCAAAGCGGATACTTTTTGCTTTGCAATATTGTTTGATCTTTTTTGAATCTGCTTTTAACGAAGCACTGATGACAAATAGTTTAAATTCATTATCCACTTTCATCAGCAATGCTTTCCCACCGATCTTCACCTCTTCACCCCGCGTCGCTGCTGATTCTTCCGATGTGAACGTCGGCTGATGGTGAACAGAACGAAACATGACGTTTCGGTCTGTCAAAAATGCACTGATATTAGTGAATAAATCCATAGTTATTTTTTGTGAAGAATAATTAGAACTCTTCATTCAAAAATAGAGTATTTATTCGTATCTTTCTACCCAAATTTCATTTGAGACAGACAATATTTCCACTTCATTTTTCAAGGAGCATTCTATGGCAAACAATCATTTTCCCATTTTGATCATCACTGGCAGGCCTGCCGCCGGAAAATCCGAGGTGATCGATTTTTTAAAGAAATGCGATCCCATCGTACGGTTGGAAAAATTCCATATCGCAAATTTTGAAGAACTGGATGACTTTACGTATGTATGGGAAACATTCGAATTGGATGATCTGATGACCCAAATGGGAAAACCGCGTGTATGGAGCGATGAGAAATATTGGTTCAAAGATCAATATATATGGGATCTTTATATGAAGCGACTTGCATTGGACTACCAGAAGAAAGTGATGAAAGATTCCGATTATCATTCAAAAATGACATCGTTAGTGGAATTTGCGCGCGGCGGAGAGAATGGAATCGTTAATGCAATGTCGTTCCTTTCCGATGAGATGTTAAGCAAAGCGTCACTTGTCTATATCAAAGTTCCGTATGAAGAATCAGTACGCAAGAACAGACGACGTGCTCGCCCCGGACAAGAAGATTCAATCCTGTACCATTCGCTTCCAGATGAGAAGATGGAATTCTATTATAAGATCAATGACTGGGAAAAGATCGAAGCAAAGAATCCAACGCACATTGAGATACGCGGGCACAAAGTTCCGTACGTTGTCTTCGAGAACATGCCGGAAAAAACAAATGATCCAAAATTGATCGAAGCGGAGTTGGAACGGGCTACTGCAAAACTCTGGAGTTTGAAGAAATAGTTAGTGTACACTGAACCGTTCGCATTTAGCGAACGGTTCAATTGTTTTACGCAGTTCTTTTATCTGTTCGCCGCACCACCCACTGATATACAATCAATCCTACTCCGGCAAAAAATCCGATCACAGAAAAATAATACCAGATATAATGTGCTTTGTCGTACGCATGAACAAGCATTTCCGGCGAAAGTGTTTTTGGATCGGGACAATAGTTCGTCAACAAATATCCGGAGAGTCCGAACCCGAGCAAAGAAGCTAGGAATGAATGCAGATGGCCGAATCCAAGATACAATCCTTCCTCCCCTTTAGGGGCTTGTAATGAGAAGAATTCAAAATACCGGGGTGTGATAAAACTTTCCGCAAGGCCTTGAAACACAATTCCGATGATCATCATCAGTGTGATGGGGTGTAAAGAAAATAATCCAAAGATCGATACTTCATTTCCAATGGAATGCTGCATGATTGAACCGCTTGCCATTGCAATCGCGGAAAACGGCATGATAAACATTCCGACTGTCATCGATGTAATTGCTTTTCTTTTTTTCATCAATTGTGTAATGAATACTACTGAAAGCACCACGACAAACGGATTTACATTTGCGATCCATTCGGGAGAAGCACCCTCTCCAACCAGACGCAGAACATATTTCGGCATTGTCGCATACATCTGTTGCTGAATAATCCAGAATCCGGTCACGATGATGATCAGCATGACAAGACGGACATTTTTTATCACACGCATGAATCCAGCCCATACTTCGTTGAATGATTTTCCATTTTCATCATTCGGCGATGATGAACGGTAAAAGAAAAAAACTGTTATCAATGCAATAAACGCAAGCAGAGCAGAATAATAATTGATCGAAGCAACTCCCCATTCCAACCGCAGCGGATAAGCAAAAGTCTTTCCAAGAAACGAGCCGATATTGATCATTCCGTAGAAGATAGAATATCCGCGCGCGCGGTTATCTTCGGTGGTATTTTTTGCGACGGTTCCTGTAATAATTGATTTGATGAATGAGCCGCCGAACATCGTAATAATTAGTGCGGGAATTACTGTTTCTTTATATGGAAGTAAACCAAGAGTGAAATATCCCACAAAAAGAAGCGAGAATGCCAGCAGGATTGCCTTTCGAAATCCAATCTTATCTGCCAGAGCTCCGGTGAACGGGGGGAGAAAAAACATTCCTGCGGAAAAAGCGCCGCCGATCCATGCCGCCCAGATATCATCGTATCCAACTACTCTAGAAAGATACAGTGTAATGGAAATGAACATTGCATAGTATGCGGAACGTTCAAATAATTCTACAATATTGCCTGTCCAAAATACGCGGTTGAACTTCCAGGTCGGTTTTACTGCTTCGCTTTTTTCGGTCATACTATCCTTAATATTAATTCTTTTTTGAAACTGACCGAACCTTTCGCTCAAGGCGAACGGTTCAGTTTTCTACTTCACTTCAATCTCTTTTGTTATCGCTAATTCATGAGTTCGTTTCTTTTCAGCCCGCGTTAAAAATCCGACCGCAATTAAAATAAAAATAAGCGACAACCAATCTTGTAATTTGGGGAAGTGACCTTGAAAAACGAAATATGAAACTATCGTTGCCGCTGTTCCCGCAACAAGGGATGTTAATCGGTTTACAAGTCCTGCAAATGTTGCCGTTCTGCCTTTGAACATAAAAATGAAGACGGAAAAGAATGCGACCATGCCGAACGCAGTACCGGCGATAATTGCAAACCACCAGTCCGGGTGTGGAGCAGCGATGGAATCTCTAAAGATGGCCAATTGCTCATTTGCTGTTGCAAACCATTCCGGTGAATTAAAAAGAATAAATCCCGCACCAAACATCACAACCGATGCCGCGATCTGTTCGATTGCAAAAAATCCATTATTGTCGAGCTTCACACCTTTCGCGCGCGTATTCTTATAATAGTTCATAATATAGATCCGGATAGAATACGCAACGATATAACTTCCTAAAATAATAACAGCGGCAGGCGAATGAACAAAATCAAAATCGCCCGGACCGACGTAGAAAATGTTGATCGCTGCGGCAAAAAGAGCAAAGAGCACTGCAATATTTTCTTCGACGTATACACTTTTCTTCAAAATCCCTTTGCGGATCTGTATGGCATCAACCACGCGGCTGATAATGATAACGCTTGCTCGCATGATAACCATAGCAACCATCACCGAAATCGGCAGCAGATACATTAATGTTGTTGTCGGGATAACCACCGCTGTACAAACACCGGATGGAATGATATAGAGAATCTCCTGCGGAAATTTTATCTTTCCCCACGTTATGATTTTGTTTGAATGAAGATGGTACCAGCGAAGAACCAATACAACCGATAATGCGATAAGATTTCCACCGACTGTGCTATAGACCAAATATTGTAACTCTTTCATTCCCGGATATCCCAGCAGCGAACTGCCGGTAAAATATTTTACACTGATCCCGGTAATGACATAAAAGAAAAAATAACCGACGCAAAGCTGGATCAATCGAGCGGTGCTTCCTTCAGATGTTTTCCACATAGAACAACCTTTACTGCTGACAATGTTTTTTATTCACTCATGTTACGCAAGGTAAGAAAACGGTCATGGTGAGCTAGACGCAGGCTAAGATAATTAAGTCATCCTTCGACGCATCCTTCAAACAACGAAGGATTTGCTCAGGATGACTGTCATTTCTGCGCCGCCTCGAACCACTTATAGCTTTTTGTGTACCGTCAGTTATTCAATGACTTTTACTTTTTTCGGAACAACATTCCACAACTTTAACATCAATATCGCTCCGATCACTGCAAATCCGATCATACTTGGTCCCCATGATCCCCAGCCGAATGTTTCGAGCATCCATCCCATTCCCATACCAACTGCCGCTCCCCCAATATATTGCATTCCATCGAACAATCCAGTAGCAGATGCTGCCGCTTTTTGTCCGCCAAAATCCATCGAAGCGGTTCCTGATAACATCGAGTGAACCATGCTGATCGCAAATGAATTTGCAACGAACGCAACAATGATCCAATCAGTTCCGGGTAATAACCAAACGACTGCAAGACAAATAATCTGGATTGCATATCCAATAAACGCAACCGGAGGACGGCGAGAATTAAAGACCCAATCTGAAATTGTGCCGGCAGCAAAGGCTCCAAAAATTCCGGCTACAACGACGCTGAGTGCACCTTTTTGAAAGACAGCAGAATCAAGCGAAAGACCTTGAGCTTCCTGCATATATCTCGGAAACCATTGTTCAAAACCGTGACGGACGAACCCGGTACAGAATTCCGCAAATGCGATCGTCAGTGTGATCGGATTCGTGAAAACTTTTTTCATCAAATATTTCATGTCAACTTTGTCGGTGTCGCCGCTTGAAGCATCAGCCGTATCAAAATTTTCATGTCCTGCACCTTGCGGATGATCCTGCACAAAGAAAAATGTCATAATTCCCATCCCGAACATGATCGCAGCGGGAATAAAGAAGACCCATTCCCATGGAAGAACTGCAACGGCAATTCCGCCGATCACAAAGATCAACGCGCGGCCGCTTTGGATCATCGAACCGAAAATTGCAGAGAAGACACCACGCTCACGAACATGAAACCACCCGGAATTTACTTTGATGAGTGCAAGAGCGCTGTACGATTGAAAATACATGTTCATCGCCCAGACAGTTGCAAAATATCCGATCAATAATCCGCCGGTGCCAAGTACGCCGATGTAAGCCCCAAGCCCGAACGCGATATTAAAAACAACTGCGCCAAACACACCGATCATCATCGCTTTACGTCCTCCGATCCTGTCAGCAATTGGTCCGTTAAAGAGCGCGGAAATTCCATAGATCGTCAGTGCTGCTGTAATAATCGCACCGACCTGAGTCTTATCCCAACCGTATTTATCAGAAAGAGCTTTATTTGCAAATGAAAGATTATAGCGCCCCATATACATTGCAGCATAGGTAAAGCCAAGGGTCAGCCAGTTAAGGGCACGGCGGCGGCGAAATGCCGATGAGTGTTCGGGACGGGAAATTGAATTATCCATAAAAAAATTTGTTTTGGAGTGAACTGCAAAAACAACAAGGATTTAGGCGAATTAAGATAGGCAAATAGAGGTAAAGAAAAAAGAAAAGAGAACCGATAATGGTTCTCATAGTCTTAATTCAATATGATTGCAGGAATATTGGTTAGATTTATTTTCCCTTGATCCACTCCTCAGCAATCTGCACTGCATTGGTTGCCGCACCTTTGCGGATATTGTCCGAGACGATCCACAAATTCAATCCACTTTTCACAGATTCATCGCGGCGAATTCGACCGACAAATGTCTCATCTTTATCGTGCGCAAAAATCGGCATCGGATAAATTTTTTCTTTCGGATTATCCTGGACGACAACGCCAGGAGCTTTTTTCAACAACGCAAATACGTCAGCCAATTCAAATGGTTTTTCAAACTCAAGATTGACCGATTCGCTGTGTCCGCCGATAGATGGGACTCGAACGCATGTCGGTGAAACGACGATGGAATCATCTCCCATGATCTTTCTTGTTTCGTTCACCATTTTCAATTCTTCTTTGGTATAACCACTGTCGGTAAACTCATCAATATGCGGCAAACAGTTGAATGAAATTTGATATGGAAATTTCGGAGAATCAACTTTCTCTTTGTTCCATTCCTTCATCAATTGATCATATCCTTTTTGTCCGGCACCGGTCACCGATTGATAGGTCGAAACGACAACGCGTTTGATTTTATATTTATCGTGCAGCGGTTTAAGCACGACGACCATTTGAATCGTAGAACAGTTCGGATTTGCAATGATCCTGCTCTCCGAAAAAATCTTTTCGCGGTTAACTTCCGGCACAACAAGTGGAACATTCGGGTCCATCCGCCACGCGCTGCTGTTATCGATCACCAGAATCCCAAACTTTGCACAGATCGGAGCGAATTCTTTGCTCACCGAACCGCCAGCCGAAAATAATGCAATCTCAGCGCCACTCTTCTTGATATTCTCTTCATTCAATTCCTGAACATTCCAATTCTTTCCATTGAATGATACGACATTTCCCACCGATCGAGCGGATGCCATTGGGATCAGTTCGCCAACAGGAAATTTTCGTTCTTCAAGTACTTGAAGCATTTTTCGTCCAACCATACCGGTTGCACCGGCGACGATTACTTTGTATTGTTTCATTGTTTGTTCCTAATTTAGTTTTAGGCTGTCAGCCATCAGTGATCAGCTTTCAGTCTCTATTTATTTTTTTAATAAGAGATGATAACATCTTTTTTACTTCTTCGGTATCTCTATTTAACGATTCTGCTTTTGATGAATCTACATATTTCAAATCTTTTGATAGCAACAATAAATATTCTGTTTCAATGGCTGATCCAAAAGCTATCTGTAAAAATCGTTTGAAATCAGCATCGCTTCCTCTTCCACACCCTTCTGCAATATTTGTCGGAACAGAAGATGAAGAACGGCGAATTTGACTTGTTAACCCATATAATTCTTCTTTGGGGAACAATCGGGTCAATCCATAAATGTCCAAAGTCAATCTGTGCGCTTTTTCCCAAACTTTAAGATTGCGAAAATCTTTCATAATAACCTCCACAAAAAAAAATGTAACAGACTTCTGAAATTGGCATTGCTTCGTCGTTTCGTTCCCCGCAATGACAATACTCGAGAGTTTTTAAATGTCTTTTAAAAAAAGAAGGTGTAAGTTAAATCAGGCTGTTTACTGATTGCTGACAACTGATCGCTGATATCTACAAGCTACTTTAATTCTTCAATTTTTTCACGTTCGCGAATCACCCTGACTTTATCCCCGTTCACCAGAACTTCTGCCGCATTGGGGCGTGCATTGTAATGCGATACATTGGCGAATCCATACGCACCTGCGGTGAGGATTGCAACATACTCTCCTCTCTGAACAACCGGCATAGTACGGTCGCGCGCGAAGAAGTCTCCGGATTCACATACTGGTCCGACAATATCAACCAATTCCAACTCGGTATAATTTAACCTCAATGGTACGATTTGATGATATGCTTGATATAAACTAGGACGGATCAGATCATTCATTCCTGCATCTACAATGACAAATTTTTTCACACCGTTATCTTTGCGATAAAGGGCTTTCGTTATCAATATCCCGGTGTTTGCTACAATCGATCGACCTGGTTCAATGACCAGTGTACATTGTGCCTGTTTGAGAATCGGCAGAACCGAAGTGATAAATGCGCTGTTACCGGGAGTCTCATCCGCTGTTGTCGCTCCTTCCAAAGGAAGTAAAGGATGTTTGATTGCATTTTTATACGTAACGCCATACCCTCCGCCAAAATCAATATGCTGGATATTGATTCCATCTCTTCGTAATTCCTGCACCATAGAAACAACGGTGTGCGCAGTTTCAGTAAATGGACTCAATTTAAGAATCTGCGAACCTATGTGAGTATGAATTCCATCAACCAATAAGTTCGGTAGTGAGGCAGCATATTTAAAAGTTTTTATGGCAACTTTAATATCAATCCCAAATTTATTTGTTTTCAATCCTGTCGAGATGTACGGATGTGTCGATGCATCAATATCGGGATTAATTCGAAGCGCTATCCTCGCTTTAGTCTTTAATCGCCCTGCAATTTCGTTGATCACTGCAAGTTCTTCGATCGATTCAACATTGAACGAAAATATTTCCTTTTTCAACGCATATTCAATTTCGTCATCCCGTTTACCAACACCGGCAAATGTAGTTTTTGACGGACTGAAACCAGCTTTTAAAGCAAAATGAATTTCCCCGGCTGAAACTGCATCTGCTCCCGCGCCCTCTTTTGCAAGTATTTTCAATATTTCAAGATTGCTGTTCGCTTTAAGAGCATAACATGTAATATGATCCACGTCCGCAAAAGCACTGTCGATCGCACGATAATTATCGATCAACTGCTGTTTGCTGTACAGATATAACGGTGTTCCAAACTCTTCGGCTATCTCTTGAACCGGGACACCTTCGCAAAAAAGCCGGTTGTCGTTGTAATGGAATTGTTCCATGTCATTGGCTCTTAAATTATTTATCGATGGTAAATTAATCTATTCAAATATTTCCGGAAAACTGCCGGCGTTCGCAAATAATTCTTTGTGCAATCTCAATACAGCATCATCAACTTGTTCTTCATCAACAACGAAACTTAAGTTGATCTCCGAAGCTCCTTGTGAGATCATATTGATATTCACATCAGTGATCGCCGAAAGCATCCGCACTGCAAGACCCGGGGTATTTCGCAGGTTATCACCAACAATACAAATGATCGCTTTCTTATCAGAAACTGTCACTGTCGCGAATTGTTTCAATTCCTTAATGATGTGTGATAAATTCTTAACGTTGTCAATGGTAGCTGTAACACTCACTTCAGATGTTGCAACAGTATGTACAACTGTTTGGTATTTATGGAATACGTCAAATACATTCTCTAGAAATCCTGTCGCAAGGAACATTCTGGTGGACACAATGCTGATCATCGTAATGCCTTCTTTATACGCGATGGATTTCACGATGCAGCGTTTATCGGTCTTAGGTTTCGCAACGATCAATGTTCCTGATGAACTTGGATTCTTTGAGTTCAACACTCTGACAGGGATATTTTTTTTCACCGCCGGAAGGATGGTTTCCGGGTGGAGCACACGTGCACCAAAATACGCAAGTTCTGCCGCTTCGTTGAATGACATCACTTTGATCTTCTTAGCATCCTTAACAACGCTCGGATCGCTTGATAAAATCCCATCCACATCAGTCCAAATCTGAATATCTTCCGCATCCAATAATGCTCCAATAATCGCTGCGGAATAATCCGATCCGCCGCGTCCAATGGTCGTCGTCACTCCTTGAACGGTTGAATCAATAAATCCTTGAGAAATAACAACATATCCATTATTTATTTTCGGCTGTACAATTTCTCGTAATTTTCTCTCTACAATATCAAATTGCGGAATCGCCTTGGTGAACTGATCATCAGTGATCATAAATGAACGTGCGTCAACCCAAAATGATTTTAATTTCTGGGATTCAAAATAATGATGAATGATGAATGAAGACATTCGTTCACCATACGATGCGAACGTATCAAGCGAACGATGGGTCAACTCTCCAAGCACCACAACACCGTTTACCAATGCTGCAAGTTCTTCCGCTATTACTGCCAACTGTTTTGTCAAAAATCTCTGTAAGTCTCCCTCAAAAAGATCTTTAACGATCTTTTTATGTCGTGATTCGATCGCCGCAACAAGATTCAGTGCTTCTTCTTTTTTACCTTCAGATGAAAAATTTGCAGTTTGCAACAATTGATTCGTAATACCGGAGCATGCCGAAACGATTATGATCGGCTTTCGAGGAAGCTCTTTTTTGACAATTTCCGTTAAATTCTTAATCGCTTTGGCATCTTCTACAGAAGTGCCACCAAATTTCATTATAATCATTGTAATTCTATTAAATCCAATTGGTTCATGATTTACAAATAATAAACCCGAGACGTGCTCGGGGCAGATACTTAAGACTGCTTTCTCTCTATATGATAAAAAAAATCCCGCTAAATTGAAAGATTTAGAGGGACAAAATTTCAAAATATGATTCTCAATGATGCTCTATTCCGACTCCGTTTGATGATGAATTTATTTTAGATAGCCCAGCAGAGCATCGGTTAATTTTGACCCTCCAAAACGGAATGTATCGATGGCAGGTAATCCGGTTTTGTCTTCAAGTTTTTTTGCTTCATCATTGCTTTGCTCATCTGTCAGTCCAATGGAATTGATTCCTATGCCGACAATTTTTGTCGGACGGAAAAATTCAATCACGCTCTCGTGCAGTTTGATAAGCTTATTGATATCTGGAATTGGAAGTCCATAGTCATCATGGGTGCGTGTCGGCTGAACACACATGATCATTGCATCCGGCATGGTTCCATGCAATAATCCAAACGTAACACCGCTGTATCCCTGGTGTGTAAGAGCCCCTTGGCCTTCAACAAAAATATAATTATACCCTTCTGCATTTGATGCGTCGATACATTTTTCAATTGATCCGGCGATGTAATCACTGATGATCGCATCGACGGCAATTCCTTTTCCGGATATCATGATCCCTGTTTGACCTGTTCCAATGAAATCACTCTTCAATCCTCTTTTTAAGAACTCATTATAGACTTGAAGCATAGTGGTCATTTTTCCAATATTGCAATCTGCTCCAACTGTAAGAATTGTTTTAGCTTTCCGCGTTCGGTAATTTGCTTTTGAAACAACTTCGTACTCATGCGGAACCTTACGCCAATCAGTGATCGTGACATTGTTTATCGCTGCCAATGTTGAAAACTCTTCATCATCTGAAAGGATCGTATGCAATCCACTGAGAATGTGCATTTTATTTTTTATCGCAGTCTTGATCCACTCCCGCCATACTTCAGGCAATCGACCGCCGGTTGGAGCAATTCCGATCAATAAATGTGTCGGTTCAAATTTGATACCCTCTTCAACACTTGCCACAACCGGAACTGTTCCGCCATACCCAAGTACCTCCTGTGCTGTTTTACCGGTTTTTGTGCTGTCTATTATTGCAACGGTTTCTCCGGGCATATAGATCAGTGCAGCGTTTGCAGTTTTTGATCGTAATGGGCTGAATCTCCCCTCGGCAAGTGCAAGAATTCTACGTTTCATATTTTAGAGATTTCCAAACTAGTGAGTTTCATATGTTATTTGTTATTAATTACAGACTGTTCCGTTCCCAAAATACACCATCAACCACACCTTGAATATTCGAATTATGATCAACCATTGACAGCCGCTTCTCTGAAATAGACGCAAATTTTTCATCAATTTCAATTCCAACATACTTTCTTTCTAATTTTTTAGCGACAACGGAAGTTGTTCCAGATCCAAGAAATGGATCGAGTACAACGTCTCCTTTATTCGTGCTTGCTAAAATGATCTTTGCGAGCAGCTTCTCCGGTTTTTGTGTCGGGTGTTCGGTATTTTCCGGCATTGACCAGAACGGTACCGTTAGATCGGTCCACAAATTTGATGGATGCGTGAGGCGAAAATTTCCTGCATCCGATTTCTTCCAATCTTTTGGTTTCCCGTTACTTGTGTACGGTGCAATAACTTTGCGCTTTAATTTCACAGTGTCGAGATTGAATGTGAACTTTTCCGACATTGTACAAAACCAAATGTCTTCAGATGCATTCTTCCAATTGGCTTTTGCTCCGCGGCCTTTTTCCCGTTCCCATGTGATTCTATTCCGAACAATGAAATATTTTTCTGCAACCTTTTGGATCGAGTTTGATGACCGCCAATCACCACAAATATAGATTGATGCTGTCGGTTTGAGCACTCGAACTAATGTTGAAAGCCATGAATCCATCCACTCTGCATATCCATCATGTGATATTGCACGGAACGTGTCGTTGTTGAATTTTTTTGTGAGATTATATGGAGGATCGAGGAATAAAAGATCAACAAATGAAGCGGGAAGAAATTCTGATGCAATATTGATGCTTTGATTGATCGTCTTTCCAATCACTTCGGATATTTTTATGTGGTCATGCAGTTTCAGTAACTGATGTTTGAAATTCAATCTTTCTGCATTTGTGAGCGTTATTGTTTTATTGCGTGGTGCTTTAGTTTTCATAAAATTTATAATGATCAATTCTCAGATGCTCTAGTATGGAAATTTATCTACGCCCGAGGATGAAATTGTTTATGCTGCTGCTTCAAATGCTCTCTGTCAATGTGAGTGTAAATTTGCGTAGTCGAAATATCAGCATGTCCGAGCATCTCCTGAACAGAACGAAGATCAGCTCCTCCCTCAAGCAGATGGGTTGCAAATGAATGACGGAATGTATGAGGGTGGATCTCTTTTTTGATTCCTGCTTTATGGGTATAGTCTGAAACAATCTGCCAGACAGAAACACGAGAGATTGGGCCCCCGCGAAAATTAAGGAACACTGCGTCATTTGAACGCTTCCCCTGAGCCAAAACATTTCGTACTCGTTTTTTATATTCATTGATCCATTTCAATGCAAATTCTCCTATTGGAACTAGGCGTTCTTTAGAACCTTTCCCGAACACACGAACCAGTTGTTGATCTTCAAGGATATTAGATTGTGTCAATCCTGTCAATTCAGAAACTCGCATACCGGTAGCATACAAGGTTTCTAAAATCGCTCTATCCCGCCAAATAAATTTTGTCGCTGTCGGAGAAGCTGGATCAGCCGCGTTAAGGATCTGTTCGATCTCTTCAAAACTCAATACATCTGGAAGGTGTTTTCCTTTTTTAGGGAGATCGATATTTTGAGTTGGATCTATTTGGGTCTTTTTTTCGCCAACGAGAAATTTATGCAATCCCTTTACAGCGGAAATATTGCGGGCGATACTTTTTGGGGATAACTCTAATTGCTTAAGTGCTTTAATGAACATTGAAACATGTTCTTCTTCGATTTGATCGAATTTATCGATACCATTATCATTGAGAAACTTCACATATCGATTAATATCCCTCTCATAAGCTTCAACTGAATTTCCAGCAAGGCTTTTTTCAAGTTGAATAAAACGATAATACGATTGTTTATCAAACTTCATTTGAGATCGATATTATCAATTGTGCGTTGTAATCTCTTTTCTGTTCCCTCTGGCGAAGGTATGGAACGTTTCGATTCTGCAGCATCATTCTTCGTTTCCAATGACACTGCCTCTGTATTTTCCTTTTCAGGATATTGTAACCGTGAATGATGAATCCCGATCAATATCTTTACAAAACTTTCTTTGATACGATTGAGATCACGAAGATTCAAATTACATTCATCAAGTTCTCCCTCCAACAACCGCAGTTTGATGAGAGAATCAACATTTGCCTCTATCTTTTCAGGCGTAGGTTCAATGATCGCCCGTGTCGATGCTTCAACACCATCCGCGAGCATAACGATCGCAGTTTCTTTCGACGATGGTTTTGGTCCGGGGTAGCGAAAATCATTTTCGTTTACTTCCCCTTTATTCTTTTTCTGACGAACCGCTTTTTCGTAAAAGAATCCAATATGATTTGTTCCATGATGCATCAGAATAAAATCGATCACATTCCTGGGTAGATTCTGTTCTTTTGCAAGTTTTACTCCATCTTCAATGTGAGCGGCTATCACGCGAGCACTTTTTCGTGGACTCATAATGCGGTGTTTATTTTCGGTCCCCAGCTGATTTTCGACGAACAATTCAGAGTTCATCATCTTGCCAATATCATGATACAAACCGCCGACACGCGCCAATGTACCGTTCGCACCAATAGACTCCGCTGCGGATTCAGCTAACGTCGAAACACTAACACTATGATGAAATGAACCCGGCGCCTTGTGCAGCAGGTCTTTTAATAAAGGATGATTCAAATCCGAAAGATCTACCAGTGTTAATTCTGTGGATATCTTAAATATTCTCTCCATGAAGATGAGCAGACCATAGGTAATGATCGGCGAAAGGATCGCATTGATCGAGGCAACAAGCAATTGGTTTCCAAGTATTTCAAGTGATTCATAACGTTCTAAGCCAAGGGCAATGATTGTGATTGCATAACCCAGAAACACATAAATGATCGACCGAAATATTTGTGTGCGTTTTTTAATGTCGCGCACAGTGTAAATAGCAAAAGCACCGGCAACCAGCGAGGATAATGCGATACTGTAATCATTCCCGCGAATTCCGGCTACTAAAAGTGAAAGAACTACCGTACTGTAAAATGCAACCCGTGAGTCAAAAATAATTGTCAAGATCATTGAAACCGCTGGAAGCACGATCAAATATCGCAGCGGTAAATCTCCTGTGACCTGCACTGTAAGAAATGCTATAAAAGAAGTAAATAAAAACAATAGAGAGATGAGGAGCAGTTTTGCATTGTCATGATAGATCTTTTTCCTGAACAGAAACACATACATTGCAATCATCCACATGATTGCAAATATCCGGAGGGATTTTCCAAAGAAAGTAACGTACGCATTAATCCCTGCACCACGCTCTTCCTTTGCTTTGCGCATTGAATCTAATTTTAATTTTATTTCAGGAGTGATCCTTTCACGCTTTGCTATAATCCGTTCACTCTCACTGATCGCGCCGATGGTGCGAGGAACCAGGTCTTCTGCATATTGTATTTCCCGTTCTGTCTGCTCCTTTTGATAGATAACATTGGGAGATAAAAATGTCAGAGCAATCTTCAATGCAAGGGAAACGGTATCATTCTCTCCTTTATAACCGCTTACAAATGTCTGCTGAACAGCCTTTCCAAGTTCGTATTTGTCCAAAAATTTTTTGAGCGGAACGATCTGTTCATTTGTTTTTTTTCGTTTTGCGATCAGCTCATCGTCACGGAACTGTGATTTCCTGACATCAACAATTCCCTGCAAATACAATCCGTTCACCACCAACAACACATCACGGCGAAGTTTTTCAAAGGAATATTTTGGAAGTTTCCCGGATCTCTGACGTTCCGCATTTCGGAGCAGCCACAAAGCATTCCACTCCGTTTCGCGGAACGGAATTGGAAATTTTTCCAACATCGCTTTGATCTCAGATTCATCTTCTTTTCTTCGATCGATAATCCTCTGGAGTACATCAAAAAAGCGTTGAAGAGAATCAATGTTCTCATCAGCAACTGCTTGATTCTCTTCAAATACCTTAAAGACTTTATTCGCCGCAAGTTCGCGTTCTCGCTGATACTCTCGCTCGTCTTTGTAAATTGGGAAGGCAAACGGTGCATACAGATCGGTCTCAGCCCAGATCATCCCGACAGGATAATCGGATTCTACCGACAGACCTTGCGGAAACATCAATGCTACGATCACTACAAACGAACCCAAAATGATCCATTTTGCAGCAAGACTATCTTGTTCACTCAGCAAATGTATAAGATTTGAAATGTTCTTCATACCGTTGAGTCAATATGAAAAGAAAAAGAGAGAGAGGCAAGATTCAGTTCCGTCATAAAAATTGAATTTCCATAATTTATTTCTGTTAATATTCTTGTCTGCACCTTTACCCTTTGACAGTCATTCGTTATATTCATACATATTTATTCACTCAGTTCATTGGAATTTTTTATGATGCATCGCCCAAAAAAATCACTCGGTCAAAATTTTCTTCAGGACGACAATGTTGCTCACAAGATCGTTAAATTATTCAATCCTGTAGAAGGTGATTGTGTCGTAGAAATTGGTCCGGGAAAAGGGGCACTGACTGCAATATTGCTGAACTCACTTTCCCATATAACAGCGATCGAACTGGATGACGACCTCGCACCGTTACTCCAAGAACAATTTGGTGAAAAAGTCACTGTTATCCATCAAAGTATACTAGATGTTTCATTGCCCGATCTTCATGCTCAACTTGGAAAGCCACTTCGACTGATCGGCAATATTCCTTACAACATTACAACACCAATCTTATTTCACGTTGTTGATTCTCTTCCCGCAACAAAAGATTTTATGGTGATGATGCAAACCGAAGTTGCACAGCGCATTGTGGCAAAACCACGAACAAAAGAATACGGCATTCTTTCCGTTTTACTTCAATATTACAGCACGCCAAGAATTCAGTTTGCAGTGTCAAAGAATTCTTTTTTCCCAATTCCAAATGTCTCTTCGGCAATTCTTCATTTGGATTTTGAAAAACCTTTCGCTCAGAAAGCTAACAATGATCAGCTTTTTAGAAAGATCGTTCGCGGAACATTTGGAATGCGACGAAAAACTTTGCGCAATGGATTAAAGGGAATTCATGTACCAACATCAGAATTTGAAAAGCTTTCGGTTGACTTAGAACTGCGGCCCGAGGAACTAACAGTAGCGGATTTCGTCAAACTAAGCGATGAGTTAATTGAATTTGCACCTCAAATATTGAATATCCAGGCGGAGGAATCCGATGAGTGAAGAAACATATACATCACAGGAACTCATTGAAGTTGATGATGAGTTGATGGACGATCTTCGCGATCTCATCCTCTCAAAATCAGATTTTCTTATTAAGAATATCCTCAATGATCTGTATCCAACGGATATAGCACACATCATCAATCGGCTTGAATTTGAAGAGGGGGATTATCTTTTTTCTTTACTGTCACCTGAAGATCAAGGACGAGTAATTGTTGAGTTGGATGATGATCATCGAGAGCATGTTCTTGAAACACTGAAAAGTCATCAGATTACTGATATTGTAGAAGAACTTCCGTCCGATGAGGCAACCGATATCGTTTCGGAACTCTCCGAAGAAAAAGCGGAAGCGGTATTAGATGAACTAAGCGTTGAAGATTCTCAAGAATTGAAAGAACTGCTGCAATACGACGAGAATACCGCCGGCGGATTGATGCAAAAAGAAGTGATCACCGTACAACAAAAAGATACGGTGAAGAAAGCAATCCAGGCAGTTCGACGGGCTGCTAAAGAAGATTTTGGTCAGCATTTTTATTACGTCTACGTTGTCGATGAAAACGATAAACTGGTTGGATCGTTATCAATCTCAAATCTTATTCTTCTTTCTCCCGCACGACGAATATATAAAGTGATGGATAGTGATATTATCAGTGTAAAGACGGATGTTGATCAGGAAGAGGTGGCAAATATCTTTAAAAAATATAATCTCGTTGCAGCGCCTGTCATTGATTTTTCGGGAAGGGTTGTAGGAAGAATTACTGTAGATGATATCGTAGACGTTATTGAAGAAGAAGCATCTGAAGATATTTTCCGACTTGGCGGTGTTGGCATCAATGAACGACTTTCTACCCCTCCACTGGTTTCACTACGAAAACGATTACCGTGGCTTTCAGTTTATCTAGTGACTGGATTGATCACATCCAGCATAATCAATATCTTTCACTCCACCATTGAATCGTTAGTCATTCTTGCTGCATTAATGCCCTTGGTCGCCGGAATGGGGGGAAATGCAGGAACACAAGCAATCACACTGATGGTTCGCGGAATCGCACTCGGAGAAGTTGATTTCTCCAATGCACGAAAGGCTCTGTTCAAAGAACTGTCAGTCGGTCTGTTAAATGGTGCATTGGTTGGATTTCTTGCAGGAACGGTTATTGCAATCGTATATGGAAAAATTATGCTCGGTGTAGTGATGTGTTTGGCAATGATCACCAATCTCTTTATCGCCGCATTAATGGGAACACTGGTACCTCTCGGCTTAAAATGGGCAAAGATCGATCCCGCATTGGCATCGGCAGTATTGGTGACTACATGCACCGATGTGTTTGGGTTTGTTTCGTTTTTAGGATTCGCCACGCTATTTCTTTCAATGTTAACTTGATCCTGTATGAAACGATTCTCATTTCTTACTTCAGCTGATGCAATAACTTTTCTGTTCATTGTTATCTTAACACTCGTAGAAGTAGTTTTTGCCCATTCTATTCAGAATTGGTTGCTTTATTTTGCATTGAATATCTCGCTTTGCACTTTTATCATTTTCAGTGCTCGGTATGTTCATGACCATAAAGAACAAAGCAATTATTTTATTGCCACCGCCCATGATTGGTATCTTGTTCCAAGTATTCTTTTCATCTATACTCAAACATCATCTATAAATCACACAATCCATCAGCGCGATTATGATGATATTTTGATCGCGGTAGATCGATTTATTTTTCATACCGACCCAACACACTGGATCTATCAATTCGCTCATCCGTTCGTAACAGAAATTTTACAGATCGCCTATTCATCGTATTACCTTTTTTTTGTTGCATTGTTCTATGAATTGTACCGTAGAAATAATAAGACTGATTTTACTTCTGGTTCAATGATGGTCGTCTATGGTTTCTATCTATCCTATATCGGGTATTTATTGTTCCCGGCAGTAGGACCGAGATTTACTCTCCACAATTTTTATTCGACCAATGCAGAATTGCCCGGGGTTTTTCTTACTGATTTTCTCCGCAATATTGTCAATTCAGGAGGTGGGGTAACACCTGGTGTCTCGAATCCGATTGATTTTGTCCACCGTGATGCCTTTCCAAGCGGACATACCCAGTTAACATTGGTTGCTATGTATGTAGCGTTTACCACTGAGACAAAAATCCGGTGGTGGTTATTTGTCGGAGGTACATTGCTTATCATATCTACTATTTATATGCGGTATCACTACGTCGTTGATGTGATAGCAGGCGTTGGATTTTTCTTCTTTACAATTTGGAGCGGGAAAAGGATCAATGCTTGGTGGAATAAAGGAATTAAGAATGTTTAATGAAAACATCTTGCCTCGCGGGGTAATTTTTTTTATATTTGTATGCTTTAAAAGGCCATCTTGACCAGTTGAGATGGTTTTTTATTCTACGGTGGCCATAGTTCAGTCGGTTAGAACGCCAGGTTGTGGCCCTGGAGGTCGTGGGTTCAAATCCCACTGGTCACCCAAGGTTCAAAAATTGGTATTATTCCGACCGAAAACATTACCTTTTTAAGTTGCTCCCATCGTCTAACGGTTAGGACACAAGCTTTTCAAGCTTGGTATACGGGTTCGATTCCCGTTGGGAGTAC
>CAYPEM010000019.1:0-80115 GCA_964409765.1 uncultured Chitinophagaceae bacterium
AAATTCTCATATGGAAAATGTAATTTGTAGAGATGCGCAATGGGTTGCACCTAACATTTCAGTTTACGAAACTCGTTTCGTCAATATTTGCCTTATCTGTAGTTGAACATTTAGTTTGAATATTGCAATTCAGGGCTTTATGTATTTATTCGTAATAATCATCAGTTGCGTAAACATGCCCTGCACCCGGCAATAAGGAAGTTTTTTAAAGCACTCATCATAGTGTCAAATGGCTTTTTATCTGGTCGGATTCTTCTGTTCTGACATGGATAACTTTCGCAATTGGGTAACTCAAATGTCCTAAAAATGTCTGAATATAATGAAAATCGGTTCCGTTTTCTAATATATGCTCAACGATGGGTGTAATAATGTGAATATGGTACGGCGATAATAATTCAGATGTATTACCTGCATTTGACCTTGCCCGGCGTGGCAGAAAATTTTTTAAATACTAACCCGGTAAAAACTAATACGCTCTTTTATTTACTCCCTCGATGTAATTCACAAAAGCCCGGTTCACCACACGGTTGCCGCCCGGCGTCGGGTAATTGCCGCTAAAGTACCAGTCGCCCCTGTGATTCGGACACGCGCTGTGCAGGTCTTCGATCTTCTGAAAAATAATCTGCAACTCCGCATGGAAATCTTCCGGTTTTACAAGTTCTGCAATCTTCGCGCTGATCTGTTCCGCGCTGAAAGGCTGGTAAATCATCCGAACAAAATTTTTCATCTCATGAACTCCTTTCTCAAGCTGCTCCTTGCACCGTTCATACACTTCGTCAATGACGTGCTCGAGGTTGTTGTCTTCGAGTAACTGAATGGCCGCGCGAAATGCAACAAGGTCGCCGATCTTCGCCATGTCTATTCCATAACAATCCGGGTACCTGATCTGCGGCGCAGAACTTACGATAACTATTTTCCTCGGACCCAGTCGATCAAGCATTCGCAGGATCGAATTTTTCAGGGTCGTTCCCCGAACGATCGAATCGTCGATCACAACCAAATTATCCTGCCCCTTACGAATCGTTCCATAGGTGATGTCGTAAACATGCGCAACCATATCGCTCCGGTCGTCATCGCTCGTGATAAACGTTCTCAGCTTCGCATCCTTGATCGCAATTTTTTCCGACCGCGGACGAATCGACAATATCTCCGAAAGTTTTTCATCACCCGGATTCGGACCCAGCGCTTTTATCTTCCTCTTCTGCACATCGCGCAGGTAATCTTCCATGCCGTGAAACATGCCATAAAAAGCCACCTCTGCAGTGTTTGGAATATATGAGAATACCGTATTTCGAAGGTCGTAATCAACTGCCTGCAATGTCTGCTGGCATAGCAGCCTTCCTAATTCCTTCCGCTCTTTATAAATATCAATATCACTGCCCCTTGAAAAATAAATCCGCTCAAACGAACAACTCAAACGCTGTGTCGGCTCGTTAATCTTCTCTTCTGTAATCCTGCCATTTCTCTTTACGATGAGCGCATGACCTGGTTTTACTTCTTTTATACTCTCAACAGGCACATTGAATGCCGTCTGTATCGTCGGACGTTCACTCGTAACAACTACCACTTCTTCGTCTTTGTAATAATACGCCGGACGTATTCCCGCAGGATCTCTCAACACAAATGCATCGCCATGTCCAAGCAAACCGGCAATGGTATAACCGCCATCCCAGTTTTTCGAAGAGTTGCGAAGTATTTTGGCAATGTCGATATGCTCGGCGATCAGCGGTGATATTTCCTGCTTACTGTTTCCCAGCTGACGGAATTTCTGATACATCCTCTCGTTCTCTTCGTCGAGGATGTGGCCGATGTTTTCCATCACCGTAACCGTATCCGCTTTTTCTTTCGGATGCTGCCCGATTGCAATCAGGTCGTTAAAAAGTTCATCCACATTCGTCATGTTGAAGTTCCCCGCTACCACCAGGTTTTTCGTCATCCAGTTGTTCTGCCGGAGAAACGGGTGACAGGCTTCTACACTATTTCCTCCATAAGTACCATATCGTAAATGTCCAAGCCAGAGCTCACCTGTAAACGGCAGGTTTTTCTTCAGCCATTGTGGGTCGTTGAGGTATGCCGGATTTTGCTTTGCCGCATCTTCAAACCGCATCTGGATGCGACGAAAGATGTCTGCTATCGCCTGCTTATGATTCGACCTGTATCTGCTGATATAGCGTGTTCCCGGTTCCACATCAAATTTGATGTTCGCCACACCCGCTCCATCCTGACCCCTGTTATGCTGCTTTTCCATCAGCAAATAGGTTTTATTCAGTCCGTAAAAAGCCGTATGGTATTTTTTCTGGTAATAGGATAGCGGCTTTAAAAGCCTCACCAATGCTATTCCGCACTCGTGTTTTAGATTGTCTGACATCTGCGACAAAGATAAGCCTTTTACCCGGGATTTCGAATTTTGCCCTTGGTGGCTTATGTTAAGTTTGGATAAATATGGAGTTAAAACATGGTGGTTTAATGTAATTGATCATCTACCACCATCTTTGAACCTGGAACCTATTTGATTATTTATATTTATCTGTTTGTCCTGTAGGGACGTAATGTTTAAAAATTTAAATGAGGGTTTTTTCCTTCCGTCCCTACTGGACAGTTTTGTCGGAGAGGGGTTTTTTCTACCGGCATTTTGTTCCTAAGGGACAGATATAAAACAACTGTTGAATTTTATAGCTTAGAAAATTATTTTAATCAAATCATTCCTTTTCGGGTAATATAAACACAAATTTTTCCTTATAAATACTTACTCCTTTGTCCCGTAGGGACATTATATCGGTAGAAAACATTCAACACATTCCTTTCGTCCCGTAGGGCAATGTCATTAAGTTAAGCGAAATGGATCCTAAACAGGATCCTCAAATGAAATTTATTCATTTTATTCGTGTATTCGTGGCAATTTTAAAAATATTTGATTGCCACGAATGCACGAATTTTTGAAAAATAACTTTTTATAATTCTTAACTTAATGACATTGCCCGTAGGGGCGTAATATTAAAAGTGCGATCGGAGAATCAAACATTCCGTCTCTACTGGGCGTTTTCGCGTGGTGGCTTTTTTCTACCGACATTTAGTCCCAACAAGAAAGATATAAAAAAATTTAATTAGATCAGGCTTCAATCTCCTCCGCATCCACGCTTACCTTCTGAAAAGCGATCGTGAATGTGTGCAGGCCATTCACATAATCGTAGTTGATCGAAAAATTATCGTGGTCGATTATCTTCTTCACGATTGCAAGACCAAGGCCGACTGAGTCCGGCGAATCTCCTTTCTTAAATCGCTCAAATACCTCCCGGCCCGAAATCGTCAGCGGATCACCACTGTTTGCAATTACTATTTTCTCTTTCGTTAACGTTACAAAAAGATCTCCTCCGTTCTTGTTATACTTGATTGCATTCGACAGCAGGTTCGTAAATAATATTCCTGCCAGATTCGGATTCATCTTTACAACCACGCTGTCGTCAATATCCGTGTGTACTTTGATTTCTCTCGATGAAATAAAAAGCTCCAGGTCTTCCAGTTGCTTCCTCAGCAACTGCCCGAACGACAGCATCTGTCCTCCCGCATACTGATCATTTTCAATCCTCGTCAGCAGGATCAATCCCTTATTCATCTTCGAAAGCCTGTTTACGGAATCGAGTGTTCCCAAAATCTGCTGAACCTGCTCCTCATCGTGGGCATTCTGAAGCAACAATTCGAGCTTCGACCGGATGATCGCAAGCGGCGTCTGCGTTTCGTGCGACATATTCTCGGTAAACTCCCGGAGGTTTTTATAGTCTCTCGAAACTTTATCAGTAAGCCGTGTAAGTTCGGAATTGAGCGTGTTGAATTCGTCCACTTTACTTTTCTGAAATTTAACAACGCCCCCTTTCTGCAGATCAAAATTTTTAAGAATGTTCAGCGCCCTGTAAAACGGATTCCATACCCGGCTGGAAAACCATCTGTTCAGGAAATAAAAACAAATAATTATGTCGAGCGAAACCAATATTAACGTAATAAAAATTCCACTCACAAGCTGTTCGTTTTCTGTAAGCCTTCTCGAGATTTTTACATTGTAACTCTTTCCTTTGACCAGCTGCTGATAGGATAATACACGAAACGGAACTTTCTTTTTTTCATACAGGTCGTAGATCGTCGTATCTTTTATTGAGACCCTGAAGGAAGAAAATTTGTCGATAGGTTCTATTTCGAGCCTGTCGCCGATGATGAAATGTACATCCTGTAAGTCCTTCTGCAAAGCGAGCTGTTTCTCAATTTCCAGTTTCTCGTATAACATGTGTTCCGAAATTTCATTGTCAACGATGTACACAACCCTGTAAGCAAGAAAAGCACTGCTCACAAGTAATAACACTAAAGCGATGATAATGTAATAACGATTTGTAATATTGAGCAGCTTCATTCAGCGACAAATTTGTAGCCCACCCCATAAACAGATTTCAGGTAATCATTCCCTCCATTGTCAGTGATTTTTTTGCGGAGATTCTTAATATGACTGTATATAAAATCAAAAGAGTCGGCTATGTCGGCATGATCACCCCAGAGATGTTCAGCAATGGATTCCTTTGTTAGCACCTTGTTCTGATTGTTGATCATATACAATAAAAGTTCGTGCTCCTTTTTCGTAAGGCTGACCATTTTATCGTTGACGAACATCTGCATCTCTTCCGGAATTACGCGAAGTTCATTGAATACGATTTCCTTCTTCTCCTGCACCGAACGCCTCCTCACTACCGATTTAATCCTCGCAACAAGCTCAGGCATGTAAAACGGCTTTGTCACGTAATCATCCGCACCAAAATTCAATCCCACGAGGCGGTCGTCCAGCGAATTTTTTGCAGAAACGATAACAATAGCAGTATGATTTTCTTTATTCTGCATTTCATTTATCACCTTCAGCCCGCTGCCGTCGGGCAGGCCTATGTCGAGCACAATGCAATCGTATATATTATGGTCAATCTGCTTTATGGCCTCGTTCAGGTTCGTCGCCTGGTCGCAAGTCATTCCCGACTCTTTCAAAAAGGTCATCATCGAATCGAGGAGCTGCTTTTCATCTTCTACAATAAGTATTTTCATAAGAACTTATTTATTAACGTGGTGAATTTTGTCTATCCCGCCAGATAGTTTTGTAAATATAATTATCCTTTGTCAAATTTCATTTTAAATATAGTATCATGAGAAGGGATTGGTTTACATTTGCTACATAATACATATAAAACCAACCATTTCATCCGTTATTTAGTCTACTCTGACATGAAACGCTCTCTGTATTTTACCCTGGCTCTTCTAACGGCAGGAATCATGTTTTCAGCAGGTATGATGGACGACAATGGCCGGGCCGGGTACACTGCTTCTCCCGGTGAAACAACATGCAATACCACCAACTGCCATAATTCCTTTACCTTAAATTCCGGCGGTGGATCTATCATTGCCACGAGTACGATGAACAACTGGACATACGATCCATTGACGACCTATTCCATCAGCATTAAGGTTGAAAAAACGGGATTTGCACTTTTCGGTGTCGGAGTTGAAATACTTACCGGCACGAATGCAAATGCCGGTACTATCACAGTGACCGATGCTGCTCACACCCAGATAAAATCGCGGGTCGTGAGTGGCGTTACGAGGAGGAATCTCGTTCATACGCTGAATGGCGGCGCCTCACAGGATTCCATGATTTTCACATTTAACTGGACGTCGCCTGATACGACTACCGGTCCCGTCACCATGTATTTTGCCGGTAATGCAGCAAATTCGAGCGGCTCAAGGACTGGCGATTATATATATAACTCATCACTGATAATTTCTCCTTCGTCCGGAAATCATACTGGTGATCTGAAGGTAATCGATTCGTTTTCCATACATCCCAATCCGGCAAAGGAGCGCGTTACAATCCATTTTACTCTTGCGAAATACGAAAACGTAAATATCCGGCTCAGCGACCTGCAGGGAAAATATACGGCAGTACTTTTCGATGAAAACAAACCCGCCGGAAATTACGACGAAGTACTTATTCTTCCGGCCGATTGCGAAGCGGGGTTGTATCTCCTGAGTATTGCAAGTGCTTCCGGCAAAGCCTGTAAAAAACTGTTAGTTCTGGAATGAAGCGCGGAACAGAACTCATAAAAAATCTCATTCGGCAGTCTGTTTTCCCCGTTGAGTAAATTATTTTACACGTCTATGGTTCATTTAATAATTTTGTGAGGTAAATGTGTTTCAAAAGCAATAATACTCCGTAATGAATAGAAGGCTTCGATATATTTTTGTTTCGCTTTTATGTATGATGGTGTCTTCCTGCGTTCATGAAACGGATCTTTCAAATTTAAAGAGCATGTCGTTTTCTTCGGACATACAACCGATTCTTGCGGGTAATTGCACACAGAGCGGTTGTCATGCTGCCACCGGAGGTGAATTCCCCCTGGTGACTTATGACGATGTGATGTCGAACGGAGACATTGAGCCGGGAAATGCACACAAGAGTAAACTCTATGAAGTAGTAAGCGGAAAAGAAGGAGATGAACCCATGCCGCCTCCGCCCCGGCCGGCACTATCAACAGAACAATTACAGTTTATATACCTATGGATTGAACAGGGAGCAAAAAATAATTAATTATATGAAAAGTACTTTGAGTGCCATTGCATTGATTGCAATGTTTACAGGATGCTATTACGATAATCTTGAGGAATTACATCCAAATACTGAACCTTGCGATACAACCGGAACAATATCATATATTAACGACATAAACCCGATCATGTTGCACAGTTGCGGAAGCCAGGATTTAGCCTGTCATAATACTGATGCTTCTCAAAGTGGTTATGGATTAGGAACATATGATGATGTAATAAATACTATTGATAATAGCGGAATATTTTTAGAAACAATAAAACATGATCCGTCGATAAGTTCTGCGAAATGGATGCCTAAAAACTCCAGCTCGATGATTGACGACTGCAGCATACAAAAAATCGAAGCCTGGATAAACAGGGGCCGGCCAAATAACTAATTTTACCGTGATGAACATAAGAAAAATAATTATCGCATGCATATTACCTCTCTCGCTTTCGACTGTAAAAGCACAGGATATGCTGAGCGAACTCGACGCGGGTTCCGACGAACCAAAGGATTATGTAATTGCAACATTTAAAACTACACGACTTGTAAATCAGCATACGCTTGAGTCGCTTGGGCCGCGGACGCTCGACTTTCGCATCTCTCACCGATTTGGACCCGTGAATTCGGGATCGTATGGCGCCTGGGGAATTGATGGTCCTGCCAACATCAGGCTTTCACTTGAATATAGTCCGGAGGGGCGCTTCATGTTTGGTATCGGCAGAAGTTCTTATGATAAGGTTGTAGATGGTTTTCTGAAATACCGCCTGCTGCGACAAACAACAGATAACAGCATGCCATTAAGCATGACTCTTTTTGCGGGGGCTTATTATACAGCCATCAAGGATCCGAATGCAGAGGCAAACGGATATGATAAATACGAATACACATCGAGCCGCATGTCGTATTGTTTCGAAATGATGCTTGGCCGCAAGTTCAGTCCGAAATTTTCGCTGCAGGTTGCTCCCTGGTTTGTGCATTATAACCTCGTCGAAAACATCACCGACAAGAACGACGCTTATGGTGTTGCCGGATTATTCAGATTTAAGTTTACCAAACGTTCTGCGATAACATTCGAGTATGGATATCGCATCAACGAGTATTCCGTCGAAAAAAAATACTACGACAGCATGGCCATCGGATATGAACTTGAAACCGGAGGACACGTTTTCCAGATTCACTTTACGAATAGCTTCGGAATTGTCGAAAGCCAGTTTTTCCCTCATACTGACTCGCAGTGGAATGATATGGGGATACGACTTGGATTTAATATTTCCCGGGTGTTTACATTGTAATTTAACACAGAGGCACGGATTACACAGAGGTACACGGAGTATATTAAAAGCTATTGGGGAATTATTATTAAATTATTTAATCAAATCTCTGTGGACCTCTGTGTAATCCGTGGCGCTGTGTTAAAAATTTTCATCGAACTTTCACTGCCGCCAAAATCTTCATCGTCTGCTTATGCTGCACAAAAGCTATGAGCCGATGTTTTTCTGAAAGTTTAATTCCTTTTAGCGGAACCTTTGCCTGACCCGTAGCACCGGGATTATCCCTGGAAATAAAAATCCTGACCACATGATCATGATGCAAAACCTTTCCTTTGTTTTCTCCGCCGGTTACCGTGCTGCTCAAATCATTTTCCGTAATCACACATTTCAAAACAAAATTCTGATTGGGAACTGATAATTGATAGTTTAGAAAAATGGTATCGTTTGCTATCGAATCGATGCCAGCAGTTAAGTTCATTTGAGGAGGTATCGACAACGCTTTTGTAATGTATTCATTCATCTTGCTTTCATTCGAACCGGTAAATGAAAACGATCCATTGATAACCGCTTCCGGTGTATACAATTCCTTCTCGGTTAAAACGCGTGTGTAATTTTCCTGTCGCAGGGTGAATTGATTCCTGCTGAACGGATCTTTCCATCCGCCTTTGTTCCAATAGTCGACGTGGTATTCGAGGAAGAAGACATTCTGATTATTTTTTTCTGCATTCTTTGCGACTTTGCTTAATACGCCATCGGCGGGCGGGCAGGATAAACAACCTTCTGAGGTAAATAATTCGACGACGGCAAATGGTTTTTGGGCGAAAGAAATTGTTGTAATGAAGAAAAATAAAATCAATGTTGATTTCATGAAGGTTGAATTTAAATTTTCAACAATCTGCCAAACGCAAAACTTCCATAATTTGTTTTCAGGGTATAAAAATAAACTCCTTCAGGAAAAGCCGAAAGGTCAATTTCACTTTTATCTGTGGATAAAATTTTTTGACCGAATAAATTCATTATTTCGATTTCAAGGATAACATTTGAATTATCGGGTCTAAAAACAAAGATCCCATTGGAAGGATTGGGTAAAACAGAAATTAATTGAGTGCCCTCGGTTTTTGAAATTCCTATCAGGCTATAATAAAATTCCTCGGAATAACCGCGACAACCGATTGAATCAGTAATCTCAACTACATAATCACCGTCTTGTATCGGTATATAATCCTGCGATACAGCCCCGGCAATTAAATTACCGTTCAGAAACCACTGATAGGAAACTGCGCTTGTTGAATGCAATATGCCATTGACAATTGAAACAAACGGTTTAACGGTATTGCAACCGATCTTAGCAGTTAATGCGTTGTTATCTATACAATTTAATATTGTCGCACCCAATGTTATTGACACACTATAACGACCGGTAATAAAACAAGAACCAAAATTATCAGCTGAAATTCCAAACCCGACTCCTCTACCATCACTCGATGTTATCATCCAGACCAAATTTCCATTGTTATCAAATTTTGCAGTCAAAATTGAATTGGTGCCATTATCGAAAAGTGTGTCACTATCAAAGATAATAGTATCACTGAATTCTCCGGTAATAAAACTGTTGCCATAAATATCGGTTGAAATACTGTTAGCCGAATTAAAATTCCCTGGATTCGCAACATCATGTTTTGCCCATTGCTCATTTCCGGATGAATCATACTTTGCTATGAATATTCCATTACCCACCGTTGTATCAGTATCAAACACTGCCCCGTCTGAGGCATAACCGGTGATATAAATATTTCCTGAACCATCGGTTGAAATACCATTAGATTCGTCCGCTATAATTGAACTTCCGCCAGCGTCTTTGGCCCAAATCACATTTCCGGTTGTATCATATTTTACCAGGAAAATATCGGTACCACCTGCGCTGATTAATGTGTCTTGTGAAAATATTACCGCAGGTCCGAAATTTCCTGTAACTAAAATATTACTATCAAATAAAGTAACACTGTTTCCTATGCTGCCAGTTGCACCTCCGACTTGCTTTGCCCAACGTCGGTTTCCTGAAGAATCATAAGCCGCAACAAAATAATGGGTGTGTGCTATATCGCCAATTAATGTATCAGCGCCAATAATTAATGTGTCCTGGAAAAATCCGGTTATAAAACTATTTCCAGTACTGTCTGCTACAATACTTTTACCCAGGTCAATATAATTTCCTCCCTCCTGTTTTACCCACTGAAATATTCCTGACGTGTCATATTTCGCAATGAAAATATCTTCACTATTGTTTTTACTAATAATTGTATCATTACCAAAAACAGCTGTGTCCCTGAAGTTACCGGTTACATATACATTTCCAATTTTATCCAGTGAAATTCCATAACCACGGTCATGCGCAGTTGGTGAAGCAACATTTATATTGCCGCCTCTGTTAACCCAAATTACTCTTCCTAAAGAATCATACTTTACAACAAAAACAGCATGTTGTCCTATTTCATTGCTATTTAACGCGATTCCGTCAAAATATGCCGGCGTCCCGCTAAAGCCTCCGGTAACATATGTATTTCCGCTACCATCTGTGATTATTGCATTACCAACTGTGCCTCTCGCAACAGGAGCTGTTGCCCACCACCAGTCTGCTGATTGGGAAAAAATGAAATTTCCAATGAATAAAAATAATGTAGTCAGCAGGAATTTTTTGTTTAATTTATTATTCATTGGTGGAGATATGAATTAAAATCTAATCCCGGGTTCTATGTCCAAAAACTTCAACCCCCTTCACAAACTGCTCCTTCCTCAACCCCAACCACTCCAAAGCCGTCCCGCTCATTAGCCTCTCTTTAATCTTCTCGTCGTATGGCATCGATTCAATCAATTTCCCCGGCGAAAGTTCTCCCAGCGGAAAAGGATAATCAGTTCCAAGAGCAAGACGATCCGGTCCCATCAGCTTCATCAGCAAATCCATCATCAACTGATCGTGCACAAGCGTGTCGAGGTAAAATTGCTTCAGATACTTTCTCGGGTTTTCTTTATTGTCAACCGCAACCAAATCCGGTCGCACGTTAAAACCATGTTCGATGCGGCCGATCGTCGCAGGAAAAGATCCGCCGCCATGAGCAAATGCAACTTTCAGTTTCGGCAGTCTTTCGAATACACCCCCGAATATCATCGAGCAAATCGCAAGCGATGTCTCCGCCGGCATTCCGACTAACCATGGCAGCCAGTATTTCTGCATCTTCTCTTTTCCAACCATATCCCACGGATGAACGAAGATCGCCGCGCCCAGCTCCTGCGCCGCTTCGAAGAATTGAAAGAGCTCCGGCGCATTCAGGTTCCAGTCATTTATATGTGACCCGATCTGTACACCGCGCAAACCGATTTTCATGCAACGCTCCAGCTCGTTGATCGCTACCGACGGATCCTGCAATGGTACCGTTCCCAATCCGATAAATCGTTCAGGATATTTATTTACGATTCCTGCAATGTGATCGTTCAGGTACATCGATAGATCAAGCGCATCTACTGCCTTCGCCCAGTAGCTGAACATCACCGGTATCGTCGACAACACCTGTGCATGCACATGATGATGATTGCAGTCCTTTATCCGCACCTCCGCATCCCAGCAATTATCCTGTATCTCCCTGAAAAATTTTCCGTCGATCATCATCTTCGCGCAACACGGTTTGTAATGATCGAGCGAAATAAATCCGCCGTAACCGTATTTCTTTTTCAGGTCAGGCAGATTTTCCGGAATGATATGCGTGTGTATGTCAATTTTTAGCATGGCTCGTCGCTTTCACCTGTTGAAATAACCGCTCATATTTTTCTCCGTTTGCCGCATCGCCGATGTTCCTGTATGTAACCGCTACCAGGCGATAAGGTTCTGTGAATTCAGGATCCGCTTCAATAGACTTCAGGAAATATGCTATTGCCAAGTTGAAGTTTTCTCTCGCCTGCCTCGAGTGTTTGTCCCTGTTTGCCGGATCTTTCGTCATCATCTCCGTTTCACCCAATCCGTACACACCGTAAACACTGGCGACATTATTCAGCGCATGTGCATAATTCGGATTGTAACGCACGGCCTGTTTGAAATTAGTCATGGCTTCCTCGTATCTCTTCTGGTCGAAACAAAGCGTGCCGTAATTATTATAAACGATCGGATGCGATGGGTTGTAGCGCAATGCCAGCTTGTAATCTTCTTCGGCTTGTTTATAATTTTTCAGGTGACTGTATATCAATCCGCGTCGCTGGTAACCGTCAGCATACTGCGGGAATATTTTTACCGCACGGTTCAGATATTCCATCGCTTCGAGTCTTGCCCGTAAAACCATCGTATCCGGCTTCCCCTCAAGATAATCCTCGTTCGAAATATGATTGGCGAGGTAAAACAACATGTGGGCGCTGTTCGGGACATTCTGAACATCGGTTGTGTACAACGAAAGATTATTCTTCCATGTCTCGTTTCTTGCCATGGTAGGGAAAGCAAATAAAACGACGATAATACCAATCGCCGCGATCGCTTTCAGATTATCGTTTATGAATGATTTGAAACCGGCATACGCCTCATTCGCCTTTTCACTGCTAAGCAGCCGGGAAATGAGAACGGCTACGATCAGGCAGAAGCCAAGGGATGGCACAAACATCAGCCTTTCGCCATAATTTGTACCGATAAGTATGATGACATTAGATATAATGGAAGCGGTGATAAAAAAATACAGGATCGAAAAACTGATGATGTCTTTTTTCTTAAAGCGGATGATTGCATAAACTGCCGCACCGGTTAAAATCACGAATGGTATTAAAAATTTCCAGCTTGACAATCCCACAGGAGGAAACGTATTATAAGATGCATCGGAGATCAATGGGTAAGGATAAACCAGCTTGGACAAATACACTCCCAAAATATAAATCGCATTTGCTCTCTGAAGCAGGAAGCCCTTTATGGCTACGATCGAATTATCTTCCATCGGGATAAGGGATTCCACGTGTCCTAATATTTTCGAGCGTATCAACAGGAACACGAGCGTAACCGAAATCATTCCAGCGAGTGTTTTAATGTATTTATCCCTCCCTGCATTGGTAAAAAAGTAATACATCAGCGGCACAACTGCAATAAACGTTATGGCCGACTCCTTAGCGAACAATGAAACAAAAAAGCAACCGATGCCGGCAACATAGGCCCTTGTCGATCCCTTCGTTATATAACTGTGCAGCGACCAAATGGCGGTAAGCACCAGCAGGAAACAGACGATTTCGTCGCGGCTTTTAATGTTTGCAACAACCTCGGTATGCAGCGGATGCGCAGCAAAGATCATCGCGGTGATGAATGGTATGAGCATGGCGCCGTTCATGTATTTGCTCAGCGTCCGGAAAAGGACATAACACAGGAGTGCATAGAAAAGGACGTTTATCCAGTGACTGAGTGCAGGTTTATCGGGGGCGATCTCCCATTCGATTGCAAACATGGCTTTCGTAAGTGGGCGATAGAGCTGATAGTCGGTGATGTTCATGCCAAACCGGTACGAAGATTTGAAAATGGCAGGCACCGCGCTGATGCCCTGTTTGGTCTGAGTGTTATCCCTGATGAGCCCGAAATCGTCGAGCACATAGTCGTGGTTTAGCGTATTCGAATAAAGTAAAAAACCGGTGATGGCGACAAGCAATCCCAACAGGCGGAGCAGCGATCGTTTGCTTTTTTCCTGTTTCTGAATTTGTTTGGCCGAAACAGCCGGCGCATTTTTCTGCTGCGCGATCTTATCTTTCCTCGTTAATTTCTCAGCCATAATTTACGCCGGCATTACAGGGGGTTCCATGACGTGTCCGCATTTTTTACAGGTGCGCAGATCTTTATTACTGTAAAAATTATTCATGACTTTCGGCAATTGTGTTACGATGTCGGTCATGAGAAAATATTCGTCATGTAATTTGTTCTGGCAGCGCTCACAATACCAGATGAAACCATCCTTCATGCCGGGGCGGCGCTGGACTTCCATCACGAGGCCGATGGTATTTTTGCCGCGCTGCGGGGAGTGAGGTGTTTTTGCAGGAAGGAGATAAATTTCGCCTTCCTTTATGGGAATATCGATGTGCTTACCATCGTCGACGATTTTCACGGTGATATCACCTTCGAGCTGGTAGAAAAATTCTTCAGTCTCGTTATAGTGGTAGTCCTTGCGGGCATTCGGTCCGCCGACGACCATTACAATAAAATCCTGTTCGGGTTTATAAATGACCTGGTTTCCAACGGGTGGTTTTAGGAGGTGCCTGTTTTCGTCGATCCACTTTTTGAAATTAATAGCCTTAGTAGCTGCCATGATTATGATATTTTATGAGGTTATCTTTGAAACAAACAGAATGCAAAGATTATTAATAGTTTTGTGATTCTTACTTTTCAAAAATAAAGAAACTTTATTCAAATCAAAGCCGATGAACATCGATTTGCAGGGAAAAAAAGCAATAGTCTGCGGGAGCACAAAGGGAATAGGAAAAGCCGTGGCTGTGGAACTTGCTGCCATGGGAGCAGAAATCATTCTGGTGGCCAGGAATGAGACCGAATTGAAAAAAGTTGTTTCCATCTTGAAATTCGGCCCGAAACACACATACATCGTTGCGGATTTCGAAAGACCGGCAGAATTAGGTGAGAAAGTCAGAAATTACCTTTCAGAAAACGGGCCGGTTCATATCCTGGTAAACAATACCGGCGGGCCGCCGGGCGGACCCATCACGACAGCCGCTGCTGACGAATTCACAAAAACATTTTCGAATCACCTGGTCTGCAACCACATTCTCGCGCAGGCCGTCCTTGAAGGAATGAGGAAAGAAAACTATGGTCGCATCATCAACATCATTTCGACTTCTGTGAAAGTGCCCTTGAAAAATCTCGGCGTTTCGAATACGGTGCGCGCAGCTGTTGCAAACTGGGCAAAGACATGGGCGAATGAGGTGGCGCGATTCGGAATTACTGTAAATAATGTTTTGCCGGGCGCAACGCTTACCGACAGGCTTCGCTCCATCATCGATTCGAAGGCAGAAAAATTAAACATCAGCAAAATTGAAATAGAAAAAGATATGATTGAAGAGATACCAATGAAGCGTTTTGGTATGGCGGAAGAAGTTGCGAATGCAGTTGCTTTCCTTGCTTCGCCGGCAGCGTCATACATTACGGGGATAAATGTTCCTGTTGATGGTGGAAGGACGGGGGCGTTATAATTTTTTTCTGCAAAAGCCGCAGAGAAGAATGCACTATATAATTCAGAAATATTCATTACTGTTCAATTCCATTTTTTATTTTATTTCCCGTTAATATTTCGTTTCGGACCGTTGCTGCTACTTTGCACTTGTTGCGATAAATTTCTTAGTTGTGCCGGGGCTTCTTCCAAAATGTTTCCTGTACGATTTACTAAAAGCATGCACATTCGAAAAACCGGTGTTCTCGGCTACATCTGTTACTGACATCTGATGCTTTTTCAATAATTCATTTCCCCGACTAAGTCGCTTTCCAATTATGTATTGCAACGGACTCTTTCCAAATGCCGATTTAAACATTCTGTAAAAATGGTACTCGGACATGCCGCTCTCTTTTGCAACTTCTGCTACACTTAAATTCTCTAAGAACAATAAATCAATGTACTCTTTGCCGCGCATCAGCCGGTGATACAAATCTTTTTTAGCGCTGGCTTTTATTGCCCTGATCGACTGTAACTGTCGATAAACAGGTATGTGATCCAGTAAAATATTCTCTGCCAGACCGAAATAAAACTCCCGGGAAAACTCAGGCTTATCCTGCTGATCTGAAATCGGTGCTCTCTCAATCCCCCTCAACATTCTTCCCACATTCGTTTCAGAAACATTATATTTATTCTCAAGAAAATCACGAGAGTTGAAAAAAACATCGAGTCCCGGATCCGAAACGGGTGTATCCGAACGAAGGTAACTCGCAACAACTTCAGAGAGAAGATCAGGAGCAACGTCAATACAAATTCCCTTTACCGTTTTGTCAATCTCAACATATCCCTCCGAAAAATGATTTGCTAATAAATAGCTTCCGCCTTCAATTGTATATGTGCGGCCATTTACATAATATTTCTCCACTCCACCGGTAACATACTTGATCGAAAAACTTCTAAAGGGCGCCACACAAAACAATTCACTCAAGGTGGAAAAATTGATCAGGCAGCTCTTCTTCGGTAAATGCCAGTCCGTGCTGCTTTCAACAGTAAATACATTGGTCATACGGTACGTATCGTGCGACTGTAAAAATAATTTTATTTGTTACACGCAGAAATTTCCCGTTGATCCATTAACCTTATTTAACAATTTTTAAGGCGTCTCTGAAAACTTCATCCTGATAAACGGCCAGAAAATAAATTCCCTGAGGAAGATCGCCCAGGCCGCTGAAAACCACCTTCTGAACCGAAGATGATGTTTGCTGCTCTTCTTTCCTGTAAATACATTTCCCGGTTACGTCTCTTAACTCACAACGAATAGCATGAGTGCCCTCAGAATAAATCGGCAATATAAAATTCACATAATCGGTAAACGGATTTGGAAAGGCTATACCGCTTTGGTTTCTGAGAACAACATTTTCAACTGCATTAATTGTATTCCATTGAATGTAAGTTTGCAATAACGCTTCAACCACGGGGCCCAGTTCCCAGGAATTGATCTGGTTGTCGTTGTTCAAAACTGAAATGCTGATGTCGAAATCCGAGAAATACCAGGACGTTGCCGAATAAGACAAATCGCCACCGTGACCATAGGCCTCCCAGCCCAGGAAAAATTTATGCATGAGTCCGAGACCATAGGTCGTCCCGGGAAGCCCTGGCGCAAAATGAGTCGTCTTTGCTTCCGCCATCATCTGAATAGAAAGTAAATCACCTCTCATATACGTTCGCATCCATTTCGACAAATCTATTGCATTTGAATAATAGCATCCCGCCGCACCCCCGGCAGAATTAAGCGAAAGCATATTGTAGTAGAATGAATGAGCATCGTCCTGAACTCCATCGCCGTTCAGATCGATCCACACATGTGCTACCGGAGAGCTTACTGTTTCGAAGGACGGAGTTGCAATTGTACTTAACGACAACGGAGTAAAAAAACGATTTCTCAATTCCGTATAAAATGGATTTCCGGTCGCGCGTTGAATGATCATTCCCAGTAACATGTAATTAGTATTGCAATAGGCCCAATTCACTCCCGGTTGCGAAGGTGGCGACTGGATAAATGTATTTATGAGGTCGGCGGCGTCCCAGATTGAATCAGGATTTGCCTGTAGGGTGGGAAACGTCAGTGGATTTGAGAGTACATCATACAGCCCGCTCTCATGACGGAGCAGCTGGCGAATGGTAATGTTCGGATCGATAAATGGTATCGTGTCAGTCCATTCGTAAAGACTGTCGTCGAGATTCAGTACCTGCTGCTCTGCCAATTGAAGAATACAGGCAGACGTCATCGTTTTTGTAACGCTTCCAATCAGGTAAATGTGGTTTGTATTTGCGTTTACGATAGGATTATTTGATGATCTGCCTGAAGCATTCGCCCATTGAAAATTGTTCGGCATCTGGATAGCAGCGCTAAGCGATTTATTCGCCATGTCGTTGTGCACACTGTCGAGAGTATAATCAAGCATTGAATCCAGAACTGCCGAAATGCTTTGTGAACTGCACGGTAATGATTGAAATACTAAAACCCAGGAGATAATTATTATTCCGATGTTCATTTTCATTATCTGATCATTTGATCTTACAATATTAAAAAGAGATTTCTGCTATCATTTGTCAAATCCTGCTAATTTTGGAATAAAAAAGTTTTAAATTTCAATTTGCCGCTAAAATCGTTTGAAGAAATTGTTTCTAACTTTCCGGAAATTTATCCCGAATCTTAAATTAAAAAGGATATCGTCGCGCAGTAATAAATATTCAACTCCAAATGAAAAAAATCCTCAACTATATAAACGGCGAGCTCGTTGCACCAAAGAGTGATAAATACCTGGACAATGTAAACCCCGCCACCGGCGAAGTCTACAGCCTCATCCCGGACTCGGACGAGAGGGATGTGGAACTGGCCGTACAGGCTGCATCTGCAGCCTTTGAAGAATGGTCGAACATGCACAAGGATAAACGCTCGGCTATCCTTGTCCGCATCTCCGAAATGATTCATGCTCAACTTCCTGAATTTGCTCTTGCTGAATCCATCGATAACGGAAAACCACTGAGTCTCGCCAGCACTGTCGACATTCCGCGGGCTGTTTCCAATTTTCATTTCTATGCTACTGCCGCTCTTCATACTTCCACGAATGCTCATTCGATGGAAAGCTCGGCAATCAATTATACACTTCGTACACCGGTCGGCGTGGTCGGATGCATTTCGCCGTGGAACCTTCCGCTTTATCTCTTCAGCTGGAAAATCGCTCCGGCACTCGCAAGCGGATGTTGCGTCGTAGCCAAGCCTTCGGAAATTACTCCCATGACGGCTTTCATGCTGAGTAATGTTTGTATCAAAGCCGGACTTCCCAAAGGAGTGTTAAACATCGTTCACGGCCTCGGACATAAAGCAGGAATGGCCATCGTCTCACATCCGAAGATTGCAGCCATCAGTTTCACGGGAGGAACCAAAACGGGCGAGACTATTGCAAGGGCTGTCGCTCCTCAGTTCAAGAAATTATCACTCGAACTTGGCGGTAAGAATCCAAATATCATCTTCGCCGATTGCGATTTCGAAAAGGCAGTTCACACGTCAATCCGTTCTTCGTTCTCTAACCAGGGCGAGATCTGCCTCTGCGGATCACGCATATTCGTCGAGCAGCCTGTCTATGAAAAATTTAAAAAGGCATTCGTCGAACAAACAAAAAAATTAACCGTCGGCAACCCATTGGATGAACATACGAAGATCGGTGCCATCGTCTCAAAACCACATTACGAAAAAATCCTCTCGTATATCAGTCTTGCAAGAGAAGAAGGCGGCACGATTCTCACCGGAGGAAATTCAGTGAATCCCGGAGGCGGGAATAAAAACGGATTTTTCATCGAGCCCACAGTCATTGAAGGACTCACCTACGATTGCCGCACCAACCAGGAAGAAATCTTCGGCCCCGTTGTCACCATCATGCCATTCACGACAGAAGAAGAAGCGCTAAAATATGCCAACAGCACCCAGTATGGGCTGGCTGCCACCGTCTGGACCCAAAATCTCAGCAAGGCTCACCGTGTCGCAGCAAAAATCGAAAGCGGTATCATCTGGATCAACTGCTGGCTACTCCGTGATTTGCGCACTCCATTCGGCGGAATGAAAAATTCCGGCATCGGAAGAGAAGGTGGATTTGAGGCGCTCAACTTTTTTACGGAGGAGAAGAATGTTTGTATTAGAATTAGTTGATTCGTTAATTCGTTGATTCGTTAATTAGCCGCGTGAAAATGTAACTACAACTATTATATCTAATTGTACTGCGCAATCTGGTAATACGCAGCATAATTAACGAATTAACTAATCAACGAATTACTCAACCACGATCGACATCGTCTTCGAAAAATCATTCGACCTCACGGTAACGAAATAAATTCCTTTAGCAAAATCAGACATGTTGATTGTCTGGGAATTTATTCCATTGAAAAGCTTGAAATTTTCTCTGTATAATTCCTTGCCTGTGATGTCGTGAATAATAAACTCCGACTTCAGATTCTTCTTGCTTTCCAGTCGAATGGTGAGCATGTCTTTCACAGGATTCGGATAGATGTTGATCGAGCCTTCAATTGCACTGATCTCCTGTAATCCCAATACAACAGTAACGGTTACCGAAGATACATTGGTACATCCATTCAGCCCCACTTCTACAGAATATGTATTCGAACTGTTCACGGTAATTTTACGCGTAGTGGCGCCGGTCGACCAGCTGTAAAAATCATATCCGGGTCCTGCGTCGAGATTGATCGATGAGCCTGACTCAATTACAGTATCGGGGCCCAGAGAGATATCCGGATTCGGGAATACGGTTGCAACAACCGGCTGTGGAGTGCTGGAGCAGTTAGAGATGGCAACAGCATAAAAAGTTGTCGTGGAATCGAGCACAGGCGTAGTGTATGAATTTCCCATTGCGAGAACGGTTCCGCCCGTTGGCTGTGAGAACCAGAAGATCGGCTCATTCGCCTGCGCACTCAGGAATGCAGAGCCGCTGCCACAGATGATGGCATCGCTGCCAACCGGCGTTTGGGCTCTTGGTTCGATGATGGCTCGTATCGGTGTCCTTACCGGGCTTGAACACAGGTCATATGCTTCGGCATAAAATGTTGTGCTTGTTGAAATCGAAGGGGTATTAAACAAAGATCCCGAAGCCAGAGCCGTACCTCCTGTTGGAGTATCATACCAGAATATCTGTACGTCTGCAGTTGCATAAAGTGAAACAACTCCGCCCTCACAGAATGTGCTGTCAGACCCTGCCGGAGCATCCGGAATGGTATTTATCATGGCCAATGCAGGAACGCGTTCACTCGCACATCCGTTATTTGATTCGGCATAATATGTTTTTGTTTCGGAAAGAACAGGCGTAGTGAAATTCACGCCGGCTCCGACCTGGTGACCGGCAACGACAGAATCATACCAGAAGATGGGCGCAAGTGCGCTTGCTGTGAGAGTAAGTGTACCGTCACCACAACGCGATACATCCCTCACAAGCGGCGGCGATGCAGAATTGACGACAACATTTACCGCAACGCGTTCACTTACACAAACGGTTCCCGCTTCGCAATAAAATATTGTGTCGTGAGGTATGAATCCCGTTACAAAAGTATTTCCGGTAAAGAGAAGACCTCCGCCTGTACTTGCATTGTACCAGTTCACTACGGCTGTATCAATCGCCTGTATCGTCACCGATCCTGCTCCGCAACGGGAAACATCCGAAACGACTGGCGTCGCGGTAATTTCATTTATTATTGCGTCTACAGGAACCTTTACACTCGGGCAGCTCAGACTCGTTTGCGCATAGTATGTGGTAGTGTTCGTGAGTGTAGGTGTTGTGAATGTGGTTCCCGTACCAACGATATTTCCATTTGGCGCATCAAACCAGTAGATCGAATCCGGTGCTGACGCAGTAAGAGTCACTATTCCCTCTCCGCATCTGGATACCGTATTTGCAACCGGAGCCTGTCCGCTCGATACAATCGTAACCTCTAATGTGTCTGAGTATCCCGAACAGCCCTGGTTCGACACCCTGACGGTATACTCTCCTCCGGAAACTGCCGTGTACGTTGTATCGGTTGCTCCTGGAATATCAGAGCCATTCAAAAGCCATTGATAGTTGTAACCGGCCGTGTGATTTGCCGTGAGAACTGTATATCCCCCTTGGCAAAATGATGTATTTCCTTCCACATGTGTTGCTGTGGTAATGCCAGAACTCCTCTGCGCACCCGGCGAGCCGCCAAGACATCCTATCTCCCAGTTATTCCCATCGCCCGGATTGGCAGTATTAGACGTTAGCTCACACGTATACCCCTGCCCATCGGCTTCTACGGGCCATGGCGAAACATCCTGGTAATAAAACGAGATCAGCACCTGATCGTTTGCATCCAGCAGCCTGATCTGGTCGCCGCCATTCGAGAGGCTGAATCCCAATTCTCCCATAACATTGTTTACTGACGGGAAAACGCCGGAAAATTTTGTCAGATCCTGGGCAACCACCAAATACCCGTGAGAAGGAATTGCAGTTCCTACCGGAAACACGTATGTATTCAGATCGTCCGAATCCTTTAGCTTCCACCCGCTGATATTTATGGAGCTCGAACTGTAGTTGTGTAACTCTATCCAGTCGCCGGAATTCAACGCCCCGTCCGAATTATAATTGAACTCGCTGATGCATACCGAAGGCGCCTGGGAAGAGCCTGAAAAATAAGCGGTAATCGATTCAGTGGCATTGGCAAAATCGTAGGTAGTCGTCTGGTTGTGATCATTTGAAATGGCATGATTCGAATTCCATCTGTCAAACGTATATCCGGGGTTTGGAATCGCAGTAATCGTAACCGGATTTCCATTGAAATAAACTCCCGTCCAGGGATAAGAAGTCGGAACAACCGTGGAGACCTGTATTCTTCCTGCGCCACTTGGATTTACATTAAATGTAAGTGTAACCTGGCGGTTCAAATTAAACTGGCTCTCGATCTGGTCACGAGCAACTGCAGGACGGTTATTGATAAAACTCTGCATGGAGTTAATGTGGCTATGCCAGTTGCTCACTGTGCTTCCCCATTTCGCAAAATGCTTCGTCATATCGTACTCCATTGAGTCTTGGAAAGAATGCATGATGCCCAGCATGTACGAGGGCTTGAAGATCGTATTAATCAGGTCGGCATAACGATTTATAAATTCGCGTTTGAATTGCGGATTATTAAGCATCGACCTGAACATATTAGATGAATTACTATTTGCTGTTGGGTTAATAGCAATTGCAAGCCTGTTATCATTATAGTTTCCACTGCCTCCACAGCCAAAATCGAGGTCATAAAGCAAATACCTAAGCTTTCCTCCCGGCTCCGAGGGCCTCCACAGCTTGATGTTATTCGTCCAGTCGCCGATCCAGTCCCCATTATTGTAATAGGTCTCACAGATAAAATAGTCCTTGTAATTATCCATGTCCCAGAAATTACTCATCTCATTATAATAACCGGCAGAGGTCGGATTTTGCGATGTTGCATAGTTGTACGATTCCCAGAATACATCATCACTGCCCCTTTTTACTTCGATGGAACTTCCCGACTCTATCATATAATCGACAACTTCATCATCATACCCAAAATTATTTTTGATCCAGTGCTGATCATGGTTTTCATGAATGGTAAATACTCCCCAATATGAGCCGTTCAGGTACATCACCGCGGGCTCTGTACCGATATACCCGGTGTGTGATGGCTTCATCACCCTTTCCATGAAAGCATCACGGAAATGAACAACATTCCAGTCTGTTCCGCCATTTCTCAAAACAATGTTTTTAACCTTGTCGATGTATGGCTTGTCCGGGATGAAAGTATAATTCAATTCTCCCGTTCCGTAGCGATCACTGAGAGAAATCTCCATGCTTTTTTGCGGTTTCGCCCTCGAGTAGTTCCCATAAATTTCAATCTCTGCATCGAAATTAAAAATGAGATTTTTATTCTTGTCGTAATATTCGACCGTGGCCAGCTTTTGCCAGTCCTGCCAGAAGTTAGCGCCCTTGTATGGCGATGTCGATTCTGCATTCGGACCCATTACATAAATCCCATCGTTGTAATCCCACAGGTTCAGTGAATCAGTGGTGATGCAGAATACCGGAAGTTTAATGGTCGTGTTTATGACGTATGTATTCGTCACAACGGCGCTTGGCAAATAACCGGATGCAAACACCCGTGCACGAATGGTCTTAGAGGAAGATATATGTAATGTGGAAGAATATGTCGGTGAAGAGGTTGTTGGTATATCGCCATTAGTCGTATACCTGATCACGCCACCGGGTGTATTATTCGTAAGTGTCACATTCTGTGTGGAAGAATAAAAACCCGGAGCTACGGAAAATACCGGTGGATTGGCATAGCCGGAATAACAGGTCGAAGAATTGTTGGATGCTTCGGGAGTCGGATTTTTAATCAGGCACCAGTTAGATCCCCCATCAGGCTTGCGGCCCATGGAATGATCGGACTGCATATTGGAATATGACTGCTGATCTATTGTGGTTCCGGAACTATTGGTGAGGTATATTGTTTCACCCGCACGGCTCAATTTAAATTTTGCGCTGAAGGATTCATGAGAATGGTTACCGAACCAGGACGGAGTTGATGAAAAAGTTGAGCCGCTTGTTTTCATTCCGAATGATAAAAACGGAATTGCGCTCAGGTCGTTTGAGGATGAGGTCTGGTTGTGTACTTCTACGGCGAGCACATTTGTTCCCTCTATTAAAATTGTCTTCAGGTATGTGGGATCAATGTAAAAAGAATCGGGATCATCCCCCTGGTACATCACAGCTTCGTGAGAAGAAATTGCAAAGTCGTTATAGTTTGGCCGGTCACCCGGTACGCCTAAATTTGCACGCGCAATTTCATGACCGTTTAAGAAAGCAACAAATCCATCATCATAATCGATATTAAAAATTGCCTTGAGTATGTCGCTCGTATCGTTCACGGTAAAGCTCTTTCTCATCATCACGGATCTTGCGCTTGTGGTGATTGTCTTCTGATCATCACCATCGCCATATCCAATACCCCCTGTACCGCTCGACCAGCCTGAATCGTCGAAGGAGAGATTTCTCCAGTTGGTGTCGGGCTGACTTGTGCCGGCAAAATATTTCCATGATGTACTGGCCTTAACCGCCGTCTCCCAGTGATCGACAGGGAGATTATTATTTACATCATTTGCAAAAACGATAAGGTAATCACCCGCACCGAGTGAGTAAGATGGAAAACGAAAAAGATATGGCTGGCTTGCATCGTCGGAAAGACCGTACCCGCTTAGATTTACCGAAGATGAACCATCATTGTAGATTTCAATCCAGTCATCATATTCTCCAGTGCTGCTTGTTAGTCCGTCGATGTTTGCCGGAACAAATTCATTAATAACGATTTGGCCGCTTGTAAAACGAGCGGTCAGTAAAAGCAATAAAAATACAGAAGCTAGAAAAGCTTTTTTCATGTGTGGTACAGAATATGCCGATTTTCAGGAGGAATTTCCGGATACGAAGATAAAAACCTAATGAATAGCGGCGTGAGTTTTTTGACTAACTGTTAGTATTGGTTGGTAAAGTTTTTAACGTTGAAACCCGTTCAACATCGCAAAAGTACGGGCTTTCAGCTTTTCCCGTTTAGACGAATCCCAAATTAATCAGGAAGTAACTAACAATCCCGTTGTGAATATCCCTAATGAAATATTTTTTAGCTTTGATTCAAATAGGAAACGATGGACAAATCCCGCAGAAGTTTTTTACGCAAAGGATCGCTGCTGACCCTCGCCGGCATTGGCGCACAAGTGTTTTCAAATCAGATTATTAACGCAATGTCGCTCCCCGATGGACTTTCCGGCGATCAGCCTTTTACGCTACCTGATTTGCCCTATGAAACTGATGCATTGGAGCCCTTCATCGACAAGATGACCATGGAAATCCACCACGCAAAACATCACCAGGCATATGTTGATAACTTGAACAAGGCCATGGCTGCGGGGAACATCAAGGCTACCCTGGATGAGCTAATATCAAAGGCCGGTACTTTTCCGCCAACGGTAAGGAATAACGCCGGCGGCCACTGGAATCATTCCTTTTTCTGGAAGCTTATGAAACCCGGAGGCGGAGGCCCGCCTGACGGCCCCATAGTAGAAATGATTGAGGAGACGTTTGGAACATTCGATGTGATGAAGACTCAGCTGGAGGATGCTGCACTAAAGCGTTTCGGATCGGGCTGGGCATGGCTCGTCGTGAGTCCCGATAACAAGCTCGCCATTGGCTCAACGCCAAACCAGGATAATCCGCTGATGGATGTGTCCGATTTTAAAGGCAAACCGGTTCTCGGAATCGATGTATGGGAACATGCATATTATCTGAAGTACCAGAATCGCCGCGGCGAATATTTAAAGTCGTGGTGGAATGTGATTAACTGGATCGAGGTGAATAAAAACCTTGAAATGTAATTTGAGAATTTGAAAATGACTTCTCCGCACGGGGGATCTCATTTTCAAATTAGCACATTTTCAAATTCTCAAATTAAACTAATTCAATATCAAACTGAACAAGGTTAATAAACTGGTGTACGCGTTCATCGATTTCCGCTTGTGTCAGGCTTGCCAGTCTTTCTATGCCGAATTTTTCCACGCAGAAGGAGGCCATGGCCGAGCCATAGATAATTCCCCTTTTCATGTTGTCGAATGATATATCGCGGGTTTGTGCCAGGTAGCCGATAAATCCTCCTGCAAACGTATCGCCGGCGCCAGTAGGATCGAAGACATCCTCGAGAGGAAGTGCGGGAGCAAAAAAGACCTGCTCTTTGTTAAAGAGCAGAGCGCCGTGTTCCCCTTTCTTTATGATTAAGTATTTGGGTCCCATATTGAGAATTTTCTGGGCTGCGCGGACTAAAGAATATTCCTTTGTGAGTTGCCTGGCTTCGGAATCATTGATGGTGAGTACATCGACGAGTTTGATAGTCTCTATGAGCGAGTCCCATTGTGTTTCCATCCAGAAATTCATTGTATCCATGACGACCAGGCGGGGTCTTTTGTTGAGTCGCTCGATGACTTTTTTCTGAAGCTGGGGCATGAGATTGCTGAGCATGAGAAATTCGCAGTCCTGGTAGGAATTTGGAATTTCCGGGTCAAAGTCGAGCAGAACATTCAATTGAGTATCGAGTGTATCCCGGGTATTCATGTCAACATGATATCGCCCTGACCAGAAAAAGGTTTTTTGACCTTTTTTAACCTGGAGGCCTTCGGTTCCGATGCCCATTTCGGTGAATTTGCTGATCATTTCGCGAGGGAAATCGTCGCCAACAACAGAAACCAGTTTGATTCCTTTTGTAAAGAAGGAGGCGGAAATGCCTGAGTATGTGGCAGCGCCGCCGATAATTTTATCTGTTTTTCCGAATGGTGTTTCGATGGCATCGAAAGCAACTGTGCCGACAACGACGAGGCTCATTTTATTTCAAAATTTTGGGTGAAGATATTGTATTTCATCGAATATTCTTTACTTTTGTCGCCCCTAAAACCTCGTTTCTGTGTGCTTTAGTCCGCCAGCCGGCGGATGGCTTGAGAAGTGGGCGGGTGGTTTTTCTCCTTGAATTTGACAAAGAGAAAGTCTATTCTTCCTTAGCTCAGCTGGTTAGAGCATCTGACTGTTAATCAGAGGGTCCCTGGTTCGAGCCCAGGAGGGAGAGCCAATTCAAGAAGGTCAGCAATTCGCTGGCCTTTCTTGTTTACTCCATTTTGTAATTGCTTGTGAACCTGAGTGATGAGCTGAACTGCAGGGCTCAATTTTGCGGTTCGAACTTTTTCCTCCTCAAAAACCATATTTTGGACTAATATCGAACCAAGAAGTTTCTGTTTTACTTCTAATTTACTGTCAACATAAAACTCTCCAATATTATTACATAACCTGAAAAGGAAATTGAATGAGTGATTATAGCTCTTGTTACCAGTGACCTTTTCATTAAGATTGGATTGCATAGACAATAATTCTTCATGCAACTTTTTCTTCATTTCTGAATACGTTGATTTGTCGATTTCATCTGCAATGAATTTCCTATTCAGAGATTCAATGAGCAATTGGTGGGATTCAATTTTTTGATTGAGAGAATTGATTTTTGAATGCTGATTTTTATCAGGACCATCTTTCATTTGTTTGACCAATTGTTTTGAAATCTGTTTTGATTGGTCCGTCAATTTTGATAACAACTCATCTAAAAACAAATGTGCTCGTGTTGCAGGAATCCGGAAATCACAATTGTATTTTGTTTGGCAATGGTAATAGTTGTAAAGCGATTTGTTTCTGCTCCTGGAAGAAGATGCCGTCAACTTCTGGCCGCATTTCGGACAATCTAAAAATCCCCTGAGCGGAAAAATAACACTGCGGGTAGTATTGACTTTGATTCTCCTTTTGCCGGAAAGATAATCCTGGACGGCATTAAATGTCTCCCATGAAATTATTGGCGGATGTTTCCCTTCTACAATTTCTTCCACTTCATCACGCCAGGTTCTGATTAGAATCTTTCCTGTATAAATAGGATTGCGAAGTAAATTCAAGAATTGCTGCTTGCTGCAGATAAACCCCTTTTGTCTTATTTGCCTTCTTACTTCTTCTGCAGGATGCATTCCGGTTGCCATCATTTCAAACGCCTCCTTTATGTAAGGAGCGGTCTCATCATCAATGTCAATCGATTTATTAGCTGGAACATTTTTATAGCCAAATGGAGCACGCCACATCCAGCGTCCCTGTCTTAAGCCATGACGCATTGCAACTTTTGTATTCAGACCTCTCCGGTCATTCTCGACCTGGGCCAGCGTACTATCAAGAACATAATAGAAATAATCTTCCGGAGTTCGAATTGTGTAATCTTTCTCCACAGTTCGAAATTCGATTTTCATCTCCTGGAACCTTCGTAACATTTGCAGGCTCTCCATAAGATTCCTGCTGAATCTGTCTAAACGAACGCATACAAAAGCATCCGGCTGGATTTTTTTAGTCTGTAAGTCATTAATAAATCGATTGAAAGAAGGCCGGTTGAATGATTTTGCCGAAACATCGTCCTGGTAATGGGCAATTATTTCAAAATCATTCCGGATACAATATTTCCGTAACCGGTCTTCTTGTTCTTGAAGTGAAATTCCTGATACACGCTGGTCTTCAGTCGATACCCGGCTGTAAATTACTACCTTCTTTTTCATTATCCTTTCCTTTAACTTCTTTTTGTAGAAGCTTAAAGTTAGGATTAAATTGTAAATTCCGAATCTTGTCCTTTTCAAAGGTAATTGAACCATCTATGATAGTATCAAGCAATTCGTACTGACAATCAATAACTGCGGTCCAAAAGAATGAATTAAAGTCCTTCAGGAGATGGTTGTGTGTTCGAGTATATATACTGTATGACGATTCTATTTTCGCCAATGAATCCAATTCTTCATCGTACATTTTCCTGTCGGTTTTTAATCTACTAAGAAGTAAATCATATTCCTCCTTTTCAATTTTTTTCCCGGCTAACAAATCGACCAGCTCGATGTGCTTTATTTTAATATTATTCGTGAGCTCTTCCAATTGCTTAATGCGATTTGTGCGGGTCGAATCATCCATAGCAAAGACATTTTCAAGAACCATCAAGTATGCCTTTTGTATAGAGGTGCTAAATTGAATACCCTTAAGTACATTCTCAAATAAATTATGAGCTACATCAATTCCAAAATTGAATGAACACGTTTTGTTTTTTCTTTGGCAATTATAATAATGGAAGTATGTACCATTACGACTTTTACTTCCTCCTGCTGTCAATTTTTCACCGCAGTCAGGACAAATCAAAAACCCTCGTAAAGGATACCTTGGGTTTCTTTTTTTCTGCGATATCCCTTTTCGACTGCGCTCAGCAAGCCTTTCCTGAACCAAATACCAGGTCGTTTCACTGACTAATGCAGGATGTTTACCTTTTACAAGTGTCACAATGCCTTGTTCATCTGTATATTTCAAATACCCCATATAAAAAGGGTTATGTAACACATTGTAGAATGTTTGCTTCTGAATTTTCAAGCCATATTTTTTGTTTAAATATTTGCGAGCGCCTTCACCGGTAAAGGCTCCTGACGCTATTATTGAAAACGCTTCACGCCAAATATGGGCAGTCTTTTCGTTAAAAACGGTTTGTGATTCTGTCCTTTTCAAAGGGTCCTTGTGTTTATTTCCTAAAATTTTCTTGTATCCAGGACCTACACGAAAAGGCGCATTTCCATTTCTGATTTGCTGCTTTATCCCACTTTCAGCCTTTGCTGCCCGGCTCATATTGTCGTCTTGTGCACGATAAGCATCATGAACATATTCACGTCTGCCAGCTACTGAATGGAGGTTATACTTCTTTTCAAGGGTGTATAACTCAATGCCTGCATTCATAAGAATTGGAATTAAATCTTGTGCTGTTGATACATCACGACTGAACCTGTCGAAAGAAATACAAAGAATAGAATCAAATCGAGATGTTTTTGCTTTCATTTCTTTGATTATTTTAGAAATATATTTTCGTTTGAAATTCTTGGCCGGACAAATCTCATGTATTATCTCGACTATAATCCATCCTCGGCTATTGCAATATTCTTTCAATCGATATTCTTGGTCTTCCAGGGACATACCGTAAATGGATTGTTTAAGGGAAGACACTCTACAATAAAGAATTACTTTTTTCATTTGATTATTTTTTATGATTTTTTGTATGATATGAATGCTCTATGTCGGCCAACCTTTTGAGCGTTTGGATTACAAGCTTCAACTCTTCTTCGTTAATTTTAACGGGGCCGGAATTGATAATTTTCTTTAATTCTGCTTCAGTCACTATCGGAAAGTGTTGTATCAGTCTTCCGGTTTATGGGCGTGGCTGATGGATTTCCGGATGTGCTTTTTAAAGCAAGTGGAATAGAATGTTTGATTGATAATTCCTGAGCCACCTTTTTGCCAGCTCTCTTCTTTAAAGAGAAATCGACATCAGGCCTGGAACCGATTATATCGTGAAATGGAGTATCAACAGGAAATTTCCTGGTAACTGTGATTGGAATCAATCCGTTTTTTACCGGACCGATTAAAATTTCCTGGTCCGGATTCTTTAAATAATCTTCCAGGAATGAAAAGATTGGATGTTCTTTCATTGCTAATCGGGTTAACTTAGAATTACAAGACAACCCCGATTACAACAGACATCAATACCGACATTCACATGACATCAAAACATGATGCATGAATATGTATTTTCAGGAAACTCTTCCGGAAGACTCAAGGATATGGCTACGCCACTTAAAAACCGTCCTTGGCTTTCAGATAGAGCTTCGCTAAAGGAACAAAGTGTTCCGAAGTGAAGTAATCGGGATTGTTGCCGGGATTCTAAGTTGAAAAGCTCCGAAAAGCCGTCACCACATGGGGTGAACACTCAACTATATAAGATAACAGTAGGCAACAGTTACTGCATCGATGCAAAAATATATAATTTTTTTGAGACCGCACAAATAAATCTAAAAGTTTTTTATTTAATCCGCAATTTTTAAAATTAAATGGGACAATAATATTTTCGAAAATTAAATTCAGAATTAATTTGTTGGAAGATTTTATATTCGATTAAAATGAATGGTTCATAGAAATTTAAAGAGATTTTTTATCGCCCAAATCGAAAAAAAAATTTTTGCCTTCACGGAAAATCTGACGTTTTTAATTTTGAATGTTCGCTGAAAATGCTGGATTTACGCTGGATTCGAAGATTTTTCATGTGTAACATTTTGAAAAAAGAGCGTTTAAAGTGGTATAATCAAAAATTAAAATTATGTCACAAAAAACAAAAACATCAAAAGGAATTGCGTCAAAGAAAAATGTCGCAAATCAAAATGCTTTAGAAAAAGCTAATCCACATTTAAAAAACCCTGACGTATTCTATCACATCAAGCCAGTAGGCAAGGTCGATAAAATTATTAAGGAAGGATTAAAATCTTATGGAGGTGAAATTTTTGTAGTCACAAGCCATGACATCAAAATAGCTGGACAGAACATTATTGAGCGAATCGCCCGCACTCAAATGTTCCTGGAAGAGTATGCACTATTAAAAATTGAAGCTACTGGAATAACCGGAAAGATTACTGAAGATAATGTAGGGGAGTATACTGCACCATACCATCGAGTTATCCTTCAGGACATTATTTCTCCTGAATTCATTACTCTGGTTGAGAAAGTCAAACTAAAACCGATTGGGGATTTACTACGACAGCAACTAAAAAATTCCGGCTTGAATGCAAATGATATCGAAAAGCTTGTCAAAAGTGAAGAAGATTTAATCACCTATACCGCAAAATCGAAATCAGGACGGATAAAATAACAAAATATCTTAACCCGTCTTTTTCACTGTATCAAATTGAAATTGCCATTTGTCCGTGGAAGACTCACAGATAGATTGATTTCTGAATTCCTCTGAATGGAAATCAATCATCTGTGAGCTTTCATTTTTATCCTGGCAGGTAGCACCATTATTCCTTCCGTTAGCTACCATAATTGTAAAGTTGTCCTTTTGAATACTCTCCTTTATTTGTCGTCTAACCTCAGCTAAATGCTTTTTAGCTGTATCAATATAAATCGAGAGGTTTTCAGCAATTAACCTTGCTGTCGGCTTTCTTTTTTGACTAACAAGTCTATAATATTCATCCTTTACTTTATCAAAATAAGATAGAGGGGTAACCTGGGTAAACTCTCCAATAATAGAATAAGAGGATTCAATATTATCTTGTTCCTTTACCTGACCACCCCCCAATCCCATATGCTTTTTTCTACTGAGGTGATATTTAACCGTTTCGAAATTTATGTCAGCCAAATCGGAAACCAGCCGACAGAAATGATTTTGACTTTTAATCTCTATTTTCCGTGATTGAATAAATAAGAGTGCTCTTTTCTTAATCTCTGTCCACCGATACAAAGCAGATGCATTTTTCAGTTCATTTAATAATCGCTTATATACAATGAGTGGAGCCTCATTTTCATTTATTCTTTCATCGATAAAATGCTTATTGCAGATGGATGACCTGGTTGAGAATTTTGGAGATAAAGTATTATTGGTGTAATGTTGATAAGCAAAGGAAGTAATGGATTTAAGTTCACTTTCGATTACGGGAAACTTGTTACCATGTTCATCGAGACATTGTTCGTTTAAACAAAATGCAAGGCTATACAGTTTAGATTTTGAAACCGGTTTCTCATATACTTTCTGAATAAATAGGTATCCGCAAAGGATTGCTATAAGCATATCAAATCGCTTACCTGAATAAATCATCAAATCTTTCTTAAATAAAATCTTGTATGCAATGGCCGGTTCCTGTAATAGAGCAATTGTATTTGATTTGTTATGCCATTCCTGATTGGAGATAAGTGTTTTCGGAAAGTATTTTGCCAGTGTATGTTTATTGTAATCAAATGTGAAATCTGATGTGCTTAGTTCCGGCAATCCGGAATGCTTGTCGATTACAACATGGTTTACACTATAGCCCTTTTCAATTTGTTTTGTAAAGTACAGGTAATGGCTCCGGTCCAGATATATTTCAGGGTCAGCTAAAATTTTCTTTAGCTTACCTGATGACAGACCTTTTCCCGACCTTCCATTGTTCTTAGATTCCTTTTTTAAATGCTCCTGGTAGTAATCCTCAGATGATTTATCAAATACATATTTAAAGGTAGTTGCATGCTCATTAAACATGATTGCCGGGTCATAGGGCAAATAGGTACGTTGAGTGGTATTACATGCACCATCACAAAGTTTGTAACCCAGTTGATTATAAATACGAGTTGACAATTGGTGATACATGTATTCATAATCTTCAAACGATTGGATTCCATCTACTCTAATGATAGCATGTACACCGAAGGTTGTGGACCTATACACCATTATCACAAAAGGCAAAGCGGCAATTTCATTTTTTACGTCTTCGATTTCCTTTTCTTCGATATCATCGATATCAAGCAGGGCAAATCCTGTGAATGATTGCAAATTCTCTGCATCAATACAAGGATAGAATTTCGCATGCCATGTTACATTTGGATAATGCGTTTTGCGTAGCCTTATTTCCTTTTCAGAAAGTGCTCCAGAGCGTAATATCTCCTGGTCATCGTACCGCCAATCCTTTGTCCGGATTGTTTCAATAATTTGTAATGGGGATTTTACCTGACCGGCACTTGTAGTATATACATCCGGGAAATACTGAATTTCATCATTAGAAAAGTGTGAGTTTGTTTCAGTGTGTAAATAATTTGTCTCTTCATGCATTGCGATTTAGAATTTTACATTGCTGTTGTTCGGTGTTTTATAGTTGCCGGGTGAAGTAATCGCAATGTTCAACCCTCACCGGCAACTCGCTCCCCATGGTACGGACCCGTTTTGCATACAAGGTCCGAGAGCAACTTTTTGTTATTTCATCATATTTCAGTGATAAATAAAAATAATCAATTTCCTTAATAAATACAAATAAAATTTCAAAACCATTAAATATCAATGATTAATAAAAGAAAAATAAAAAATAATCAAGATTCAACTAAACCTTTGTCCATGTCATCGAACTATGATGCTGCGGATTATGGCTCATAAAATAGCAATGGCTTGCATCATGACCTGTCAAATCCCAATCATCATCACATTCCCATAAAACCGAATGGTCATCGCAACCCATGATATGGAAATGACACATTGAATGATTACTATCGTTGTAACTCCAACTGCAGTCATAAGAGTTTGTATGACCGGCAATGGTCATCACTCCATTCGAATTGCAGGTAAAAGTATAACCGGCAAACTGACTGGCCAGTTCAACGCTGTCCTTTATGAAGGAGCTAACTCGCCAAGTCCCGACAAGTGGTTCCGTTGTGGGAGATGTTGTAGGGCTGGAGCTGTCTTTTTTACAAGCATTGCCGAGAACTGTGATAATTAATACAATTCCGAATACTAAATATCTTTTCATTTTACTTTATTATTTGAAGCTTTTCAGAATATTTTCTGTCTGCTGAAATAAGAGTAACGAAATATATCCCATTACTTAAATTACCTACAGGAATATCTTCCTGATAAACACCAACAGAAATTGCACCTTCATTTTGTTCAAAGAGAACCCTACCAGTAATATCCGTAATAATCAAATTTATTTTTGATGAGAGCTCGTTCGTCCAACTTATCTTAACAAAATCACTTGCCGGATTAGGATAAACATTCATGGAAATTACATTACCATTAACTGGTTGAATACCGGTATTTGCAGAATACTTTGCAATATTGTTTACAGAAGTTCCAGCAGCATTGGTGAAAGCACCTGCGATGTAAAGTTCATTGTGATAAACGGCCAGTGAATTGACCACACCATTCATTCCAATTCCAATACTGGACCAGGAAGAACCATCCCACATCCCTAAATTATTTGATGAAGTCGAGCCGCAGGAACCAAAATTTCCACCAATAAAAAGGTGCCCGTTATAAGCACACATGGCACTAACTACATTATCACCCATTCCAGAACCATCGATATCTCCAATGGAGGACCAACTTGAACCATTCCACATCGCCAGGTTGTGCATGTCCATTGTTCCGGCATGCTCAAACATCCCACCTGCATATAGATTGCCATCATAAACGCAAAATGAGTGTACCATGCATTGGCCACCCATTCCTGTAGTGAAGCCTGTACCAACTGCAGAAAAAGTAGTGCCATCCCATTTACAAATACGATTCATTGCAATTCCACCAGCCATTGTAAAGTCCCCACCAATATATAAAGCATTATTCCAAACACACATCGCTTCAACATCGTCATTCGTTCCTCCATTAACCTGGTTCCACTGTGCTCCATTCCATTTTCCGAGATAATTGACAGTCGTAGTTCCTGATGAAGTGAATTCTCCTCCCGCATAAAGTTCGTTGTTATATACAGCCAGAGCATGTACTTCATGATTAAATCCATCACCAACCGGATACCAGGATGTTCCGTCCCATCTTGCAATGTGATTACAAGCTACTCCACCGGCTTGAGTAAAATTTCCTCCAACGTATGCATCTCCATTAAACATGACAAAACACCAAACTGAATCATTACAACCATTTTGACCCATCATGTTCATTGGATGATACGTTGTGTCATTCCAATAACAACAATAGTTCATCGTATCAGTACCTGAATTATGAAATCCACCACCAATAAATAAACAATTGCGCAGTGAGTCGTTATACATACAATGTATACCTCCGTTAGTTCCATTTCCGGCAGGATTACATTGTGCTTTGGTGCTTGTATTGATAACAGCTACAGAAAGTAGAACTAAGAGTTGAAGTAGAAGTATTTTTTTCATCTTATTATCTTTATACTGTTTAAAAATTAACATGTAAAGTTTCAGAATGAAAAACTAAAATGCTATGATAATAGTCATCGGGAAATATGTCTTTTATCAAGCAATTTAATACCCAAAACAATCCAAATAAGATAAAAAAGAGGATTGTGATAACTTGAAGATAAAAATGAAAATACTTAGTTGAATTTCATCAACCTCAAACTCACCAAAATCACAATCAACGTCACACCCACATCAGCAGCAATCGCCAGGACCAGGTTACTATATCCGAAAAGCGCCAAGGCAATAAATAATATCTTAATCAGTATCGCTCCGGCTGTATTAAATCTTATAGTCGTTAGTGTCCGCCTGCTTAGACGAATCAGAAATGGTATCAGCGAAAGCTTATCATTCATCAATGCAATGTTGGCCGTCTCGATGGCTGTATCACTTCCTGCTGCTCCCATCGCAATCCCGACTGACGATTGTGCAAGTGCCGGAGCATCGTTAATTCCGTCTCCTACCATCGCCACGGAGCCGTATTCTTGCAGAAGCTGATTTATCTTTTCCACTTTGTCTTCCGGAAGCAGTCCGCCATACGCTTTCGATATGCCGACCTGGTTGCTTAGATATTGAGCTGCCTTACCGCTGTCCCCAGACAGCATTACAGGCTCTACGCCTAATTCTTTTATCGCCTGGATGGATTCCTTACTATCCGGCTTTACTTCGTCTGTAAGCCCGATAATGCCTGCTACGCCATCGCCAAAACTGACGACTACACTTGTTTTACCCTGGTTAGTCAAATCCTCAACTGTTTTCTCTGCCTTGTCATCAATCGGCTGGTGCTCTTTGATAAAACTTAATTTGCCGATGAAGATTGTCTCATCTTCACATACCAGGCATTCAGCAATCGCACCTTTGCCGGGAATACTCTTGAACTTATGGACCGCATGAGCTTTGTATCCGGCTTCGTTTGATGCATCCACAATCGCTTCTGCAAGTGGATGCTCAGAAAACAGCTCCGCTCCCGCTGCACAGGCTAAAAGTTCTTCCTTTGACGAGACGTTCATCGGTATCAAATCAGATACTTTAGGCTTACCAAACGTGATGGTCCTTGTTTTGTCTAATGCAATTGCTTTTATCCTTGCCATGATTTCCAAATACTTTCCGCCTTTTACCAAAATTCCTTTAGAAGAAGCATTGCCAATTGCAGCGTATATTGCCACCGGAGTTGATATCACTAACGCACACGGACAGGCAATCACAAGCAAAGTAACTGCCTGCTCCAACCACTTATTAAAATCCTGATGATAGATAAATACCGGTATTACAAATATGCCAGTCGCAATCACAATTATTGTAGGTGTGTAAATCTTTGAGAATCGCTGAATGAATTGCTGAGATTTAGATTTTGTCGCCTGTGCCTGAAAGGTGAGTTTAACAATTTTGGAAAAAGTTGTATCAACTGAAAGGCTTGTTGTCTTAATCTCAATCAGACCGTTTCTGTTTAACGTCCCCGCAAAAACCTTATCTCCTTCATGCTTGTCCTTTGGAATTGGCTCACCCGTTATAGCCGCCTCATCAATTGTTGTATTACCACTTGTAATTACACCATCAATAGGAATGAATTCTCCTGGCTTAATGAGTAAGATGGTACCGACTTCTATTGAATCGATTGGCATTTCCTTCAGTCCGTTCTTTATTATTGCAGTTTTAGGTGTCTTTGATACTAATTCACTCAATGCTGATTGTGAACTTTCAATGCCAATATCTTCCAGTCGCTCTCCTAATACATATAAGGCAATAACTACTGCCGCTTCCGGATATTCCTTGAGATAAAAAGCTGCAACAACAGCAATAAGCATGAGCAAACTAATGCTGCTGAATTTTAATTTCAGCAACGCTCTTAACCCATTCCATAATACTTTATATCCTACTGATAAAATCAAAATCCCGAATACAACCGGTGCATATGGCATGGGTATATGCAAACCTGTTAAGGACAATACTTCAAGAGCGATTACTCCCGATACAGTCGCTAACAGGAAAATGAATTTTTTGTCTTTAAGTGGAAGTATCATTTCTTTTTACAGCATTCATCAAGATTTGTATATGCTTCCGGGTCCGCCTTCACATCATCGGCATCATAACCATATTTTGAAATTTTCATTTTGATTTCTTCAGGCGTTGTTTTCTTCGGGTTATATGTTACAGTTATCGTCATGGCCTTATCATCAAGCTTGACTAATTTAATTCCCCTTTCAAAGCCCAGGTCTTTCTCAATTTTACCTCCACAACTGCCGCATACTTGACAATGGTCACAGTAGATGTTGGTTTTAATTTTGATGGTCTCTGAATTATTCGCTTTTGCAGAATAAAAAAATGTTGCGAATGCAATAATGAATATTGCTTTTGATTTTTTTAGATAGCTATCCATGATTTAAGTTTTAAGATTTAGAATTCGATTAATGCATAATACCTATTCCATACGGGTCAACACTCACTTCAACTTTGAAATCGTTTATCACACTTAAAGTTGCCAGATTAATTGCAGACACACTTCCATTTCGGCCACCACATACACTTGCATGATGTGGTGCCGGTCCGCCCTGAATGTTTCTATTTGTAATGAAGGCAATGTCGGAGACGTTATCAATGGCAATACCATGTGGTTGCCAACCTGTATAAAACGAAGATATAACTTGCAAGGTATTCGTGTCGATAATTTTGATTGAGCCTCGTTTATTGGGGTCGCTAAAAGTAGACACATCTTCCATACAACTGACAAGTAAGTAGGGATGAACACCTGATAAAGCCATTTCAACTGGTGATTCTCCAACTGAAATAATTGCTAAAAGAGAATCATTCGAAGATTGAAAGACTCTTACTTCATTTGATTTTTGACATGTCACATAATACTTTGACTCATCCGTAGATAATAAAATTTCATGCGGGTCAAGAGAAGAGCTTGTAGAGGGCATTTGTCCAGGCTGTAAGACAACTTGATTTACATCTGGTAAAAAAATATTCGAAATGTCAATTTTGTAAATGAAATTACCATATTGTGCCGTAACATATAATACAGTCATATTTTGATTTAAATAACTACCATGTGGCCATGATAACGCTCCATAGGTTGTAATCAAAGTCATAGTTTCAAGATTAACAACTGCAATTCTTCCCGATGTGCTCCAATCAACTATAAATGCAAATTTCGAGTCTGCTGAAATAGCAAATGTATTCCATGAACCACCTGTAATATTAACATCCCCGACAAAACCATTATCAGAGGTGCGATACTTTTGTATTACATTTCCAGCATAAAATATCGTATACCAATATTGATTATCATAGGAAACTTTGACCTGATGCGGCACTTCATGACCTGGACCGGTTCCTACATCGATATATCGAATGGGAATTTTTAATTCGCTATCGAAAACCGTCACAACATCACATCCTTGATTTGAAACATAAAACTTTTTACGGTTAGGATACTCAGAAAGAAATGCGGTTCCATCAATGCATGGCGCTCCATTCTGTATCCATGTTTTCAAAGTGTTATACTCAGAAGTTGAAAGAGGAGGTGCATTATACGGCATTCTGGGACTTAAAACTAAACCTTGAGTAGAATCCGTATTAGTGTAATACAATATTAAACTATAATCCGGTCTATAGGGTATTACACTTGCACCACCTCTTCCACCTTCAAATAACTTATCCCAGGTCGATAAATCCAATCCTGCGGCACCACTTTTACTTGCTGTATTATGACAGCCAGCAGTTGAACATTTATTTAGTATAATGTCTTCAACTTCTTTTGGATAACCACTTACAAAAGTCTCCTCATCATGTTTGTCCTTCTTACATCCAAACAAAATAAGTAACAGAAATAAGAATTTGAGAATTGAGGGCTTCATTAGCTTAGTTTTTGTAAAGGATTATTCAGTAACCGGAATATTTAGGTTAACTTCTCCTGATGTCTGAGTTAGAATATAAGGTATCCCACCGGTAACAGTATCTGAAATAGATGTATCAAAGGCGACTTCATAGATGTAGTATTTACCCGGCTTTAAGTTTTCGATTTCAATATGATTCTCAGTTGTGTCTGCGTCAACGACAAGGTCATAAAGCCAAGGGTCCGTTCCAGGTGAATCTTGCGCATTAAATTTTACATAAACATGATATGGCCGAGTATCAGCCCCATGATGTTTCGGGTAGGCAACTATTGTTGTACTGCCTCCCGTTCCGGCATATAAGCAACTGCCATCGTTTTCCTCAGCTTCTGAATTGTAGCTAATGGAATTAGGGTCCGTGCATCCTTTAACCTTATCTTTTTTACACGAAGTAAAAATAACAGTGCCTGCAATTATTGCAAGCGTCAAAACCATTGAGGATTTGTTTTTCATCTTTTTTGATTTTAGGGAGTTAATTATTTTTGATTTTAATATTAATGTTCGTGTTCTCCTTCATTCGTCAGCATAGCCATAAGATAGAAAGAGCCGTTAACTACAACTTTTGCATCATGTGGTAATTCTTCGAGAGGAACTATTTCCGTAAATCCGGAGTCAGATACTCCTTTCTTAATCTGTATTCTATTAAATGAAAATTTGTTTTCTGGATGTCCATTTGAATCATTATGTTGCTCAGATTCTGAATGGTTATGTTCCTTGTGTTCGTCAGGTTTTTCGCCTTCCTGATGTTGATGATTTTTCTCTTCATCAGAATGTTCATGATTTTCATTCTCAGATTGAATAAAAATGTAATCATTTCCACCAAAACTTGCAATAGCAGATGAAGAAACAGAAAGTACACTATTGTTGCCAACGTTGATATTTGCAATTACGCTCATGCCTTCAATCAATCCCGATTTTTCACTCGTTAGCGAAGCATGTACAGGAATTGACTTGCTTTCTCCTTGAAATGCAGAACCAATCGAAAATATCTTCGCATCGTAATGCTTCCCTGGCAAATTAGTCAGAAGAACATCAACGGTTTGTCCAATTTTTACTTTTGGTAAATCCTGTTCAAATACAAATAAATCAAGATGGAGTTGAGAATTGTCCACAACATCCATTAAATCCTTTGACGGCTCAACAGTGCTTCCTATATTAATTTCAATATTTGCGATGTTTCCGGAAATGGGCGATTTAATATTAATAAATGAAGAAATATTTTCAGCTGTGAGCGCTGCAGTATTAATATTCAACAAAGTCAATTGTTGTTTCAATGCATTCAGGGTCGCTTTAAGCGTTTGATAATTTGATGTTACCTGCTGAAATGACTTTTGAGAAGCAACATTTTTTTCTGATAATTCCTTCTGACGATTATAATCTGCTTCGGCAAAAATGATTTGACTTTGAGCCTCCAAATATTCACGCTGCATTCTTATAAATTCCTGATTTGCAATCGTAGCAACCGTTTGACCTTTCTGTACATGCTCGCCTTCCATTACTAAAATGCTATTAACCGTACCACCGATAATTGCAGTAATGTTTGCCTTGTTGGTAGGTGGCACTTTTAAAAAACCTGTCGCTTTAAGAGCAGTTGATAGATTTTTCATCTCAACATCTCCAAGTTGAATGTTCAGTTGTTTAAATTGGGCAGCATCAATTTCAACAGATGATGTTTCTTCGTGATGTTCATGTTCCTCTTCACCTTTAGGAATATCATTGTTTTTTTTGTCGCTGCACGAAACAGCAAAGACTGTGACAATAAAAAGGACAATAGTTTGTAATCGCCCTGACATATATTTTGAATTTCTCATTTCCATTTTTTTGTTTAATTATTGTAGTAAAAACTAATTTGAATAACAGACTGGTTAAAATTGTTGAGAGCATTCAAGTAATTATTCTTTATATCAATGCTCTGAGTAATAAGTGCAGTAAATTCAATATGACTGATTTCACCATTGCGATACGCAATCGTTGCTGCATTTAAAATTTCATCTGCCTGCTGCATTCCGATTGTTTCGTAATAGTTAACTAATGAACTGTTTTTTTGATATTCCTGATAGGCTCTTTTGTAACCCGTACTAAATTGCAATGAGTCGCTTATGTAATTCTTTTCAGAAATTTGCTGTTGTAGTTTTGCTGCCTGAATTTTTCCTTGCTGGCTCCAGAAGAACAAAGGTATTCCGATGCCTATTGAATAGCCATAATAGCCAGGTGTCTCATTATACCAATTTTGATTAAAATACCTTACCGAAATATCTGGCAACAATTTTCCTGACTCTAATTTTTTTTGATAATGGGATAACGAAATTCTCTGCTGGCTTAATTGCAAAAATGGATGGTTAACATTGCCAGTTGGTTCAGGGTTTATTACTGCCGGAAGCTTTATCATTTTCTCAGCTATAGGCAAAATGGTATCTCCAGTATTTAGCAATTTCCTCATCTCCTGTTGAGCCATCACTACATTACTATTTGCGTTTTGCAAAGCAAGTTGTATTTCTTTATGCTTTGCTTGAGCTGAAATCTGTTCGAGTTTACCTGTTTCTCCTGAACTAAATCGTAACGTGGCTGCAGCCTCAAAATCGGTATAAATACTATCCTGCTGCTTTAACAAATTTTGTTGCTCGATTGCAAGCCACAGATAAAAATAGGCACTACGAACTTGTTGGACCAATTGTCGTTGTACAAGGGTAAGAGATGTTTCAGCAAAGCGGGTGTTCTGTTTGTTGAACTTCTTTTGAGTAATAAATCGTGTTGGAAACTCGATGGATTGAGAAAGACCAATTTTAAGAATTCCATCCTCAGCAGCGTTGTCCTTTATTAAATCCTCGTTCTCATAAAATATTTCTGTTCTGTTTAAATCTATAGCTGTTTTTTGGAGTTTCTTATTTCGTGTAACTTCTAATTGTGATGCCTGGAATGATGGATTATATTTTAATGCAGTGTCAACGCATGCCTCGATGCTTAAATGTTTTTCCTGAGCATGCATAATATTGCTTGGGAATAGAGCAACTGCGGCAACAATTGTAGCAGTAAGTTTACTATTAGATTTTCGCTTCTTGTTAGATGTAAATAAAAGATAAAGTGCAGGAAGTACAATTAGAGTTAAGGCAGTTGCTGAAACGAGTCCGCCAATAACAACTGTTGCTAACGGTTTCTGCACCTCAGCACCTGCTGAAGTTGATATCGCCATAGGCAGAAAACCAAAGGAAGCAACTGCAGCCGTCATTAGAACAGGACGAAGACGTATCCTGGTTCCTTTTCGTACACGTTCTAAAATATCAGTTACACCATCCTTTTCTAATTCATTGAAAGTAGAAATCAAAACTATTCCATTCAAAACTGCAACTCCAAATAAGGCAATAAATCCTACTCCTGCAGATATACTGAATGGCATATCTCGTAACCATAAAGCTAACACCCCTCCAATGGCACTCATCGGAATTGCAGTATATATCAGCAAGGCTTCACGAGTGGAACCAAATGTGAAAAACAACAAAACAAAAATGAGTAACAAAGCTACGGGAACAGCAATCATTAAACGAGCAGATGCTTCTTCAAGATTTTTAAAAGTTCCTCCATATGTAATATAATAGCCTGGAGGTAATTTTAAACTGCTAAGTTTATTTTGCAAATCGGAAACAACTGATTTAACATCACGACCACGCACATTAAACCCGATAACTATTCTTCGCTTCGCCTCTTCACGACTTATTTGCGATGGACCAATAACATACTCAATCGTGGCAACCTGTTGCAACGGAATTTGACCTCCATTAGGTAATGGAACATATAAATTTCTAACATCGTCAATCTCTGTTCTATTTTGATTTGCCAGCCGGACAACCATTTCAAATCTTCTCTCGTTCTCATACACGGAACCTGTTGCTTCCCCGGCAAAAGCTGTCCGGACGATTCGATTGAGTTCACTAATCTGCAAACCATATTGAGCAACACGACTACGGTCATATTCAATTGTAATTTGAGGAAGTCCGGTTGTGCGTTCAGCTTGAGGTTCTGTTGCACCTTCCACTGACTGAATGATGTTAGAGACTTGCTGAGCGTAAAATGCAAGAGAGTCAATATTCTCTCCGAATATTTTTACTGCTACATCCTGCCTGACACCGGTCATCAATTCGTTAAAGCGCATTTGAATCGGCTGTGTTGCTTCGAAGAAAACTCCCGGTATTACAGAAAGAGCTTTCATCATTGTATCCTGTAAATCCTCTCGATTGTGTGCAGTGGTCCAATCATCTTTCTCTTTGAGAATTATCATCAGGTCAGTAGCATTGGGTGGCATCGGGTCAGTAGGGATTTCTGCGGCTCCGGATTTGCTGATAATCTCCTTTACTTCAGGGAAGCGTTTAATAATTTTCTCTACCTCATTGTTGTTGTCAATACTTTGGGAAAGTGATGCTCCTTCGGGTAATATGGAATGGAAAGCGAAATCGCCTTCCTCAAGAGTTGGAATAAATTCACCACCCATACGTGTAAACATAAGTGCTGCACCTGCAAACAAACCTGTTGCAATTATTACAACTAAAATTCTTTTACGTATTGCATATTCTATAATAGGAGTATACATTCGTTGAAAGAAATTCATCATTCTATCACTGAAATTCTTTGTATGTGACGTTTTCCTGGGAAGAAATAAAGCGCTCATCATAGGAACATATGTTAATGATAATATTAATGCACCAACGATAGCGAATGAAACCACCTTGGCCATAGGTCCAAACATTTTTCCTTCAATACCAACTAACGTCAGTATTGGAATGTATACGATAAGGATTATAATTTGTCCGAAAGTGGCGAAGTTCATCATACGTGAAGCGGAATGATATACTTCTTTATCCATTTGCTGATTTGTAAGAGATGGCTTTTCTGAAAACTTCTGAGAATGGAGATTCGGATGGTCAGCTAATTCTGTCTTAAGGTTTGATACCCGGTGCAGGATTGCTTCAACAATTATTACTGCCCCATCCACAATCAAACCGAAATCAATGGCTCCCAAACTCATAAGGTTGCCTGTAATACCAAAAACATTCATCATGATAATTGCAAAAAGCATGGAAAGGGGAATGACCGATGCAACTATTAACCCTGCTCTAAAATTTCCAAGAAAAAGAACAAGTATAAAAATTACGATGAGTGCACCTTCCAATAAATTTTTCTCTACTGTACCTACTGCACGTTTAACAAGATTAGTTCTGTCGAGGAATGGTTCTATGGTTATACCTTTCGGCAGAGCCTTTTGAATGTTAGGTAATTTCTCTTTTACTTTTTCTACCACTTCAGCACTATTTGCCCCTTTGAGCATCATAACTATTCCTCCCACTACTTCACCTTCACCATTACGTGTCATCGCTCCATAACGGATAGCATGACCGAATTGGGGCGTAGCAACATCTCTGATTAAAATGGGCGTTCCATTCGCATTCATTTTAACTACGATTTTTCCAATGTCTTCAAGCGACCGAACCAAACCAACTCCTCGAATAAAATATGCATTAGGTTTCTTTTCGATATATGCTCCGCCTGTATTTTCATTATTGTTTTTTAAGGCATCAAATATTTCCGGAATAGAAACATTCATGCTTTTCAATCGGACAGGGTCAACTGCAACTTCATATTGCTTTAGTTTACCACCAAAGCTGTTGACTTCAGCAACTCCTGGCGTACCAATTAACTGCCGTGCAACAATCCAGTCCTGAAATGTCCTTAAATCAGCCGCAGAGTATTTGTCTTTATAAGCAGAATCGGCACTAATGACATATTGGAAAATTTCTCCCAAACCTGTACTTACTGGAGCCATCTCCGGCTTACCAACTCCCGCTGGAATTTTCTCTTCCGCATCTTTTAATCGTTGGTCCACTAACTGCCGAGCAAAATATATGTCAACTTTATCTTTGAATACTACAGTAACTACACTTAAGCCAAACCTTGAAATGCTTCTCATCTCTTCCAAGTCAGGAAGAGATGCAATTGATTGTTCAATGGGGGCCGTAACAAACTGTTCTACTTCTTGGGTAGCCAGGGTGGAAGAAACAGTAATAATCTGTACCTGATTATTAGTAATGTCAGGTACAGCATCAATTGGTAGCTGTTGGAGAGAATAAGTACCATATATTATTAGCACGAGGGTAAACAAACCAATCGTGAATTTATTATGTATGGAAAACTGAATGATTCTATTTATCATTTTGGATATAAATAATTGAAGTTTGATGCCGGAAATACCGGCATAAATAAATTCAGCAGTTATATAAAATTTAACTGCAACTAAAGAAAATCAGGAAAAGCTGTTAAGAAATTCGTGGCGGCTGCCAGAAATCATACGGACCGGAATTCGGAACGTGTGGTTGATAAAAAGTAAAACTAACACCAGCGTAAAATTGAGGACATGAATAAGATGTTGTTCCAATGATAACAACAAATCCCTGGCAACATGAACAGATACAAAATGGTGTACAGCAATCAGACAATGGTTCGGCATCATCACTACAAGCAGATGAAATGCTTGTCGATGACACAACTGCTTCTGCATGAGCATCATTACAAGGCATGACGCTTATGAGGCATACATAAAAAGCTAATATAAAGGTGAAAAATCGCATTTACCGGACAAATATAGTGATTACTGTCAAAAACACAAACCTGCCTCTTCCTCCTCAAGAGCTATACAACAATGTTGAATGAAATTGGAACAATTCATTAAAAATTTGAAAATAAATTTTTGAGCGAAAATTTGGAAGAAAAAATTTTGGAGAAAAAAAATTTCAGAATTACGTTGGTTGAAAAAAGTTTACAAAAACTCATTTCGGCCTACTTTATCTGTCTATTTGATAACCTCATCTTAAATTGAGTGCCAAATAAGGATAAATACGAGCCTAAAATAGACATCTAATATAAGGGCTTTAAATAAGATTTTATTTTCCGATTACTATAAGATTTTCTCATGCTGTTCCGTATATAAGTATATGATATATCTGCCGGTGAATTCTAAACTTATTAAAAAATATTTTCAAATAAGTATAAGATTACGGAGGCAAATTTTGTATTATAGAGTATAGGCAATAACATTCCGAAAAATAAATCCGTACATAGGATATGTAAGCTCCGCCATCAACAAGCTTCAATTTTCACTCTCACATTTACTAACTAAAACCAAAACACATGGGTCAAAGAAGCCAGGTATTCATCTATTGTATCAATCCAGTTAACGGATTAAAAGAGCAATTCAAATCATTAAAGAAGTACGGTAAAGATAAAAATGAGCTGGAGCTTCTAAAATCCAAGATTGAGAAATATGAACAGGCTTTTGGAACTAAACAGCACACGGTGATAAGCTATCATCACCAGTGGCTATATGGAAGAGCATCACTCTTGGCCAGTGCGCATATAATTGAATTTAATAAATTTTGTGAGAAAGAATCGAATCCGTTGAAAACACAAACTAATATTTCAGGGGATGAATATCTGAGCTTCCTTACTAATCTTCTTGGAATATTCAATAGTAAACTCGCTAAAACTATTGGGAGATTTGGTATTGAACACTTCCGGTTACTGAACTTCATTGACCCTGATATGCGAACGGATTGCACTCGTGGTGACAACAATGATGGGATATTCGTTATCGATTGCGTGAATGACTCATACTGCTTCACGTCTGTAGGGAATGGAGATGCCACTATTTCACAACTTTCCCCTATGGTTCCTGTGACTGCCGGTCAATATGTTCGGCTTTACTATCCTGAACAACAAAGTGACAGTAACACTGCAAATGTTCCGGATGCTATTGAAGAACAGGAAGCAAACTTCACAAATAATCGCAGAATGAACAAACTGTTCATAAAACCTTTCAACGATTATAGATTAATGACTAACTCTGAATTGAAAAAACTTTTTCCTGCATCGTTTCAAACTCAAACACCGGAATCTAATCCGGTCCAGTCAAATAATAACCAAATGTGATTGCCAACATCAACTAATCAATCGACAATGGAAAAGAAAAAAACAAAAGCAGATATCGTTTACAGCTTATGCGAAGCAGTTGCAGACATCGCTTACATAGCTGGCTACAAACATCACTATTCAGGAGACTCACGGGGAGACATGGCCAGTTACATATCATGGGCTCAGGAGTTCGAGAAGAAATGGAAAGGCAAGGAATGGGGTGCCGATGACACGGCTGATGATTACATGGATGAGATAACAAAATTTGCAGAATCAAAAATCCAATTGAGAAATGGATAAACACGTAAAGGAGTCCTCTCTCTTGCGGAAATCGCTGTTGGGAATACGAGTAACGCCATTTACAACTCCACCACTATTTCAAATTCTGGATTGGAATGTTTTCGATGCAGGAGTTGTCCAGCTTCTTCCACCGGACGACCGGATGAGAAACAAGAATTTCCAGATTGAAAGAGGCGAGAATGAAAAAATCCTTGTCAGAATGTTTTTGTCGAGTGATAAATCAACTATTGAACGGACTAAGTATTTCTATCTTTTGAAAAATAGCGATGAAGAATGCACGTTATATATCGTCCTCGCACTTTTGGCAAGAGTGCAGTACAAAATAAGTTCGGACCATGAGCTTCTCCCCTTTGGCTTCTGACAAGTTTCACTTCCCTGGAAGTGAAACAACATAGTTAATAACACTGAAATACAGTGAGTAATGAAGATTTATAATTTCATAGGTTCAGAAATAGTGGTATTAAATCGAAAATGAAACTTAAATATCATGGCAAAAAAAAATCAACGCACCGTATGTACAGGCATGGAATGGTCGGACTTTTTATTTGTGGTCGAGACATTAAAAAGAAAGCAGGAGTATAAGTTTATGCTCCTTATTGCAGCCGGAGTTTTTCTTGGGCTTCGTGCAAGTGATATCCTTCAACTGCAATGGGATTCCCTTCTTAATGAGGAAACATTCTCATTGAAGGAAAAGAAAACTGGTAAGAGCCGTTTGGTTACTGTAAATCCGGCACTGAAAGAGGTGGCACAAATTGCTGCAGAGAATATACGTCTGCCGGGTATACCATTTATTGCCACCAACAGAAAAGGCAAACCTATCTCTATACAATACTTCAATCGAAAACTTCATTTCATTTTCAGTGAATGTAATGTTGCGGCAGGTAACGGCAGCACCCATACACTTCGCAAAACTTTCGGTAAGCGCATATTTTTATTAAATAACAAGTCTGAGAATAGCTTGATACTATTGAGCAAGGTCTTTAATCATAGCAGTACTGCTATGACACGTGAGTACCTCGGATATACTCAATCGGACATTAATCAAATTTTCTTAAGTCTTTGAGATGAAAACAAAATTCAGTCTGATTTTAGTATTTACATCATTTTATTTTGCTCATGGACAAAATGAAAAAGTCGATTTCTCTAATCCTGCGTTAATAAATGGAAGCTCGTGGGGAGCAGTCTTTCAACGATTCTATAAGAATGGAGACTTCGACTCGATGATGAAATTAACGTCTGATGAGTCGCTCCGGAAATTCGGCAGAGATACTATTCGCAATTATTATGAGCGAATGGATTTTGGATACAAACTCAAATTGAAATCCTGGACAAGAACTAAAAATCACTTCTCCCTCAATTACGAAGCAGATATACTTGCGACCAGAGTTATAATTAGAATGGAGCTTGAGTCTGTCAGCGGAAGTGCAAAAAGCGACAGTGCAAAAAGTGACAGTGTTAAAATTATTTTACCAGATAATTTCAAAACTAAAAAGTACTTTCTCTACCAATGAAGATTTTAAGCCTGGCAAGTAAAAAGTTGAACTTGATGTTTGGTTCGGAGCATGAATGCCGGGAACAAATATTCAAGGAATATTACTTGCTGCACTGGTATAAAGTAATACGAAATTCACCCGGACTTACATTAAAGCAGACAGAGGAGTTTTGTCGTGATTGTAATAAGTTTGACATACAGGTATTAGGTTTCGAAACCTCCTATGAAAGTCGTCATGGATTAAACACATACTGCTTTGAGGAATACGATGATGTTTACCAAGATGAATGGTGGTATGCTGCCTTTCATGACCTGCATTTAAACGGCATCACTGATTCAATCATTCCCTACATCCACATTCCTCAGGAAACGCTTGATAACTATCTCCCTGATGCTAAGTGAGAGCAGGACCGAACGCTATTATTGTAAGGATGAAATTGGCAAGGACTTATTCTATATCGAGTTAGTATTTGATGATGAGATGCAATGGGCGTACATGAATTCATCCCTCGATTATGATTTTAAGGAGAATAAACTCATCGAGGAATTACACCGTAGAATTACCGATTACAATCTGAACCCATCATTCAGAGAAAAGTGGATTGAAGAATTGTTTTCTGTTATCCGGTCTCTCCCCGGCATCGAGAAATATTATTTCCCTCCGGAATTCCTGGACAAAACCGGCAGGCATGTTCCGGAGTACTCTGCGGTTTTGAAAAACCTTATCCAGCATAAAGACTTTCCGGATTACACAGTTTTCTCCCCAAACGAAAACGCATATTATTTTGAGTATTCTCTTTCATTTTTGGTCACCAAACTTGCTGAAGATGGAGGTAAAGAAATAGATAAAATACTCTTCGAAAAACTGATTAAAAATGACATCACTTTGACTACTGAATATGTTGAATGGATGTCGGATAATTCGGAGTTTTTTCATGTATTTTTAGGGGATGAAAAAACTCAGTACGACTGCTTCGTTATGATGCAGGAGAATGAGATAAAATTATTTTTTGTGCGAGAGATAGTTTCAACCTGATTTTGTTTCCTTTCGACTATTTATAGTTGGAATCGTTGGTTGACTTTTTGGATGGTCCATAAAGTAGAAAATACGGTCCACATAAGAAGTATGTCATACGCATGCACACAAGCGAAGTGCAACAATTTTGGCCATCTCCCACCTCGTGAAGCGCTCATTTCTCTCTATAATTGCTACAAGTATTCTCTTGTTGAAAATGCTGAGTGGCGAGAAATACCTGGATTTCCTGGCTATGAAATTAGCTCCGCTGGGCAGGTTCGAAATCTTAAAAGTTACGGAGGTAAGCCACGAGTTTTAATTCCAACCTTAAGGTTTAATAAATACTTCTACGTAACACTTACTTCAAATGAAAAAAAACGAATCGGAATAGCGATTGACCGCTTGATGGGAATTGCTTTTAAAGATATGCAGTTTAAGGAACTAAGAAAAGTGATTCATATCGATGATTATCGATACAATAACCAAATTGTTAATCTAAGATTTATTACCTGGTAATTCAAATACGACTTAAGATTACATAACAGTCATTTCCGAAGTTTCAAAATACATAATAGTTTGATATTATCTTGAATTTTTTTCGTCCTGTTTTAACCTAAACTGGTTGAAAAGTAGTTGTTTCTATGAGGCATTACCGGGTTATATTTGAGACCCCAAATAAATGGCCATGAACAAAGAAGCAATCGCATCTCTAAATAAAGAAGAAACGGCACCTAATCAAATAATGCCAATTAGGGACACGATATTTATTGGACACGCTAACCCGGAAGACAATGAATTTACTCTTTGGCTTCGGTCGAAATTAATTAACGAAGGTTATAAGGTTGAATGCGATTTGACATTTCTCCTTGGAGGAGAGAATGATTACTGGAAATCTCTTCAAGAATTATTAGAGAGCGGAACAATCAAATATTTACTTGTTTACAGTAAAAACACTTTTCTAAAACAAGGAGTTATTGATGAATGGGAGCAAGCAAAAGCAGTTGGCTCAGACACCGGAATTCAAGACTTCAGAATAGTGTGCAAAATTGATGATGTTAGTTTTTCATCACGCATTGGACTTAACGTGATGAACCAAATAAGGTTTGACCGTTCCTGGAGCATAGGCTTAAAGCAAGTTCTAAGGAAGCTACGAAGAGACCAGGTGCCACGAGGCGCTAAGAATAATTATTCCGTTGATGATTGGTTCAAAAATCGATATACAACTGAGTATAATTTGAAAAAAAAGAACGAATCATATTATTCCAACTGGTTTGAGTTACCAGAGTTGCCAGAGACATTATTTATTCATGAGTACGATACGCCCGCCCAAGCAAAATTAATAGCTAATGAGATATCGAGTTATCCTGCATTTGCACATGATAAATACTTAGTCACTTTTTTAGAAAATGTCCCTACTTCCGGCAAAGAAAAAATCGATGAGCTAAATGGAGCTACAAAATTAATTGATATCGACATTGTGGCAAGAAACAAGCAATGTATACCTACACGATTATATAAAGATAATCATGATAGCTATCCATTCCCAGGAAATGTTGATTTAAAAAAGTTCATGGTTCGACTTTTAAGGGACGCATTCTTTAAATTTCTTAATTTGAAAAATGTTCCATTTCATGAGATGTCCAACAAGCTTCGCTGCTTTTACTATAGAGAAGGACAAATTGAAAATAATAAAGTTTCATACCTCTATCGAGGAAATTGGAGTAGACCAAAACAAATTTTGGGAGATTACTTTGAGCATACATGGCATTATGGTATAAGTGTTAAACCCATATTGCGTCCGGTGTTACGTTTTGCAATTAAGGGTCACCTATTATTTTCAGATGATGGAGAGAATATTTGGGAAAAGAAAAATGAACTTGCTTCCGCCAGGCGTAGCAAAGGCAAAGGATTTTATAATGCAGATTGGAGAAACCTAATGTTAGCGTTCATGCATAGTATTGCTGATGATGAAGGCAACATATCAATGGCCCTCTCCGATATTTTTACCGTTACAATAAGTGCAAGCCCTATAATTTTTCATTCAACATATGGATATGTTGAACCAACTTCAAATGCACGACTGGTTCCAGTGGATTCAGAGTTTGAGTCATTTATGGAAGAGGAAGAAATGTATGATGCAGAAGAAATAGAAGATGCAGAAGAAAATAATGAAACTAACGAAAATGATATTGAATTATGAAAATGCAACATAAAATATACTATTTAAAGGAGCCAGAATTAAAATTTGCATATAATCAAAGCGTAGTTGACCCAAGGGATGGCTTAACGCTTTTTGGTCCTTATGATAAAGGGAAAGTATCCGACCTATCGGTAGGAATCATTGGCACCGCAGATGGAATTGTTAAGTGTAAAAATTGGTTAACTAAAATTCAAAGACCTGTTTTTCATCCCACTCATGATATTGCCAAGCCTTTCTTTCCTGGATTTGATTCTGCATTTTTCGTTTCGATGAACATGGAATCAATACCAACTTTGCAAATTGATGACTCGACACTGGATAGTCTATATAAGTATTCAGATAGTCATATACGAGTGGCCGAAATTGTTGATTTGTATATTAACAAACTACATGAGTACCTAAAGGAAAACGAAAAACAACCTCGATTATGGTTCGTAATAATTCCGAATAAGGTTTATACATTATGCCGTCCCAAAAGTATCGTTCCCAAAAAAGGTTCTATTAAAGTTGGCTTCTCTGATGACTACTCTCGTAAAGTAGTAAGCATGTTTGAAAATGAAGAAGCTGGTAGATGGAGGAAAGCATACGACTATGAAAATCATTTTCATAATCAGCTTAAAATTAAATTACTAAATCAACGCATTCTAACGCAAATCATCAGAGAGGACACAATAGCCTTTGAGGATAAACCCAACGTTACTCCGAAAAAATTAAAAACCTATCAAAATCAAGTCACGGCAATAACCTGGAATCTTGCAAATTCAATTTATTATAAAGCGGGCGGCATACCGTGGAAGTTGGCCAATGTTCGTAAAAACGTTTGCTATATTGGTCTTACTTTCAAACGAGACGAAACGCATCATGATACGAGAATTGCATGTTGCGCTGCACAAATGTTTCTTGATACCGGTGATGGGGTTGTCTTTCGAGGTCGAGTTGGACCTTATTATAATCCAACAACAAAAGAATATCATCTGACAGAAGAAAAAGCATATGAGCTATTATCAAAAGTGCTAACATCATTTAAAAAAGACAATGAATCTGAAATTCCAGAGAAAATTTTCATCCACGGAAAAACTTTTTTTAATGATGAAGAGTGGGCTGGCTTTGAAAGAGCTGCCAATGGTAAATGCCATGTTTATGGGGTTCGCATAACACATGAGAAAGATTTTAAATTATTCCGGGAAGGAGAGTATCCAATATATAGAGGAGCTTTTTATAAAAGACATAATAAGGCAGCATTTCTATGGACGAAAGGCTTTATGCCAAGGATTCAATCTGTACTTGGCCTTGAAACCCCGAATCCTTTACATGTTGAAATAATTCGAGGAGATGAAGACATTCAGACTGTTTGCAAGGATATAATGATGCTGACAAAGCTTAATTATAATGCATGCATTTATTGTGATGGAACTCCCGTAACACTAAAATTTGCGGACTTAATTGGAGAGATTCTCACTGCAGGTCCGAATGAAGATTTAGAAATTCTTCCGTTCATGTATTACATCTAATTTACCTGATTAGTGCCTTGGACTATTTTAATTTCTTCCGGAGTTAATTCATAAAGTTGATATACAATCTGATTTATTTTCTCCTCACAAAAATCAATCTTACTTTGAATTTGAATTAATTTGTTTTCGAGTTTTAATTCTTCCTTCTCTTTATTCAATTCCTGCAATTGTTTAACAAGATTCGCAAGTCCAGATTCTTGCTTTCCGTTTATTGGAAATGGCAATTCATTCAAGTATACTGCTTTTACTTGTGGTATCACTCTTTGGCCACCTTGAATTAAAGTATCATATAGAAATTGAAATAGTTTTGAATGGAAAATCGCTAAAACTACATTTACATTAATTCCTGATTTGGTCTTAAAGAGATACAGTGAATCTGTAGCATAAAATCCAAATTCATCATATGCAACCGTAAGTTTTTTTGTAGTTGTAAGTCCAATGAATTTATTTGAAGAAAATATTTCAGGATTTCTTGGTCTATGTAATGCAAACCATGGGTGTTTGCCCTCGGCAACTTCACGACATGTAATAAATTTTTTAAATTCAGATAAATGTTTTTTAGCATTTGGGTAATCGTTGATATTATCTTTGGATGTGAGATAAAGGATTACATCATTGGTATGTATTGTGTTGAATCTTTGTATATGCTTGCCTAATACAAGTGGCCGTAATATTTTCTTCTCTATTTTTTTCTCTGCAGCTTCATTTGCATTCAACACAAACGCCTTTGAATAGTCAGGGCTAATTCCTCTTTGTATTTCACCGTCTATTATATCTCTGAATGTTGCAAACCTCCCTTGCAACTTCTTCAACAAAGAAACATTCGAAGTACTGAAAGTAAAGTAAGTGAATAATCCATCCTTTTTTACTAATTCAGTCCACTGAGATTTATCTGTTGATTGAATACTATTTAGATTTCTTTCCTTTTCTTCCGGACTTACATCTCTTAGGTCCGCTATATACAAAGGTGAACTCTCTGAAGGAGATTTTGTAAATACAAGAATTGTAGAAGTGTTTAAAACTTTAGGCCCAAAAACCTTTTCGCCAAGATTTATTACAATTTCAAGATTAAATTTTTCAGCTATCAATTTACGTAAAAGTTGCACATCGCTTTGGTTCAAGAATGTACTTGGTATTATCATTCCAAAGGAGCCATCTTTTTTCAGAAGTTCAAGAGAATGATTAATAAAGTACATGTAAGAATCAATCATCCGAACAATGATAGCATTATGTCTGCTCCTTAAATAATCAAGAGACTCATCCGATAAATCAGCACCCCACGGTGGATTTCCAACTACAATATCAAAACCACCTTGTGAAAAAATATTTGGAAAACCAGTTTTCCAATTAAATGGTTTTATTTTTTTATCCTCGCCAAAATCAAATTTCCCCTCATAGAAATCCACATCAATCAAACTATTCCCACTCTTAATATTATTTTCTAACGATGGCAAAACTCGTTCATTCCACAAACTCATCTGCGAAGCAATACTTGCTTCAGTTTCGCCTTCCATGCATTTCAGAAGTAAACTGAGCTTCGTTACTTCCACAGCATTTACATCGATGTCTACTCCGTAGATGTTATTCTGGAGAATACGTTTTTTCTCAGCCGTAGTAAGGTGACCCTCCGGGGTTAATGGATTATCTTTCTTTCCTTTCGATGCCGGACCATTCCTGGTGTAATAGTCTTTATGGTAATCGAGCAGATATTGATATGCACCCAGGAGAAAACTCCCAGAGCCGCATGCGATATCGGCAATTGTTATTTCGGAAATTTCTTTCGGAGTTTTACCTTCGATGAGTTTGCCGACTGTGTTTTTTACAATATAATCTACTATGTACTGTGGAGTGTAGTATACTCCGCCTGCTTTACGAACTTCCGGCTTCTCTTCAATCTTCGCCCTATGAGCGCTATCGATGCGAATTTGTTTCCCAAGGAACTGTTCATAAGCATTGCCCAGGATTTCGACAGACAGGACCGAAAACTCGTAAGGTGATTCCGGATAATAAAGTTCATTGATAATAGTCTTGATAACCTTGTTATCGACTTTGATATTTTCCGAAATCTTATCCTTCTTGAAATCAAAAATACCGGAGTTGTATTTCTCATCAGCCTTATGAAAAATATCGAAGAGATTTTTATAATAATCCCCCGAACTAATCGAATGTTTGAGATTGCCATATGGTTCAACACTTCTGTCCTCAGCAATTCGCAGAAAGATTAGCCGGTCGATAGTTTGTTGGACCACAAAATTGATTTCATCCTCATCCAGGTTTTTGTTATTCCAGCTAATGCTTGTGGCCAAATAGGTCCGCCATTCATCGAGCGACTGCAGGAATTCTTTATCGACTGTTGTTGTTCCTTTTTTATTTGCTGTTGATGCAACAAACTTGTCGAAACTGCCTTTCAGTACTTTCTCTTTGCTGAATGTGTCGTATATGAATTCAAACTCTTTAAGGTAATCACGGAAGGTGATGTATCGTATCCTGGCCACAGACGCTTTATCTGCCGGCAAAGGTTTCTTTGTACAATCATATACTGCAAACTCTTCAAAGTCTGTTATAATGGAAATGGGGAGCTTCGCAGACCATCCGTAACGTCTTATTTGATATGCCGGAATGATTTCATCCTTTACTACAATATGTGGCTTCTTTGCTTCCACAAAAAATAGGCGCTTGCCTCCCGATAACCGGAACGAATAATCCGGAGCCTTGATTGCACCACTAATCCTTATTTTGTCTTCATGGATAACTTCTCGATAAGCTTCTGCGAACCCCTGAGCGTTGTTCATATCCCAGCCCAATGCCGAGAAAAACGGGTCGATGAAATCCTTCCGTGTTAAAGTCTCATTATACCCGGACCGTTTGTAAGACTCGTATTGTTCTTCAAATCTGTCAATCAGGTCACTAATTATTTCTCTTGCTGAATCCTTAGTTGTCATTCAAATGGGCGGAATTTTGACAAATATAAGGTATTAAGGGTACAGAAATCAGGGTGAATTTTGGGTAAGTATCTGCCTGCAGATTGCATTCAAACGAGCCGTAAACATGGTAACTTTACTCTCGTTAACCGGACCCATAATGAAAAGCATTATTACCACGATTACCATATGCATGTATGGCATTGCACTTAGTGCCCAAACCGAAACGGTGACCATCGATGCCGACAGCACACGACAAACTATCGAAGGATTTGGAGCTACCACCCTACCACTTGTGTATGGCTCCCAGGACAATCTCGGCATCTATCGTGCAGATGCATTGGCCAAAGCCTACAACGATGTTAAACTGACCATGGGTAACATTTCAGCCGGTAATATTGAAATGGATTCCAGCCTGGTCTTCGGTACATCAACTAATGATGACAACGACCCTTTCAATTATGACTGGTCTGGATTCAATTTTAAGTATTCCAAAAACGATATTCAATATCTAATCAATCCTGCGGCTCAATATGGGTTCAATAATTTCATGATAGAAAGTAAAATTAATCACCGTTGGGGCACGACCTGGATGCCGGCTCTTCGAAGCAGTAACTATAATCAGTATCTCGATGAATGTGCGGAGTATGTTCTGGCCGTTCATAAATACTGGCGAGACAGCCTGGGAATCGTACAGCCTTATGCGATGATTTTTAATGAGCCACTAACGGGCAATGGAGAATTGAATGGCGGAACGGTCCAGGAAGTAGTAGATATCATAAAGCGTGTTGGTGACCGGTTCCGTGCCGAAGGTTTCGACAGCATTATGATTATTGCTCCGAATGAAGAGACGCTTACTCAAACTCTTACCGATGTAACAGCTATTCTTGCCGACAGCGCTGCAAGAAAATACATCGGTGCGATTGGATATCATACATATCCATATGGTTCACCTTATGCAGAAGCTTCGAATATCCTGGCACAATCCGGAACCGGAAATCCGGATGCAAATGAAATTAACAAACGAACACAGTTAAAAGCAATGTGTGATTCATTCAACATTCCGCTTTGGTTTACAGAAGTATGCTGCAGTTCGTTACCATTGTTTTCGATGGACCTGCTTCGTGGAAGAGCAATTCACATTCATGATGAGATGTTGTATGCCGGAGTATCAGCTTACTTCGGAATGAATACCCTGTGGGATTACCAATCGCAACTTGACCATTTTGGCAGTGGGGCCGGATTTAACAACGAAGCGGAGATAGTTCAGATAGACAGCAATGGTGTTTCACGAATTACATCGACAGGCTATGCGATTGGCCACTACGCAAGGTGGTTACAAAAAGGTGCGAAGAGAGTTGAATCGACAAGCTCAGATTCACTGGTCCAGATAAGTTCATTCAAGGATGAGTCTTCAAACAAGTTTACAGTTATTGCAATTAATAACAATTCTGTAAGTAAAACTGTTCAGTTTGATTTCTCCGGAATTAATCTTATCGATTCGGTTCATGGTGAACAATCATATGATTCAACACGATGGGAGTCCATTCCACCGGTGACTCCGCTATCTAATCAATTTTCATATACTCTTCTTCCAAATAGTGTTACTTCATTTGGTGGAACATTCTCAATACCAACTGGAATAAATCATATTGACAGGAATAATTTCGTATCGGTTTCACCAAATCCTGCAAACTCCGTAATTGAAATTAAGATTGCCGGTACATCAAAATCAGAAACAAATCACTATGTAGTAGAAATCTTCAATACAATTGGTGAAAAAGTCTTACAATCACAAAACGAATCTATAATTAATGTTTCAAATTTGGTTAGCGGAATGTATTTCCTAAAAATTAGACTGGAAAATAAATTTCTTACTAAAATATTTGTTAAGCAGTAAAGTTATTAATGTAAACAAACTCACATACCCGGCATCATTCCACAACCCATTTTCATTTTCTCAGGCTTTGCTTTCTTACCGTCATTGGACGCTGGTTTAATTATCAACTCCATACCACACTTAGGACATTTTCCTGGGATAGCTGACTGAATTTCCGGATGCATTGAACAAGTATAAATGACTGAATTGTGCTGCGTAGTATCAATTACAACCTCCGGTTTATTCATCATACTTGAATTTCCATTTCCCATCTCGTTCATATCCATGCCGTGCATCATTCCGCAATCCATTTTCATTTGATGATTACTGCCTCCATCTGAATATGACTTCTGAATTAACTGCATTCCGCATTTTGGACATTCTCCTGGACCGACAGCCTTTATTTCGGGATGCATGGAACATGTATAATAAACCGAATCGATTTGCTTTACTGGAATATTCGAATTAACATTTTGCGCAGAAGTGGCAAGTGAAGCACAAATAGCAAAAACAAGAAAAGGGATAATTAATTTTATGTGCATTTTAAAATTTTCTGTCTTCTGTTATTTAAAATTAAATAGAATTGTATCTATACTCTATGCAGAGTCATTGTCCGGGTATGTTGTGGATTACGATTTGAGAAATAACAATAGTTAGCATCACGGCTTGTAATATCCCAATCATCATTACATTCCTCTAAAATCGCATTTTTATCACAACCTATAATACTAAAATGAACCATCGAATGATTATCATGAATGAAGTTCCAACGACAATTGTATAAATGAGAATTATTCCGAATAATCATTGCGCCATTCACATTACAATCAAAAGTATAACCTGCAAACTGGTTTGCTATTTCGACATCATCTTTGATAAATGAGCTTATTCGCCATGCTCCAGGTGTCGGTTCCACTGTTAAAGACAGGTAGGTAGATTCTTTCTTACAAGAATTAATCACAACCATAAAAGGAATTAGGACAAGGAATAAGAGCGTTTTCATTGTTTCATACTTTCAGAACGATTCAAACTCATGTAAGCCAATTAATGGCGAAAACAATTGCTAAAGCTCCATAATAAATACTTGCAATGAAATGATATCTATCATAGTTATAAGTACGAATTCATATCTAATAACAGAAAGATGAAAATTTATAGTTACTGAAAATCTCGTAGGTTTAAGGTAGCGATTTCAACTTCAACATTCTTGCATTTATTGCAACCACAATCGTACTAACACTCATTAATACTGCACCGGCTGCTGGACTTAGCAAAATACCATATGAATATAAAACTCCTGCAGCAAGTGGAAGTGCCACAACATTGTAGCCAGTAGCCCAAATAAGATTCTGAATCATCTTTCGATAAGTCGCTTTCCCGAATAGTATCAGGTTTGCAATATCCTTTGGATTACTATTCACCAGGATGATTCCAGCTGTCTCTGCAGCAATATCGCTTCCGCTTCCGACTGCAATACCCACATCTGCTTGCGCTAATGCAGGAGCATCATTAACTCCGTCACCTGTCATTGCAACAAATTCTCCATTCGTTTGAAGCTCTTTAATTTTTTCGAGCTTTTGATGAGGTAGAACTTCGGCAAAGAAACCGTCCATCTTCAGTTCATCGCTTACACTTTTTGCAACCCTGGAATTATCACCGGTCAATAAAATTGATTTAATTCCATTTTCATGTAAGGTCTTTATAGCTTCGTATGATTCACTTCTTATTTTATCAGCTAAAGCGATGAAACCGGCCACTGCATCGTTCATCAAAAGATAAACGACAGTTTCATTTTCCTTTCCTTCTGTATCCATTTGAGCTGAAGGAAATTTCTCTTTCACATATTTCGGACTTACAATCAAGATTTCATTTCCATCGATAATTCCTTCCACGCCTTTTCCGGTTATCGCTTCGAATCCTTGAACCTTCGGCAATGACAAATTCAACTCCTTTGATTTTGCAACTACTCCGGTTGCTATCGGATGTTCTGAATTCTGTTCAATGGCTGCGGCCATCTGTATTAATTTTTCATCGCTGATATTATTCAGATATGATTTATAACGGACCACCTGAAATTTCCCAATCGTCAATGTTCCAGTTTTATCGAAAATAATCGTAGTTATCTTCCTCGCATTTTCAAAAGCAGTTCTGTTCTTAATTAGTAATCCGCTTTTAGCAGAAATGGAAGTTGATATCGCTACGACCAATGGAACGGCAAGTCCTAATGCATGCGGACAACAGATGACAATAACGGTTACCATTCGCTCCAATGCAAAGACGAATGGCTCTTTTAACATAGACCACCAGACAAAAAATGTTGTAAAGCCTGCAACTAATGCAACGATTGTAAGCACTCGTGCTGCCTGGTCAGCGAGTAATTGCGTTTGGGATTTGGTTTTTTGTGCATCATCTACAAGTTTAATCACTCTTGCTAAATAGGAGTCTTTCGATGAATGACTGACAGATACTTTTAATGAACCATTTCCATTTATTGAACCTGCAATAACCTTTTCACCTTTTTGTTTTTTAACCGGAACAGATTCGCCCGTAAGCATCGATTCATTCAGGTAACTTTCTCCATCTGAAATAATACCATCTGCAGCTACCTTTTCTCCAGGCTTAATCAATATGATATCACCTTCTTTGAGAGAATCGGTTTTTACCTCGTGAATCATTTCGCCCATTACCATATGCGCTTCGGATGGCATTAGCTGGACCAACAATTCTAATTCCTTTGATGCACCTGCTACTGATTTCATTTCAATCCAATGTCCCAATAGCATGATTAAAATTAGTGTGCAGAGCTCCCAGAAGAAATCCATTCCCTGCAAACCAAAAACCGTAGCAACGCTGTATGCGTATGCTGAAGTGATTGCCACCGCAATGAGTGTCATCATTCCGGGCTTTTTCTGTTTCAGCTCTTCTACTATACCTGTCAAAAACGGCCATCCGCCATATAAGAATACAACAGTTGAAAGTGCAAATAGTAAATAGGTTGAACCATTGAATGCAATATTGAAATGAAACCATTGCTGTATCATTGGTGACAGTAACATGACAGGAATGGTAATGATAAGCGTCACATAAAATCTACGCTTGAAATCATCAATCATCATTTTGTGATGGTCATGATGCATTGTTCCCATTGGGGGATTAGAATGATTTGTAATTCCCGTGTTGTCCTGTGCTGTATGTTGATGTTCCATTTCAGAATTTTCCATTTTTTAAAAGTGAGGGCATACTCATTTATGACCACTGCACATGTAATAGTAATTAGCAGTGGTAAAATTGAGAGCCAGGCATTCTACATTCCTTACTTAATTTATTTTTTCCGCCTGTATCTTAAAACAAATATTACTATAAGAATAATGAGAAGCGGAATAGTCCACATACCCCAACCCATTCCCCAACCCCAAGTATTATCGTGCATCTTTTTATTTTTTAATAAGTTCCAATTGATTCGCTATTCATCCAAGGTAATTTTTTAATTTATAAGTAATATGCAATTGAAGCAAATAATTACATGATTTACACATTGCAGTGATTCGAAATGATGGTTCATTGAATACTGGTATTCCATCATAATATTTTTTCAAGATTTCTTTTGGTGTCATTTAACATATTACTTAAACACCAGCTGCAGTACCATCTTGCAAGGAAAAAGGAAAGAATTTTATTGTACCCCTCCTTTGGAGGCAAGTAGCTAATAGAGAGCCTTGCTTGTGTTCCATCCCCGTCCGGCATGATATCAAACCACATCCGATACCAAGCCATTATAATGATTTTAGCCTCGCCTATAGTTTCCCATTCCTTCAAAAAAGGGGGTTGCCATTTAGTAACAGCCTCATTGAAATCGATGGTCATTCCCATCATCTTTCCGTACCACCGGTACTTTGCACCTATTCCTGTAGCAATTGGTGAGAGTTGTTCGAGATTTAATTTACTGCCCATCATCATCATCGAGCTTTCGCTCATGTGCATTCCGGTTTTGGAGAAGTCGTCCATCTGGGAGAATACTTTTTCTGGAGACGCATGAATATAGATGCTTTTAGTTTTGCTCCTCATTTTAAATCTATTTTGCAATTTTCTCCATAATTGCATGATTATCACCAAATTTACATAGTGCATCACAATTCTTTTGCAATTCTGAAAACAGAATATATTTTAACGGGATGTTTATTTTTTTAATTGATGGTCGAGCTAATTGCATCATAACATCTTTCTCACGATTATCCGGGACTACCAGGTAAAATGTTTCATCCCCATCGGAGACTGTATATGACAGGTCTGTTAATCTCAATATGCCGGAATAAATACTTGTACTCTTCTCAACTTCAAATGCACATAAAACATTGCTCGTCCCTTTCTGAAACCACAATACATCGATAAGCTTTATTGTAGAAAGTGTTTCCTTTTCAGTAGTGAGTGTCGGAAATTCATTACAGCATAGAAAAGAAAAATTCTTTCCGTTAAAGGATTTAGATTTATCATTGCTTGCGCTGAAAACGTCATAACCGAGAGAATGACCAATTTTTAACAAATGATATTGCATTTCTGTATGCAAACTTTCTTCCTTTTCATCCTGTCTTATCTCTGCCTGCCGGTTGACTATTAGCCGTTCCAGTTTTTTTCTTTCGTCTTCCGATAAATATTCATCACTGCCTAACACAATTTTTTGAGAACCGATTTCAAATAACATTCCGGCAAATGCACCTAAATCATTGGACAATTCGGATTTGTATGTATTATTAGTGTTTAAGATTACCTCTCTAATTTTTAAATATTCATTCCACGACCCTAATTTCTTTTTGTCTTTGAATAAGAAATTGAAACCATTTACTATTGCTGTATTGAATGGCGGTAAGATTGTCGGGTGCAAAAAGTAAAGAATACTTGCCACAGCAGGACCAAGCCCCTTAATTTTCCTTTCATCGAGTTTTGTAATCTCTTTTATAAGCTGGTCTTCACGAGTAGAGTTGTAGCAACTTTCTAAAAATTGTCCGAATGCTTTTTTATTATTCTCATTCTCATAAATATCAGGTATGCGCAATTTAGGTTTCCAATAAAAAGGATGAGCCGCACCAATAAAAACCTGCTTTTGTTCAGTTATACTGTTTAATACCAATTCAAGTGAGCTGTTCTTAAAATCATTCCCAAACGTATTATTCTTGATGTCATCAATCACCTGTTTAACACCTCTCCTGATTGCACGAAATGCCTTTAACCTTTCATCATTATTTATAAACCATGTGTTATAAACAGACTGTGAATCGGATTTATACTGATTTATGATTTGTTGTATGTTCACTTCTGGTTATTTTATTTATTTAACTAAGCATTATTATTTTTTCAATTGCGCCTCGCTCAAATGCCTGTAAGCATTTTCAACCATTACAATACCATCATCAACAATAACTCCGATTGCCAATGCAATTCCTGTTAATGACATTATGTTAGAAGAAAAACCAAGAGCATTCAACAGGATGAAAGCCGATGCAACTGAAATGGGAATCTGGATAAGAATGATGATGGCGCTGCGCCAATGAAAAAGGAAAATCAAAATAATAATTGAAACATTGATGAATACTTCCAGTAACGTTTCTTTTACCGAACCGATGGCTTCCTCAATCAATCCGCTTCTGTCATAGTCAATATTTATCTTGATTCCTTCAGGCAAACCCTTCTGCACTTCTTCCATTTTTGTTTTTACATTATGGATTACTGCATCGGCATTTTCCCCATAGCGCATTACTACAATACCACCAACTTTTTCGCCTTCACCATTCTCATCAAAAATACCATAGCGAATGTCGCCACCCATTTGTACTGCACCCACATCTTTTATTCGAATAGGTACATTATTCGAAGTACTGATAGCGATGTTTTCAATCTCCCCAATTGATTTGATGTAACCCAATCCACGCACGATGTATGACTTATCACTCATTTCAAATTTCCTTCCGCCAACATCATTGTTATTTGATTTCACAGCCTTCAGTATATCCATCATGGAGAGGTTATAGAAATTCAATTTCACAGGGTCAATAATCACCTGGTATTGCCTTTGAAATCCACCGAAGGAGGCAACTTCACTAACACCAGGAACCGTTTGTAAAGCAAACTTGATATACCAGTCCTGCAAGGCACGTTGTTCTCCAAGGTCATAACCCTTTGCATCCAGAGTATACCAAAAGATGTGTCCCACACCCGTTCCATCCGGACCAAGTGTTGGAGAGATTCCTTCCGGCAAAAGCTTCTGTGCAAAATTCAATCGTTCTGCTACTCTCGTTCTTGCCCAATAGATATCAACATTATCTTCAAACACGAGATAAACGAAACTCATTCCGAACATAGATGCACCCCTGATGTTTTTCAATTTCGGAATACCCTGCAGGTTTGCTACAAGCGGATAAGTAACCTGGTCTTCTATCACCTGCGGACTGCGACCCATCCATTCCGTAAAAACAATTACCTGGTTTTCGGAGAGGTCAGGAATTGCATCCACAGGATTGTGCTGCACTTCATATATGCCCCATCCAAACATACCTGCTGCAATAAGCAACACGATAAAGCGATTACGTAATGAAAAAGAAATGAGCCGTTCGACCATTGTTGTATGAATTATAGTTTCTTCACTTCAGATAAGTCCATTCCGCAAGAAGGGCAAGCACCGGGCTTATCAGAGAGGACCTCCTTGTCCATAACACATTGGTAAAATGTTTCGCCACTTTTCAACTTTGTTGTATCAAGGTTGAAGATTTGAGCAGTGTTTACACTTTGCGTGGTTGTGGTGTCAGTTGATTTTGTTTGCTCATTTTTGTTTGCAGGATTTTTACAAGCACCCAACATCAAAGCAAGAATTCCTGCTGAAATAATAATTGTACTTTTCATTTGTTTTTATTTTATAGTTTAATTATTACATTTTCATTCCCGGCATATCCGAATGACCTTCCATTGGATTTGCTCCCTTCTTAAAAACATATTCACTATTAAGTAAGTATGCTCCAGTTACAACTACTATGTCGCCTTCTTTTAAACCATCAACTATTTCAATCTGGCGACTATTTTGTATACCGACTGTTACCATTTTATTTTCAAACACACCCTCTTTATTCCAAAGCCACACATTCGACCCTTTGCTGTCCTGAATAATTGCATCCATCGGCAGAATAAAGGATTTCTTCATTTCTGTTTGGAGTGTGATATTGGCTAATATGCCGGGCTTGATTTGCTGAGAAGGATTTGATATTTGAAACCTTGCCAATATGAACCGTTCAGGAGATTGCACCTGGGGGTCAATAAAAATGACTTTGCCTGAAAATGTTTTTTCACTCGCAGATGGAAACGTAAAGCTGGCTTGAGTTCCTCTTTTTAAATACGACAAATAAGGAAGATATACCTGTGCTTCTACCCATAGAGAATTTAAAGAAGCTAATCGAAATAATGTTGTACCAGTCGAAACATAATTTCCTTCCGAAAAAGAAATTTCACTAACAAAGCCCTCAGTCGATGCATATACCGGAACGGTTTGTAATACCTGCTTTGATATGTTAAGTTGATTAATTTGAGATTCATTCATGCCATACAACAACAATTTATTTTTTGCTGCCTCAGTGAAGCTTTCTGAATTACCGGTATTTTGAATTGATAGAATGTATTCCTGTTGCGCTGCATTCAAATCTTCACTATAAATTTCATAAAGCAATTGTCCCTTGCTGATGTAATCGCCCACATTTTTTACTGCTAATTTGTCAATCCTTCCTTGCACCCTTGCACTAATTGCATCGGAAAGACTTTGGTCAACAGTTACCTTTCCTGTAAGTGTGACTTCCTTCGCTAAAACATTCATACGAAGTGTATCAAAAGTGATATTGCCCAATTTGATTTGTTGCGCACTGAGCTTTATTTGTCCGGCCTTGAGATTATTCTTTTTAACCTTAATCAGTTTCATATGACAAATAGGACAATTACCAGCTTTGTTTTCTATTACCTGTGGGTCCATTGAGCAAGTATAATATTCATCAGGTCCCGCCATCACCACATTATTTTTATTGCAAGAGGAAATCATCAATACAGATGAGCATAGAAGCATCATGAAAAAAAGGATGGGCGCATTTTTATTTCTGTTCATTGACTTCAGTTTGAATAAAGCTTTCACTGTCTACCATGAATTGCGCATTCGCTGCAACAGTTTCATCCCCGGTTAACCCTGAAATTATCTGAACCAGCGAATCTGTTACAATACCAGTTTGAATAACCTTTGTTTTGAAATGATTTTCCGTTTTGATAAATACAATTTGCTTCTGTCCTAAATTCACTACGGCATTTCTTGGTAGCCACAATCCTTTTATTTCAGTGGTTGTTACTTTTGCAGAAAGAAGAGCCCCTATTTTCAAGTGAAGGTCTTCCGCATTCTGTAAATACACTCTTGCTTTGATGGTTGAGGCATTTTGACCGGCAACTGGCTCAAGGTAATTGATAGATGATGCTATTATGTGGGTTGGATTTGTTTCTGCAGTAATGGAAACCTTATCTCCTATTTTAATCAGTGCTGCGTCCTGTGGAAAAATATTAAGCATTGCCCAAACCCGGTCGATGTCGTAAACAGCAAAAACGGATTGACCGCTTTGAACATACATTCCTTCTTTTATAGTGAGCGCTGCTGTTTGAGAAGATGGAAGGTTTTCAATTGACATTTGGGATGACGAAGTAGCTCCATTGTTCATTCCTGAATTCATCGATGATTCAGAAGTAGATGAAACACCGCTTCCAATTCCTATGTCATGAATATGCCCGCTATATGGGCTGTATATTGGCAATGGATTTAGAGGTCGTTGAGTGGATTCTATCTGATTGAGTTGTTCATCAGTAAAGCCAAGCAATTGTAATTTATGCTTTGTTGAATTTATTTGCGCCACATCTTTTGAAACAGCCTTTAATAGATAAATTAAGTTCTGTTGCTCAGTTAAAATTTCGGGACTATAAATGTCCATGATGCGCTGTCCTTTGGAAACAGTTTCGAAGTTGAAGTGCACATATAGTTTTTCGATTCTTCCACTAAAGCGTGCACTGATATTGTTGCGCAATCGAGGGTCATAGGTAATTTCTCCAGTTGCGTTTAAAATCGGAGCTATCGATTTTTGTATTGGCGAAATAACCTTTACATCACTGAACACTGTTTGATTTGTTGGCTCTACAAGACCATCTAATTCAATAACTTTATTAGTTGGAATGTGTTGGTGCTTTTCTCTTTGATTACAGGATAATATCATAAATACGACTGCCACTCCGGTAAAAACCGGAAGCAGCTCTTCCACTCGAAACAGTGAAATCAGCTTATCGTATTTCCATTTCCTTCTCATATTCAACTTGCAATCTTAGTAGTGCATTTACCTGGTCAAGCTCATTCATTTTTGCCATGCGATACATTTTCAGTCCATCCAGCACCACAAATAGACTTTCGGTGTTTTGTTCATAAGCAATCATCGAAGTCTGATAACTTTTGAAATATGCCGGTATTATATTGTCAGAATAATTTGTCAACTGCTGCTTTACGGACTTGATTTGTGTCTGAAGAGAGGCAATTTTTCCGGCAGTTTCATTTAGGAGTGATTGCCGTTGAAAGCTAATAACGTTGTTATTGTTGTCTAAACTCTTTAAGCTCGATTTATATTCCTTAGATGACCATGGCGCAATTGGAATGGTAATGCTACCCATAGCTGAATATTGATTTGGCATTTCACCCATTGATTTCATATGAGTAAATGAAATACCGAAATCGGGTAATCTTTTTGATTTTTCGTATTCCTGCTGGAGTTTCACCAAAGCAATACTTGCATCAAACTGTTTAATGTCGCTCCGTGATGATGATATCACAGCCGAATCCGCTAACTGAAGTTCGTAATTGCGGGATTGATAAGTTGTATCAATATCAAATACTAATGACTTATCGAGATTCATCAGCGTGTTGAGTTCAACATTCTTCATGCTAATATCTGACAACACCATTGTTTCCATGTTACGCAATTCAAACAAATCCGCCTGCGATTTATAAATGTTATTGAGTTTTTCTTTGTTGTAGGTATAACGAATTTGTGCAACATGGACGATGTAATTCAACAGTGAATCTGTTTGCACCAGAACATCAAATTTACTTTTCAAAATTATCCATTCGTAATAATTCTGCTTTGCCATTGCAAACATTTCATTCTTCTTTGCCTCTTTTCCATTTTGTTCAATCGAAACCATGCCAAGCATATAATTGTAATTGGCTTTTCGTTTAGAAGGATTTGGAATCATCTGTTCACCTGTAATCATCCACATTCCACCATTAAAATCTTTGTATGGCACCTGCCACGGACCAGTTGAAATTGTTGGAGGCATCCAGCTTTTTGCCATTTGTGAATAATTATTCACTGCGCTAATTTGCTCATCGAACATTTTGAGCATAGGATTATTTCTTTCAATCTGTGCCAATACCGAGTCGAGCGTAAGCACCTGGGCAGTGGAATACCCTGTGAAAGCAAGAAGAAAAATTAATATGATTTTAAAGCTCTTCATTTTTTCCAGGAAGAATTATTTTTCCATGTTTTTTCAATTCTCTCTCTTTAAGCATCTCATAAATAACTGGCGTAACCAACAAGACATAAATTGTTGAAGTCATAACACCTCCAATTAATGGAATTGTGATTGGCAACATTACATCGCTTCCTGTTCCGGTTGACCACAGTATGGGTATCAATCCGAACAGTGAAACCGAAACGGTCATTAGTTTAGGACGTAACCGCTGCACTGCACCATCCATAATATATTTCCGCAAATCATCCTTAGTTATTGTTGAAGCTGAATTGCCTTTATCATTCACTAACTTCTCCATATACTCATTGAGGTATATCATCATGAGCATTGCTGTTTCAACCGCAACACCAAACAAAGCAATGAAACCCACCGCAACTGCCACAGATAAATTCACCCCATAGAAATAAACCATATACACTCCGCCTATCAATGCAAACGGTACAGTTATCAGAATGAACAAAGCTTCTTTCAATGATTTGAATGTGAAATAAAGTACTAAGAAAATGATGAGGAGAACGATTGGCATAATCACTGAAAGAGTTTTATTTGCTCTAATCTGGTTCTCCCATTGTCCACTCCACTCAAGGTTATAACCTTTGGGAAGTTTCGAAAACATCTTATTCAATTTTTCCTGTGCTTCCTTCACGGTACTTCCTAAATCCCTGTCACGCACATTGAATAAAACAGTTCCTCGCAACATTGCATTTTCTGAATTTATCATTGGAGGTCCTTCTGAGAGTTTTACATCAGCCACCGCAGATAACGGAATGGTTCCGTAGTTCATGGTCTTCACCGGAATCTGATTTATGGCTTCCAGGCTGTTCCTGTAATCCTGTGCAAATCGTGCATTAACCGTGAAGCGTTCTCTGCCTTCAATCGTTGTCGTGAGGTTCATTCCGCCTAATGCAGTTTCAACATACATGTTTACATCATCCACACTCAAACCATATTTACCGATTTCATCTTTCTTAATTGCGATGTCAACATATCTTCCACCGGTTATGGGTTCTACATATAAATCTTTGATTCCATTAATTCCCTGTAATTCATTTTTCATTCGAGTTGCAAGTGCATATATGGAATCCAGATTTTGTCCGTAAATTTTCAAACCCACATCCGTTCTGATTCCGGTTGAAAGCATGTTGATTCGATTGATGATGGGTTGAGTAAAACCATTCACCACTCCGGGAATTTGCAACTTTGCGTTCAGTTCATTAATGATGTCTTCCTTGGTGATGCCAGCTCTCCACTCTGCTTTTGGTTTTAGAAGAATGATAGTTTCAATCATACTGATGGGCGAATTATCAGTTGCAGTATTTGCTCTTCCTGCCTTTCCCAATACATTATGCACTTCGGGAACAGACTTTATTATTTTATCCTGTACCTGCAATATGCGTTTCACTTCGGAGTTTGAAACGTCAGGTAACGTGACCGGCATAAAAAGAATTGAACCCTCGTCTAATGGTGGCATGAACTCCGAACCCATTTGATACATCATCACACTACCAACGATAAGCGCTATCAGGTTTACGGTCAGAACTGTTTTTCTCCAATGGAGGCACCAGGAAATTATCGGTGTATAGATTTTCTCTAATGTCCTGGTAACTGGATTTGCATTTTCCGGTTTCAATTTTCCTTTCAGAAAAAAAGAAATTAAAACAGGTGCAAGAGTGATGGCAAGGAATGCATCGATGATGAGGATAAATGTTTTTGTCCAGGCTAATGGGTGAAATAGTTTTCCTTCAATGCCGGTGAGCAGAAAGACTGGCAGGAAAGAAGTGATTACTACAATTGTAGAGTAAAACACTCCCGGCCCAACTTGTTTGGAGGACTTCTCAATAATTTTCAGCCGTTCTTTTTTATCCATCTTAGTTTTTACAACAATCCTTCTTAAAGAAGTTGCGAAATGCTTTCCAAAGCTTTTTCAATATGAAAATTAAAAGATGTTGTTTTTGTGATGCATCCGTTGCCACTTTCATATTTATTGATGTTGCACTATTATTTTTTGAATGGTGGTTCCGTGACCATTTTGTAAGGAGATAATATAAATACCATTGTTCAATTTCAAAGTATTCAATTTTATATTGTCTTGTGCAGGTGAAATTGGCTGAGAAAATATTTGCTGGCCTAAAATATCTGTGACGAATATTCTTGTATAACCGGTTGATTCAAACTGAATGTTTAGGAAATCGGATACCGGGTTTGGGAAAATAGAAAATAATCCTTGCCGAAAAGTTTCATTCAAACCTAATAGGGTGGAGTCTAATACAACAAATGAACCCATCATTCCATCGTCTTCGTGATGCAATAAATGACAGTGATACATATAAGGAATAGTGTCTGCATAATCTTCAAACTTTGTTATGAATGAGACTGTTTGCTGGGGCATTACTAAAACTACATCCTTCTTCCCTGCCTCATATGATGGAACAGGACTTCCATTGACATCTGTAATAAAGAATTGAACATCGTGAATGTGAAACGGATGAGCGACAAGAGTCTGATTGTTTAATGTCCACACTTCTATATGATTCAAATAAGTTGTATCGTTAATCGTGTTCATATCGAACTGATTTCCGTTCATTGTGAAAGGACCTTCAACCATAGCCTGCATGCCCATGGTCTTCGGGGCAAAAGTGATTGTCCTCGTTCGATTGGCAGAAGACGTATTCCATGGCGACAATGTTGTTAGTGATGATGGAATGGTGGTCACCGGATTAGAAGTAGGCGGTCCAATATTAATTTGCAGGAGAATAAAATCAGCTCCATTGAGAGGATTCAAATTATAATCAGGAATTTGCGCCATTCCATTTCCGACAGTGAGCGCCCCCATGATGCCGGTTGGAATTTCACTTCCATAATTCATGAAATTGATAGTTAGTCCTTGCATTGCAGAAAAATCAACTAAGATTTCCGCTCGTTCACCTGGCGATAATCTTATACGATTGAGTTGTAAAGGGGCTGTAATTAATCCACCATCGGTTGCAATCAGATGAAAATTCATATTGTTGGAAAATCCAAACATATAACTCCGGTCCGATGAGCCGTTCAATAATCGTAGTCGTACAACCTGAGCGGGTGCATTTAGGAATGGGTTAATTGTTGCATTGACCATTGGAACTGTATCAAACATTGTAGCGATTGCTGTTTGATATAGTACATCGAAACATTTTGTTTGTACAACAAGAGGAAAATCATCGACCCCATAGGTTCTTGGTAGATTCAAAGTAGCTTCAATGGTATCCTTAACGATAATTAATCCTGCCAGACCTTTCGATACCTGAATGTCAGTTTTGTTGAGGCCATGCGGATGATACCAGTACGTCCCGGCATCGTTCATGACCGTAAAACTTGGAGACCAGGTTGTACCAGGCTGTATTACTTGATGCGGACCGCCATCAGCATGAGCAGGCACATGCAAACCATGCCAATGCATCGTTGTAGTTGTCGATAATTGATTCGTGACGTTCAATGTCACGTTATCTCCTTTATTTAAAATCAAAGTCGGGCCGAGAATATTTCCGTTGATTCCATAAGTGGGTGTCATGTGTCCCGGAAAAAATTCAGTGGAATCGGCAAGTACATTTAAGTTAAATGTGGTCCCTGAAAGAGTTGGTGGTATCAGAAGGGCATTTTGACCGAATGAATTAAAAGCAACGACAGATAAAACTGCCGTTGCTTTTAAATTGTTGATGATACTTTTTAACATTATCGTGCAATATTGATTTTATTAAATACATCTTTCCCGTTCACTGTTGCTTTTAGCATATAATATCCCGGTGCAATAGAAGAGACATCAATCTTCTTTTCCATTACCCCTGAATTCACATTCTCAGTAAAAAACTCTTTTACAAGTTTACCCGAAAGGTCAACCATTTGAACTTTTACGGAAGCATTATTTTTAAAATTGAGTTGCACAGTTACAAAGTCATTTCCCGGATTTGGGAATGAAGTAAATGAAGCGACTGATTCCGGAAGCTCAGATGCTGAAAGTGTTGTGAAGAACGCCCTGATTGCAGTGCCAGCTTGCGCTGTATCGCTTGCGCCAAATCCAACATTTGATAGGAGCACATCGTGGTTCGTGCCTGCTGCGATAGCAACGGTTGGCATGCCAAAGCCGCCATAGTATGCGACTAAGCTTGCACCCTGGTCGAATACGGTACTGCTGAAGTTGTTTGTGTTCTTGAAGCCTTGCATTGTTGCGCAGGTATAACTATTGGTGTAAGCAATCTGGTATAACCTTACTTTACCCGGATACTGCACCTCTAAGTCTGTCATCATTGTTTCGATTGCATGTCCGGCAGCGATACATGAGCTGCAGGTCATAATGAATTCCATGATGACGACATTACCAGAATCGAGTTCAGAGAATAGATGATGTGAAACTCCATCGCAATCATTTTTTGTAAAATCCATTGCTGTGGTTTGTGCCTTCGATACAGATGCAATCAATATGAAAGCCATGATGGAATAGAATAATTTTTTCATTTTTTTTGTTTTAGTTTATGATTTTTGTGAATGGTAGATATATAAAACGCCTTAAGCCGTCATTCTTAAGAATGCGGCTGAACATTAACTTGTAATAAAATCAAATCCGGAAAATGCTGTTCGTCAAATAAACGGGCTGTTTATTCTTGAATGGCGGTGCATGATAAGAGGAAAAATCGAAAACCGGCACTTGTGATACAGGTTCTCCTATTTTTATAATTATTGGAAAATCAAATTGTTTAAATTCAATTAATCGAAAAACAAGGGCACTTTTATTTACTTTCTGTGAATCTTTAAGCTTGACCGAGAGATGGACATCCTTGCAACAGTTAAATGGCATTGTCGTACCACACGGACACTTAGCTGCATGAGGCGCATTGATTTCAATTACTTTAACCTTCTTTCCACATTTATGCAGGTCCAATGAAACACCGACAGCAGGAATCAGGTAAAGAAATGTAAAGAATATGACAAGGAGACGTTTCAATTCTCAGATTTATCGGTACGTCAAATTTAACAGATTACACAATCTAAAAAAGTGTAAAATGTTGCGCATTTCCATCAAAAACGGCATTTTTGAATTTACGACAGCAATTGGACATCACATTTCCAGTAAATTGATGTACGAAAACGCAATCCGGATTATGATATAACTCAGTTGCGCAGGTATGAAAACACACATCACAAACCCGTTTTATTTTGAGTGACGGAATCATTACCGGTCAGGTAATATTTTTCTATCCCTGGTATTTCCTTGATAGCTCGGAATAGCTTATCAATAAATTTTTCTCGTAGGTCGTCCGGCACAACTCGCTCTTCGATGATGCGCATATAGTTATTTATTTCTTTGGTGTTGAGAACACTTATTAGAATTGATGTCCATAAAATGTATTCGAGGAAATAGTATTCTCCAACTTCGATGTAGAAGAGGAGATTGCCTTTGTGGTCTTTGCAATCGTGGCGGGTGAATTTTGGTTCCATGGTCTTTTATAATAAATAGACCAAGATTTAATTTAAAAAAGATTAGGCAGTTTATATCCAGGGAATCGATTAAAAAATGGAATGATTTTATTTTTTGCATCCCAATAAATAAATTCTTTAATCTTCTCCAGTTCCTGAAAAACATCACGATGACACTTTCTAAATTTGATTCTGTGACAAAAAGGACAGTAGCTTGTCCTTTCCGGATGATATCCCTTGATAATTAAATCAAACATTTTTATCAACTCAGAAGGAGACTTTGCTTTTAATTTTCTTTGATAGTATTCTATTCTTCCGAATATACCATGTGAATATTCGCCATATAAATAATACCCTTCTCTCTTCCTGAAGGTTTGATTTGCGAAATAAGGTACTACTTGTTCTTTCATATACTCCAGGAGTGTAATACCATTTTCACAAATCAGCAATTCATTTGGAGTAACGTCAACACAACAGGATTGGTCTTCTTCATAAACATGCCAATCCATAATTTTGGGAAATGCATTGCCGGTCTCAAATAGATTTGGGAAACGTTTTGGGAAATCTCTACTTCCTTTAATAGCTACGGAATAAGTATCCCAAGTGCGACCAAGCGAATCAATAATGTCAATTTCACCAGCGAGATATTTTTCTGACACAGCATCAACTATCCGAAGCCTGGGAAAATACGCCTGTACAATTTCAAGCTCTAATTCAAAGTGCGCATTCTTCATTATTCTGCATATGGACGAGTTCCAGATGGTATTATCGAGACTAATCCTGCAGAAGATGTTGAGGTGTCATCTTTATCATCACCTAAAGGAAACCTGTTACTTAGATGCTTTCTCCACAATTCAGTTGCCTTCTTGAAATTTTTCTCCTGGAGTGCTTTCTTTGCATCTTCAATAAAATCGGATAAGTTCTGCATGAAATAATCTTTATACTTATAGCCTTCTAATAAATTCTCATCAGCAGGAGCAGTTGGACGATAACATGCAAAATTCCTTTGAAGAGTCGATTGGATATTTATTAAAGTTTCTTTTAATGCGATATCATCTCTATCAGTTCTATAAACGGCATTTTCAGCGAAAAGAATTGTAATAATTAATCCGCATGGCATTTGTTTATCAGAATTCTCAAAATCCTTCAAATCACACCATCCCTTACCGTATCGAGTAAGTGGGCGTAGTTGCGGATGAGCATCTGCCAATTTATTATACCAATTCATAAACGCTTTCGGGTCGCTGATGATGTATCCCTTTTTCTTGTGCGCTAATTCCGGCTCAGCTCCTTGCTTGTAGTAAATGGGCTGGTCAATGTTATGGCCATCCGCAAACAGAGTCCTGACGCATGTATCTTTATCAATAGGGTCTGTATTTGTATGACCTTTTACTGCTTCACAAATCCATTTATGATATGTTGACGTTGAATGTCGGTCATTGATATCATCATCACCTTCGAAGTATATTCCATCATCTACGTCATAATATAGCTTCGTTACCTCGTCTCCATTTTCAGATACTTTTCGAGGCAATGGATTTATGATTATGTCCATTGGAAAGGAACCCTGGCTGTCAAACTTGGGTTGAATTTCATCCGGTTTATTTTCTTTAAACCAATTACGTACTCTATTCCGAAGTTCTTTGCGTGACCGTTTCAGGCTTTTTTTCCTCGCATCAGTTAACCTAATTTCACTATTGTATTCCTGGAAGTGTTCATTACAATTAGCCATCTTATTTTATTCTATATGTTTTTTGTGTTTGAAAAAATTTTGCGATTTCCGGGTCCTTGCTGGCCACAGTTCCTCTGTCATTACCTTTACCTTTTATTAGGCGGATGGCATCTGTGGTAGCATTATCAAGTTGTACCAGATGTTGCTGTTCAGCAGAGATTATTTCTGAAGGAATTCTTGTATATTCAATAGGAATGTTTGTAAGTTCGTGAAGCTTCGAAAGAAAGTAATCAGTGAATCGGCTCTGACCAATCATTGAAGTTTCAAACAAATCATTCCTCCATTGAATGAAAGAGCGTTTTCGTTTCAATCCCGTGGGTTTACCGGCAGTACTATTTAAGCTACTTACAGAAAGTATTTGAACACAGTCATATTCCTTTTTCTCTCCAACGAAATAAGTTAGTGCCTCTATCAATCCTATAAGTGCAGGATTGTTTGCCCATACACCCCCATCGATAAATTGCTTATAATCATAAAATTTTATTTCCGCCAAGGGTAAATAAGTAGGTGCTGCGGAAGTTGCCAGAGCAATGTCAATATACTTCGCTTCATTGTCACGTGACAAGTCACCTTCTTTATGGTCATATTTAAAAATCCGGGGTTTAGCATCAGTGAAAGAATAGGATGGAATACAAAGAAGGTTATTGCTCTCTGCAATAACCTTCGCTCCAAAAACATCCGTTAAAATTCTTATCAATGGGGCATCACTATATTTTCCTTTCCAGAAGGTTTGTTTAAGTAGGCCTAAATATTTATTTTGCTTAGGAAAAATTTCTTTTCCGTGTTCAGAATAAATTTTTGATAATTCTGATGCAGGTATTTTTAATGATAACCCAAGGGCAATTAATCCACCTGTTGAAGTTCCACATAACATGTCGAAATAATCGGAGCAGCTTCCTCCATATTTTTTTTCCAAATGTTCTAATATTGTGGAGGAATAAAGACCCTTTATCCCTCCGCCATCAACAGATAAGATTTTAAACTTCATATCACTTTACTTTCGAGGTGAACACTCATCTCCCATAACAGCTCCTATGCCAGCTCCGATTAACCTGCCAATTGGTCCGTAGTAAGAGCCAGCTAAGAAACCAACGGCAGCTCCAAGCATGACATTATCGTTGCGGATACTCTGTTTTTTGGCTTTCGAATACGGAGCACGAGTGTTTCCATAGTATGACCTGGCAGTTGTTGAGTGCATTAGTCCTTTTTGTCGGTTGCAGGAAATATGCGCTGCATATAGGTTGTTTAAGTGATTGCTCCCGCCATTAAATTTTGCCTTGGAATGTTCTATCTCCCAACCACCGGAATAGCCATTCAGACTATAGTTAGAAAACAGTAGCTTTCCATGACAGATGTGGCAATTACCATCGGTCCTTTTAAAAATTTTCTTTAGTCTTTCCCTATTCATATTTATTATATTTTTAATGTTAGTTTCTTTTTGTTCTTTTACTTTTTATCTTCATCATGAAGCTTTACCTTAGTTGCATGAATGAAACAGATTCATATTTTTGTCGCATCAAATATACTGTCGATTTAGCCTGTTGCATGTGTGCAACAGTGTTTAATATGTAAAACTTATCAACATGTCTTCAACACTCAATACTGAACTATTGGCCGGAATGCTTAAAAATAAGCGAGCTGGCAGAGGCTTACGAGCAGTTGCTGAGGAAATTGGCGGAGTAAGCTTTGCAACCTTATCAAGAGTAGAACAAGGAAAAATACCCGATGTTGATACCTATATTAGGATTTGCAAATGGATGAATGTTTCATCTGATACTTTTATTGAAGCAGATAAGAAAAAGAAAAAACCAGTTTCATCGAGAGAAAATGTAATTGCTCATTTAAGGGCGGACCGTGAATTAAGTAAGGAAACTCTAAATATGCTCATTCAGGTTATCGACATGGCATACGAATCGAAATGATTAAATTTTGGCAAAGGAAAGTAATCTTAAACGAGGCTTTAAGGCCAAGGCTGAGAGATTGGCTATACACTACCGGAAGCAACTAACTTTACATGCTTGGGACCCGCTATGCGCTTTTAAACTTGCAGAAAACTTACAAATTTCAATTTATGACATAAGAGAATTCGTTAAAGACTCTACACAGCTAAGTTTAGTATCAGGCAATGGCGGAACTGATTCCGAATGGAGTGCTTTGACGATGGTTACGTCCAAAGGGAATCGTATTATAATTCATAATGGGTTTCATTCTCCTCAACGGCAACAGAGCAACATTATGCATGAATTAGCTCATGTAATCTGCGAGCATGAATTAAAGGAGGTCGTTACCGACTTTTCAATTCCTATAGGCATGAGGTTTTTTGATGATGAACAGGAGGAAGAAGCAAGTTGTCTTGGCTCTACACTCCAATTAGCAAAGCCTGGATTATTATGGTCCAGGAAACGAAGTATGACTTATGATGAAATTGCAACTCATTTCAATGCGAGTTTAGAGATGGTAACTTATCGGATGAATATCACAGGTGTGGCAAAAATAAAAAACTAAGGGATTTGAAATTATGGACGCAATTAAAAATGGAGATAAAATATTTTCTGAAGTTGCCGCATCGGTTGAATGGACCTCCACTACGTCTATAAAAGAAGTAAGTACTTTTCTTAACAAACTTCTTATTGAAACAAAGGGCTTGGTAATTGTCGATTTCTTAGATTCCAGTAACTGGGATAATATTACTTCAATAGAAGTTATAGAAGATAAAGGGGTGTTATTTATTCATTGGCGAGACTATAGAAATATTAAGGAAAGTAAAGAAGAACAGGAAATGAGGATGCTTGCTTTCCCTGCATCACTGTATTCATCACTTATTAAATTTAAGGAACTACGAATCGTAAAGACGAAGAATTTCCCTGTATTTATTCTGCGTGGCCATGCTTTAAAAGACAAGGAAATAAAAGGGATTTTGCAACCAGGTAGTTCAGAATACTTATTGCTCGATAACCAAGACAACTTTTCCAAAATGGCTGTCAGGAAAATCAATGACCAATTCGAAACATATTTATGCTTAAACACACCAATTTTTTCAATGCTTATAAATCCAAAAAACAGTGGATACTCAGCATTCAATTCAAAACAAATATTATATTATTATAACCTCAGTGATTCACTACTAAGGTTGAATAAAGTGAAAGAGGAATTGGAAAAAGAGGAGTTAACGGATGAAGACATTATTTGTGAGAAAGCAAATACAGTTAGAAGAATTTTAGAGTATGTATTAAAAGTCGAACTGTGTTACCGATATAGACAAATTAATGTGAAGAAAGATTATTCAGACCTTCTATTAGGGGATTTAATGAAACTGATAAGACCTTTTAGAGAAACGGCAATGAATGATTTCTTGACCCATATTACGATATGGTTAAATGAATTGTCTCATGAATCCGGGAAGCCAATAAAAAAGGAAAAGGCCACTGCAACAACATACATGACAATACTGTATACTCAATTATTACAATCTGAGATAAAATTATTTCCTTATCCACATTCTAACGATGATGGTCCTTCTAAGGATATCGAGGACGACTTAACATCATAAAAGAAACCAGTAGCAATTTTTTATTGAAAGTTTAAAAGTTCAAGCTCTACTTGGCAATACAGGATTGGTGATTTAGATTTTCTGGTCCGACTGCCGCTTAATCCTGACCCAATCTTCGAATAATGACTTTAATTCGCTGATTTTAAGCAAATCGGCTTCCAATTGGTTCGAACTTTTTTCGA
>CAYPEM010000020.1:0-9226 GCA_964409765.1 uncultured Chitinophagaceae bacterium
CAGCGGATTACCACTAAAGTTCTCACTGATCAAATTAAAAACGATGCAAACCTTACACTACAAATTGTAACTGGTGCACCATCTTTGAATGAGCAAAAGGGAGTAAATTCCAACACCCAAAGAACGATCGATTGCCGAATATAAGATGACCCAGTTGAACATAGTTTAGAACAAGATCAGAAAAAGGAATAACTTCGATGGAACAATTTTCTCTTGAAAATATAAAGGCAGAACAAGTGAGTATCTCGCAGAAACAACTCGATCAACAATGTCAGTTCACCATGGTTCAAATCCCGGAACCTTCCGCTGTTGAAATTTTTGAAAATTCACCTAATCCATTTTGCACGCAAACAAATATACAATTTTCAATAGCCACGAGAGAATTCGTTTCCGTCAGGATCATTAATCCTTTAGGACGTGAAATCTGTACTCTCTTTACTGCTGTAGCAGATGCGAACAGAGTTTATGAGATAGAATTCAATGCAAGTCATCTTCCTTCAGCGGTTTATTTTTGTCTTCTTCAGACCAGACGCGATCAAAAGATCATTCGAATGGTACTATCAAAATAATTTTCGGGAATTATTCTACAAATAGATAAAAAAATTGATATATTCTGGACAAGAATATCTCAATTTAATGAATCCACAGGAAACATTCGAAATATCGAGGGTCTTCTCGGCTACACTGCTTGCAGTCATTGGAATGCTTTCAATGATTGCAGGAACTCTTATTGGCATCTACCTACGTCCTTCACAGCGAACCAATGCTATCATCATGGCGTTTGGTACCGGAGCATTGATTCAAGCACTTGCCATTGAATTAGCCTTGAAAGGTGCACAGCGGCTGACAACACATCTTCACTACACCGGGACAGAAGCCTGGGGTTTGGTTGCATTTGGTTTTATAGTTGGTGGAATCGGTTATTATCTCGGTAATAAAACATTGGACAAACAAGGTGCTGCAATGAGGCACCCAGCATTGGCAAAATTTTATTTACTGAAAAAGAAACGAGAAGAATCTTCTGACATCCTTAAAAAACTTTCCAATGTAGAATTACTTCGATTCATCCCGCCGGAGGATATGGAAAGTATCTTGGATTTTGTAACACCCATAGAAATGCAAGCAAACGAAACTATATTCCACCGTGGTGACCAAGCAGACGGATTATATTTAATCACCGATGGTCAGGTGAATATCCTTGCAGATAGTAATTCAAATGATAATGTCATTGCCACATTGGGTCTGGGTCATTCATTCGGTGAAATGGCGTTGCTCACCGGAGAAATGCGATCAGCAACAGCTATTGCCGCAACCGCTACAAAATTATTGAAGATCGGAAAAGATCATTTTGATGCTTTGATGGTGGTTTCTCCGACGTTGAAGAAATCAGTTGAACAGTTAAACTCGCAGAGGATCTTAAGTAATGTCCAAAAGATGGATCACCACCACGATAAGGAACATTGGCAAAAAATTGCAATCGCAAATATCCGTCGGTTGAGTAAAATTGAAGAATTGAATTTGATGCAGAAACATGCAACCGGCGGCACCCCGTTTGCATTATTTCTTGGTGCAATGATGGATACAATACCGGAATCGATCATCATCGGTGCAAGTTTTGTCAGCTTTGGAACATATCAATACACTTTTCTTGCGGCAGTTTTTCTTTCAAATCTTCCGGAAGCAATGGCAAGTTCCCATGCAATGATAGAATCCGGATTCAGTTCCGTTAAAATTTTTACACTTTGGGGAGCATTGATCATTGCAGGCGCAATTGCTGCAGCATTAGGAAATATTTTCCTTCTTGATGCACCGCCTACTATCATTACGTTTGTTGAAGCATTGGCGGGTGGAGGAATTCTTGCAATGGTTGCATCCGTGATGATGCCTGAAGCGTATGAAGATGGCGGAGCTGAAGTAGGTCTCGCTACAATCGCAGGTTTTCTTGCAGCCTTCTTCTTTACATTGATCTAATTATTCATACCGCAGCGATTCAACAGGATCGAGATTTGCTGCTTTACGAGCAGGGAAAAATCCGGCTAACAATCCTACCAACGCAAGAATGCCGGTTGTCAGCATCATAATTCCATTGGAAATTATCGGACGACCAAGAAATTGCATCGGACCGCTCTCAGCAGGGATCAATCGAACTCCGAGCACAATTCCCCACGTAATTATCATTCCAATCAATCCGCCTATAAATGCGATCAGTAGTGCTTCAAAAATAAATTGAAATAAGATATACCGTTTCTTAGCGCCTATGGCCATCTTTATTCCGATCTCTCTTGTCCGTTCTTTCACAACAGCATACATCACATTAGCAACCCCAACTCCTGCAATAAGCAACGTAAGAAAACCGACCATTCCAAGAAATATTGAAACTCCGGTGTTGACCTTATTGTTCATTTCTTCCGCTTTGATAAAATCCCAAATGAACAATGCACGCTCATCTTTTGGGTCAAAATGATATTTGCGTCCTAAAATTCTAAATACATCGTCTGTCACTGTTTTTTGTTTTGAAGGATCTGAAGGCCGGATCACGATGGAATTCACATAGATATTCCCGTACATCGTTCGGAATGTTGTGTATGGAATGATCGCACGCCAAGTATCAGGACCATTGTTCATGGATGTTTGGATCTTCTTTTGCATAACACCGACCACAGTAAATGGTATGCCATCGACCATGGTTGTTTTACCAATTGGATCCAGATCTCCAAAAAGTTCCTTAGCAAGATCAACACCAATGAAGAGAACTCGACGCTGCATCTTCACATCCTCTTCATTTAAAAATCTTCCTCCGGCAGCAGGATACATTCTACGCATTTCCTCGAACGCAGGATTGACCGCCTCACATTCCTGCGTTGTATTCACTTTAGCGTATGTCAACGTCACCTGACGACGATATTGCGGACTGATCATCGCTATAGCAGGGATTGACGTTTTTAGAATCTGTACATCATCTTCGGTGATTCGAATATTTCTTCCCTTTGGTAATCCATCGAAAACCAATCCGGTTTCACCGCCGTAAACGATCATGATACGATTTCCGGCATTCATCAATCCATTGGTAAGTTGTCGCCCTAACCCTTCACCAAAAGATAACAGCAGCATCACTGAAACAGTCCCCCACGTTACGGCAATTAACGTGAGAAAAGCACGGGTGCGCTGCGTTTTCAGATCGTAAACAAATTCCATGATCAGTTCAAAGAACATATTATTGCCTCAAACATTCAATGACATCAAGATTGGCAGCTTTTCGAGCCGGCATTACTCCCGCAGCAAATCCAACGATCGCTAAAATTGAAATGGTAGCAAGAGCAACTTCAAGCGATAACACCGGAGTTCCGACAAAATCTTTGATCGGTATGTATTGTAATCCTTGGATAATTCCAAATGCTATTGTAAAGCCAAAAAATGAACCGATCATGATAATGAATAGAGTTTCCATGAAGAATTGAAAGAGAATATTGCTCCTCTTCGCTCCAACAGCCCGCTTAATTCCAATTTCTCTTATTCGTTCCTGCACAACAATGTACATAATATTCGCAACACCGATCCCTCCAACCCCAAGCGTAAAACTGCCGATCAATCCCATAAAAATATTGAAAGCCAGAAAGAAATAAAAAATAAATTTATCAAATTCGTTGGTATCCCAAATCCATACTGCATCTTTGTCATCCGGATCGAATTTATATTTTTTGCTGAGTGCGTTTCGAACATCCTGCTGCGTTACTTCGGCTACAGACGGATCCTTAATCTGAAAAATGATATTACTGAGATATACCTCACCGAATACTGAAGCATAAGTCGATGCAGGAATAAAGATCCTATTCTGATCACGGTCATTATAGGAAGAATTCTGGATTTTTTTTTGCATCACACCTATCACTGTAAACGGAGTTTCTCCGACATAGATCATTTTTCCAACCGCTTCGCTTTCTCCGAATAACAATTTTTTCACTTCATCACCGAGCAAGACGACCCTTTTTCTATCACGAAGATCCAATTCATCGATAAATCTCCCACCCTGTTCCGGAATGACATTTCTCATGTCGCTGTAGATTGGATATACTCCGGTGATCGTTGGACTTGTAACATTCGTTCCAACACGAGCAGGAATATTTGAGCGTGAATATTCCGGACTGATCGCAGAAATATTATTCACTTGAGATGAGATAAGTTTTGTATCCTCTTCAACAAAAGAAATACCGCGGCCTATTCCGAACCCTTCAAATGCTTTTGTCGTTCTTCCGGGGAACATGATGGCAACTTTTTCTCCGATGCCATGCATGTTCACTGCAAGCTGTTTCTTGAATCCCACTCCGAAGGCAACAAGGACAATGATCGCCACCGTTCCCCATGTTATACCAAAGACCGTCATAAAGACGCGGAGTTTCTGCGATCTCATATCGTTAACAAATTCGGATAGTATCGTTGCAAGCTGATTCATGGATCAATCGATTTTCTTCACCGGTTTTTCAAATAATTCCTGTCCATCGATCAATCCTTCTTTTACTTCAACATTGATCGCATCACTCAAGCCAGTCTTAATATATTTCTCGTTTTGAGTAGTTCCGGATACTAGCATGACAAATGCTGAATCGTTCCTAAACGTAACGACCCTTTCGGGAACCATGATCACATTGGATTTCTTTTGTATGATGATATTCGCATTTGCGGAATATCCAGCTCGCAGAACCGCTTTATTTGTTTTTGGTATTGTGATCTCAATCGGAAACACCGTCGCATTCTCTTTTTTGTCGGCTTTCAAAGAAATCTTTCGTAGAATCCCACGAACAGTATCATTCGGTAATGCCCCAACCTTGATCTCCACATCCATTCCTTCATTCAATTTTCCTACATCGATCTCATCAACCGTACCTTTGAACAATAGATTCTCCATTGCTGCCATTTTCATCAGCACCGTTCCCTCCTGAAACGACGACAATGGTATGACAGGATCGCCGACTTCGACAGCTTTGTTCAACAGAAAACCGCTGATCGGTGCTTTGATGATCGATTCAATCTCTGTTGTTCCGATAAATACCTTGCCGCTTTCCATAAGAGCAAGTTTTTCTTTCGATATTTTTACTCGGAGATCGCGATCGTTATACTGACGTAAAAATTCTTCATATTCCTTTTCCGATGTCAAACCTTTTTCTTTTAGTGAAACCTGGCGAACTTTTTCCTGCTGCAATGCTTTGAATTGCACTTCTTCCAGTTCGACCTGACGTTTTGCATCTGCGAGTTCCAGTGGTGTCGGATCCGGTTTGACTTCAAGAAGCGGTTCCCCTGCGCGAACATATGTTCCAGGCTCAACGAATATCCTTTTTACAACTCCGGAAATCTTAGACTTAACGGAAATTTCGTTCTCAGGTTCAATCGTGCCGACAGCAAGAGCTTTATCGGTTATCGTTCCTCTGGTAACTTTAATTTTAGGAAGGGTTTGTTCGTTTGAATCAGCAGATCGAAAAGCGAAGAACCAAACTGCGGCAAAAACAATGATAGTAGTAAATGAGATAAATAGAATTTTTTTCTTCATCGTAGCTCCTGAATGAAAATAACCACTCATCTTTACGTGAAGAAAGAACAATTGTTACAAGGTTTATCGGAAAATTACTTCCCTTTCCAGACAGGTTTTCGCTTTTCAATAAAAGCTTTAAGTGCTTCACGTCTGTCTTCCGTAGGGATCAACGGTTGATAGTACGTTTTTTCATTCTCAAATCCATCCAACAGCCAATCATCATAAGAACTGTCAATCGCTTTTTTCGCTTGTCGAAGTGCCAACGGAGCATTTGAAGCGATCTGCTGAACTATTTTTTCGAATTCTTTTAGGAATTGGTGCTCTGGAAATAGAAAATCAATGACACCGTCATCTTTTGCTTCTTGTGCAGAAAAATGCTTCCCGGTAAATATCCACTTCTTCGCAATTGACGATGAAGTACGTTGGGCTAGACGCTGCGTCCCACCTGCTGCAGGAATGATTCCAAGACTTGTTTCAGGAAGTCCAAGTGTAGCTGATTCACTTGCAACGATGATATCTCCTGCAAGAGCAAATTCTAATCCTCCTCCAAGCGCAGGTGCATGAATTCCCATGATCACCGGCTGCGGTATCTCGCACCATGAAGCTGCAACGGATTGAATCCCTTTCACAAAATTGATCACGTGTTCCTGTGGGACTCCTGCACGCTCTTTCAAATCAGCCCCAGCGCAGAATGTCTTTCCATTTGCAGTAACAGCAACAAGCCATATATCTTCATTGGATTTGAAGTGTAACGCTAAATCAATAAGTTCGTCAACAAGTTCGCGGTTGAGTGCATTCACAGGAGGACGATTCAAAATCACACGCGCAATATGGTTTTCTATTTTTAAGATTACATGTTGGTAGGTCATGGAATAAATGGGAAAAGTTTAAAATGGAAAGTTAAAAGTTGAAGTCAAACTTTTGACTTTTGACTTTACACTTACATTGGCTTTTTTGCTACTAATGTTAATAATGTATATACGGCAACTTGTTCATTATTTTGATTAAATACAATCACATCCCACTCAACAATTCCCTGATTTTCTCCCTCTTTCGGTCTGATTGATTTTACAGTCAAACGGACTTGAATTGTATCGCCCGGATAAACCGGTTTGATGAATCGCAATCCCTCAAGTCCATAATTTGCCATCACAGGGACAAAGCCCGGTTCGACAAACAATCCTGCGGCCGCAGAGAGAATAAAATACCCATGTGCAACTCGACGATCAAAGATCGATTTTCTTGCAAGATCATCGTCCATATGTGCATAAAAATGATCGCCGCTCAAATCCGCAAACTTCTCGATATCTTCAAGTGTGATCGTTCTGATTTTTGTAAGAAGTGAATCACCGATCTGAAGATCATCAAAATATTTTTTGAACGGATGAACTCCATCGCTATGAGTTTCCGCTCCCACTGTAAATTCACGATAAATTTTCCCGAGCGTCGTTGGCGAACCTTGCAAAGCCGTCCGCTGCATATAATGAAGCACGCTTCGAATTCCTCCAAGTTCTTCTCCCCCGCCGGCGCGTCCGGGACCGCCATGAACCATTTGTGGCAGCGGCGAACCGTGACCGGTTGATTCTTTTGCACTGTATCGATTAACCATCATTATTCTGCCATGGTACGGTGCAATACCTATTGCAAATTGTTTCGAAAGTTCATCACTATTTGAGAAGAATGAACCAACTAATGAACCCCGTCCACGACGGACAAGTTCGATCGCATCATCCATTGTGGAATATCCCATTACAGTACTAACGGGACCAAATGCTTCAATGTCGTGAGGCTCAGTTGCTGTGAATGGATTTCCGCAATGCAACAATGTCGTACGGAAGAAAGAGCCATTCTCAATTGAATGACCATTTTTCTTATAGACAGCAGAAGATTCAAATACTTTTTCACTCGTGCGGGTTAATTCCAATACTCGAGCAGAGACTTCCGAAACTTGATCTTTTCCCACAAGCGGACCCATCTTTACATCTTCCAGTACAGGATCACCAATTACAACTCCAGATAATCGTTTTTGTAATGCTGACACGACATCCTGAACAAGATTATTTGGAACGATAATCCTTCGAATTGCTGTACAGCGTTGACCGGCTTTTGTTGTAAGTTCTCGTGAAACTTCTTTTATAAAGAGAGAAAATTCTTCGGTCTCAGGTGTAGCATCACTTCCAAGTACACAACAATTGAGAGAGTCAGCCTCCATTGTGAAGCGGACAGAATTCTCGAGAATATTTTTATGCTGTCGAAGTTTTATTCCGGTTGAATGAGAGCCTGTGAAAGTAACAACATCCTGAAGTGTAAAATGATCGAATAAATCTCCAACACTGCCACAAATAATTTGCAGCGAACCTTCAGGAAGAATTTTTGAAGCGATGATTTCTTCAACCGCTTTTTGTGCGAGGTAACTTGTTGATGTAGCTGGTTTAATGATACATGGCATCCCGGCAATAAATGCAGGAGCAAATTTCTCCAGCATTCCCCATATCGGAAAATTGAACGCATTGATATGAACTGCAACACCTTCAAGAGAAACGCAGATATGCCTTCCAACAAATGTTCCTCCTTTTGAAAGCATTTCTGTTCCACCATCTATATAGACGGTTTGATTTGGGAGTTCTTTTCGTCCTTTACTGGCAAAAGCAAAGAGCGTTCCGATTCCTCCGTCGATATCAAACCACGAATCACTTCGCGTTGCTCCTGTGAAATACGAAAGTTTATAGAATATCTCTTTTCGTTCAGTTAAATACTTTGCTAATTCCTTCAGCATCAATGCCCGTTGATGGAATGTATATTTGCGAATATTCACACCACCTACATTCCGTCCATACTCCAGCATTTGATTGAAGTCAAGTCCAGTACTATCTGCATCAAAGATATGCTCACCAGTAACAGCACTAAGAAGATGTGTTGGCTTGCCATTTCCTTCAATCCATTGACCGTATGCGAATGATTTTAATTTCATTGATAAGTAGTTGAGTATGAAAATTTTGTAATTCTGTAATCTTGCAATCTTGTATTTTTATACTTTTTCAATAATAACCGCCATCCCCTGCCCAACTCCGATACACATTGTACAGAGAGCATAATTACCGCCATTTGATTGTAACTCGTACGCAGCAGTGGCAATCAACCGTGCACCGGACATACCTAACGGATGACCAAGTGCAATTGCACCGCCGTTTGGATTTACTCGCGGATCATTATCAGCAAGTCCCAGCCCGCGCATTGTTGCAAGACACTGCGAAGCAAATGCCTCGTTCATTTCAATAACAGAAATATCGGAAATATTCAATCTTGCTTTTTTCAATATTTTTTGAGTCGCAGGAAGAGGACCAATGCCCATGATTCTCGGTTCAACACCTACAACCGCTGAAGTAATAAATTTTGCAATTGGTTTAAGATTGTATTTTTTTACCGCATCTTCTGACGCTAACACCATTGCGCATGCCCCATCGTTCAGTCCGGACGAATTTCCGGCAGTAACGCTTCCTTTTCCATCAGTTCGAAAAGCCGGTTTAAGCGTTGAAAGCTTTTCAAGCGTTGTATCCGGTCTCGGAAATTCATCATCGCCGATTATAGTTGTTTCCTTTTTTGTTGGCACTTCGATGGTAATAATTTCTTGGAAAAATCTTTGACTTGTGATCGATTTTTTTGCTTTGTGCTGCGACCATAACGCAAATTTATCCTGATCTT
>CAYPEM010000020.1:9326-11966 GCA_964409765.1 uncultured Chitinophagaceae bacterium
ACAATGTGGACAGACAATTATTGGAATTTCAATTTGAAGCAATGGAGATTGTGCTGTCAATTGAGGTGGAGCAATTCCATACTTCTTCAATTTTTCTTTTGCAGTATCTGAAATCCAATCTGTTGTCCATGCGGGAGAATGAATTGTCTTGATGATAATTGTAGAAAATCCATTCTCATTCAAAACAGATCGAATATCATCCTCGATCATCTTCATTGCGGGACAACCGGAATAGGTCGGCGTGATCGTAATAGTAACTTCGCTTTCCCGTAGCTGCACATCCCGAACAATCCCTAATTCATCAATGCTGATCGCCGGAACTTCCGGGTCTTTAATGGTTGAAAGAAGTTCACGAATTGAATCAGCAGTATGTGGAATTGTTTCTACCATTGTATTTCCGGATAAGAGCGTGCAACAATCTGCATTTCTGCTAACAGATGACCGAGATGCTCGGAATGCTTCCCTTCTCTCCCACCTTTATGAACAATAGCTCCGGATTCAGGAATACTCAGTGTTGCTTTTGCAATCACTTCTTGTACTGAGTTCAACCATTCTGTTTTCAACGATGATGAAAGAACCGCAACTCCTTGTTCTCTAAGAGCAAGTTCAAGATCATCAGAAAGAAACATTTCCTCTGTATACTTCCATAATGGATTCAATGCATTTTGAGCACGCCGGTGACTTTCTTCTGTTCCATCTCCCAATCGCAAAATCCATTGACTGCTGTGACGATAATGATAACGAATTTCTTTCACCGCTTTCTGAGCAATTCCTGCTAATGGTTCAAACGTACTTTTCTGAAGTTGATCAAACAGCAAAACGGCAAACGAATCATATAAAAATTGTCGCACAATTGTCTGAGCAAAATCTCCATTGGGTTGTTCTACAAGTAAAAGGTTTTTGTATTCAATCGCTTCACGGAAATAGACTATATCATCTGCCGTTCGGTTTTTTCCCTCAATTGCGGCAGCCGCTTCATACAAGAATTTTGCCTGACCGATACAATCCAACCCAATATTTGCCAAAGCAATATCTTCTTCTAAAATGGGTGCATGCGCACACCATTCCGATAATCGATGTCCGAGAATCAACCGATCATCAGCTAAACGAAGCAGATACTCAAATATTTTTTCGTTCACGGTTTTTTCCACAGTTCGTCATCAAGGGTATGTTTATAGAATTGGGGATGGCGGTACACTTTATCTGATGCTTGACCAAAAAAAGATGGGATGTCTTCCGGTTTTGTAGCAATTATATGTTCAGATTTCACAACCCACATATTCTTTGCTTTTCCTCTTCGTGCAAATACGTCCCGAGCATTCTGGATTGCATTTTCAGCATCAGCCGCGCGAATACTACCGGCGTGCTGATGTGGTGAATTATCGGACTCCTGGATGAACACTTCCCAAAGATCCCACTGGTCATTTTTGTTTTGACTGGTCATAATTTTGTATGCCCTAAAATTATTGTCATTGCGAGCCGTCGTTTGGCGAAGCAATCTCGCTTTTTATTTAATTGAAAAGATTGCTTCAGTCGCTTATCGACCGACTACGTCGATTTCTAAGGCGCTCCCACGCAATGACCATCAATTTTACGCTGCCGATTTATTCTTTAACCGTTGCTTTTCTTCATATGCGATTGCCGCATCACGAACCCATTTCCCATTATCGTGTGCATTTCGTCGAGCTTCCAATCGTTCGTGATTACAGGGACCATTTCCATTGATCACAGTATTGAACTCTTCCCAATCGATCTCACTTGTTTCCCAACTTCGTGTCGTTTCGTTAAATTTTAATTTATCGTCTGGAATTGCTAATCCCCACGCCAATGCTTGGTCAACGGTCATATCAATGAATCGCTGACGAAGTTCATCGTTAGATTTTAATTTGATCTTCCATTTCATCATATCCGCGCTGTTTGGAGAATTGGAATCGTGCGGACCGAACATCATCAGCGTCGGCCACCAGAATCTGGTAAACGATTCCTGCACCATTGCTTTTCCTTTTTCACCGGAAGCAATAAGTGCTGCAATGATTTCCATTCCCTGTTTTTTGTGAAAGTTTTCTTCTTTGCAGATACGAATCAGTGCGCGTGAATATGGACCATAGGAACATTTCGCCATTGTGGTTTGATTGATGATTGCTGCGCCGTCCACAAGCCAGCCGATCATTCCCATATCAGCCCACGATAAGGTCGGGTAATTAAAGATTGAAGAATATTTTGCTTTTCCGGTATGTAGTTGATCGAACATTTCTTCGCGGGAAGTGCCGAGTGTTTCTGCAGAACTGTAGAGATAATGACCATGACCTGCTTCATCCTGAACTTTTGCATGCAGGGCAAGTTTGCGTCGAAGAGATGGGGCTCGGGTGATCCAATTTCCTTCGGGGAGCATTCCAATTATTTCGGAATGTGCATGCTGCGAGATGAGACGAACCAGCTGCTTGCGATATTTTTCCGGCATCCAATCATTCGGTTCGATCGTTTCGCCGTTCGCAATACGCTGATTGAATTGTTCTTCCAGGTTCGCGATGTTTTCGCTCTGTTCAATCATTATTCCCTCTTAAGAATTGTGGTTCCGCTGAGATGAAACTGATTGAATATACAAAGGCAAAATGGTTTTACAAAAACAAATCTTACCAA
>CAYPEM010000020.1:12066-26139 GCA_964409765.1 uncultured Chitinophagaceae bacterium
TAATAGAATTTATTCCGTTCGAATGTCCCGGAAACGATTCGAAGAAAAGCAATTCTATCGCGATGACGCGGGTCTAAATTCGCGTGAAGTTTAAAGACAAATCCTGAAAACTTCTCATTGGTTGGTTCCATAAATCCATGCGTTGTTTCTCTCCCTTGAGGTTTTGGAGCAATCTTCACGAATGTTTCCAGGAGTTCTTTCACGCCAAAGTTGTTCAATGCACTGCCGAAGAACACGGCTGCAGAATTTCCGGCTAGATAATCTTCAACATCGAATTTAGGATAGACACCGCTGACGAGTTCAATGTCGTGTTTCAATTGAACTGCTTGTTTACCAAACTGGTCTTGCAGTCGTGGATCATCAACCCCGCTATAAGTGGCGACATCATCAACAATTCTTTGTTTGTTCGGTGAGAAAAAATTAAATGTATTATCATAGATATTGAACACTCCGCGGAAATTTCCGCCAATCCCCATCGGCCACGACAACGGACGAACATGAATATTCAATTTCTCTTCGATCTCATCCAACAATTCTATCGGATCTCGTCCTTCACGATCTAATTTATTGATGAAGACGATAACGGGTGTGTTTCGCATTCTGCAGACATTCATCAACTTTTCAGTCTGCTCTTCTACACCCTTCACGCAATCAATCACAAGGATAACACTGTCAACTGCGGTCAACGTCCGATAGGTATCTTCCGCAAAGTCTTTGTGACCGGGTGTGTCCAGAAGATTGATCGTATAATTGTTATAAGAAAATGTCATAACAGAGGTGGAAACCGAGATTCCTCGCTGCTTCTCAATCTCCATAAAATCGGACGTTGCAGATTTTTTAATTTTATTCGATTTTACCGCCCCTGCAATTTGAATTGCCCCGCCATAGAGCAACAGTTTTTCAGTTAAGGTCGTTTTCCCTGCGTCAGGGTGACTGATAATTGCAAAAGTTTTTCGATTTTGAATTTGCTTCAAAATATTCATAATAATATTAGTAAAATTAATTTCGAGAAAAATTGGAATTGCGAAGCACGTTAATGATTTAACGCAAAATAACGATTGAGGTAGTTATGTGTGGATTTGAACTTGCATAGGTAAATATACGAAGATCTGAGTTAAAAAGAAAATTACATTCTTTCCCTTTGCCTCACAAGTTGGTTATAGTTGTTTTACTATTCCCTCGGCAATCTCTTCAATTTGATCTTCTGATGAAATATCAAACCACTGTATCCGCTCTTCTTTCCTGAACCAGGTCATTTGGCGTTTTGCAAAGCGGCGGGTGTTTTGTTTCATCAATTCGATCATTCGTTCTTTGGTGATTTCATTGCGGAGAAAAGCAAACGCTTCTTTGTAACCTACAGTTTGAAGGGACTGATATCGATCATCAAATCCGTTCATTTTTAAATGTTTTACTTCATCTAAAAACCCCTCACGAAACATCCTTTCAACTCGATCATTGATCCTTTCATACAAAACACTTCTCTCCCAGTTCAATCCGTAAAAATGTGCATTATACATCTTATTTATTTTATGCTGTTTATGAAATTGGGAAATTGGTATTCCAGTTTCGTAATAAATCTCCAATGCACGAATAACTCGTCGGAATTTTGTTGAATCCATTGTTGAAGCCGATTCATGATCAATGGTCTGGAGTTCTTTGTAGAGAGCATCTTTTCCTTCACGTGCCAAACGTTCTTCCAATTCTTTGCGGATTTCACCGGATATTTCCGGCTGTTCAAAAAAACCATCAACGATTGCCTGAACATATAATCCGGTTCCCCCGACAATGATGGGAAGATTTCCTTTTTCCAGGATCTCAGAAATTACTTTCCTTCCTTGTTCCTGATAATCTCCCGCGTTGAATTTTTGATCAGGCTCGAGAAGGTCGATAAAATAATGTGGGACTTGATCGAGTTCTTGTTTGCGAGGTTTTGCTGTACCGATCGTGAGTTGTCTGAATATTTGCCGTGAATCAGCAGAAATAATTTCAGATGGGAATTTTTTTGCAATAGACAATGCCAACGCAGTTTTTCCGGAGGCTGTGGGACCAACCAAAACTAATATGCGCGGAAATGTTGACACGGTTATTTAAAATCAGATGGCAAAGCGTATGCTTTAATTTGTCTGCTTTGCATACCAAATACGCCAAAGCCGTTGGAAATATTCGTAAAATCCGGTTCATCTAAGCGAAGTGTAGCAGCACCAGCAAAATTATTTGCAACACTATAGTATGTGTATAAGTCATTATCAAATTGAACGAGCACAAGTAAAGCACGATGAAATTTAACATTTAACCCACTATGCTCGCTCTTAATTTCTATTACTGTTTGGATGTATGCATCTGTGTTAAACAGGATAGTCTCATACACTCCAACAATATTGGAAGAAGCATCTCTAAATGAGATTTTTGGATAGTTTCTTTTTGTCACTTCACCATTCGTATTCTTCATCACTTCAACCGGGACTTCTTTTGTCCTTAAAAGTCCATCGTTTTGTACTTCGTATTCAAGATAGATCATTGGTAAAAATGCTCGAACATTTGCACCAAGATTAACACGCACAGGAATTGTTTTCTCTCCTCCAGGTTTTGTAAGCGTATTGATATTTCCTGGAAGGATATCCCCCAATGAAATACTTGAAATGACTGAACGAGTTGTATCATATCCCTGAGCGGCAACAGTCAAAGTATATTTTTTCTTTTCAACAGGCTGCAATGAATAATTTACATACGCATGAACTGTACGATTAGCGGAAATAGTAGCAGGTACTATTATTGACGTGTCATGAAATATATAGGTCGACTGATCATCAGAGACAGATACAAAAGCATTGTGCACTTCTTTATTCGGTGAAGGCTGTAATGGGTCATAGTCAACTGGGTTGAATGTTCCATAAACTCGAATAATTTGAGTAGAGACACTTCCATCCATTATCGCATAAACAACAAATTGCGGGTGGTAAGGACCATTTGGAGAAAAATCAGAACTACACCCAATAATTAGTATTCCTAACAAGAAAACAATTTTTTTCATGTTAAAACTCAACTTTCACAAAAGCACTTGGCAAAAATGGCAGCATCGTGATCGATTGCAGGGTCTTTCGATCATAATAAAGAATATTCTTGCTATTGTACACGTTTACTAAACTGAGTCCAACATTTCCATTCAAACTTGAATATTGAAATTTATAGGTCAGCGTTATATCTAATCGATGATACGTTGGGAGCCGGGCAGCATTCTTTTCTCCAAGTATAGTATATGGTTTTCCTTCATCCTTGATGACAGATTCTCTTCCCAATCCCGGAATGGTAAGACGATCATAAAATCCGATGGTCTGACTGTAGGGATACCCGCTACCGATTTCCCACCGCATTCCGAGATCAAGATCATCAGTCAACCGAGTAACATTCAAAATATTCACCGAATGACGTCGATCGTATCGTGGTGAGTATGTAAAGTCATTGATCGTCACTGAAGTCCAACCTAACGTGTATGCAAGGTAAAGATCGAGAAAAGAATATTTATACCGGAATAACGTCTCAAAACCGTATGCTTTTCCAGTTCCATTGATGTAATCCGGATCTGAAATGAATTTCTTCTCTCTGTTATAAACCACTAATGATGTATAATCCTTAAAATAAGTCTGCACATCGACAGATAATTCAGAATAAATATCACCGCTGATTCCAAATATGTAATGCGTCGCCGTTTCCGGATCAAGTTTCTGGGGAATATATATCCACGCTTCGAACAATGATATGACGTCATCTTCATTGGTCAACGTGATGAGATTTTGTGAAAACATTCCGTACGAAAATTTGACACGCCATTCAGAGTCAAACGCATAGCTCATGTTCAATCGAGGCTGAAGTGATGTCTTCAGACTTCGCCTGCTGAAGAGTGAAATAATATCCGAATGGACACCAAAATCAGCTTTCCAATGTTCTGCATTATACTGATACCGAAACCAGGCCCAGGTTTCAATCGAAGTGTCATCAACGACAACTTTGACATTTGAAGAATTGACAAATGAATAGGTGTAGCGAGGAACATTGACATCAAAACCGATAAAATATAGATCACGAGTTTCAGTATACATGGTAAGTTCACCGCGTATTCCCCCATCGCTGATTTTTGATTCTGCCGGTCTGACAAGTGCGGATTGTTTTGCATCCCGAGTAATTGAATAATTACTGCCGTACACAACGGCATCAACATATATTCTATTTTCAATAAGATCGGAGATGGTTAACGCAAACGATTGACTTCTCCAACGATGGTCTGCTTCCGTTACATTTGGCGAGATAATATCATCCGCGCTGAGAAATGTCTGAAAACTGTATCGGCCATATTCACTGCCGCCAATATTTGCTTTTGCAAATATATCATAAAACGAGATGGGTGCGGGATTTCGGAGAAACTTTTTGAACATATCATTAAACAAAGATTTTCTGCCGCTGATGATCCAACTGTTATTATTCGGGAGAGGTCCTTCCAAATGTACTTTACCGGAAATAAAATTCGCGGCAATTCCGCCGTGAACACCGGTAGTGCTTCCATTTCGCGATGATATGTTGAGTACTGAGGATAAACGACCTCCGTACCCTGCAGGAAATGCACCGGTGAAAACTTCCGTTGTCTTAATAATATCAGGATCAAAAATACTGAAGATGCCAAATGCGTGAAACGGATTATAGATCTTCATCCCGTCGAAGTAGATCAGATTTTGGTCTCCTGCCCCGCCACGAACATAAAATTTTGAACTAACATCAGCAGACGATACCACGCCGGGAATAATTTGAATTGAACGGAAAAGATCCTCTTGCCCAGCCGTAGGGACTTTTTGTAATTCCTTTTGATCAAGAACATGCACGCTTGTATTGATTTCTTGTAATTCTTTTTTTCTGCTTCCGGAAACAACAACTTCTTCCACTTCAACCGGTTTTGACCGAAGTGCAAAATTAACATTGAGAAATTCTTTACCGCGGACATTGACAGTTTTAGTTATCGGCTCAAATCCGAGTGACGTTGCGATAATCTGATACGTACCGTACGGCAGGTTTGCAATAAGATAAAAACCATTATTATTAGTAACAGCACCACGATTTGTTCCGATGACTGTAACGGCAGCATATGGTATTTTCTCACCGGAACTACTGTCTGTAACCACACCGCGAATATCGACTTTTTGTGCCAGCGAAAACTGTACTAGTAGAATTGTAAAAATAGGAATTAGTAATTTTTTAGACATCAATTCCAGCCATTCTTTCCGATCAGCGGGACAAATTTAAATCCATCAATGATCTCAGTCTGTAATTTTCCGGCAATTTTTGTCCCAACAATCAATTGCTGATTTTCCTTGTTCCCAACCGGAATTGCCAATCGACCACCGTCACTCAATTGGTTCACTAATGCTTCCGGAATTGAAGGTGCACCTGCAGTGACAATAATCGCATCATACGGAGCATGTTCTGACCACCCAACAGTTCCATCCCCTCCTTTTGCCGCTATGCGAAGCTGCTGAGCATCGAAAAGTTTTCGAGCATTATTAAGAAGACTAAGATGTCGTTCAATAGTAAATACTCTGCATCCAATCATCGCAAGCACTGCAGCTTGATATCCTGAACCGGTTCCAATCTCAAGAATTTTCATATCCTTTTTTGGATGAAGTGCTTGAGACATGAAGGCAACAGTATATGGCTGCGAAATCGTTTGCTCGCTGCCAATCGGCAAAGCATTATCTTCATATGCACGATTGATAAACATATGATCGACGAACAAATGCCGCTCTACTTTCATCATCGCTGTTAAAACACATTCGTCTGTTATACCTTTGCTTCGAAGTAATTCAATTAATTCTTTCCGTTCTGTATCAAATCTTCCCATTTTAAAATCTTCTGAATAGTATCTTGATAAAATTGACCGTCGTTTGAAGATGCGTCATGTTGCTTTTTTCTCCGGCATAGATCGTTTCAATCGGGATTGATCCGAACGAAGCACCAATGGCGGCTGCTTTAATTAAAAACTCTGTTTCTGCTTCAAATCCAGTTGATTGTAATCTGATCTGCTCCAACATTTTCCTGGTAATAAAACGAAATCCCGATTGACTGTCTGAAATATTTGCACCGGTTCGAATTCTCACTAAGACGGTCGTGATCGTATTCGATACAACACGATGAATCGGCATCCCTTGCATATTGTGCAATCGACTGCCGATGATCACATCATATTTTGTTTGAATACATGCTTCAATGAATTTTGGAATGTCTTCCGGTTGATGTTGAAGGTCGGCATCCATTGTGATAATTGCATCGTAATTCTTCTTAAGCACTGCATCAAATCCTGTTTGCAGCGCCGCTCCTTTTCCGAAATTCGCACTGTGAGAAATAATATTTTTGGTATACTTCTCTGCGATTTCCTTGGTTGCATCATTTGAACCGTCATTCACTACAAAAATATCTTCGTGAGAAAGAACTGCCTTTGTTCGTTCTAAGAGTTTAGCAAGTGAATCTGCGGCATTGTATGCGGGGATAATGACTGCTACCTTCATTATTGAGGACGAATCGCCTCCTTCACATTCTTAATGGAGCGCTGCATGGAAATAACTAGTCGTTCACGCAATTCCATTCGCAAATCTTTGACAGAAATTTTATAGAATAGCTCGCCGTTATCAGCAATTGAAATTGCACCGGTCTCTTCGGAAATAATAACAGCAACTGCATCGGTCTGTTCGGTAATTCCCAATCCTGCGCGGTGGCGAGTTCCTAACACTAAATCACCTTTACGCGAATTTGACGATAACGGAAGTGTGCATCGAGCAGCTTCAACGGTTCTATCATTCACAATAACAGCGCCGTCGTGCAATGGTGACCGCGGATTAAATATCGAAAGGAGCAACGACCTGCTGATCTGAGCTCCAAGAGTAATTCCTGTTTCAACGAACGATTTCATTCCGGTGCCGCGAGCAATAATGATCAAAGCACCCTGTTTTTTCTTTGAAAGTTCAAGTGCAGTCGCAACGATCTCTTCAATCGATTCACTCACATTCATTCTCAAAAATAATCTAACTAATCGATTTCGGGCAATTGTTGAAAGCAACCGTCGCAACTCAGGCTGGAATATGATAACCATTGCGATCACCCAAATATCAGTGAGAGTGCGAAGAATCCAACCCATTGCCTTTAAATTGATCGCCTGTGCAATTATCGAAAGAACTACGATTACTAACAAACCGACCAAAATCTGAGCGGCTATCGTTCCGCGCATTCCTCTATATAATCTATACACAATGAATGTCACCAACAATATGTCGACAACATCAACGATTGTAACAGAAAGAAACCCGATATTGAATAGTTCCATTATTGTTATTATACATTAAGTATTGCATCGGTAACGATTGCAACACGTTTCATTTCTTTTACATCGTGAACACGAATGATATTCGCACCATTCATTATTGCAACTGCAACAGATGCTGCAGTTCCTTCAATCCGATCATCCACCGTAGTATGTAACAACGAGCCAATGAACCCTTTTCTCGATGTCCCAATCAAAATTGGATAAGTGAGTTCTTGAAATTCTTTAAGATGTTTCAGTAATTTTAAATTATGCTCAAGATTTTTTCCAAATCCAATACCGGGATCGATAATAATATTTTGAACGCCAGCCGATTTTGCTTTTTCAATTGAGAGATTCAACTCTGCCTTAACTTCTGCAACAACATCACTATAAACTGGGTGTTGCTGCATCGTTTCCGGAGTCCCTTGTATATGCATTAAGACAAGCGTACCGTTATGCTTTGCAGTTACAGCGGCAATTCGTTCATCAAATTTCAATCCGCTGATGTCGTTTACGATTGATGCGCCAGCATTTAAGGCTTCATCTGCAACAACCGATTTTGTAGTATCGATTGAGATGATGGTATCGGTTGATTTTGCTATCTGCTCAATGACCGGAATTACACGATTTAATTCTTCATCAACTGATATTTCTTGAGTTTCTCCATATACACCTTTTGGTCGTGTCGATTCACCTCCAACATCAATAATATCTGCTCCCTGTTCAATCATTTCCAGTGCACGAGTTACAGCAGATTCAACGGAGAAATACTTCCCACCATCCGAGAAAGAATCCGGCGTAACATTCAAAATTCCCATCAGATATGTCCGCTTGGAAAAATCAAATGTCTTTGTTCCGATAGTCATTGACTCTCTATGCAGAGAAACTGGGTTCATTTCAATCAAAATATCGAAACTGTTACGCATATGCAAAATTAATCTAATATTTATAGTCCATAAATGAAAAACCCGCATCATCTGCGGGTTCATTTTTACTACACTGCTTTTTTATTTGCGCGCAATGCCTTTGCTTTTTCTTTGCTCTTCGCGCGTTTCTTGCGGTGCTTCTTGGTAACTCGGTATCCTTTTTTGTTCACAACAACTCCTTTAATTTATGATTATGGTTCACTGCAATTATGATAAAATCCGCATTTCGGGCAGAACAATTTGCATTTGCGGCTGTCAAGCTGAGTTCCGCAATTCACGCAATAGTTCCAATAATGTTTTTCAGTTTCAATGTGAAGTTCATCAATCTCGAACTTCAACAGCGATGGTATCTTCTTAAATTCGGTCTGAGTATTCTCCATTGCGCTACTAACTTAACGAAGTGTAAATTTGAAAGCAAGATTATTCTGCAAAAGACAATGAGTCACTCCTGCACATAGCCATCATTCTTCGCCAACTCTTCAACGGTATGTTTTGAAGCCAACAGCGGCAGCAGTGATTCCAAATGCTGTATAAGAAATTGCAGTCGTTTATTCTCAGAGTTCATTGCAAGAAAGACCTGTCGTTCGATCAATTCCATGCCGGACTTTTGGACCAAATGAAATGCTCTCGATTTCCGTACATCATTAATATCCACCTGCTGTACAATTCCTGTAAATACGACTTTGACAAATCTATTGTGCAAATTTACTGCATGGAGTCGTAATTGTTCATCAACTTCTTCCTCAACGTCTTCCATCCATGAAATCCGTCCGGAATAATACGGTTGTGGTGCTTCAACAAAATTATGAAGCTGAAATCGCCTTCTCCCCTCAACTACAATATCTTTTCTTCCGTCGCTGTAATGTTTCGTAATTTCCTTTACAATCGCTGTGCATCCGATCGTTCGCAACTGTTGTTCATGTATTAAAATAATCCCGAACGGTGAATCGAATTTGATACTTTCACTGATCAATGTTTTATACCGTTCTTCAAAAATATGAAGATGTAATTGCGATTGAGGGAACAATACTACGTTCAAAGGGAATAGCGGTAATATTTCGGTCGGTTCTTCGGGAATGGACATACATTACAAGATTTGTCATTGCGAGGAGTCCTGACGTTTTTTTCAGGACGACGTGGCAATCTGCATGCGCACAAGGAGATTGCTTCGCCCCGAAAAATAATCGGGGCTCGCAATGACGTTTACTCTTAATTATTTCACTGCCTGTTCGTAACGTGCAACAACATCATCCCAATTCACTACGCTCCAGATCGCACCAAGATAATCTGCACGGCGGTTCTGATATTTCAAATAGTATGCATGTTCCCACACGTCAACACCAAGAATTGGTTTCTTTCCATCAGAAATTGGATTGTCTTGATTTGCGGTTGAGGTGATGACAAGTTTTCCACCATCAACGATCAACCACGCCCAGCCGGAACCGAAACGTCCAAGTCCTGCTTTGTTGAATTGTTCTTTGAATGCATCAAGTGAACCAAATGTTGATGTCAACGCTGCACCGAATTTACTCGTTGCAGGAAATGCAACATCTTTTTTCAATTGCTGCCAGAACATAGTATGATTCACATGTCCGCCGGCATTATTACGAACTGCGCCGCGGATCGCTTCGGGAACAGCATTCAAATTGGTAATCAGTTCAATCGCTGACTTTGATTGAAGATCGGCATGATCTTTCAACGCATTGTTCAAATTGGTAACATACGCAGCATGATGTTTGCCATGATGGATTTCCATCGTCTTTGCATCGATATAGGGTTCAAGTGCATCCAATGCATATGGAAGCGGTGCAAGTTCGTGTGCCATTGTGTTTTTCTCCTTGGTTTGTGATGATAAAATAGTATTCTTTTCGTTTGCTGATACTGAAACAGCAGATGCAAGTGTTCCGATAATGAGCGAAGATGAAGTTTTTAAGAATATCCGTCTATTTGAATTCATAAATTTTATTCACTTCAATTGTTTTTATACTGAACCGTTCGCTTTAAGCGAACGGTTCAGTATAACATTAAGAATTACATGCCCAAAGTTAGTCGCGCTTCTTCAGACATCATGCTTGTTTCCCAGCGCGGTTCCCACACAATATTGACATTAGTTTCTGATACACCCTTAACGGTTTCTGTTTTTTGTTTCACCTCTACAGGAATGACCTGTGCGGCGGGACAAGCAGGCGAAGTCAATGTCATTGTTACATCAACCAAACCTGTGTCGGACACTTCAACATTATAGACAAGACCGAGTTCATAGATATTTACGGGAATTTCCGGATCATACACTGTTCTGATTTGTTCCGTCACCTGTTCCTTGATGATCATTTTTTCGATCGAACTCAACTGTTGTAACGTTGGATATTTTTCGTTTTCCATTCGCTTCAAATTTGTGTTGTGAATGAATATTAAATTTATTGCTCTGTTGAAACCGTCTGTTTCGGATTAGTCAATGCGGCATTTAACGCATGCCAGGCTAAACTTGCACATTTGATCCGTGCCGGGAATTCCCGTACACCGGCTAAAGCTCCAAGGCTTCCCAATTCTTCAATCTTTTCTTCAGGAATGGAATCACCGATTTTTGTCATGATAACGGAATGAAATTTTTCAAACAGTTCTTTTGCGTTCTCTATCGATGTTCCCTTCACTGCGGCAGTCATCATCGAAGCAGATGATTTTGAAATAGCGCAGCCGCTTCCTTTGAACCCAATATCAGAAATAATATCACCATCCAGCTTTAACCAGATATGATAATGATCTCCACACAATGGATTGTAACCATCGGCATCGTTTGTAAAATGTTCCAGCTCTCTAAAATTTCTCGGCGATTTATTGTGTTCAAGAATCAATTGCTGATATAACTCATTCAATTCACTCATCCGAAGATCTCCATAACTTTTGCAATCCCTCGTACAAGCGAATCTAATTCTTCTTTTGTGTTATAAAACGACAATGAAGCTCGTGCTGTTGCAGAAATTCCAAATCTCTGCATCACCGGTTGTGTGCAATGATGGCCAGTGCGGATTGCAATTCCTTCACGATCAAGAATGGTTCCAATATCATGAGGATGGGCATTTTCCAAAACGAATGAAAGGATACTTGCTTTTGACTTTGCAGTACCGATCAGCCGAAGTCCGCTCACTTGACGTAATATTTCAGTCCCGTATTCAAGAAGTTCAGATTCATAATTTGATATGGCATTGAGTCCGATGATATTCACATAATCGATCGCAGCGCCGAGTCCGATACCACCGACAATGTTCGGTGTTCCCGCTTCAAATTTATATGGAAGATCGTTGTACGTCGTTTTCTCAAATGTCACGGAACGGATCATATCGCCGCCACCTTGATATGGCTTCATCTGATCAAGGAGCGCAGCTTTTCCATACAACACACCGATTCCAGTTGGTCCGAAAATTTTATGTCCCGAAAAAGTAAAAAAGTCGCAATCAAGAGAACGAACATCCACCGTGGTATGTGCAATTGCCTGCGCTCCATCGATCAATACTTTTGAACCATTCCGATGTGCAAGATCAATAATCTGTTGTATTGGATTAATCGTTCCAAGCGAATTTGAGATGTACACCACCGAAACGATCTTCGTCTTTGGCGAAAGCAATTTTTCGTATTCTTCAATAATCAACTCACCATCATCATTCATCGGAATTATGCGAAGTTTTGCATTTCGTTCTTCGCAGATCATCTGCCACGGAACAATATTTGAATGATGTTCCATCGCAGAGATAATCACTTCATCGCCGGCATTCAAGAATGTTTTGCCAAAACTTTGTGCAACCAGATTAATTGAATCAGTCGTCCCTTTAGTGAAAATAATCTCTTTGTTATCAGCAGCATTGATGAAGTTCTTCACTTTGCCGCGGGCTTTTTCATATTCGAATGTCGCCACTTCACTTAAATGGTGAACGCCGCGATGGATGTTCGCATTTTGTTCGCGATAATAGATGTTCTGAATATCAAGAACTGCATTTGGCTTTTGCGTTGTTGCTGCATTGTCAAGATATACAAGAGATTTCCCATGCACCAAAGTAGAGAGTATGGGAAAATCTTTTCTTAGAGTTGTTACATCAAACGCTATTTGAGCTTCAAGTTCGGACATGGTTTATGCGTGAACAATTTCAGGTAAATTTCCGGTTCCAAGTTTTGATCGGAGGTGGTCGACAACAATTTGATCAACATGACGGCGCAAACCCGGATGAACTATTTTTTCCGTCGCTTCGGCTGCATATCCAACGGTAAGGATTCCTTTTGCATTCTCTTCGGAGATTCCGCGCGTTTTCAGATAGAATGAATGGGTTTCATTCATTCCCCCGACCGCTGCTCCGTGCGTACATTTCACGTCATCGGCAAATATCTCGAGTTCTGGTTTAGTATCGACAATTGCAGTGTCAGATAGCAGGAGATTTCTATTGGTCTGTTTCGAATCGGTCTTTTGCGCTTCAGGTTCCACATATACTTTTCCGTTGAAGACTGCGCGCGATGAATCGGTCAAAATTCCTTTGAACAATTCATGACTCGGGCAATTCGGATGGATATGATGCATGAACGTGTGGTGATCGATGAGCTGATCACCGGATGTTATATACAGTCCATTTAAATTACATTCGGTCGATTCACCATCGATAATCACGCTCATATCATTTCGTGCAATCGACCCGCCGACAGCAAGAGAGAAAACATGAATATTGCTGTGTTGATATTGATGCACATGCAAGTTCTCAACATGAAATGATGATTCACTTTCTTTCTGCACCTTTACTATTTCAACAACACTGCCATTCTTGACAACAACTTCCGTAACAGCATTCGTGAGATTCGAATTTTCCTCTGCTGAATAAAAACTGCTTATGAAATTCGCTTTTGAGTTTTCTTCCACAACAATCAAATTACGGATATGTGATGCAGAGTGTTCGCTCTCCTTCTTTGTAGAGATGAACAACAGATGGATCGGTTTTTCAATTTCTACATTTGCAGGAATGTGAACGAACGCACCATCGTTGATGAATGCTGTGTTCAATGCCGTAAAAGAATTCTGATGATACTTCACATACCTTGAAAGATGCTGTTGAATGACATCATTATGCATCGCATACGAATCGATCAGATTCTTGATTACGACTCCTGCTTGCAAGTCGTTTATTTGTGAATGCTCTTTTGAAAAATGACCATTCACAAATACGATAACATACTGTTCAATACCGCTTATTAACAATGATTTGACAAGTTCAGCAGAAATCGATTGCTTTCCCGCTGAATATTTGAACGGAAGTTTTGCAATCGATGATATATTCGTGTATTTCCAATTTTCATCTTTCGTTGTCGGAAATCCCTGTGCTTCAAATACTGTCAGCGCAGATTTGCGGACATCATTCACCCAAGACGGACTTTTTGTTGCACCATTTTGCTGAAATGCTTGAAACTCAGTAGCATAATGGTTTTTCTCAATAGACATTTTTTCTTCTCCCATTACGCTGACTGCTGCATTTCTTCTTTAATGAAATCGTAGCCGTTTGCTTCGAGTTCCATCGCCAATTCTTTTCCCCCAGATTTTACTATGCGTCCATTCACCAACACATGAACAAAGTCCGGAACAATGTAATTGAGCAGACGTTGATAATGCGTTACAACGATCGTTGCATTCTTCGGCGATTTTAATTTGTTCACTCCGCTTGAAACGATCTTCAACGCATCGATATCCAATCCGGAATCGGTTTCGTCAAGGATTGCAAGTTTCGGTTCCAGCACAGCCATCTGAAGAATCTCGTTCCGTTTCTTTTCACCGCCGGA